>PAQS01000012.1 GCA_002709385.1 Waddliaceae bacterium
GTGACTCAGTGGTAATAATTAAATAAAGCAATGGAATAACATTACTCCCGCAAAAGTGCGCTCCCTTACGTACCCTGAGTCTTTAGCTGATTAACTTGGAATAGCTCACCACTGAGTCACTGAGTCACTGAGTTTACAGAGAGTATAGAAAGACTCTTAAGACCTCCTCAAGAAACTCTGTGACTCGGTGGTAATAATTAAATAAAGCAATGGAATAACATTACTCCCGCAAAAGTGTGCTCCCTTACGTATTCTGAGTCTTTAACTGATTAACTTGGGATGACTCACCACTGAGTCACTGAGTTTACAGAGAGTATAGAAACACTCTTAAGACCTCCTCAAGAAACTCTGTGACTCGGTGGTAATATATAAGCGTGCCCTTCTAGAAACTATTGAGCTATTTTGTGAGCTTCTAATATAGCCTTTCGAAATTCATCACCCGAAGAAGTAAAAACAATATCTCCAAATATATAATCAATCGGTCCGTAGTTGTTTACTGCTTGCATCTTCAGGCATCACGACTTGATCATTTTGATTGCCAACAGGTGTAAATAGATTTTTTTGAATATTAACGCTTAAAACTGCCATTGAAATCTCCCAAAAATTTGCGAAAACAGTCTTCTAGCATAGGTATGGAATGGAATCAATATAAACGCAGGTCTTCTTAGTATTCACTTTGTTGAAGCGACTTATTGCTGCCGTTAACTGTAGTATCTGACAGCAATAAGTGGAAAATTAGATGGTCAGAAAGTTTAAAAGCCTACACTGATATTTTTATGACAGCCATTTCCTCTGTGCTCTTTGCACGAATGCTTAAGAATAGGCTCTTTTGCAGCCTTAACTTCATCTAACCTTGCTACGGGGTAGTTATGAGGAGCCTGTCGAACGATTTCTGGATCTTCGATAATTTCCTTCACAACTCTTTCCATGATACTAACGAAGTGATCTAAGGTTGCTTTTGATTCCGACTCCGTAGGCTCTAAAAGCATACATTCCGGTACTGTTAGAGGAAAATATACTGTTGGAGCATGCACACCATAATCTAAAAGACGTTTAGCAATATCTAAAGCGCGAACACCTCGATCTAGATAGTTATCAGCTTGCAATACAAACTCATGCATGCAGTGCTGTGGAAAAGGAACTTTAAATAGATGACCTAGTTTTGCTTTCAGGTAGTTTGCATTGATCACTGCATTTTCAGCAATACGACGTAAACCATACATACCATGTAGTTTGGTATACATATAGGCTCGCAAAGCTATTCCGAAGTTTCCAAAAAAGCTTGCGAGATGACCTATTCCATCTTTACCGTTGTATTCAACAGTATACTCATCACCTTCTTTCAAAACTCGTGGATAAGGCAAGTATTTTTTCAGTCTATCATTACATAAAACAGGACCAGATCCAGGTCCTCCTCCTCCATGTGGAGTAGAAAAAGTTTTATGTAAATTGATGTGCATGACATCAAATCCCATATCTCCTGGACCAATCACATTTAATATAGGATTTAAATTTGCTCCATCGTAATAAAGCAGTGCTCCTGCTTCATGAAGCAAACGCTGAATATCTTGAATTTGCCTGCTAAAAACTCCTAAAGTATTAGGATTTGTTAGCATTAGTCCAGCTGTCTTTGAAGACACTAAAGACCGTAAGTGATCAAGATCTAAATCACCATTTACATCACTTTTCACTGGTACAACTTTAAAGCCTGCCATCACAGCAGTAGCTGGGTTAGTACCATGTGCACTATCTGGAATCAAAAATTCTGTTCGGTCAAAATCACCTTTATCTTTGTGATAAGCGGCAATCATTTTTACACCGCATAACTCGCCTTGAGCGCCTGCGTTAGGAACCACAGTTCCTGAACTCATTCCACAAACCTTGCAAAGCTCTTCCACAAGCTCATGCATCACTCGAAGGTTACCTTGAATCAAACTTGCTGGAGCAAGAGGGTGCGTTCTTGTAAAGCCTGGTAAAGCAGCTACAGCTTCATTTACTCTTGGATTTAACTTCATTGTACAACTTCCTAGAGGATAGAAGTTTGTATCAATACCCATATTTCTTTGAGCTAATGAAGAGTAATGCCGTGTTAAGTCAATTTCTGATACCTCTGGCAAAGGCACTTCGCTTTTCCTTTTTAATTCCTCTGGAAAAACAAATTCATCAAATGCTTCATCACGGAAAGGAATGCTATAGGCTTTTTGTCTTTTTTGAGACTTTTCGAAAATTGTCTTCATGCCACCTCTCCTAACATTTTCTGCGCTACTTCTACATAACGATCTAATTCTGCTTTTGACTTTGTTTCTGTCACAGCAATTAGGAAATGGTTTTCTAATTCAGGATAATAATCTCCCAAGTGAAGACCCGGTTCAATTTTAGCCATACGAAACGCAGCTTGTACTTCTGCAGCAGGCTTAGAAAAGCACAATACAAATTCATTAAATTGTGTTGCTTCTCCCAAGGCTTTTACTCCAGAAATTTTCGCTAAATTTTTCTTTAAATAAGCTGCTCGTTGGAAATTGCTTAGTGCTAACTCTCCAACTCCTTTCTTTCCATACCATAAAATGGTCAGAAGACTACTTAGAGCCGCCAAAGATTGATTAGAGCAAATATTAGATGTTGCTTTTCCACGACGAATATGTTGCTCACGAGCTTGCAAAGTCAGTACAAAACCACGTTCACCAGAAGTGTCTACGGTTTCTCCAACAATTCTTCCAGGCATTTGTCGAACTAAAGCTTGCGTACATGCCACGTAGCCCACATAAGGACCACCTCCCTGTAGAGGAATACCGAAAGATTGGGTATCTCCTACAGCGATATCAGCTCCGATCTCTGCTGCACTTGGTAGCAAGCCATATGACATTAAATCAGCGCATACAATGCTTAAAACACCTTTTTCTTTTGCGGAAGAGAAAATCGGTGCAATATCTTCTACCGTCCCTAAAAAACTAGGGGCTTGTAAAAATACTGCAGCTGTTTCTTCATCTAGATGAGCTTCAATGAAAGAACGGTCAATAGTTCCATCTTCCTTAAAAGGAATTTCTACAAGCTCTGTACCTAGTGATTCCAAGTATTGTCTTACTACTCGTTGGTAGTGTGGATTCACTGTTTTAGCGATAAGGATTTTATTACGTCGACGTTGTTGTCTTAAAGCCATTAAACATGCTTCTGCACATGCTGCTGCACCATCATATACTGAAGCATTACTCACATCTAAACCAGTCAAAGCACAAATAGCTGATTGAAACTCGAAAATAACCTGTAGCATTCCTTGTGATGCTTCAGCTTGATAGGGAGTATATGCAGTAAGAAACTCTGATTTCTGGCAAATAGCTGGTGCATATGCAGGAACTTGGTGCTCAAAAGACCCAGCTCCTAGATAGTTAGAAAAGTCAGCAAAGTGATTGTCTTTTCCTATTTTCTCAAGCAGACAAAAACCTTCGAATTCAGATAGGCCATCGTCAGTGCTTGGAGCTTTTCGCATTAGACTCTGGGGAATATCACTATATAGCTCTTCGACATTATTCACCCCAATATCGGCCAGCATTTTTTTAGTTTGCTCTTCTGTATTGGATATAAAGTCCATGTATTACCTCAAACTAAGCTTGCTTGATATTGCTCAGCTGTCATCAACGTAGATAGTTCTGTTGGATCTGACAGTTTGAGCATAAATAACCACCCATCAGCTTCTGGCGATGAGTTAACAAGTTCTGGACGATCTAGTAGTGCTTCATTGACAGAAGTAATGATACCAGATACGGGTGAGTACACATCAGATGCTGCTTTTGTAGACTCAAGTACTGCAATTTCATCTCCCGCAGAAACTTCTCTTCCAAGTTCAGGAAGTTCTACGTAAACAATTTCTCCCAATTCTTTCTGTGCATACATACTAATACCAATTTTTGCATGCCCAGAGTCGTCTTGAGTCACCCACTCATGTGATTCTGTAAATTTCATTCCTATCTCCTGCCACTATTTATTTGAATAAAAAGGGATTTTACAAACACGCGCTTTTAAAGCTCGTTTACGAACTTGTACTTCTACAGTGGCTCCTTCTTCAAGACTCTTTGAGCTGATAGCGATCGCAATAGCTTTCGACAAAGAAGGTGCTTGTGTACCCGATGTGATCCACCCAATTTTTTCATTTTCAAAAAAGAGTTCTGCTCCTTCTCGAGCGATACCTCTATCTAAAATTTCTAAGCCAATTTGTTGTCTTTTACTACCGCTTGCTTCTAATTTTTGCATTGCTTCAGAACCTACAAAAGGTCCTTTTGCAAAACGAACCGTCCATGCTGAAACAGATTCAATTGCGGCAATATCATCTGTTAGTTCATGGCCATACAAAGCAAACCCCATTTCCAAGCGCAAGGTATCCCTGGCTGCAAGTCCAATAGGACGAATGTCAAATGGCTGTCCTAAATCTAAAATTTTATCCCATAACTCAGCGATAACATGATTTTCTGCATAGATTTCTACACCAGCCTCACCTGTATATCCTGCGCGAGCAACGATCACTGCTTTGCCTTTATACTCGAGATCAGCAAAGCGCATGAACTTGAGATCATCTATCTCTGGGAAAATTTGAGCCATTAACTCAAGAGACTTTGGTCCTTGTACAGCTAAAATTCCATCTTTTTCATAATAATCTTTTACCTGCACATCAAAATTCTTTGCATACTTCTTCATATGCGCTAAATCTTTATCACGATTTCCTGCATTCACAACAACGAAAAAATCTTCAGCACTTCTGCGATAAACAATGCAATCATCTACCGTACCACCGTTTTCATTAGGCCAAACGGTGTAAGTGGCTGTGCAATCTTTTTTGCCACTAATTTTATTTGTTGAAAGATAGTCAAGAAACTCTTCTGCTTGAGGTCCGCTTACCTCAACACGTCCCATATGTGAAACATCAAAAATCCCAACCCCGCTTCGAACGGCATTATGTTCTTCAATGACACTACTGTATTGAATGGGCATTTCCCAACCACAAAATTCTACAAGCTTCGCGCCAAGGTTCACATGTCTATCGTGTAAAATCGTTCTCATTACTGTTTGCATTTTCCTAGTCCTAAACTTGCCCATAAAGAAGGTTGTTCTTCGATTTTTACAACATCTGTTGATGTCACAGAAAAGTGTTGTGTAGGTCCTTGAAAACAATTAACTCGGTAACTGAACCCTATACGTCCAAATTCCGGGTTAAATCCTACTAACGCATCACGATGAATGTGAATACGCATTTGGTAAGTGTTTGCTTGAATCTTTGTATCACAAAAAAGAAGAAGGGGATCACATAAATCATGTGCGTCATCAGAACGAAAATTTGTAATTTCTCCTGCAACAGCTCCGTCAGCTTTCTTTGGCAAAAAGAAAAAATGATGGCAATATTTGGTGTTGTACCCTGCTCCTTTAAAATCGCGAGTATCTATAAACAACTCGATGGAATCACCATCCCTAGGCCTTTTGGCATCGACATATCCCACAGGCTGCTCTACTTTTACATCACATAAAAGTCCTTCATCTGTCCAAGCCATCCGCCAATCTACAAACTCTTCTTCTCCCGAAATTTCAGCACTATTGGGAAGGCAATAGTGCTGATTTAAGTTCTTTATTCCGGAAGGAGCGTACCGAACTTCAGTCGATAAAGAGAAAAAATTAAGTACGCTTAGTTCTAAAGACTCTTCCATAAAACATCGTTCCTAACGAATGAAGTAGTCTAATGAGTACATCTTCTCTTGAACAAATCCATCAAGTAACTTTTCCATAACTTCAAGCTCTAACTCATGAGAGAGTAATTCTTGACCTTGATCCATCATTGCCGCTACAGCACTTCCTTCACTTCCACGGTCCATTACACGATAGAAATAAAGACCATTGCTTTGATCATGTTGTATGCTTGACCAGTCATCTTTTTCTAAATTCAATGCATCATCAATATTCAATAAATTATCTGATGCTCGATTAGCTGTAAGCATTTCCATATCAATCTTCCACTGAGAAGAAAATTCTTTTTGATCAGACTTTCCATCTAATGCAGAATCTAAATTTCCTGCCATAAACTTTTCTTTCTCATCCTTCATATAACGGATGAAGCGAAGAGGAGCGCAGAAAGCACCAGAAGCTTTTTGAGATACAGCTTTATTAGGGAACTGTTCTTTAAACTCTTTGAAAATATCTTGAACGAGTGGATTAAACAGCTCTTCTATTACTAAGTGCCTTACATCACTTAACGACTTCCATGAACCAGCTGTGTCTTTTAAAGTATCAGGCTTACTTTTTTTCATTTGTTCGTAAGCTTTTTGAATCACTCTATTTAAGACATCATCTAAAACACCTGCAGCCTCAGCTTCTTGATAGCTGAGAACCTCTAAATCTTCGGTACGTTCAAGTACTTCGATAGAATAATAGTATTTTTGATCTTGAGTATAAGACATAAGATCTTGAGCTTGCTCACCACTTTCATCATCAGATGCAATAGAAGCTGCATCTAATACTTCCATGAGTTGTTGCCTGTTTTTAATTCCTTCTAAAGGAGCTTTTCCACCAGCTAAGCGTAAGTCTATCCAAACTTCTTGCTCTTCTGCTTTTTCTAATTCCTCTTTAATCCACTCTGGGTGCTCTTCCACAATCATTTGGCGACTACTTACATTAACCGCATCACGAGTTTTATCACCCAAAGCCTCTAAAGCACTGAAACGAGCAAGTTCATCTGTTGCACCAGCAGCCCCAAGCTCTGGATACTTCTCAACTAACTTTATCCAATTTGCTTCTTCTAATTGCCAAGCCCAAGCTTCCTTTAAACCAACTTTTGCTCGAAGAGTATCTTTCTGTAAAACACGGTAGCGAAGACGATAACGCTTTTTCACTAACTCAGGATACTCTGTTTTCAATGTATCTGCAGACACACTTTTTTCTGGAATAGCCAAACGATTGTTGCTCTTCGCATACCCTTCACCAGCAGCTGTCAAATACGCTTCAAACTTCTGTAGTGCACGGTAATCTTCAAAACGTAGTTGATGAGGAATCTTAAATATAGCTAATTCCACACCCTCTTCAGCGTAATCTTGAAAACGTTGATACATAAGAGAATCAACTAAAAGGCTGTGTCCTACTTCATGAACCATTCGACGGAAAAGCATCACTCTTCGCCATAGCTTTACAGCGCTTGCGCGATCCATATGTAAAATCTGCAACTGTCTTTGAAAATACTGTGTTCCATTTACAACACCAAGATCTACTTGAGATTTTAACTGCTGGAAACTCATCTCACTATTGCGAACAAGATCAGCCATTACTTCTTCATCACTTACGCGATATCCTTGAGATTCTGCTAAATCTGAAACATTCATAATTGTCTGAGCCACTAAATGAATAAAGCGAGCCCCAAACCAATCCTGAACAGAATGATAAGAAAATAATGATAAATCCCGACGAATCAAAGAAGGATCTTGGCGTATTCCAGAATATTGACTCTCTTGGTAACGCACCACTTGCTTTAAAACATGTGCTGGAAATTTAGATTCTTCAAGATATAAATTCACTCGATCATTGAACGCTTCAGGAGTGTTTTGTCCCAAGCTCGCTTTAAACTGATCGTAAGCTGACTTCATTGGTGGTGCAAATGCAAGCCAAGACGATTCAGCATTGATAAATTTGGCATAAGGATGAACATAAGGCTCATATCGCGCTTCTTTACTTGCTCGAGTTTGAAGATCACTTTCTAAATCTTCCATAAACCTTTCTGCAATAAGCACTGCAAAACCACTTTCAAGAAAATCTTTCCGAACCACACCGTCATTTAAAAAGTTTGGTCCCCAAGCTCCAGCCAAATGCAACTTATCTTGTGCATCTGTTCCTAAAAAAGAAACAAGGCTATCAAGCTCTGAACGGTATATTTTCTTTCCCGTTGCCCCAGTAAAAAGCACTTTGTCTACTTGCTGGACATCTCTCACAGCACCAGACGTGCCAAAAAAAGAAAACGATATAACAATGACGACTGTTATAACGATAAATAAGACTTTCTGATATCTGCGAAAAAACTCAAGCATTAGTATCGATCACCTTCTTAGATTTATGGCTGCATCAAGAGACGCTAATAAAGAAGAATCGTAGCAAAGAACCCCTTTCCCATAAAGGGTTTTTGAGTTAAGAAATTGTTAGCCTACACTGTTTGCAAACCATGGACTAAAACTTTTTCTAAGTTTTTAGCTAAACTTTTCTCTAAGAACTTCCTTGCTTGAAACAAATTTTCTTTGAGAATATCTTCTCCAAGAAGTGAAAATGTATTTTCTTGCATCGCTTCAAGAACACGAGTATTGGGCAATAAAACTCTAGAAAGAAACTCTGCTGGCAATTGTCCCAAAGAAATACTTCCTTGATGCAAAAAGCCTTTTTTAGTCCGTCTCTGAGCTGCCCCACCTACTTTCTTTCCATCTAAAATCACATCATACTTAGTAGGCTTTGCCATACAAAAATTATAAGAAGGCTGATCTAAAGCTAAAGGCTCTTCTGGAAGAAGACTTGCTCGAGTATTTTCTCCTCTAAAATCTGCAATAGCATCAATCACAGCATGGTTAACTAATGCATAGTTTTCCAATGTGTTTGTCGAAAAACACGGATGAGAACTTGGAATAAGCACAGAAAAAGCTAAATCATACGAATGGAATACAATACCACCTCCGGTAGGACGCTTAGCAAAATTTACCTGAAGCTTTTTTGCTTCTTCAAGATTGATGTACTTTTCTAAGTCAATAAAATGCCCATAAGTCGCACAATCACCTTCCCATTCATAAATATGTAAAAGCGCTTCATCTCCCAAATTTTCAAGAAAATTCGCATCTATCTCCATGTTTTTCTGGGCTGTTGACTTTCCTGTATCAATTACTTTTAAGCTCATAAACACCCTCAATCTAAAAATAGATGTAATATATTAATTGTAAATATTTTAATGTGTAAATTCCTGAAATTATGAACAGAGTTCTACATATGAATCATACGATTTCTTCCGTTCAAAAATTAGAAAGATCTATTGTTCCGGAAACGGGCTTTAAAGAAAAGCTTTCAGAAATAGCTTCTATAGCCTTAAAAATCTTGCGAATTGCAGCTCAGGTAATTTCAGTATGTTTAACGGTAAGCTCTGCTATGCTAACTGTTATAGGTACCGCTTATCTTATTCATCGCTGTATTGTGTTTGGTCCAGACATATTTCAAAACCTAGAAACAGTGACTGCTTTAGCTAGCTTAGTAGATGAATGCAGTAAAAATCTTTTCGTTAGCAGCAATATATTGGGAAAAGCAGGAGTTTGTACTAATCGACTGGCCACTCTTCTTTTGTAGAGGATTGCACTTTTACTACAACTTTACTCTGCATTGGCCATTCTTGATCACCAGCTTTAATCATAGATTGGCTTGTACTGCTATAAGCTAATTGCACTAGCAAAGCGTTGCGCCTATCCCACTGCGCTTCTCCTAACATAGTTCCTTCGCTACTGACTTGGGCTTTTTCTTGTAATATCTCACCATCTTGAATCATTAAGTTACCGGATATAGGTAGTTGATAAGTAGCTTGTACATCTTTGTAGTTTGCTGTAAGTACGTCATAGACAAGAGAATTCCCTTCAGCATTCATATTTGCTAAGGTAGACAATGATCTGCTTACTTGCTTTCCTGACTTGAGACTTTCACCACTTAAGGCAAATATTTGCTGAAACCACTCATGAAAAAACTCTTTTGGTAGCATTGTCAATACCATAGGTAAGTGCCCAGCCCATTTTTCAAGAGACTCATCAAGCGTAGCTGTGGGGTTATTTAAATCTACAAGAATTTCTAAAGGCTTGTTAAGAATACGCCGTAAATGACTCATGTGAAGAGAAGGATCTATTTTATCTGTATCCAATACAGACTTTTTACCATTGAGATCAATCTCTACACAAATGCGTTTAAATACCAAATTAAGTAATAAATGATCATTACTTACACCCTTAGGTAAAGCACGTGCTTTTATTTCTACTTCAAGCTCTTGATTCGCTCGAGTATGCAAATCTAGACCCGGAAGCGTTTGCATCGATTCACTTATTCCACTTATTCTTTGCAAAACCGTGACACCTGGCACATACTCCATACGCCACTCATCATCAGCTTGCAAAGCGGTAAAAAAAGAAAAACAAGTAAATAGAACGAGTAGACTGCGCATGATTGCTCCTTCTCAAGTATAAGCATAGATTAGCGCAAATCTTTTTTCCGGGAAACGGACATCTACTCTCGAAGTAAAGTTGGATTCATTGGATCACGAAGCCGATCTCCAAAACTATAACCTTGTTGCTTAAGCTTATGGTTATTAGGAGAACTATCACGTGATATATACACTGTTTTTTTAGGACAGTACGTAACCAAGAGATAGCGCCCGCTTGAGGGTAAAAAATGAAGAGGTACAGTAGGAGAAAAGAAAATCATGCTACCAGCTTCGGCAGCCTGCAAGTATAAACTTTCTTCTTTAGGTTCTTTGATTTCATTCTCTATATCTGTACGAAGACATAGAGCCATACCGCCAACAAGCTCTTGATAACTAGATAATTCCAGTAATGTTTTATGATCTATAGATTGTTCTTGGATAAACTGATCATTTCCTAAACGTAAAAAGCGCTCTCCCCATAGAGTACTTCCTATTTGGGCAAAAGAAACTTTACAAACTACGCGAGCTATTTCGCTGTTCGTTCTCCAAAGATCATGACCAAAATTCCAATGCCCCTCTTCCCCTAAACCTCTAAAGGACAAGCCTTTTTCTTTAGCTCTTCGGGTAATTTCACTTTCTACAGCAACATTTATTTTGGCAAGTTCTTCCGGACTAATTCCTCCGCACAACTCCAAAAAACCGTGTTTTTGGTAAAAATCTAACTGCTCTTTGGAGATAGAAAAGCGCATCTAAATATGGTCCCTTTTTAAAAAATCCAGCCCGATATTCTATTACAAAAAAACGTTTTTTACAAGATTAGGAAATCTTTTGCTTCATCACAAACTTATTTTGTATGAATCCGAGCAAGTAAGCCATACAAGCAATAATTAAAGTACATACTTCTTTAGGAATAGGAGCCGTATAGACCTTAAACAAAAGAAAACTTAAACCACCCATCAACATAGCTAAAGCAGCGGCCATAAAAGGGGGTTTTTTTAAGATAACCGACATGGCTACAGGTACAAAAAGCACAGAAACTGAAAGCTCATAAGAAGCCACCAGCATTTCCACAACATTATCAAAAAAGAAAGATAAACCCATGCTTGACATTCCAATAATGAGTGTCAAAACTTTTGCTGTCTGTACTGTTTTTTCTCCATTTTCTTTCTGAGAAAATATTGGAAAATCACAACCTAAATTAGAACTAACAGAATTAATTAATGAGTCAGCAGTTGAAATAACAGCCATCAAAATAGCGCAGGTAAAAAATGTTGCTACTGTTGGATTCGTTAAGTTTGTTACTGCAGTGAGTAATACACTCCCGCCTTCAGGAACAGTCAAACCTAAATTGCTTGCTAGGAGACCAAAATAAACAGGTAAGAGAGAAAAAATAAGTAGAGCTACCCCTGCTAATATAGCTGCAAAAGATACGATACTGGCACTACGGGCTGCAAAACAGCGCTGCCCCATATCTTGTTCAATCAACATAAACAACAGAGGCATTAATATCCACGAACTCCAAGGAAGATTCTCTTGTGAAGAAAGCATATTCCAATCAATCATTCGTTCGTTCGCCTCTAACCCCCACCATAGAGAGGCAAATGCAAAAACAAAAGATAAAACAATAAAAGTAACCTGCAAAATATCTGTACTTACTACTGCTTTGAGACCACCCATAACCGTATAGGTAATAACAACTAACCAAAAAAGAAGAAAAATTAATGAGGAATCAAAACCGATGCTTACAAAGAATTTACGTGTTGCGATTCCTTGAGCCACTAAAATAAAAAATAGAGATGCTATAGAAAGTGAAGCTGCTATTTTTCGTAGAAATGGGCTTCCATATACAGCTTCAAAAATTTCTGCTGTCGTTGATAATTCCATACGTCGAAAGCTAGACCCAACTCCTGCAGCTAAAAGCATGAGACCTAAAGTTCCACCTAAAGAATAAAATATAGCGAACCAACCACGGTGGTAAGCTTCATCAGCTGCCCCTAATATTGCCCCTCCACCAAGCTGAGTAGCAAGAATAGTTATAGAAAGTGTAAGCAAACCAAGGCTTCTACCACCCAGAAAATAATCTTCACTGCTGTGTACTTCCGAGGAGGCGCGACGCCCTAGCAATAATTGTGCAAAGGCCATTCCGATCAAAATCGCGAAAAATAAAATAGTATTCATGGATTCCTTTCCTTGGACAGCATGTGAGACGAGTATAAAACTATAGAAATCAGTGATGATATTTTAGGTTGTGAAGTTTTTTTAGACAAGATGAGTAATTTTTAACACACCTGACTAGTTAGATACTTTTTTAATTTTTATTATTTTCTAATCTTTCCTTGCGTTTTTTTAGACAAAATTCTACTTTGCCCGATTACTTCAAATCAAAAATAAAGGGGAAAATAGCGTGACACATTACCAAGAAATTTTTCACAAACACATCGATACTCTCCTTTCTACTCATAAGAAAGCTGTTATTTATCTTGAAGCGGGACACTACGATCCACGAATTGGTCCAGATTTATTTTCTGAACAGTCTTTAATTGATGCTATAGATTTAGGAGAGCAGATCATTTCCAAATACGGAAAAAAAATTAAAGTTGTATTTGGAGTGCTTGTTGATGACCTAGGGTTAAATTGTGGAGAAGGGGCCTGTAGTATAAAGGCTCCTGTGGAAAATACAGACGAAGGCCTCCCCCAATCTATCGAACAAATCTTATCAAAAAGCCGTTACATCAAGCGTGAACGACTACTTATTTTCTCAGAAAGAACGAGTAAAAACCGTGCAATCAACCAATTAAAAAAATTAAGAAAAGAGAAAACAAGTAAATTTTCAGTCAAATTCCATGAAGAAATAGCTCAAATTTACATGGAAGATGTTTTATTGGCTGAATACGAAGGCCCCATATTCAGGGCGAAATGTCCTTCTATCATGGGTCAACACTACGCTGACTGTCTAAAAAAAATTCACCAACGCTTTCCTGAGTGTCAACACATCGTCACTGTGGACTGGTCCGAGATGATGGACTACTCCAAAGTCACAGCTGGATCTCAGGCTGCTCATCGAGTATTTATCGACGAATCTTCAGCCATCAAAATGGACATATTAAATGTTTTCTATATAGATGATATGGGATCTTGCTCCGACTTTGTATTGCATAAAGATATTAGTAAAACTCATTTATCAGAGCCTGAAGCAATAAGTGCTTAATGAAGGAGGTCTTATATGTCTAAACCAATTTATCTTGATTACAATGCAACCTGTCCTTGCGATCCCCGTGTCGTTACAGCAATGATGAATTCTTATAGCGATACAATTGGCAATGCTTCTTCATCTACTCACTTATATGGATGGACTGCTCAGCACCATGTAAAAAAATCTAGAGAAGCTGTAGCTGAATTAATTGGTGCAAAGGAAAGTCAAATTCTTTTCAATTCGGGAGCAACAGAGGCAAATAACGCTATCTTAACAGCGGTAGCTCAGCACTATCAAAATGAAGGCTGTCATATCATCACAAGTCAAATTGAGCATAAGTGCATTCTGCAATGCTGCTCTTACTTAGAAAGTTTGGGCTGTGAACTTAGCTATCTACCAGTAAATTCTGATGGTCATATCTGTCTTGATCACTTAGATCAATACTTACGTCCCAACACTCGCTTGCTTAGTATCATGGCTGCAAATAATGAAACTGGAGTCATACAAAATATTGATTTATGTTCTAAGTGGGCAAAAAAACATGGTATTCTTTTTCATACTGATGCCGCACAACTCATAGGAAAAGTCCCTTTCAATATTCAACATTTTTCTATTGACTTTATGAGCTTTTCTAGCCATAAGTTTTATGGTCCCAAAGGAATAGGTGCAATCTACGCTAAAGATTTTTCTCTTTTAATAGAGCATCCTTTCATTTGGGGAGGGACTCAGGAGTATGGAGCACGTTCAGGTACCTTAAATGTACAAGGAATTGTAGGGTTTGCTGAAGCTGCTCGTATAGCGAAAGCTGAGCTCAGTGATGAGAGTAAACGAATCTCGAGAATGAAAGAATCATTTGTATCTATGATTCATAAATCTATTCCAAACCTTATATATAACGGAAATATCACTGATACTCTTCCTGGATCACTAAATTTTTATATACCAAATATAGCAAGTAAGGACTTGCTGTCTTTGTTGCGCCGCGATTTAGCGATTAGCACAGGGTCTGCATGTACCTCAGCAACACAAGAACCTAGTCACGTTCTTCGTGCCATGGGTTTGAGTGATGAAGAATGTAAAAGTTCCTTACGCTTAAGTTTTGGACGTTATACAAGAGAAGAAGATTTAGAAGATGTTGTGCGGTATCTTGTAAATGCTCTACAAAAACTTTCTCCTTCTCATTACAACAATAGGAAATGTGCATGAGCGCTGTCTGTTTAATACCTCCGATACTTGTACTTTTATGTGCATTGAAAACACGAAAAGTAATTTTTTCGTTAATTGTTGGGCTTTTATCAGCAAGCTTTATAGCCCAAGACTACCAAGTAGTAGAAGGTTTAAAATTTGCCGTAATGTCTGTATCTAACACGTTAGATATTCCAGCATTACTTTCAGGAAAACTTCCACCTTCAGATAGCTACTGGACTTTATTCGCTTTTATTACAGCGTTAGGAATTACCATTGTTCTTCTTCAAAAAACAGGTGCTGCACAAGCATTTAGCCAGTTGATTGAACGTAAGGTAAAAAAGAAAAAAGACATCGAAAGTATGAGTTTACTTTTGTCTTGTCTATTTTTTATTGATGACTACTTCAGTAGTTTATCGATTGGAACTTTGATGCACCCTATTACGGATCGCTATCGTATTACTAGAGCAAAACTTGCTTTTTTAATCGACTCCATGGCGGCTCCTCTTGCTATTCTTTGTCCTTTTTCAACATGGGTTGGTGTCGTTATTGGCTTCCTACAAAGCAACGGAATTAATGAGGAAGTAGGCAAAAATACAGTGATTATAGCCTCTCCTTTTTGGGTTTTTGTTCAGATTATTCCTTTTGTTTTTTACTCATTTATCATTATGGCTGGTTCATGGTTAATCGTAAGAAAAGAAATCAGCTTTGGTTCCATGAGACAGTTTGAAGAATACACTCTTAAAACTGGTGATTCTTTAGGTAACCCAAAAAATGAAACTGTATCTGAAGTAAAGCTTACTAAAACTGCTGGAGTACGCGACTTTTTTGTTATATGGGTAACTCTTATATCTAGCTTATTTGGTTCCATGCTCTACTACGGAAAATGGGCAAGTTTTGGTGGTGAACGATCTTTCATGCAAGCTTTGCAAAATACAGAAATTACAATGGCTCTTTTAACAGCAGGTTTTATTGCTGTAAGTATTTCTTCTCTTTATTTCTTACTAAGAGGGGTTCTTCATTTGAAAATGATGCCTCAAATATTGAATGAAGGAAGCCAATTAATGAGATCAGCTATTTTAATTTTAATTTTAGCTTGGTCTATGGGAAGTATTTTAAGAGAAGACTTACAAGTTGGACATTACATCGCTGGAAATGTATTGAATCATGTTTCGCCTGCATTCCTTCCTTTTACTGTGTTTTTGGTAGGAGCATTGATTGCTTTTGCTACAGGTTCTTCATGGGGAACATCGGCACTTTTATTTCCTATGATTATTCCTACTATTGTCATTCTTTCTGTGGGAGACCAAGCTCCTGTTCCACTAGAACAAGTTCCTTTATTTCTTCCAACTATTGGGGCTTTACTATCTGGCTGTGTTGCCGGAGATCATATTTCACCTATCTCCGATACAACCATTATGACGTCTCTAAGTACAGACATGCGTCATATCGACCACGTAAAAACTCAGCTTAACTATGCACTACCTTGTATTGCATGTACTGGGTTTGCTTTTGCATTATTTGGAATCTTTGCTGAATACCCTCTTTGGATACAAACATTGATTTCTATTATGAGTGGTATTGCAGCTGTTATCACCCTTTTATTTACACTAAATGCACTTGGAAAAAAACGAGAGCTACCTCCTCTAGAAGTATGCTCTGTATCTACCCCCCGATGATGACCTAGAGGGTCTAATGCACAAAAACCTCAACGGCTACCTAATCCACAACTCCAGTATCTTATAGATGGGGGCAAAGTTAGGTAGCCGTTAGGAATAAAATGAAAAAACTTAATCGTCTCTTTACTTTTGTGGATTCTCCACCTGTCCAGAAAACAATAAACTACCGCTTATACGATCTACAATAGCGAAAGCAAAAGGTCTATCTACATCGAAATTTTTAGGCGGTAGAGAAATCGAAGTAGCAAACATCGAAATTAATGTGGTAACAGCAGCAGCTTCAGCTCCTTTTTCATCCCATTTCAAAAAAGTATCCTGACAAACATCCCCAATCTTCACTGATTCATTAAAATCAGTACATATTTTAGAGAAGTCTGCTGTATTACTGAACGCTTCTTTCATTCCCATATTTTTCAAAATACTATTCAAAGAAAAATGATCTTTCAATTCTATTTTTGGGAGAGTTAAGTTTACTTCTTCTAAGTAACGGACTTGCTGATTCATTTCACATATAGACTTTGGAGAAAATACATGAGTAATATCTTCCAAACTTAGACCTGAATGGGGTAAAGCTATCCAAAGAGCTAAGTTTCTATTTTTGTTCTCTTCTTCATCAAACTCAATTTCTAAAACATTCGCTTGATCATTACTTAAAAAACTATAATTTTTCTTTTGAAACATGGTAGGGACTTCAATCTTATCCCCATTAGAGAGTGTAAATTCACGATCTTGAGTATAATGCTCATTAAAAGGCTTCTTCCACTGAACTTTCGTATATACGGCATTCGCTAAAACCATTAGCGTCTTTTTATCAAAATCACTAGCATCAATAACTTTATCAATTCTTCCTTGAGTACTTTCTGAAGCCCATTTATTGATAGCTTTTGCAGCTACTTCTGGTGCTCCCATGAAATCCATTGTATCATCAGCTTCAGCAGAAAATTGTTCCGCAATGATTTTTTTGAATACTTCTTCTAATTCAAGATCTAAGCGAATAAATAATCCGTTATTGATTTGAAGTTTTTCATCTCTTAGATTTCCTGCAATTGTTTCAAATAAATGAGCTACTTTCTCAGCATCCCCTGGAAAATGTAGTACTTCTTTCATCTGACTTGCAGTATCTCTCATGGCACCTAAATAGGCCATTGCTAGAACTGTCGATACACTAAAAGGACAAAGAAAAAAATTTTGCCCTTTTCTTTCTTCTGAAATTTTTTGATGAAGATCAAAAGCAAACTGGTTATTACCATGAACAAATTGCTCATCAATAGAAAGTTGCTTTTCTAACTCAGCTTCATCGATTTGACTAACACTAGGTGGAATAAACGAACAGTTTTGAGGAAAAGATATATTCATATTTGGCTCCAAGTCGAGTTAAGAAGACCGAGACAATATAAAAATCTTTCTTCGGGGTCAAATATTCTTTTTCCCTAACTTCCGTTAGAGAAAAAGAATTTTTAATTACTAACTATTAGAAATACTACAATGAGCTTTTTGAGGCTTTTGTTTTTTCCGAATACAAGCAACAAACAATAAAAAACTTACTAAAATAAGGTACGTTTCTGGTTCTGGAACGGCTGCTGATGTTGGTATGATTTGTAAAGCTATAAATAAATCATTAAAATCACCATCAAACTGTTGATCCAAACTATGTCGATCCTCCCACCCATACAAAAGAATATCTGTACCTGCAGGAACTACTGCTAATGCGTGTTGCAATGCATCCGATGGAAAGTTTTGAGCTGGATCAGTCCACCACAGTTCTGCTTGTCCAGGCGCTGGCTCTTCAGCTCCGTCAGGAATCAAAAAGAAATTAATTTTTTCTCCTAAAGCAACAGGTCCCAACTCAACAAAATCTCCAGGAATTAAAGGCTGCCCCAACACAGAAGATGAACTAGCTGTACGCGTAAATAAGTTAGTAGAAGCATCAGGAAAGACAAGCTTAGGATCTCCAGGATTCAATGAAAAATCATTTCCACGAGAATACCCTAATGAATTATGGCGAGTGTTTGTTCCACCTACATAATAAACGCGGGCAAGCCCTGCAACTGGAGCTGTAAAAGTTGCTGGGTCTACTTGATTAAATACAGGTACAGAAAAAGACCCCTGAATGCTAGTGTGATCGTCTACGTAATTCACAATATTAGTAAGTATATTATCACGAAAATTTATCGAAGCGGCATCACTATCATTCTTCTGTACCAAATTTACAACATCTAAGCCCAAAGGACGAGAGGTAGCTTGTACTTCAGCATCTGCAGAATATAAATTTATAGTCCCAAGCATACAAAACGCTATCATTCCTTTTACTACGGAATGATACATACGAATAAATACCATAGTGCGTCTCCCTATCTCTAATCCAAATTCCTATGCTTCCTTCAGTGTCTTATTAAAAAGTACAATCACTGAAGAAAAAGTAAATTAAAAACTTTAAACATAACAAACATTACAACTAAATCTATTTTAAATTCAATTAAATAAAATAAATGCACACTTAATTTTACGTTTTATCTCTTTTAATATGATTTGTTTAATAAACTCTCTTCAATCAAGAGGTTTACAAAGTATTGAGAGGCCTTGATAATGGTCTTTTGGGTATTGTAAAGGTTTTATAAATGAGTTGGTGGACAGCATACATCGAGGAATTTGACGAATTAGAACATCGGATTTCCTATACGTTTTCAGATAAAAATTTATTAGCACGGGCGCTTGTACATCGTTCTTTTGCGAATGAACATCAGGATAGTGTTCCTGGACATAATGAACGTTTAGAGTTTCTGGGTGATTCTGTATTAGGGCTCATTATTTCAGAGTATTTATATCAATCATTTCCAGAGCGACCAGAAGGTGACCTTTCAACATTGCGCTCACGTTTAGTGGAAGCGTCTGCTTGTTTATCTTATTTACGTTCTCTTAATATAGAACATTTTATTCTTCTTGGTCGTGGAGAAAAGATGAATGTATCGAGAGGTAGAACTTCAATTTTAGCAAACTTATTTGAATCGGTTATTGGTGCCATTTATTTAGATGGTGGAATGGAAGCAGCTCGTTCGTTTTTGTTTGATCATTTTCAAGAGCAAATGACTGAGCTTCTTTCTACGCCTGTTGAAAATTGGAAAGCAAAACTTCAAGAATACTCACAGAAACATTACCAAGAAGCTCCCCATTACTCTGTCATTTCAGAAGAAGGCCCTGATCACAGTAAACGATTTCGTGTGATCGTTTCTTTAAAAGATATGGAGATGGGAGAAGGAACCGGTTCTTCTAAGAAAACTGCCCAACAAGAAGCTGCTCGATCGGCTTTAGAACGGTTAGAAAGAGGAGAAAATACTCATGGCTAAAGTGCAAAGTGTGTGGTGCTGTGTTGAATGTGGACAGCAACAAAGAAAATGGTCAGGACAATGTCCTCAATGTAAGCAGTGGGACACATTGCATGAAGAAGCCCCCTTACCCCAAAAAGACAGCCGTTTTGAAAGTAAAACCAAACAAGTAAGCAAGCCAATTCCTATTAATGACATTCAAATTGGAGAAACTCCTCGAGTAAAAACTCATATTGCTGAGTTTGACCGTGTCATGGGCGGTGGGGTTGTTCCAGGATCATTCAGTTTAGTAGGTGGAGATCCAGGGATAGGTAAATCGACTTTAATGTTACAAGTAGCTTCTAATCTAGCTTCTCAAGGCCTGGTCGTTCTCTACATTAGTGGAGAAGAATCTGTAGAGCAAACTTCTCTTCGAGCTAAACGTTTGGGAGTAGAATCCAACAATCTTCTTTTAGTTAACGAAACAGATTTTTCTACTATTCGCTCGCATATTCACAACGTGAATGCTGATGTTGTTGTTATCGACTCTATACAAGTTGTGTACAAAGCTGAAATCAGCTCTGCCCCCGGTTCAGTATCTCAAGTGAGAGAAACAGCAGCAGAATTTATGCATCTTGCTAAAGGGCACAAAATTAGTATTTTTCTTATTGGTCACGTGACCAAAAGTGGTGAGCTAGCAGGGCCTCGCGTACTAGAGCATCTTGTCGATACTGTGTTATACTTTGAAGGCGATAAACATCATAATTACCGTATGACACGTGTGATTAAAAATCGTTTTGGTACTACAGATGAGATTGCCGTTTTCCAAATGAGCGAGAAAGGCTTACAGCAGGTCCCCAACCCTTCTGAAATTTTCCTCGAGGAACGTATGCGAGGGGTTGTAGGATCTGTCATTGTTCCCACAATAGAAGGCTCACGTCCTTTTTTAGTGGAAGTTCAATCACTGGTTAGCGATACCGTTTTCCCTACTCCTTCTCGTCGTTCAACAGGGCTTGATCAAAACCGCTTAGCCTTACTTTTGGCTGTTCTTGAAAAACGCATTGGTTATCAGCTACACACTTGTGATGTTTTTGTAAGTGTTGCGGGTGGAATTAAGATCATTGAGCCAGCTGCTGACTTGGCTGTTGCTCTTTCCATTGCCTCTTCTCTTTGTAACCGTACAGTAGATCCTGATACAATTGTTTTAGGAGAAGTAGGGCTTGGTGGAGAAGTTCGTAGTGTACCTAGAATTGAAATTCGTGTTAAAGAAGCTATTCAAATGGGATTCAAAAGAGCTTGGATTCCTAAACGCAACCTAAAGGGTTTAAGCAACGATTGGAGCCATCAAATTGAACTCCATGGAGCCGATTTTGTAGAGGAGGTTATCCATGCTCTCTTGCAGTAAAACAAAGTCCTTACTTTTACAAAGTGGAGCTAGGCAATCTCCACTCTCTCGTAAGCAAGCTGACGAACTTGCTTATGAGCTTGCTCAATTTCATCCTGAGGTAGAGTTTAAGCATCATTTTATTGAAACAATAGGTGATCGGGATCAAAAGACTTCTCTTCGATCTTTAGAGAAAACCGATTTTTTTACTAAAGAACTGGATGAACTTTTATTGAATGGAGAGGTTCGCGTTACGATTCACTCAGCAAAAGATCTCCCAGAGCCACTTCCAAAAGGCCTAGAAATTGCAGCGATTACGAAAGGTGTAGACCCTTCAGATTCTCTGGTACTTAGAAAAGGAGAAAATCTTCGCTCACTTCGTCTAGGTGCAGTAATCGCTACATCTTCTATACGTCGAGAAGAAGCTGTTCGTGAGTTACGTGCAGACCTTAATTTTTCCGATGTACGAGGAAATATAGGCCAGCGATTAGACCTTTTAGAGAATGGTACTGTAGATGGGGTGGTGATTGCAGAAGCCGCGTTGATCCGTTTAGGTTTAACTCACTTAAACCGTTTCACATTGCCTGGCGAAACTGTTCCTTTACAAGGACAACTTGCTGTTTTGATGCGTGAAAATGATGAAGAAATCAGGGAATTATTTCGATGTCTGGACGTCCGCTAAACGTTCTTTATCTTGGTCTACGCTGCCCTGAAAACAATGAAACATATACCTATCATCACTACCCTGTGATTCGCACAGTAGTACGAGATTTTAATAATCCCGATATTGTGCGTTTCCTTACTTCTTTAAAAACATCCACTCATCTTATTTTCACAAGCCCTACAGCTGTTGAAATTTTATTCTCTTTACTTCCATCAATTCCCCAAACAACGAAAATTTTAGCTGTAGGTAAAAAAACGGCTCAAATGCTTGAAAAATTTGAGCAAAAAGTTACTGCAATTGCGAGTACTGAAACCGCCGAGGGTTTAGTAGATTTATTAGATCAAATGATCGACAAGAATTCTACTGTCTTTTGGCCTCATGCATCTGGCGCCCGTACTATTATTACGAACTATTTAATTCAACGTGAGGTTCAATATTGTAACTGCATTTTATATGATACTTTATCATATATAGTCGATCCTAAGCCTATTCCAGAAGATTTTGATCAAATATTTTTTACAAGCCCTTCTACTGTGGATGCTTATCTAGAAATTTTTGATCAACTTCCCCCTATAGAACAAGCGCGAGTGATTGGTCCTATTACAGAATCTCGGCTTATACAACGACAAAAAGAAAATACGCCTTCTTCATCTATTTGATTACTTAATACATAGAATATTGGGTAGAGAGCAAACAGAACAATAGGTATATTATGTTTATCAGCGCTTTTTTATGCCTCATCAATATCTCAATAAATACTCCTAAATTTTAGGTTTTATATGAAATTTGCCGTTCTATCTAGAAATCCTAAATTATATTCCACTCGACGCCTGGTTGAAGCAGCTCATAATTTAGGCCACGAAATGGAAGTAATCGATTTTCTAGAATGCTATATTAATATTACTTCTAACAAGCCAGCTATTCATTATAGAGGAGAAATTCTTCCTCATTTTGATGCAATTATTCCTCGAATTGGAGCGAGTAGAACTTTCTATGGATCTGCTATGGTACGCCAATTTGAGCTAACAGGTGTTTATTCGATTAATCCAAGTATCGCAATCACTCGCTCTCGGGATAAACTTCGTTCTCTACAGCTTCTTGCGCGTAAAGGTTTAGGGATGCCTAAAACTGGTTTTGCCAGTCGTGGAGAAGACATTGATGATGTCATTCGTATGGTTGGTGGGGCACCTTTAGTCATTAAACTATTAGAAGGTACTCAAGGTGTTGGTGTAGTTTTAGCTGAAACAAAAAAAGCTGCTGAAAGTGTTATTCAAGCTTTTATTGGTTTAAATGCTAACATTATTGTTCAAGAGTACATAAAAGAATCTAATGGTTCTGATATTCGTTGCCTTGTTGTGGGAGAAAAGGTTGTAGCTGCGATGAAGCGTACTGCAGGCCCTGGAGAGTTTCGCTCTAACCTTCACCGAGGTGGCACGGCGCAGTTAGTCAAGCCAAGCAAAGAAGAAAAAGCTGCTGCTGTTTTAGCTGCCAAAACAATGGGCTTAAGCTTAGCTGGTGTCGATATGCTCCGTTCTGAACGTGGTCCATTGATTCTAGAAGTAAATTCCTCTCCTGGTCTGGAAGGTATTGAAAAAGCAACAGGCTTAGATGTTGCTGGAATGATTATCAAATACATGAAAAAGTCTGCTAAGCCAATAGGACCAAAGAGTCGTTACAACGGATAAAACTACATGGTAGATAAACAAATTTTAGAAATTGGCTCCGAAAGGATTTCGCGCGGCCAGAAGCGTACAATCGTTATTAAACTACCAAACCTCTACGACTGTACTCCTGTAAACATGCCAGTGCACGTTATACGAGGTAAAAAGGAAGGCCCTGTTCTTTTAGTTACAGGAGTTATTCACGGAGATGAACTCAATGGCATGGAAATTATTCGCAAACTGTTGAGCAGACCCTTAAGTAACCTTTCAGGAACGATCATCGCTGTACCTGTAGTGAATGTTTATGGCTATCTCTTCCAAAGCCGATACCTCGTAGATAGAAGAGATTTAAATAGAAGCTTCCCTGGTTCAGAAAAGGGTTCATTAGCTTCTCGACTAGCGCATATTGTAGATACACAACTTTTAGCTCAGGCTGACTATTTAATCGATTTGCATTCTGGTTCTCAACATAGATCCAACCTTCCTCAAATTCGAGTCAATGGTGATACACAGGAAGAACGAGACCTTGCAATGATTTTTAATGCTCCTGTTGTTTTACAAGCAAAAGAACGAGATAATAGTCTACGAAGCATGGCCTTTTCTAGAAAAATTCCTTGTTTACTTTACGAAGCAGGCGAAGCTTTAAGAATTGATGCTCCTTCAATTCGTGTAGGGCTACGAGGAATTTTGAATGTTATGGAAGCTCTCAAAATGCTTAGTCCTAAAAAACCTCGAGATCTTCTAGAAAAATCAAGATCTTCATTTACTTGTTCTAGCTACTGGATTCGCGCTTCACGAAGCGGTGTCTTTCGCCCTAAAAAAGCTTTAGGTCAACGTGTGCGGAGAAAAGAATCACTTTTTGATATTGGTAGCCCCTTTAGCTCTGATTCAGATACAATCAAAGCTCCTATGGAAGGAATTATCATCGGAATCAACAAGCACCCTTTAGTTCATGAAGGAGCTGCGCTATTCAACGTTGCTTGTTTCGAAGAACTAAAAGATGTGGAAGAAGAAATTCGAAGTTACCAAGAAGGGCATCAAGGCTCCGAGTACATCGAATTGAAAGCAAACTTGGAGATTTACTAGAAGTCATGCGAAAACCAAAAACACTATCCCTCATTGGGTGGAGAGAGTGGTGCGTTTGTTCACAACTTGACATCCCTGCTATTAAAGCCAAGATTGATACAGGAGCTAAAACCTCTTCTCTACATGCTGCTAATATTGTCCCCTTCAAAAAAGGGGACAATAAATATGTCCGTTTTCTTGTACATCCTTTGCAAGGACACGCAGAAGTAGAATTAGAATGTGAAGCTCTAGTAATCGACTATAGAGGAGTTATGAGCTCTAACGGACACATAGAAAACCGCTATGTAATTAGAGTAGAAATGCAACTCGGTACATTAAAATGGCCTATCGATCTTACACTTTCTAACCGAGACCCCTTAAAATTTCGAATGTTACTAGGAAGAGACGCCTTAAGTGGGCACTTTATGATCGACCCCTATCGTTCGTATTTACAAGGGAAATTCTCACAGACAGAAGTGCGCCAGTTTTATCAAGAAATGTATTGAATACATAAACAAGACTCCACCCCTACTAGATAAAATAAAAGTACTTGAAAACCTACCTTTTAATAGGTAGACTTCTTAAATCAACAACGAGTAGGTGCATGAAAACAAGAGAAAAAATCTTAGATCTAGCTATAGAACTGACTCAAAAACACGGTGATCTTGGTTGGAGCTATGAAGATATTTCAGAAAAAATTGGAATTCGCAAAGCAAGTATTCACTACCATTTTCCAAAAAAGGAACAATTGATTTTAGAAGCTACTCGTCTATACATCATCCGTGCTACAAAAAAAATAGAAGAGTCTTTAATAGAAAAGAAAAACGTAAAAGAAAAACTTATCTCTTTTAGCGATTGTTATCGCAGTGTGTTTTGCCAAAAAGACAAGCTCTGTCTATGCATTGCAATCAGTCAAAATTATTCAGCAAAAGATAGTGCCTTGCTCAAACTCGTTGAGGATTTTTTCCAGCATATCCACCACCTATTATATGTGCTACTTAGTGAAGGACAAACATCAGAAGAAGTGAATAAAAAAATTAAACCTAAAAATATGGCTACAATGATTCTTGCTCTGTTTCAAGGACTCCTTATATTAGGTGAAAATGGTTGGAAAGAAAAAGATTTTGAAGAGACATTAGAGCAATTACTGAATATTATTTAAAAATTTTCAAAACAAACCTACCTTTTAGTAGGTAGATTATATACAAAGGAATCATTATGCGAAAAATTATCTGTGCCGTTTCTGTATTAATCGCAGGTATTGCAGGTCAATCTTACGGTGAAAATATTGAACTATGGGGAACATCTGTTAGCCCTTATGTGCGAAAAGTAGTGAATGTTTTAGATTATAAAAAGCTGGGTTACCATCAAAAAGAGATTCTTCCTTTAAGTTTATTGAAAGCTACTGGTCAAGATGTGCCAGAAGATTTTCAAAAAGCAACTGTTTTAGGAAAAATTCCTCTTCTAACTTTAGGATCTCAAGCAATCAATGATTCTTCTGTAATTGCAGCATACCTCGAAAAGGAGTACCCCGGCCATGCAATCTATCCAAAGGATAGTGGATTGTATGCAGATGCCTTATGGTTAGAAAAATATTCAGATACAGAGCTTACAGAAGCGATACACCCTATTTTTATAGAACGGGTTGTAAAAGCTTCTGTATTGGGAATTGAATCCGATGAAGAACGTGTTTTACATTTTGTCGAAAACAAACTTCCAAAAGTCCTTTCTTATTTAAATAATTTAATAGAAGAAAAAGGGACTTATGCTCTTGTTGGAGATCAACTTTCTATTGCAGATTTTGCAGTTGTCAATCAAGTCATCGATCTAGATGCCTCTAAAATTTGCTGGCGTGACGGCAGCTATCCAGCTTTGGAGAAATATATGAACCGTATGATGGGTGAATCATTCATTCAAAAAACGATTTCATCTGCATTAGATATTTAATAATTTTTTATATATCTCTAATTGAAACCTCTCTCAAAAGGCTGTGGTTTCGATTGGAGATATAAAATACTTCTTATTTCTTTCTCTTAACAAAACATTAACAATTTCTTGTCTATATCTAAAAATTTATCTGCTATAATGACCTTGTAACAAATACTAACGGTTAAGTAGAATAGCTGCTTATCATTACATAAATTATAGGGATTGATCGTCTTATGGGATTATTTTCTCGGCGCCAGCCTAAGATCAAAGTACAGACGAGTAAGCGAGATGGCTTTAGTGGATGGCTTAAATGTACAAGTTGTACAGAGTTGATTCACGTCAATGAGTTAGAGGCTAATGATAATTGCTGCCCTAAATGTGATTTTCACTATCGTTTATCTGCATCTGACCGAATTAAAAGCCTGGCAGATAAAGATAGTTTTACAGAATTATTTACTCACCTAAAACCGACTGATTCATTAGAGTTTGTCGACAGTCAAAGTTACCCCGATCGCCTAGCTAAAGCGCAAGCAAGTTCAAAGAGAGACGACTCTATTTACGTTGGCACTTGCACAATGAACAAAATTCCCACAGCTCTTGCTGTTATGGATTTTAGTTTTATGGGTGGATCCATGGGTTCTGTATTGGGCGAACGTCTTACACTTTTGATTGAATATGCTCTTGAGCACAAAATGCCTTTAGTTGTTGTATCTTCATCTGGTGGAGCTCGTATGCAAGAATCTATTTTATCTTTGATGCAGATGGCTAAAACTTCTGCAGCTTTAGCTAAATTAGACGAAGCTCGTATTCCTTTTATTTCTATTTTGACTAACCCAACAAGTGGTGGTGTTACAGCTTCTTTCGCCTCTTTAGGTGACATTATTATTGCGGAGCCTGGAGCGCTTATTTGCTTCGCAGGACCACGTGTAATTGAGCAATGTATTGGACATAAGCTTCCTCCTGGAGCTCAAAAATCAGAGTTCCTTCTTCAACATGGAATGATTGATTGTATCATTCACCGTAAGGACATGCGTAAGAAAGTTGCAGAATTCGTTGAGTTTTTTTCAGGCAATGAGCAAGATGTTAGAGATGTTTCATGCAAATCGCTTGAATCCTGTAAGGCCCAAGAGTCAGTAGACTCTTTACCTGCCAAGCTACGTGAGTTAATGGCCTTACCTGACGATAACCCCGAAGCTCAAGCAAGTACCTAGGATGACAATAAAAGAAGTTTTAATTGATCTAGAAAAAACAGATGAAAATGTCCAGACTCCCGTTTATGCAAGTAGCGGAGCTTCTGGAGCAGATGTTCATGCTCACCTTAACGAATCCCTTCAAATTGCTCCTGGCGAATCAGTTCTTGTTCCTACAGGACTAAAGGTTGCCATTCCTGAGGGGTATGAGATTCAAGTGCGCCCTCGAAGTGGTCTTGCTGCTCGCCATCAAATCTCAGTAACAAACTCTCCTGGCACGATCGATGCGGATTATCGTGGAGAAATTAAAGTTATTTTAATTAACCATGGTAAGGATGCGTTTACTGTAGAACCAGGAATGCGTATTGCACAGCTAGTATTAGCCCCTGTTGTTAAAGCTATTTTTGTAGAAAAAGCTTTAACAAGCACTGTTCGAGGTGAAGGTGGCTTTGGTCACACTGGGCTTCATGGATAATTCATGAAAAATATTTATCCCTATCTTGATCCCAAGTTAGTGACGTTTTCCTATCAGAGTGATCGTGATTCTGTATTGAAAGAATTGGTCATGAATCTAGCGGATCATCATCAATTTATCGAACCCGATCCCTTTTATCACGCTATCTTGGATAGAGAAGCGGTTGTTTCTACGGGAATTGGAATGGGGGTCGCTATCCCCCATGCCAAAATGGCACATTATGATGATTTTTTTATTGCTATTGGAATCAATAAGAATGGAGTAAACTGGAATTCGTTGGATCGTCAGCCTGTTCGCTTAATTTTTATGATAGGTGGTCCTGATGACAAGCAGACAGAGTATCTCCAAATACTATCTGCTCTCACTATGGCAATAAAAGATGACCAACGTCGCAAACAAATGCTTCGCTTGACATCTCCCGAAGAGATTGTTAGCTTATTTTCAGATTTCTGAGGTGGCAATATGGACTTAAAAATCAAAGATGTTGCAGAACTACTAAATGTTTCTGAAACAACAATTCGTCGTTGGGTAGTAGATGGTAAAATTCCTGCTTATCGTCTAAATCAACAATACCGTTTTAGTCGCATCGAAGTAGAAAACTGGGTGATGGAGCATCGCCTAGGAAACGGTGCACAAAAGCTCCCTTTTGGTAACTCTAACAAAGACTCTGAAAATGAAGCTGAAGTGAAAGCTGGCCAGCAACAATTTAGTCTGTATAGAGCCATTCATAAAGGAAATGTATTCCTAGATATCCCAGGAACAAGTAAAGAAGAGATTTTACGCCGTACGATGCTAGAAATGGCGAAAAATTTGGACTTAGATGCTGATGTACTTACAGAACTGTTAATGGATCGTGAGCAATTAATGCCTACAGCATTAAACCAAGGTATCGCAGTTCCTCATACTCGTGACTTCCTTCTTAATGCTCAATTCGATGTCATTACGGTTGTATTTCCTCAAAAGCCTATTCCGTATGGAGCTTTAGATGGAGAGCCTGTACATAGCTTATTCTTCTTATTTGCTTGTCAGGATAAGCGTCACTTACATTTACTAGCTAAGCTCGCTCATTTGGCTAGTAACGAGGAAGCACGTAACTTACTTATGCAGCGTCCTTCCAAACATGAGCTCTTAGATTTCATCAAAAAATGGGAAGGTAGTATTCGCTCGCCTAGTTTAAGCGAAGTTTAATCCACCTATTATTTGCGATAATTCAAGATAAGGCAACGATGCTGAAAATAGTAATCGTTGCTTTTTTCTATACACACACAAAATTAGCTGAACGATGATGGCTGGATATAGATTTCTTTCGTCGTGTCGTAGCTTCTTTGATTCGCCGCGTTCAATCATTCTTTTCTACGATTTTACCCTTATTTTGCCCATGACTCCTTTTTCACCTCTAATCATGATGAATCTACAGCACATCATTTAAACGCGGCGAATCAAAGAAGCTAAGACGCGAAGAAAGTCTTATTACCTTCGAGACATTTGCAAACATACATAGAAAAATTCTTTAAATCTTAGAAATTGTACAAATAGTACCTGTCTCACTATTTTTGCAAGCATCATCGAAGGTCATACTCTCAGTGGATAAAACTAAATAGAAAAGGGTGACTTTCTCTATGAAAATCACCCTTTAAATGAATATTCAACACCCTAATGAGTAGCTAGGGAGTTAGAGAAAAAATTAAAGCTTAAGAGCTACCAATTTCTTGTGACTCTTTACTATCTTCTTCCTCTTTTTCTTTTTTATTTTTCTCTAGATCGAATACTTCTTCGTCATGGAAGACTATTTTATCTCCCTTGACTTCCCCTTTCACTTTTCTTCCTTGATTGGGGTGACGTAGCACAATTTCAGCTAAAGGATCTTCAACATATTCTTCGATCATTCGACGAATAGGTCGTGCTCCCATTTCAGGCTCATCACCTTTACTAGCAATGAACTTGCAAGCTTCTTCGTCTAGCTCCACAAAAATTTCTCGTGCTTCTAGTCGTTTCTGAAGCTTTCTTAGCTCAATAGCAACAATTTTTTCTAAATGCTCACTCATGAGCTGTCGGAAGAATATGATTCCTGTAAGACGATTGAGAAACTCTGGCTTAAGACGTTTCCTTACTGCTCCCATAATTTTTTCTTTGATCTGATCAAAGTCCATGTGATCAGTAGTTACACCAAACCCTACAGTTGTTCCTTTTCGAATAAGATCAGCACCCAAATTAGAAGTAAGGATAATGATTGTATTTCGGAAATCAATTTTTCTTCCGAAAGAATCTGTTAAACGCCCTTCTTCTAAAATTTGCAGAAGAATATCCATTACATCTGGGTGAGCTTTTTCAATCTCATCAAATAGTACAACACAATAAGGGCGAGCTCTTACTTGTTCAGTAAGTTGTCCACCCTCTTCATGTCCAACATACCCTGGAGGCGACCCTGTCATTCGACTCACAGCAAACTTCTCCATGTACTCGGACATGTCTACTTGAATTAAACTGTCTTCCCCACCAAACATTTGGATAGCAAGTTGCTTGGCTACAAGTGTTTTACCTACCCCTGTTGGTCCTAAGAACAAGAATGCTCCCATTGGACGATTAGGGTCATGAATTCCAGCACGACTACGACGAATCGTTTTACATACTGTTTCAATCGCTTCATCTTGTCCAATAATGAGCTCTTTGAACGACTCTTCCATATGCAACACTTTATGTGTTTCACCTTCAGTCAAACGACTAACAGGAATTCCTGTTTGGTGAGCCACAACATTCGCAACATCTTCATCATCAACAATAACTTGGTGTTCTTCTTTGTTGACTTCCCATTCGTTTCGAATCGATTGTAAGTTATCTTCGAGTGTTTTTTCTTTATCACGAAGCTTCGCTGCTTTTTCATATTCTTGACGAGCAATCGCTTCTTCTTTTTCCCGACGAACTTTTTCAATCTCACCTTCAAGGCTTCCTAAGTCTTGAGGTTGATTCATCATGGAAATACGCATTTTCGCACCAGCTTCATCCATTAAGTCAATAGCCTTATCTGGAAGAAAGCGCCCTGCAAAATAACGATCTGACAACTTAGCAGAAGCATCAAGAGCTGCTTGTGTATACTGACAATTATGGTGCTCTTCGTACTTACCTTTAAGTCCGCTCAAAATCTCAATTGTTTCGTCTACACTTGGTGGAGCTACATTGATTTTCTGAAAACGGCGTTCTAATGCTCCATCTTTTTCAATATGCTTACGATATTCATCGATAGTTGTTGCTCCAATACACTGCAATTCACCGCGAGATAAAGCAGGCTTCAGAATATTCGAAGCGTCAATTGCTCCTTCAGCAGCCCCAGCACCTACAATCGTATGCAATTCATCGATAAAGAGAAGGATATTACCGTTTTTACGGATTTCATCCATGACTGCTTTAATACGCTCCTCAAACTGCCCACGGTACTTTGTACCAGCAATCATCAAAGCTAAATCTAAAGTAATCAAGCGTTTCTTTCTTAATGGATCTGGTACTTCGCCTTTCACAATAGCTTGAGCTAAACCTTCAACAATGGCTGTTTTACCAACTCCAGGTTCCCCAACAAGTACTGGATTGTTTTTTCTACGGCGACATAGAATGAGGATAAGACGCTCAACTTCTTCACTACGTCCAATCACAGGATCCATATTGCCTTCACGACACTTCGCGGTAAGATCATGCCCGTAAGCTTTTAGCGCAGGCATTTTTTCTCCACCTGGACCAGCACTTTGCGCACCCGCACCTGTTCGCTCCGGAGTTTTTCCTTGAGGACCTGTTGAACCTATAGGAGGAAGCTGTAAGTTAAATGTTTCAAGCTCTTTAAGAACTTCTTTACGAACTTGCTTCAAATCTACATTCAAGTTTTCTAAAACTTGAGCTGCAACCCCATCTGTCTGTCGCAGTAAACCTAAAAGAAGATGCTCTGTACCCACATAGTTGTGATTCAGATTTGCAGCTTCTTCATTTGCATACTCGAAGACTTTTTTAACTTTACCTGTTAGAGCCGGGTCTCCATATACTTGGATTTCTGGCCCATAACCTACAAGCTTTTCTACTTCGTTGCGGACCATTTCGAAGTCTATGCTCAAGTTGCGCAGAACATTGACTGCGACACCTTGCCCTAACTTCAAAAGTCCTAGAAGGACATGCTCTGTACCCAAGTAATTATGGTTGAGTCTTTGCGCTTCCTTTTTAGCAAGCTTGATAACTTGTTTTGCTCGGTTGGTGAATTTGTCAAACATTCAGCACTCACTTTGCTTTAACTAATAAGCAGACCACTATAAGGCCGATATTATGTTCCAGTAGCTTTTTTTGCAAATAACAAGGATTTACATTTAGAAGCTTTTATTACGTGTTGTAAAAAACTAAGATTGAAAGATTAAAGATTCCATTGATTTACAAGATCTTTTGCATGGAAAATACAATCATTTACAGCCACACCATGATAACTCATTCCAATAAGATGTAATTGCGGCAATGAACTACGAATCTTTTCAGACAATTGCTTTACTTCATCACTATGGCCAAGATTATATTGCGGGATGGCATGTCTTGCTTTCCATAAATGAACGTAGTCTGCGCTTTCTTTAATACCCATCTGTTGATTAAGTTCATGAAAAGCTAATTGAGTGAGTTCTTTATCTGTTTTTTCTAAAAGATCAGGACGATGCTCTCCTCCCATCATGATAGTAAGTCTAGTTTCATCAGGATAAATATTTTGTTCAGGAAACACAGACGAATCCCAAACCACTCCCATCAATGCAGAGTTCTCTCCCTCTGGTACTAAATAACCGAAGCCTTTCTGAGGTAGTACTGCTTTTTTGTAGACCAAAGAAATTCCTATAACAGTGGTCCATGGCATTGCTTTTATTTTTACAAAAAATGATGAAACCTTTTTAGGTAGAATACTTTCTAGCTGATAAGTAGGTATAGTAGAGACTAAATGATCCGCTTCCCATGTAGAATCTTTTGTTTTGGCAATTACAGTAGAGCCATGAAATTCAATTGCTTCAACTTTTGCTTTCAGTGATAAATCTAGATCAGTCTGTTTGAGTAATTCTTGCGGTAAAGTTTCCATCCCTTCTTTAAAAGAAATCAATGCTGCATTTTTATGTTTTTTAATGAATGAAGATAAATCTGTGGTTTTTTCTTTAGGTGAACGGAACATTCCCCAAATCAAAGAGCCATAACTTTTCTCAAGATTTAGAATTTGAGGGAAACAACTACGCATGGATAGTTGCTCTATATCTCCTGCATAAATCCCCCTAGAGACTGCTGCAATAAAGCGCTTTGTGATTGTAGGACCAAAACGTCGCTTGAAAAAGGAAGCTATGGTTTCATCGCTATCTTTTCCTCTCCGTCTCAATGGCTCGCAGATAAGCTCTTTAGCTACTCCCTTCATTAATGGACTAGAAATAGCTTCTTTTAAAGATTGTGGAAGAGCCTCCAAAGAGTTCTCATAAAAAAGAAAGCGTTTTTTTGCAGACTCATCTGCTACAATCATCTGATCTGTAATTCCCAAATCTTCAATAAGACGAAGGGTAGCTAAACCTTTTCCTTTAGGCCTACATCCTCTAGGCCCCTCTTCTAGACAAGAAGAAAAATTTCGATTTGTTCGAATCAATCCTCCCACTCGCTCACTTGCTTCTAGAATTCGTACTGACACATTTGAAGCAAAACGCTTTTTCAAATAGTAAGCAAAAGTTAGTCCAGAAATTCCGGCTCCTAATACTAATACTTTTTGTGCCACACTAGACTCCTTTAGAAAATCTTTTCTCCTTTGCCTTTCCATAATAAGCATCAAATATACAGACAATATTACGAATAAAAAGCTCTCCTAGAGGAGTAATCTGTATATGATCAGCATCATGTTGAAGAAATTTTTCTTTTTCAAAACAAGCTAAGTTTGAAAGCTCTTTTTCAAAATACTCATCGAAATCTATTTGAAATCGATCGGAAAAATCTTTCTTAAAGAGTGAAAAGTTACACATTAAGCGATGGATGACCCACTTACGTATGATATCATCTTGAGAAAGTACAAGCCCACGAGACGCTGGAAGTTTTTTCCTATCGATGGAAGCGTAATAATCATCTAATTCTTTTACATTTTGTACATAGCAGTCTTTTACATACCCAATTGATGTAACACCAAACCCTATCATATTCTCTGCCAAACGTAGAGAGTAGCCTTGAAAGTTTCTTTGTAGCTTATTTTCTAAGTATGCTTGAGCTATTTCATCATTTTCCCGAGCAAAATGATCCATTCCCAAAGCTAAATACCCTTTATCTACCAATTCTTTTCGGGCATTTTGATAAATCTGAAATTTTTCATCGGTTTCAGGTAAGGTAGAGTCCTTAATGGCTTTTTGATGGGGCTTTAACCAAGGAACTTTCGCATAAGAGTAAAGTGCAATACGATCAGGTTCTAGATCTGCAATTTCCTCTACGGTTTTTTTAAAAGAACGTTTTGTTTGATAAGGAAGTCCATAAATCAGATCTATATTGATACCAGAAAATTCTAGCTCTTTTGCCCATTGAAATGTTGCTTTTGTCATTTCATAGCTTTGCCGACGTTTTACAGCTTCTTGAACCTGAGCGTCTGTATCCTGAACACCAAAACTCACACGATTTAACCCTAAGTAACGTAAATGACGAAGCTTCGCTCCTTGATCTGCATAAACGGTTCTAGGGTCAATTTCAATTGAGAACTCACCTTCTGTATCTAAATCAAAAAGGCTTCTCAACTTTGCCATAATACGAGTTAGCTGCTCTTCTGTTAGCTTACTGGGTGTGCCCCCACCAAAGTGCAACTGAGTAATACGAAAACGTCCCTTTACTCTACTCGCAAAAAGCTCTAGCTCTTGTAGAAGATAACGTACATAACGCTCTTCTTTATCTGCACGTCGATTTAAAACAACAGAACAGCCACAGTATAAGCACATACTGCTGCAAAAAGGAATGTGAATATAGACAGATAAGGCATCATTTTCTACAGATAATTCGCTGAGTTTTTGCTCGTAACGATCTACAGAAAGCTCCCCCCACTCCGGTGCTGTAGGATAACTCGTATAGCGAGGTATGGGTTCATTCATGCGTAGAAGTAAGTCTAAATCTACTGTACTTACAACTTGACGCTTTTTGGACTTAGTACCTACTTCTAACATGCCTCATCTTCTCCTTAAAGAGCTGCTGTGTGTGGACTATATGCTTTCACAACTTGAACTAGGTGCTTTACCTTTTCTGGTTCTAAATCAGGAACAATGCCATGCCCTAAATTGAAAATAAATGCTGGATCATCTGCCATAGAATCCAGAACTTTTGTTGCTTCACGCTCGATCACAGACTCAGATGCATAAAGAATTGTTGGATCCATATTTCCCTGTAAACAAACCGAGCCTAATTCCTTTCTTAGTTGGGCTAAGTTTGCATGCCAATCAATACTAATACAGTCAGCTTCCAAACTCATCAAATCCTGTGCAAACATAGATGTTCCACGGCAAAAAACAATCAATGGAATTCCATATCCTTTCACTGAATCAACGATCTTTTTTATATACTTTAAACTGAACTCTAAAAACTGCTCATGAGCCAGACTATCAGCCCAGCTATCAAAAATTTGTAATACTTGTGCTCCAGCTTCAATTTGCATCTTCAAATAGTCAATTGTCAATTTTGTGACCGTTTCCATCAGTAGATGAAAACTTTCCGGATCCTGAAAAATCCATCGTTTTGTTTTAAGGAAATTACGGCTAGAACCTCCTTCTACCATATAGCTCGCTACGGTGTAAGGTGCACCACAAAAACCAATGAGAGGTACTTTTAATTCTTTACGCAAAATCTTAATGGCATCTGAAACATAAGAAAGTGATTCATTAGCTTTAGGAACCACTAAACGAGCGACATCTGCTGCATTGCGAACAGGGCGTTCAATAACAGGGCCTACTTTTTCCTTAAAATGTAGTCCTAACCCTAATGCTTCTACTACTGTAAGGATATCAGAAAATAAAATCGCAGCATCTGGATCTAGAAAGCGTATAGGAAGTAGAGTGACTTCTGCAGCGATTTCTGCTTGATGGCACATTTCTAAAAAATCGTATTTTGCACGAATAGCTCGGTACTCTGGCATGTAGCGTCCAGCTTGTCGCATAAGCCAAACAGGAGGACGTCCTTCATTTTGTCCTTTCAATGCTTTCAATAGTCGATCATTCATTTTGCTTCCTAATTACTGCGTACAAGATCCTCGCAATCATACGATGTAACAAAACAAAATGAAACCCCTCATCTTAATCTCAAACATAAAGCATCTCGGAATATATTTTTTATATACATTAGAATTCAGGAGCAATCACATCTGCTGCGAAATTACGCAGCCATTGAAGCTGAAACGGAATTGCTTGTTATAAGAATCCCTGAGGTACAAAGATTCTATTTCTTATCGTCTCCCAAATCGATCGAAAGCACCGTAGCTGAAGTTGTAATACGTGATAGAAAAACATATACAAACGGGCTTAAGAGAATAGAAAGTATAAAAGGGCTATATTGAATCAGCCCATAATTATCCAAAAAAGAAACTCCTAAAGCAAAAAAAGACAAGCTCATCAGAACTTGTATACAAGAAAAATACTCTACAATAGCAGGAGAAGCACCAGGGTCTTGAATCACTCGAATCATACTACTATAAACTCGAGGAACCCAATCGTATTGATTTTCTCTTTTAATCCCTTCTTGAATAACTGCTTTTATATAACTTTGTGGCCCTTGTGCATCTAACATCCAAATCAGAATTACCATAAGTAAACCTGCTAAACCTATCATTGCAAAAAGACAGAGTCGCCCTATTCCCAACAAATCTTCAGGACCAGAAAAAATAATTCCCATAGAAGATAAAGCTGTAACCGTTATTGCAGCTGCTAACTTCCTCAAACGCAAAGAACCTTGAAGAGAATTAGAAAAATGAATCGCTGATACCTTAAAAGAAGCTAAAAGACTCTTCCAAGAAGAATCATCTATATCTGAAGTAAAATCAAATGCTGATTTAGGTAATGACTCACCTATGCAGTAATTAAGTTGAATTTTACTTCGTGCTTTTATCCAAAGGTAGAGCATAAACACAATATGTATCACTACATTAAAAACAGCCCATGAATAAGAAAAATATTCATAAATTAAATCAGTACTACATGCCATAGATAAGAGTAAGATTGTTCCCAAACAAAATAAATAAAATTGGAAAGCTGGCGGTGGATCATAATCTGAAGAATCACCAGAAAGAAGATGTTGCTGAATTTTAGGAATATCATACCTACTTTCCAAAATCCATACTTCACTCTGTGCTGCGCGACGCATAACTTGAAAATGAAAGATATCTGACATACATGCTGATAGTAAGCCTAAAAACCCACCCCAAGATATAAGCAAAACTACAATTCTAGGGTTTACATCCCAAAGAAAAAAATCTGTAGAAAAAAATACAGCTGCAGCCAAAGCGATCGTTGTAAACCACTTCATAGTCATATCTCTAAACATCATTTGAGAATAAGCATGCAAAGTGATTATGTCATACATAACATGCTGTATGTCAATAACCTTAGATATTTCAAGAGCATCATAATCTATATTTTTCTTCATAACTACTAACACTTAAGGGTGTATTAATTAGTTATCGGATAACAAAGAAAAATAGTTTATCGATTTACGCGCTTTGTCGATTTACCATGTTATCTCTTAAATCAACAGAAACTGTTAAAAGTGGGTATCTTCCATAACGCTTACAAACACATTGAAGGTCGTCATATATTTGTAGCTCGTATCCCATCGAAGTAAACATAGGTTTTGACATACGAGCAAGAAAAGTTGTGGTCGCAGAAACCAAGAAGTCACAAGCACGTTGCTTTCCTAACTCTATGCTTTTTTCCACCATTGCATTGAGGTAAGGTTGTCTATTCCTAATTCTAGGCACAACAAATAGCCCCCCATACTCAAAAAAATGACTCTCTTCATTCAAAAAAGAAAGCGCCTTCATTACAGGTTGAGAACCAACCTCATCAACAGGCAATTCTGGCCGTCTACCAGGGTGGCTGAACAATAGACGTGTCCCAGCAACACAAGATCCATCTTCAATAATTAAAACAAATTCTGCGTTCTTATCATACTCTTCAATCGGATACTCAAAATCAGGTAAACGAAGGATTTCTCTAGTGGCTGACTCTCTTAATGCAAAGTATTCATTCATAAAAGGTCCATCAATAGAATCAACCACTATTATTTCCATCAATTATCTCATTTTTAAAAGATTAAGATTTTATAAAGAGGAAATAATACATACAGTTAAAAATAAAATAAAGTTAATTAAGCAAATCAACAATAATTCCGATGATATAAACGACTAGGTAGAATTCATTAATCACTACGTTTTCATATATTTTCTATTGGAGATAATACGTCGATTAAGAAAAGAATGGATTCTTAATGGATGATTAATATGAGTGAAAATACAAGAGAAGGACTCAGCGGTGATAAAGCTGCTAAATTATTAAAAATGCTTTACGAGCATATAAGTCACTATAATTCTTTACAGATAGAAATTCGCCACAATATATCTAACTGGATTTTATACACGATCATTGCTTTAGGTTTCTGTGTAATTAATAATAGTTATTCCATAGGCGTTGTTAGCACTCTCTTATCTTTAATTTGCTA
>PAQS01000013.1 GCA_002709385.1 Waddliaceae bacterium
TTCTTTATTTCACCTCCTTATCGTCTAGAGGGGGAGTGCAAGCAGAGAGGAAACTGTTGTTATTACTTGCTAATTGAAGCTCCGGAAGAAAAAAAAGAAATGACGATTTTCGCTAGAATTCGTGTTTGGTGGTATACGGAGCTTTATGGCTTTTACTTTCGTAATATCAGTCAAATTGTCGATGGTAAAAATATTCGAGTTCTAAGTTGCCGATACTTACAAAAAGATGGTCGTTGTCAGCATTATCACTTGCGGCCTTTAGTCTGTCGCGAATGGCCTCGTATAGAATATTTCTCGCGACCTGGAATTCTTAAAGGATGTGGTTTTCGGGCAGTTCCTCTCAAACCATGGTGGAGACGCCTATTTCGATCAAAACCTTAGTAAAATCACCACAGAGATGCGTTTCTCAGTGCTCTCAGCGCCTCAGTGGTAAAACTTCTGGCAAACATGATTTATCTGAAATAATTCTTGCAATCCATTTTCTTTCAAATTAGGGTGTTGGGACTTATCGCACACACACTGAATAAATTGGATGATAGACCATGCAAAATGAATTGATAAGCAACACAGATCTCTCTTCACATTGGAAACAAATCGCATTCGACACAGCAGAAAAAGCACAACTCCAATCAGCTGTAAAAGCAAGCTCTTCACAATGGGCAGAAACAAAAAAAGTCGTAGATTTATGGGATCTAACAAACTCTGAACAATACGAAACAGAACTACTTATGAGCATGAGCGAAGTGGAACACCTTCGCATTACACCTAGAATATCCGCTCAATCAATCTACAAGCTTTGGGAAAGTATCCGATCCAAACACCAAGCTGTTGTGCGGCTTCGTCCTATTTTAGATGCTATAGAAATAGCACTTGCAGCCGTTTTAACAGACTTCAAAAAACCGGAAGAAGGAACAAGTTTAAAAACCCTGGCTGATGAAGGCGGGCAGTTCACCACAACAGAACAGTTTAAATACGTTGCCAACCTTGTTATGCAGTTTCAAGCAAACCTTAGCCTCGATTCGTCACCCGAATCCGACAGCCTACAAAAATCGCTATATAAAATTACTGATTTCCATATGCAATATCTACTAGGGGCTTCTGTTTTATCAGACGTAATCGATCATCAATTACTAAACGAATATTTCTCATTAGATTCAGTAGTTAGCGATTTGATCCAAGCTGTGAGAAATTTCCTTGGAGACACAACAAAAAAACCATGGAGGCAAGCTCAACTCGATGCTGTCCAAGAAAAACTTTGTCCTCATATGGACAATCTATGCAAAAGCTACAATCCGTGGATTACAGGGAAAGATTTAAATACTCTCAAAAATTCCATAGAGTTGTATCTACCTTTCTTAGGTTTAGATAAAAATGAAATCAACAATTGTTCTTCAGCATTACAAATCAGTATAAAAAACACACAAAGTGCTTGTGGAAAGGTTGCTGTTAGTGAGCTAGCTCAAAAAATCAAAGAAGCTCCCAGAGCCCATGATTTGCACCTTTATTTAGAAGACCTATGTCGACATTCCCGTAGATATAGTGCGGAATCTCATTGTGTGCAAGCAGTGGTGAAAAAAGGTTTTGAATCAGCAAGAGAACTTTTAGCTTCTAAGCTTGCTAAAATTTTTGAATGCGAGTCTGCACTTGTATTGAAACAAGCCGTGCAAACCATGAGTTGTGCAGAAGGAAGCTGTGCTGCTCATAAAGAAAAATTAGATTTAGAGGCTTTGAAAGAAGTTGATTTGAAGTCTTACCAAACTCTTCTTTTTTTTATGGCTTTAATCGGTGATTTCGATGCAGGCCCTGAAGATTTTGTAAAAGAAAATAACACAATTCAAATTAAAGGGTTTACTCGGTTTGGAGCGCCAAGTGATGCTTTATCTTTGCCTGTATGGAGAGAAAGCAAATTAGAAGTAGAAACATTGCCCCTCTTTCGAAATGCTCTTCTTGATTTACCACATAGTAACGAGCCTTTGGACCAGCAATTAATGGAGAAAATCTTTTTGTATTCTCCAAAAAAAATTAGTGGGGAATTGCACCAACTTTTACCTCCTTCTAAATTAGAAATGAGGATAAAAAATAAACAAATTAAACTTTGTGAAAAAGACTTAAAGATTCTTGAGAAAAAGGTAAGCCTGAAGAAGTGGAATGAGTTATGGAAACGTTACTTAGGAGGAAAAGAAACGTTTTTTCTAAGTTCTTGGAATCAACACGATGAACAGTCTTTGCGCAAACTACTGATAAAAAAAATAGAAACAGAAAAAAACTATTTAAAATCACAGAAAAAACCTCAGCATTATCTTCATACAGTCACACCATGTAAAATCAGTGTGCGCTTGAAACAGGCACAGGAATATTTAAATACAGAGAAAAATCCAACAATTATTGGACTTGTGGAATCTATGTATCCGGCAGTAATGGTTTTTTACTATGCTCTTATGGCAATTGTGGATAGACCGGGAGAAGAAATGGGCTTGTCTGGTCGGGATTGGACATGTGAACGGATCATCCGTTGGGCAAAAAGACATCCAGAAGAATTTTCTCCAGAAGTCACAGGAATCCTAGAAGAAGCAAAAGATCGCCTGAAACAAAAAGCTATGCCCATAAAGGAACTAATGACTTTAGTAGATCAAGATTCCTTGCCGTGGGACGGTAAAAAGTTACAGCTTTTATACTGAAAAATACGGGTACGGTATAAGTCATCAAGATCATATTCATGAGAACTTTTATACCCAGGTAAATGGAAAGTGGAGCTTAGCAAAATAGCGCTGGGCTTCATTTCCTTTTTTAATTTTTCTGAAAGCCGAAGCATCGCTCCAGGATATAAATAACAAATAAAAATGTCATAATCTTGCAAAGAAACAGAGTAAAAACTTTTTCGATATAAACGCACGTTTTTACAAGGAGAAAACTGTAGTCGTAAACGGCAAAAAAGATAGGGAATTAAAGAGTTTTCAAAAGCAGTGATGGTAGATGAGGGATATTTTTGTGCGATTGGGATAAGTAAAGATCCCCAACCTGCTCCTAGCTCTACAATATGAAGATTTTGATCAAGGTCTCCTAAGCTGTTCAAAAGGGCTTTACTCACCTTTTTACTGCTAGGCATGGGGCCAATCCCGTTATAAATTGCCTGGGATATAATAAGAATAGCTGCGAAAGCGATTACACTAAGTAAAAGAGGCATGAAAAAATATCATTGTTGCAGGTTTACTATCCGGATCCTTTTGGCTTTGCAGAAGCTTTAATAGATGGACCCAGTGTATCACTAGCAAGAAAATCTCTTACGTACATTTTTACAAGGATTTCTATACCGAATTTATCTTCTTTGCTGTCTATGCTTTTAAAGGCTATGTATTTTGAAGTAATACTTTCGGTGATTTTTTCTATATCATCATTATGCTCTATGTAGAATTTGACAATATATCGGTATACATACTGGCTTACATCTAATTCACTATCTTCTTTATCAGAAAAAAGTGCTAAATCATAGTATTTTTCCTTATGTGGATTTTCTTGATTAATAGAGGGACTTTCAGAAATAGCTTCTACTGATTGAATCATTTCATCTATTGATCGGCCCAAGCTCTCTAGTTGCTGATCTATAGTAGTAGGAGGAGCAACAATAGGAAGAATGTTAAAATCTTTCATAATAGAAGTGATTTCTTTTTGACGTTTGTAGCGTATATTAGCTAGACGACGAATAGAGACAAGTGATTTGGTGAACGGGTTCGTTTTTTCCAAATCCTCATTCATCTTATCGTCTAGGTTCTGTAGCCTAGCAATTGACTTCACCATGTCTAATCTTATCTGCTCTGGATTAAGCTTTGATTTTTGTCTTAATACACAGAGAGTTTTTACTAAATCATTCATACTTAAGTGGTAGTCTTTATTCTCTACTTTGATGCTAACTTTCCTACCTTTCCAAGATACAGATGTTTGAGCATTTTTCAGTAGTTCAGCAAAGTTTTCTACAGAGCCAATTTTATTGATTAATTCATCATTAGTTACGTTGTTTGTCATGGTTAATAACGCTTATTTTTGAATTAGTTTATTCCCCATTTTAAAGGATTTCTATAAAAAAAAACGGTGCAACGAAAAATTATTTCGTTGCACCGTTGCTTCACTGCTTTTTAATTCAGCGGCTTAATGAAAATTTAATATAATCCGAGAAATTTCCACCAAAGCGAACCTACCGAACACCAAATAATGATGTTCACAACACTACAAATAAAACCTAGCTCCCACCATTTTTTAACAGATACATAGCCAGCTCCAAACAAAAGTGGTGCTGGTGATAAGCTGTAATGAGTCAAGCCACCAAATAAGCTACTGAAAAAAGCGAGAATCAAAGCTGCTAATACTGGAGGAATTCCAATAGCAATAGCTATAGCTAAAAAAGGTCCATACATAGATCCCACATGAGCCGTAGAGCTTGCAAAAAAATAATGAGTATAAAAGTATACAAGGCATAAAACACTGAATGCCATCCAAGGAGAGTAATCACCTATGTAATACACAAGGCTATCAGCTAACCAAGGAGAAAAACCTAAAGTATTGAGTTGACCAGCCAACATCATCAATACAGAAAACCATACAAAGGTTTCCCATACACTTTCTTTTGCTAAAAGATCCTTCCAGTTAAGTACCCCAGTACACAACAAAATACTTAAACCAATAAAGCCAGTAAGCGCTGCAGGCATATGCCACTCATCACCACGAATCCATAAAATAAGTAGAGTAGCAAATGTCACACCCATGATCCATTCATGAGAACTCATTTTTCCTAGTTTTTTCAATTGATCCATAGCAAAAGAACGCGCATCAGGAGTTGTCTTTAACTCAGGGGGGAAAATGCGATAAAGGAGGTAAGGAATAATTGCTAAACTTACAAAACCAGGAACAACAGCTGCTTTAGCCCAAAGACTCCAAGAAAGGGTAATCCCTTGCTTCCCCGCAAACCCAGCAATCACAGGGTTAGCAGCCATCGCAGTTAGGAACATAGCGCTAGTAATTACAGTTCCTTGAAAAATAGTTACCATCAGATAAGCCCCTAATCGGCGAGAAGATTCGCTATGGGGTTCACTTTTAAATGTTTTAGCTAAAGCTTCTGCAACAGGGTAAATAATTCCTCCAGACCGTGCTGTTACACTAGGAATAGCTGGAGCAAGTGCTAGGTCTGTCATGATCAAACCATAACCCAAACCTAAAGTTTTTTTTCCTAAAGCTGCTACAAATAAATATGCAATACGATCGCCAAGACCTGTTTTTATAAAACCTATGGCAATAAAAAAAGCACATACAACTAACCAAACAACATCAGAACTAAATCCTGCAAATGCTGCTTTATAAGGAACTGTGTTTGTAACTAAAGAAATAGTAAAAGCAACGATAGCCACAGCACCCATAGGAAGTGGCTTGATCACAATACCAAGAATGGTGGCTACAAAAATAGCAAATAAATGCCAGGCCTCGGGTGCCAATCCTTCAGGGGCAGGCGTAAAATACAAAGCCAAACCCAGCACAAGCGTAATCAACGCAGGGACTAGGCGGACAGGGGGTGGTGCAGTCTGCGGTGTTGTCATATATAATTCCTACCTATGAAAAGCTACAAAACACACTGTTCTGTAGCAGGAAAACAAACAAGTCTAACTCTGTTTCTGTCTTATTCTCAAGAAAGAACTCAATACAAACAAGCTAGCAGAATAAGAGATAATAATAAAAATATTCGTGCTGTGAATTAGCTTTATAAGGTATTCTATCTTGTCGTAGATCCTTGTTTGTAAATAAAATACAAAAACAAGATCAATTTCGAAAATTTATTCTTGAGATTATCGAGTGCTGCACACTATAGTCTAAACCTGTAAGCGCAAGACGTTAGCTTGGTAGACTACGCTAAAGTAGTGACTCGCTTTTTATTAAGTGCTGTTACTGCACTTCTCAAAACTTAGGTGGAGCTTCCTAGATGCATAAGGGGCAATTGGCAGAGCAATTTTTGTTTCGTGTTGATGGTGATTCATATTTTTACGAGGAATCGAAAGACGTGGCTTGTTCAGATTCGTTGCGGGGGTCTGCTCCTATGATTACTGGAGTAGAGTTGGATCTTAAAGGCGCGCAAGAGTTACAGCTTCTTCTGTTTGATAATTATAATCCGAGTGATTTTGAAGAAGAGCAGGTAGCTTGTGATTTTGAAGATTTAAAAAGAATTACAGCTGAAATTCGTGCTATAGGCAAGCAGTCGATTCTATTGCAAGGCGAGCGAATACAAAACGCCCGTGTTATTTTAAAAAAATATGGTGATGGAAGACGAGCGTTTACAGATTGGTTAGAAAAAACTTTTGGTAATCGACGCACCGCTTACAACATGTTAGCTTATTACGAATTCTATAATTCTCTTCCTACAGAGTCTTTGCGTGAACGTTTAAAGAGTATGCCTGTTCAGGCTGTCTATACTCTTGCAAGTCGTGAGGGAGATTTCGGTGTAAAGCAGAGTATTGTGCAGCACTACAACGGTGAGCGACAAAAAGATGCGATTCTTTTGATACAAGAGCTTTTACCTCTTCCTGATCGAGATCGTAGAAAACGTAAAGAGTCAAATGTAGCGGTTATCGAGGAGATGGGTCGTCTTTCTGCGCGTTTAAGTAATCGCCGTACCCAATTAACTCAAGAGCACCGTCAGTCTTTACAAAAGCTACTGCAAGAAATGCAGCAGCTTGTACAAAGTGCTGATGAGATTTAAGGCTTATCTTTGATATACAAGTACTAAGCGTACACCATAAAGGTGAAAACGTGTGTCTTTGAAATCCACAGGGAAAGCCTCTCTTCCGCCTAAGTGACGAAAGCGGTAGAAGGGCACTGCTGATAGGCTGAAAGGACTATTAGAAATTTTCCACGTAATGGGCATATTTGCTGTATATTGAAGCTTATTCATAACAAGCATACGCATATCAGGGTTAAAGGGGTCATCAGTTACTTCTTGATGCCCCTCATACATATACTTAGCCTCAAAATCGAAACCAATGCGAGTTCCTTGTGCACAGTAGAAGCGAATAAGAAAACCCACCCTTGTGTAAGGATAGGTATTGCGAAAGCGTACTGTAAGAGGGGAAGGGTCTAGGTACTCGTTTGTTCCTTCAAAATAACCAACACCGAGAAAAGGAGTGATTGATGGTTGGCCTGGCCAATTGGTTCTTTGCACGGTGAAACCAATTCGCCCCTCGATTTCGTAGTCAGCTTTCCGACTATAGATAGTAGACCCACCACTTGTAGCGCCTTCTAGGCAACCAAAGGCTGCATATGCATCAATCCCATAGTAAAGAGTGTTCCCTTTAATACGATCATATCCGATGCGAACACCGTTGAGGTAGCCCATTTGTTGAGTGCCTCCCTCACGCATCCTTCGAATAATATAAGACTCTGGACCAATATACACTTCATGTTGAGTGTTAATGGAAGAGCTTTCGGCTTGTATTGTAGAAAAAGAACAAAGTGCTGTACAAACACTCAGACAAAAAGTACGTAAGTTCATTATATTCATCGTCATTATTTAATATAAAAAAGTGATGCTTTGATAGACTTAAGGTTTTTTTTATGTTTTGAAAGTCTTAGCTTACGGGGCAAGTTTAGAAAGTAGACTGCTATTTGTCAAAACGTATTCTTGTATTGATAATTGTTAATGCTCTATATGTGTCAGAATAACTTGAATCAAAAATGACGGGAGATAAGTGAATGATTCTTAAACTAGGCCAAAAAGTTTTCTGGTCTCTTACAGGTGTAGCACTGTGTTTTTCTTCGCTAGCTGCTGAAGAATTATATGTGCGTACAAGAGAAGGAGTAAACTTTTTTCTGGATGTTGATAAAGAAGAAGATGTTCAGGAAATAAAAAAGCAGATTGAATTAGTCACAGGAGTAGCACCAGAGCTACAGATTTTGATCGCGTCAGGAGTTATTTTGGGGGATATGGAAATAGATCCCGCTTTAGATACTCACACATTTTATATCGACTTCTATTCACCTTCTGCAGGAGATCCTCCAGATCACTTACAGGTAATACGTGTTTACGAAGATGGAGTTACAGAAGATGAATTTAAAGATATTAAGTCTATTGTAACAACTCTTGCAAACACTAATACGGTAGCCCTGCTAGCATACAAGAAAAAGTTAGAAGCAGCAGGTGATCGCATTGATCATGTACATCCATTACGTTTCTTAGAATCCGTTTTTATTGATGAAGAAATGAAAGTTGGTATTCGCAATATCAAAAAGAAGAAATGGGTCTGGAAAGACTTTATGAAAGGACTAGAAGGAAGTCTAGCTGATGAAGCTTCTAAAGGTAATATAACGGATGCACATATAGAAGACTTGGCGATTACTTTAGGAATCAAAAGCTCAATCATCTCAACACCAGTTAAAAAAAGAAAATGGAACGACCTTGTAGCGGCATTGATAAAAAATGTGCCTCGCGGGGGCGATCCCGATCGCTATGATATTTAATTCATTCGATATGATAAACAGCGCAACGGGTTTGAGCTCGTTGCGTTAATCACTTCGAAATAAAGCGCATAGATAAAGAATTTACACAGTGTCTTATGTTTTTTTGAGTGAAGTATTCTCCTTCAAAAACATGCCCTAAATGACCTCTACACTTGGCACATACAATCTCTACACGTCTTCCATCAGAGTCTGTTTGTCTATGCACAGCTCCCTTTATTTCATCATCAAAACTAGGCCAACCGCAATGAGAGGGGAATTTATGCTCGGATCGATAAAGAGGTGTGTCACATCGTTTGCATACATAAAAACCTTCTTCAAAATGCTCCGTATATTCTCCAGAAAAAGGTCTTTCTGTTCCTTTGTGAATAATGATGTACTCTTCTTCTTCTGTTAATTTACGATACTGTTCCGACATAAGAGGCTCTTTTTCGAGGGTAGAACCCCCTTCGATAGATAAACTTAAAACACAGAGTGTTAAATAAATAGCTTGCAAAAAACGATTCATATGACGAGTGTAATGAAATTCAAGACCAAAGTAAATAAGACTCATACCTTTTTACAAGAGCTTTTTCGAAATACGAGGTGAAAAAAATGACAAGTGCAATAGTAAGCTACCAGCATCCTTTGACAGAATCTTCTAGAGAAGACGTAACTTATGTGGTCCATACTTTAGCCCATAAAAAAATGAGTACACTTATCAAACTACAGGGAGATCTTGATCAAGCAAGGATTCGTTTAGATGAGGTACACCCTTTACGTTTTATGGAAGCTGTGTTTCAAAACAAGCAAAATTGTATTGATTTAAGTGACTTAAAAAAAAGAATTATAATTTGGAAGCCTTTTTGGTCCGGACTAAAAGACAACTTAAAAGCACAGGATAAAAAAGGCAATCTTAGCCAAAAAGATCTAGAACAATTCAGTAAAAATATTGGAATTCAGTTCAGTGAGATTCATGGGTACGCAGAACAAAAGAACTGGGATAGTATGATGGAACTGTTGATGAAGTATAAATGTAAATAATTATCTATGAATTCACCAAAGAGTCACAGAGTACGCAGAGAGCTTGTATTTTTTCAACTTTCTCAGAGTTCTCGGTGTCTCTGTGGTGTTTTTTGCACACTACAATTCAGCGAGCTTCTGCTGTACAAAGAGAATGTCGCTGACTATCCCATGCGCTAATAAAAAGACCGAGGCACACCGTCGTTGCACCCAAATATTCTTGTGCTGTCATTTGCTCGTTAAAAATCATATAAGCAAAAAAGCTCGCAAAGATAGGATCTGCCATTTCAAAAATTTGAACTTTTCCTGCATCTGTTAATGAAAGAGCTTTTATCGTACAAAAAAATCCATAAAGTGTTGGAAACAAGGAAAGAACTAGTAAGATAGGCAAATCAAGTAAGGTAGGGAAAGCTACACCCCACATAAAAAAAGGAACACTTAAATAAAGACTCCCAAAACCCAAAAAAACACATAAAAAAGAGAGGTTAATAGGAATTTGATAATGTTTTTGTAAAAGGAGAAAACATGCGCAACTCAGACCAGAAAGTAACGCAAGAGCAGATCCTAAAGAACCAACTGTTAAATGGCTAATCTCTGCTGAGTAAATAAGACCACCACCACTTAACGTGAATAAAGAGCCCAAAATTTTTAAATAACGTGTACTCTCTCCCAAAAAAATAATCCCACCCAATACAGCAAAGCTCGTCCCCGCGTAAAAGAGAAAGGAAACATTGGGAATACTAATCAATTGAAATGCCCAAATCTGTGTGAAGCTAAGTAAAAATACTCCTAAAAACGATAATTGAGCAATCTTAGGAAAGAAAGGTTTAAGGTCTGTGATTTCATGAACCCTTCCTTTGAAAAACAGATAAAGAAAAGCAGCAATGAAAGCAAAAAAACATTTATAAAAAGCGAGATGATGAGAGGCTAATGAGTTTTGGCTTAAATAAGTTAATACGCCTATTGTTGAATTACTTAAGGCTGATAAAAGTGCAAATAATTCTCCTAACATATTGAAAGGTTACTTTGAAATATAAGCAATAGTCAAGTCAATTATTTGCTTTGTTTTTATAAAAAAGACAAAAGATCTTGTTTTATTGTATCTGAAATTAGCTTTGGACGAGATGTTTTTCTATCTATAACTACAGCTTTTACTGTCGCATCAGCAACAAGAGCTTCAGTATTTTTATCGTGTATTTCTTGTGCGATGTTTAAACTGCTTTTTCCGAAATCGACCAATTCAGTTTTAACTAAAAGAGTTTGTCCCATTATAGCAGGGCTTCGATAGTTGATGTTGACGTTAGCAACAACAAAAGCAAGGCCTTGTTTTTGTAAATAACGAGCGGCTTCAGAAAATCTCTTCCACCTAGCTTCTTCTAAAAACTCTAAATAGCGGGCGTTATTAACGTGTCCAAATACATCGATATGAAAGCCGTATACAGTAATCTCACATGTGTCCATAAATACAAATCAACTCTTCTCTGTTAAATGCTTGCGCGTTTTATCGATTTTGTTTTGTAAAAGCCGCTCTAGAGCTTTTATCCCTAAACTCAATTCAGTGGTGCAATTCCTGCGATTCGATGCTTGTGTATGAGTAAGGATGTCTTCGCAAAATTGAACGTAAGATAAACTGCGCTCAAGAGACCAGTTTCTAGGTGGATGCAATAAAAGATCGTGTAAATTAGAAAGCTTATCAGCAAGTTTAATGCATTGAGCACTAGGAGATAAAATACACGCGTGCTCTACTTCTCGTATCTTACGCGTTTGTTTGTCGTGTATTTTTTTTTCGCAGTTCTCATCCATTTCATCGGTGACTTCATTGACTAAACTTGAAATCTCGCTTCCAAAGATTTCTGTAATTTCAGTGAAATTTGCGGATGTGTCTTCTACAGTATCATGTAAAATAGCTGCTGCAAGAATACTAGCATCGCTAATATACGCCTCAATGAGAAGAATAGAAGCTACACTGAGAGGGTGAATGATGTAAGGGGTTTGAGCTTGGTCTTTTCTAGGAAACCCATGATGCCTTTCTGTAGCGAAATCAAGAGCTGTCCATATAATTTGTTGCTCTTCTGATGCTAAGCCTGCCTTTCTCAAGGCCGTCTTAAAGGTATCGTAAAGATAGAGTACTTGAGGATGCTTCTGAGTGGAATCAGCAAGTTTGACACGAATAGGCATAAGATGTCTCCTTCATAATAAATTATAAGGAGGATAGTTTTTTTAAAGTAGAAAAAACGGGCTGCTAAGGCCCGTTTATATTATCCACGTTGACCATTAGGATCAGATACTATAGTACCATAAGCCGAAACTGCTGCGGTCATCGATTGATTTTCATCAATGATTTGAGCGCTAGAATTAGAGTTTGCTGAAGCACTCACTATATCATCGCTTTCTGCATCTTCACTGCTAGCTTGCGCTTCACTTTCTACGTTCTCAGAAAAAGAAGTAATAAAAATCATCACAATTGCAGCCATAAGAAGTGCTTGCATGGCAACAAAAAGGTTGGCCCCTTCTTGGTCAATTTCATTCACAAGCTCCGATCCATCAGGTTCATTGTTTCCATATACAACTTCGAAATAAGCGGCCATCGACCAACCAGGTGTAGGTAATGTCGGAGCTGCTGCTCCCACAATGGTTCCTGAATCAGTATCGTTTCTTTGAGCTTCCTGAATACTGTCTCGTTCTAGTCCAGATGTTGTCCGAATTTGCCCCTCAACGGAATTCGGGTTGTCTGGGTTGCTAACGTTAATAGGATTCGATCCCCCAGACCCAACTGCCTCAGTCATAATAAACTCCTTTTTTTAGGTAGAATCAATACTAGTTCACATCATAAGGGAGTAACCTTACCTAATAATTATAACAAAAAAATAATTTGAAAGCATTAAAGATGTTGAATAATAAGGTTTAATAAACCTTGTTTTTAATAAACTGTAGCTTGTATTTCTATTACATGATATTAATACTTATTTTCCAAAAAGATGAATCAAAAAGGAAGCGACAATGGTAATCCAAATACCACACACAGCATTAGATAAAAATACGTTATTCGCTGTTATAGAAGAGTTTGTCACGAGAGATGGCACTGATTTGCAAGTAGCTTCATTAAAAATTGATCGTGTTCTTCAAATGTTAGAAGAAGGAAAGGTCGTTCTTGTTTATGATGAAGAATCTGAAACATGCAATATTGTTTCAGCAGAACACTATTCCATAGAAAACAGATAAAACTTTATTCACCTCATATAGTTTAAGATTGATTTAATATCTTTTTTTTATAAAATTATTCGAGGTGTTGTAATGAAAAAAATATTTCTATCTCTCATTCTTATATTTTCAATTTCCACTCATAGCTTGCAGGCAGATTCTTTAAATTCTTGGCAAAAGCGTGAGGAGGGAGCTGCTTTTTCTGGTCAGCTTTTATATGTTGGGTCTTTAGTTACATCTATTGGATCATCTATTGTTTTGATTGGTAATCTCTTAGAGTTGGAAGACCTGAAAACATCCCGTAAAGCATTACGTCATCTTCGTTTTCAGATGCAGGTTTTTTCTTTAGAAGTAGGTGATATCCTTCCCAAAACTTACCATAAAGAAGTAAATGAGATTAGTTTTCAGATTCTTGATAGATTGGAGCGTATGGATGCTTATATTACTCAGGAAAGAATAGATCAGGCTAAAGAAGAGTACCGTGAGCTTTTTGAATATTGGAGTGAGTTAGGTGATTTTTATAGTTCGCGGCTCGCTGATAGCTTGCATGACCGTCAGCAGGTACAGACATGGTTGATGAGAATCCTAAACCTTCTTTTAGATTGGTGGTATCAAGGTTCTCCACAAGGGGCTATACAATTTTACCACCGAGACACAAGAGTTCATTGAGAGCTTATAGGGTGTGTTATCTACAAATCTCTCAGTTTCCTCAGTGCCTCTGTGGTGATTTCTTAGGGGCTATGCAATTTTACCACCGAGACACAAGAGTTCACTGAGAGTTTATAGGGTGTGTTATCTACAAATCTCTCAGTTTCCTCAGTGCCTCTGTGGTGATTTCTTAGAGGCTATGCAATTTTACCACCGAGACACAAGAGTTCACTGAGAGTTTATAGGGTGTGTTATTTACAAATCTCTCAGTTTCCTCAGTGCCTCTGTGGTGATTTCTTATTAGATTTCTAAAAAGCGAAATATTTGCTCAATAAGCCTGAAAACCGTATAAGAGCTAGATTTTTCGATAAATCTCTAGGGAGATACGGACATGGAAGTCACTGCAGTAAGAGATACTCATAATGAATTTACTATACCCGTCAATCAAGAAGACTTGCAAAAACGCTTTGCGTTAGCTTGTGAAGAAGGAAATGAAAATATTGCGCTTGAACTATTGGATCAGGGACTCCTTGTAAATCAAAAAGATGATGATTGGTCCTACCCTATATTTCGTGCTGTAGAAGGGAACTGTTCTAAGGTATTAGTCCGGCTTATAGATATGGGTGCTTATCCTATGCAAGAGGATCTCTATTTAAACACACCTTTACATCTTGCATGTAGAAAAGGGGTATTGGATTGTGTAAAGATTCTTTTAGAAAACCCTAAGGTAAATATCAACGCTCAAAACGATCGCCATTCAACTCCTCTCATGCAAGCGATCATAGAAGGGCAAAATAAAATCGTTGAGCTTCTTATACATGATTCTCGTACACAATTTACACCAAAAGACTTAGCTTCTCGTACTGCATGGCAATATGTTTGTATGCAAGGAAGAATGGATTATGCTGAAATGATGCTAGAAAAGGGGAATGTTCCTCTTATGAACCGATCATGGAATGGGTATACAGGTTTTCATGATGCTTGTGCAGCAGGGAAAAAGCACTTTCTTTTCTATCTTCTAAAAAAAGGTATCTATGAACCTCAGCACCGAACAAACGAAGGAAAAAATGCTTTCCATGTAGCTGCATTGCATTCACAATTTAATTTGGCTGATAACTTATTAGAATCTAGTGATTTCTCAATTAGTGATCTGAATGGAAAAATGGCTAGCATCTTACATATGGCTTGCGAAGAGAAAAAGCCAGATGTTCTAAAGTTTGCACTGGAAAGAGGAGCAAGTACTTTTTGCAAAGATCATAATGGACGGACAGCAATGCATGTTGCAGCGTCTAAAAAACGTATTGACGATGTTCTCACTTTAATCTGTTATGGCTCAGCTGAAATACTATTAGAAAAAGACCATAAAGGTAAATCCGTTCTAGACCTTGCTTTAGAATCTAAACAAATTTATCGTCTCCTAGAAAAAACTCCGGAGGATATTCTTTGGCAATTGATTGAAAACGAAGGGTTTCATCAATTAAATAACGATAGCTGTAAAGACCTCTTTCTAAAGTCACCTCTATCTATCCTTTGCGCCTTTTATCATCCCAGAACAGAGAAGGCAATTCTTGAGAACCTTGGAAGTTTTATTCCACCTAAAAACCTGCCAGCGAGAACAGATTCCGTTTATCCTCATCTAACACTTGCTCTAGAACAAAAATTTAGCAGTAATGAGATACAAAGCCTATTAAGTAATCTTGATTCAGAAGTATTCTTTTTGATTCTTGAGAATTTATCAGATATGTATAAAACTCAACTACAAATCGTCTTGTTAGAGAAGTTAAAACGGCTATTTGACTGTACTTCTATCGATAAAGAACTTGTCTTATTAGAACTTTCAGTAAAGTTTCGAAGTGAGCATTCGCGTGAAAGATGGACTGAATTGCGACAAGAAATCTTCACACGAAGAAGGGATCTACAGTCTGCTAATCAAAGAATTCATGGGATGGGAATTTCGAAAGAACTTGTAGGAACCTACAAGGAAAAGATTCAAGAAACTCTAGAGCACCTATCTAATCAATTAAGTGTTTTGCCCATGATTCAAGATAGGCTTCCACCAGTAGAGGATACTGATTACGCTGATCGCGATGTATTTCAAGTCTTAGGTGAGTTTTATGCTGTAGAAGAATTAAAATCTCCCATACTGCAGAAAGTATATGCTTACGGGTTAAGTTGTGGAGCTGATTTGCTAAAACTAGACTTACCTTTAAATTTTCTAGAGAAGTGTACTTCTATGCCAGATATAAAGCTGATGGGTGAAGCTGATTTACAGAATCTTAGTTCTCGTTTAGATGATGAGAAAAAATGGGTAAGCGAACGTTTAAATGCAGCAAAAGAAAAAGAGCTGCGTGATCGTTTGCATGAGTTAGCAGAGCTATTATCAAATGAAAAAATCAACGATAGCATGCAAAATAATTTAAAAACTCTTCTTCGTAAAATTTGCCAAGCAAGAGTTGAAGTATATTTAAGGCAAAAAGGCATGGAGGAGTTTTGGGAAGGACGAGAAGACTCTTTGAAAGACCTTAGTATTGTTACAAATAATATGTGGAGCATGGGAGTAAAATAACTCCCACACTCATGTTTGAATCATTATCGAATCTCAATCTTTCTCGGTTGAGATTCTTCTTTCATATCAAAAGTAATCTGCATCAAGCCATTATTCAAAGTGGCTTCTGGGTTACTTTCATCAACCATTTCAGGTAAAGCAAGAGAGTAGGTAAATTGGTTTGAAGAATGATAATAGTATTTGGTTTCTTTACTTTCGTCTCTTTTTCTTATTCCGTTAATCGTCAAAATTCCTTTTTCAAGAGTGATTTCTATATTAGATTCATCAATACCAGGAACAGGTGCTTCAATTACAAGCTTGCCTTCTTTTTCGTACATGGACAAACCGTGATTAGAAATCATACGCTCCAAAGATTGACCTGTGAAAAAGGAATCGCGAAAAGGATGAAAAATACCCCTGTCAGATAAGGCTTCTACAGGGCTTGTAAGAATAGAGCTAGCAACAGCGCCACTCACAAACAATGACTTCAATAATGAATTCATTAAAACCTCCTTTGAAGTGATTTAAGAAACGTTAAAGATCCTCCTACACGAATTTTATGAAATGAGGTTTTTTTTATCTAGTCGTTACATAAAGGAAGTGGGGGAGTTCACCATTTAACAAATGTTAAATTAATCTTTATGTTTTCTTGATTATTTTCGTATACTTTCTATATTTAACTAATTATATTATTTGTTTCTAAAAATTAAAAAGGGCTAAATCAATGAGTTCCCCCCTTGTTATCGATGAAAAATCCGCAAGTATACAATCTTCTCCTCCAGAAACAGGAATTTCTTATGGTCGTGCGTGGGGGTATGGTGGAAGAATTATAGGTTTGTTCAAAATTTGCACCAAAACTGTCGGTCAAATGAATAAAACTGTTAATAAAGCGATCGGTTTAACAGATACTCTTACTGTAGGATTTAATGCTATAGAAGTGAAAAAGATGAGTACCCATGCGTCTAACGCGATAAAGCAAAGAGATTTTTCTAATGGGAGTAAATGTGCATCTATTGCTTTGAAGCGTTTGTCTAAATGCGGAGTGGCAGTTCTTAATTTAACAAAACTTTCGCTTCAAACCTGTGGAACAAGTGTGGATTTTGGTGTTACTGGACCGTTACTAAGTGGTTTGGGATCGGCTATTGGTTTAGTGTTAGAAGGAAATACATTAGCAGATGATTTTTCTTTCTCTGCTAAGATACAAAACCTAGAAGCAACGGATCTATTTGCTGCTAAAAAATTCCTAGAAGAAGCTTTGTGTCTTGAACAAAACGAAAAAGAACTAAGTGAATCTCAGCAAAGTTATTTAATTAAACAGAAACAGCGTAAATTTTCGGAGCTCACTAGTGATCAAACGTTGAAACACGCGATGTACTTGCTTAAGGTTTTAAAAAGCAAGAGTGGTGAGGAAAGTAGTAATAATAGTGATATCAATTTAGATACAAATTCTACTGAAATAAACAATGATAAATTGGAGTCTGACTTAAAACACTTTATTGAAAATCTGCAAATTTTAAATAAAAAGCATTTATCTATTGATTCTGTTTGTGCTGCTTCTCAGTTATTAGGTTTGGTAGCTGCTGCGTATATTGTTTATCAAGACCCTAGTAATTTAGTGAAAGGAGACTATTTGTTGAGTGCTTTGTCAGTAAGTAAATTAACAACAAAGCTTGGCTCTATGTACGTAGAAGACTATCACATTGAAAGTGGTTTAAAAACGATTAAATGCGGAAAAGATGACTGATGAGTAGTGGACTATGTGATTATGCAGGAAGGGATTCCTTATCAAATATACTAGATTATCATCAGTTATCCTATCGTGAATTTATGCAAGGTGGTTTAGATTCATTTATCTATAATGTAGCGAAAGAAGATGTGGCATGGAAAGATCTGACACGTACTCCAGAACGAGGCCTAACACCTTTTGTCATTGTTGCTAATCTATCTATCTTGAGGCGTCAAAACCCAATAGGTCTTGACGGATTAACAGATAGAGAATTGCGTGTTGTTCTCGACCGTCAATGGAAATGGATCAACGAGCGAGTGTATTTTTCTGGAGAACCTCGTTACATAGATCCAAGGAATAAAAACGAAGATCCCCCCTACGAATATAGGTGCTTGGAGCGGTATTTTAAAGGAAACCCACAAAATAGCATTGATCAATGGGCTCAGTCACGGTTTTTACAAACTATGCATGATAATCGACAAGCTTGTGGAAAATGGCCAATAGGACTAGCAGTACTTACTCTACCTACTACAGATTACAATGGAGGCTTCCTTTACGATTCTTCTTTTTGTAATTTATGTGATTTATTGACTCAAAATGGGATTCGTCTAAAAGTTAAAAGATTAAGTTCTTTAGAAAGTACTGAGATATGGTCTCGTAAATGGACGCAAAAATATCAATGTCCTATTCGTATGTTGAATATCGGTGGACATGGTAACTCGTACTGCATTGAAATGGGACTTAAAAGTCGAATACAATTCAACCATGTGCTTTATGGCGAACAGGGACCTCTTATTAAACGCATTGCTTCATTATGTTCTCCTGATGTTTTTGTTTTTCTTTCAAGTTGCGGAACAGCAAAAGATAAACGTTATCGGCCTAATGTATCACAAGCGATTTCTCGACAGTTTTTTACGATTTGTCCGGGCGCGCAAATATTGGCAGCGCCTCAAAACGGAGGATTTGGCGAGGTATATTTTGTTAAAAGTCACTCTAATGATGATATTCAAGCTGTATTCAAAAAAAGAACTCCATATGTTTGTCTTCAAAAAGGTAGGTCTTCCCAACGATTTGAAGAAGATGGCGCGTTTATGAATATCCATGCCTTGAGTATGAGAAGCAAACTCTAATCCTTCTGTAAAATAAAAAAATAGTTAACAATAAAACAGGCCTAAACTTTTGTGTTTAGGCCTGTTTTTTTTATGTTTTTACGATGAGATATGGAGGGAGCATATGACGATGATAGGGAAAGAGTTATCACAAATTAGTGATGCATTAGAGAATGCATGGCCCAAAGACAAAGTCATCATTAGCAAAACAGAATCTGGAATCACGGTAGATATTAAAAAAGACTACTCGTGGCTTGTAGGAAATGTATGGGATTACATAAGCGATGAGGAAATGGAAATCAACCGCCAGAGCATCGACTATTTTTATGAGGTGTTTGGAGAGAAAAGAATTTCTCGTATCGGTGAGCGTTATGGGTTTGATCTAGATTTTAAGCGCGAAAGAGGAGAATATTTAACACGGTCTGATATTGAACTTCTATTTTTAGGCGCAGCTGACCCTCGAGTAGAAGATATTAAAGAACTCATTACAGATCTCAAAATACAGGCGGAAAAGAAAGAAAAGCACCTTTTTCTTACAGCAGAAAAAACAAACGAATTAGCACAAAAATGGCTGAACTTATCTCCGCAAGAGCAGATGGTTCAAAAGCAAGACAAAATGGATGATTTGCTGAATATTTTGACTCCGTTTTCTAAAATGGAAGATATTTTCTTAGGTGATCCACCATCCACAGATAGTAAATCTATATTTTGGTTACCCAAACGCAAGCGATTAATACGTTGTCTATACGAATTACGAAACCACGAAAGATACCAGAAATTTCCTGACTGGATTACACGGATGGGGAAAAGAATAGGTTCTGTACAACCTGAAATAGGTACAGTTATCTCTCATCCTGAAGGTTACTTTGGTATCAGCCACGCTGTAAAAAAAGGTGGTTCAGCAAAACTATTCCTTAAGCCGATCACAGAAACAACAGAAAATTTTCATCATGGAGTGATCTATAGAGGTACAAGCACAAATATCTTATCTATGGATGGATGGCAATCAATGTTAGACGATATCCGTCAAAATATTGGTGCAGAAGGTGTCATAAGTTCGTTTGAGGAAACAGATAAGATTTTAAATGATCCAAGCTTCTCGTTTATTGATTCTCCAAATGATCCTTTGTGGTTTATGGGAATGAGTTTAGGTGGAGGTCATGCGCAAAGAGACTTCTGTTTACAAGCAAAAAGAGGAATAGTTCACCAAACTCCTCGTGATATGAAATTGACAACAGTCAATGCTGTAAATGTTGATGAAGATACATGTAGAGAGTTCGCTAAAATAGCGAAACGTTACCCTGGGTTTTTACAAATCAAGCAATTAACAGATACAGAAGATATCGTTCACTTTTTTGGAGATCACCATTTAGGGATCTATAGTGATTTGAGAGATGTTAAAATCGACCTATATGCACTAGAGTTTTTAGATAAAGATGAAGGCTTAGAGGTTGAGCGCTTAGAAAATAAATGGCCAGAGCCACCTGAGCAACCCGATTCCTTGATACAGGGAATTTGGAAGTTTATTCAAACCTTGCGTGGAGCACATATTCGCGAAACAAGAGGTTTCTCTCATCGAGTATATCATATGGATAATCGAGGTCCTTTTGGTTCTCGTCCAGTCGATGCCATTTTCTCCTTTAAAGACGATCCTCGTCGCTGCTGGTGGGAAGAAAAACGCCAATACTTTAGCTTTGGTGATAAAAAGGCCTTCATCCAATTTATGAATGAAGTAGAATTTCCAAAGTATGTTTAAGCCCCAGTCATTGGAGCTTAAACATACTAAAAGATACAGAGAGAATTCTCTCTGTATCTAGAAATTACAAGCTATAAACATTTTATAGATTTTTTTAAAATAAGGTGATATATGCGTTAGTGCTTTGAATTGTAACTGGATCCAAAAAAAATGCTAGAATTCGATTTTCAAAGATTCAAGACAAGTCTTTTTTCTTTTTTGCTTTTCTTAATGTGCACGCAATCTACAGCAATACAAGCAAGGGATCCCTTCACTAAGTATGGCGACTGTATGCAGTTCATCATTCCCACTACATCTGGTGTGATTTCTTTACTTAAAGGTGACAAAGAAGGGGTAAAACAGCTAATCGCAACAGGGGCTATTGCAACAGTAGTCGTATACAGCTTAAAGTATAGTGTCAATCGTGAGCGTCCAGACGGTTATCCTTATTCGTTTCCAAGTGGGCATTCTAGTGGATCATTTGTCGGCGCATCTTACCTTCATTATCGTTATGGGTGGAAATGGGGGCTTCCTGCATACCTAGCTTCTGTAGCGGTTGGGTGGAGCCGGGTACATGCTGATCGACACTACTGGAGTGATGTTGTTGGTGCAGCGGTTATTGCAAATTTAACCGCATTTTTCTTTGTAGAAGCATACGATAAAGATGTTCGCATCATTCCATGTGTTAGAATATCCAAACCGTATTTTGGCATTATTGGTGAAAAACGTTTCTAAAGAATCAAAAGTCCTTCTCATTTAAGTGTACAAATGACAGTATCTGCTTTTTTTAAAAGATTAATGAGAAGGACGAAAGATGGATCTTTCAATTCAAGAAAATCACTTATCAGTTCCTCAGTATAATGGGCTTCACAACAGTAGAGAAAACTTAGAGGCAATTCCAAGAGGAGAAATAAGAAAAATATTAGCCAAGACGGCTCTTTTAAATGATTCAGAATCAGAACAGTTAGCTCGTGATTGTGGAATCGATCAATTAAATTCATCATCTATACATGATCTTTTTCTTGTACACCCAGTAGGTGTTGTAGCGGCTCTTCGGTCAGAAAGGTTTCGTCCTCTTTTAATGAAGAACATGGATTACTTGATACCTTCTACGGGATTGTCTTTTCCAGGACAGGTAGATCTCTTTGCTTTTGTCACACCAGTCTTAGAAAAAGTCTATAGCATAGATGAATTAGCAAAGATCTTACCTCTTCTAAGCCCGCCAGTCTTTACTCGTTTATGTTTGTATCTCCCATCCGAAAAACGCGAAGAGCTATCTGGAATTTTATTACAGAAGGTCAGTGAAAATTTAGGTGAGATTACGATCAATTCTCCATATCCGAAAACATTTGAAGAGATTCAAACCTGCCTTCTAGAAGAAAAAGAACTGTTTCCTGGTATAGGCCTTAAACATAGTTGGGCTTTATGCTTTAGGCAGGTATACGAAAAAAGAGAATACATTCTGGGTTTATCTGGAATCTTAGATGAACTCTTACCAATAGAAGATGAAAAACATCGAGTACGCATTCTCTTAAAAGAACAAGCTGTTAAATGTGCTTTGTATCTAAATGAACTTCAAGAAATGACTCACTTAGAAGCGTTGCAGTCTCTAAGCTATGATGAGATATCAGCTTTCAAGTGTCTTTCAAATCGCCATTCAACTTATTCCGAAAAAGATTTGATGGATTGTGGGTTGAAAAGAGGAGCAGACTTACGCTGTATTGGTTTTAACCCCCAAATTATGCAAAAACTCGAATCTTTGGAGGATTTATCTAAAAGTACAGAACTCAACCCATTACACTGTATGAATCTAGAAAAATTCCTACTTAGAGAGAAAGAAGGGTTAGATTTTCTAATCTCTGTCACAGGAAAAATTCAAGGACTGAGTATTTCCGAACAAATCAAGTCTTTCACAGAGAAATTAAAAAAGTCATGGGTACCTCATGCAGAAGATTTACAGCATATTCGACAAATAATGGAAGAATTAGAAAGTTTTAGGCTAAATAGCTATATGAACCAGAATAAACTCAAAGAATTGTGGGGGAAGGCTTCTGAATTAGGGGGTGCTGGTCCTTTAAGAAAAACTCTAAGAAAGTCTCTACCGGAGGGCTTAGAAGAAGAGTTAGATTGTCTAGAGGGAATCCGCTATATAACAGGAGATTCTTCAAATCAAATCAACTATTTTTTGTTGGAGTATTTTTAAATACTAATCTTATCTAAATCTTTATAAGTTATTAACTGTCTTTTTTTATTTTGTTATTTTGATTAAATGAATGATTTAATTTTAGTGTTAATTTAAAAATAGAGAAGTTTTATGTTGGGAAGAATATTCGGTTTTTTGAATTCAGAGGGTGGAACGCCTTCAAATCCCTCGGTAACTAATACGAATAGCTCTGATACACCTGCAGTAGATCCTATACCGGTGCAGGAGAGTAAAAAAAGGCCTATAAGTGACCTTCAAGATACGCCGCCTATCTCAAGTCCTCCTGAAAAACTACTTAGGCCAAATGATGATAAGGTACACGCTAGTCAATTACGAGAGAAGTTGAATAAAGAATTAGATGAGATTGATTTAACTAAAGAAATAGAGTGGGAGCAAGATTTTGAAAGAAGAGAATTCAAGTCGCTGCGAACTTTTGTGGGACTCGCTAAGAACAGTCGGCCCTCTTTCTATTTCCCAAAAGAGTTAAGTTTTCACAAGATTCAGTTACAGAAAACATGTATCAATCTGAGTAGAATCATAAATCCAAGGTCAGATTCAGAAAAAGACGTAAAGTATGGAGATATAGAATATTCATCTAAATGCTTGCATCGTTTGTCGCCTAAGCATCAATCAGGTTGGCTCAATGATGAAATCATCAATCACTTTATGAAAAAAATCCCGCAAGAGAAGTTCTCTGTTTTGCCTTCAGGTCACTTGGGACTTCTTAGTAAATATCAGAATGATCATCAGAAATTTGAGAAAATCATCACAACTAGCCTTGGTCAAGATTGGAAAGTATCAACTTTTCTTATGCCTTTGCACTTAGGTAATCACTGGACCTTGCTTAGAGTAGATATGGAAAAGGGACAAGTGGACTATTACGATTCCCTTAATGGTCAAATTCCTAATCAATTGAGTGATTTTTTGAAGGCTCTTTCTTTAGGGATGGGTGAAAAAGATAAAGTTTGGCAGACAAATATAAAAAATTGTCCGAAACAAATAAACAGCTCTGATTGTGGGGTATACACTTGTCTTACTGCTTATCATTTGCAAAGTTCGGGGAATTATGATTTTCACGAGAATGCCTTCCCTCAATCAGATATCAATTTTTTCCGTCTACATATCCTGAACACGCTTGCGGAAGACATAAAAAATAACGTCATCGATTTGCTTAGTGATAGTGAATCGGAAGACTGCGTGATTTTGGATTAGGAAAGAAGGTGTTATCAATAAAGTATCTATCATTTCTCTGCTCTTTTTTAAGCTCCAATGGCTCCTAATCTCACCCTCATCTAACGCACTGGAAGCGCGGATTAGATAGCCATTGGAGGTCTTAGTTAAAAAATGAAAACATATTAGTGATTAACTTTTTTGTTTTTATTCCGATAAGACTATTAGTTTATGAGTAATGATATAGATGGAAATATGTCAATTAAGATCCTGAAAACAGTTTTTATTTTTGTATTTTTATTAGGATTTAATCTAGATGCTTTCTATTTATACCATGGTTTGGACCCTTTAGGGGATGTAAAGTCTTCTGGTTCAGATGCGAGATCTAGCGATTTCAATACCAATCATTTTAGTAATGTATTGAACTATATTGATTCTCACACGAACTATCACCATATTTTTAATCCAGATTCATGGGATTTAAGAGATGCAGCTTCTTTGCAATCCACTGGAGATACCCGTGTATACTTTATCGATCGCAATCATACTGGAGAGCATAGTATTGGGGTGACTGTTGGCGATGATTTTGATTTGCAGTTTGGTGATGATGTTTTAGTTTTCCCTAATGTAGGTCACACCGAAGTATGGGGAGCTGCCCGAGCACCTAGTCCCGGTGATTTTGTTGATTTGGATCATATTGAAGCTGGTGAAAACATGAATTTTTTCATGGCCGATGATGGTGGAGGGTATGGAGGATATAATACCCCATTAGCTGAAGCCACTTTATGGTGGGCTGATGAAGAGCAAAATCAGCCACTAAGCTCTATGGAGCATGTTTTAGCTGTAAAGATTCCTAATACCACTCTTATGCTCTTGGCTTTTGAAGTCAGCGACCCTCTAACAAATAGATTTGGTACAGGGCGCTATGACTTTGATGACATTCTAGTTATTGTTGATGGAGCTGTAACCCCAGAACCAGAAACTTATCTTATACTGGGTACATTTTTAGCCTTCGTAATATTGATCCGCGGGAAAAGAAGTCGTCGAATTCCTTTGTTGATTACGCAAAAATCGCGTAGTAAAATCCATTAACGAAAAGGTGAATTCATCAAACTGATATTTTAGAAA
>PAQS01000014.1 GCA_002709385.1 Waddliaceae bacterium
GATAGAGTCCACAGTTGATTTCATATTGAAATCAATGGGTTTACTACAGATCTCGGATTAATAGCTAAAGAAATTTGGGTAATGACAAGGGATTCATCCCGGGGTAGAAACATCAAAAAAGACACGCCACGGCAGTGGCAAGACTCCAAAAAGCTTAAATCATGAACAAAACATCATCAATTTAATAACAAGGGAATTTTCAAGAGTAAACAATACTTTTTTCATTACACAGAAAACACAAACCTCTAAAAATAAAATACTTAAACACAACCTTCTTAAAGTTTTCTCTAGCATTCTAGAAGAGTTTTCCTCAATCAAAGTTTTGCTTACTCACATTCCATCAACACAAGTCCCACAAAAATTCCCTAGTGAGGAGCCTTTTTTACCTAGAAAGATCAGAACATTTAGTGAACACTTGGAAAATATTGTTTGCTGTATTCATAGATCAAATGCGTTATACTTTTCTTATTCTCAAAGTACTATTAGTGGTTGCGATTGATGCTGAAGCGAGTTTACCCTTTAAGAAAATCTCGAAAATTATTTCATCATTTCTATTCTTTATACCGAGATGCTTGGAAAAACTTAGATAAGAAGGATTTACTGCGTGTTGAAGATCATTTAGAGCAGTTAGACCATGCGATTGAATCTAAAGATCGTGAGTCTGCTAATCAACTTGCTCGAGACCTTGAGTCTTGGGGTCCAAAAGTACTAAAAAAAACCATTTGGGGTCATCTCAAAGAACTTGTATACGCGCTGATTGTGGCGTTTCTTATTGCTGTTGTTATTCGTCAAATGGTGTTTGAGAATTATACTATTCCCACGGGTAGTATGCGTCCGAATTTTCGAGAGCAAGATGGCCTGATTGTAAGTAAGACGACATTCGGAATAAACATTCCTCTTACTCCGAAACATTTCTTGTTTCGCCCAGATCTTCTACAACGCGGTGGTGTGATAACTTTCACAACAGAAGGTATGGATGTTTCTGACCAGGATATGTATTACCTCAATTTCATTCCTTATAAGAAACGCTTAATCAAACGTCTGATTGCTCTTCCTGGTGATACGGTCTATTTTTACGGTGGTCATGTTTATGGAATCGATAAAAATGGTGAGTCAATCAGTGATTTTGTTAGTAATCCTTGGCTACAAAAACAGGAATACATTCCTTTTAATCAATTTGAAGGAACACAGAAATTAGAAGGTAGCCCTCAGTCTCGCCGTTTGAACTTGCATTTGAGCCATTTTAATGAGGTACGTGCACGTATTTTTCCTAGTTTGGGTCAGCAATGGGTTGGTGAGGTTTATAACGGAAAAAAATTCGTTCCTGAAAACCTAAACAGTAAAGTTACAGCTCCCTATAGCATACAGCGTTATAGTGACTACATGGGTATTCATCACTTTGCAATGGGGCGCCTGCTTACTCGCAATGAACTGGAAAATTATAGTGAAGTTAGTTCATCAGAACTACAAAAACTCGGTCATGCTCCTTTATATTTAGAGTTGAAACACCATCCACAGCTTACTTTTTCTACACAGAGTGCAAATCAACAAAACCCTAACCTTGCTAGCTCTATAGCTGTATTGCCTTTAAACGAAGAGCAAATCCAAAGTATTGCAGAACTTCTTTATACCTCTCGTTTTGACATTGAAGACGGTTTAGCCTCACGTTTATCCATATCGAGCTCTTATCCTAAAGAATACTTTCCAAGTTTTTCTTCAGTACCTAATGGCCGCTATGAGTTTTTCGATGGTAAAGCTTATTCTGTATCTAAAATGAATATTTTGGGCATGGATTGGGGTGGCTATGTAAGTGAACTTGAACCAGATCACCCTCTTTACTCTCAAGATCCATTGCATGTACAAAAGCTTTATAACATGGGTATGGAAATGCTTACTCCTTACATGCCTAATGATCAATTTTCGTCAGCTATCCCTGCTCGTTATGTGTATTTCCGTAGTGGAGACTTGTATCTCATGGGAAAACGTTTTCTAGATAAAGACTCAGCTACTTTAAAAGATTTCGTAGCTAGAGAAGAAGAAAAAGAAAGAAATTCTAGTTCTAAAGCTCCTTACACAGCATTTGTTGATAGAGGTCCTCCTTTACTAAATAATGGCGGTTTAGACATTGATTTGATTCGTACTTACGGGATAAAGGTTCCTGATGGACATTATCTTTGTTTAGGCGACAACCATGCTGGAAGCCAAGATTGTCGTACTTTTGGTTTCGTTCCAGAACAAAACCTTCGAGGCACGCCTTTATACATTTTATGGCCACCAGGTGCACGTTGGGGAAGCCCTGCTCAAATTGCTTACCGCAGTTTTCAGAGCCCTACACTTATTGTATGGGGGATTCTTTTCATTATAATGGGATCTTTCATGTATGTTTACCGCAAGAAAAATGCCGTAAAACATTTTGTCAGACTATCAAAATAGATTTTATTTTGATCGATTTATCGAACGATAATCTAAGCTTCATTCTTGATAGGCCAGGACGATGTTCGATAAATCGACTAGAATTAGGCCTGTCAAGAAGAGCGTTTAAACCCAATAAACAAAATGACTCTATTGAGCTAATTGATCAGAGGCAGCTAAAACTGCGTGTATTTCTTCATCAGTGAGAGCTTCTTCATCAAGAAAAGCTCCTTCATCTGATTCAGAAGGAAGAAAACTGGTTGTTGCAAGCCATTCCAGAGTAAGCATAAGCTGTTCATATGTTTCTTCTGGAAGCAGTACGACATTTCCCTCTTCTGTTGTGATGCGTATTCTTTGTTGGTCTTCAACACATTGCTTCAGAATACTCTGGAGCCTTTCAGCCGCATCTTGCTTGCTAAATGTCTCCATGTGTCATCTCCTTCATTTTCATCCCTAAACACGTATTAAGTATCTGCCATAAGTCATCAGCAGAGATCATCGATAGCTTCAAAAGAAGTATCAAAGTAAAACCCATTTTTATTACCAAACTGCATTCTGTCAACGTCAATTTAAGATTAGACAAAAAACTGTTTGTAGAAGGCTACCCTTGCCTCTTGAACACCAGATACTACCCACCCGAAAATAAGTTCTCAAAAACTTTTTGGATAGGTTTATGTAAATTTTCATCTATCATCTCATCCAAGCGCTGAAGTACAGCATCGGCTTGCTTGAGTTTTTCTTTTTCATGACTTGTTTGTACAGCAAGAACTTTCATTCCTGCTGCTTTACCCGCTTGAATACCCACAGGAGCATCTTCAATCACCACACAGGTATTTGGGGCACAAGAAAGCAGCTCTGCTGCTTTCATGAAGACTTCTGGATCAGGTTTACCTTTGCTTACATCTTCTGCAGATACAATTCCTTCAAAATATGAAGTAATCCCTGTTTGTTCCATGATGCATAAAATATTTTTCCTATCTGTTGAGGAAGCTACACAACAAGGAACTTTATGCCTATGCAAAAAATCTAAAAAAGGTAAAACACCAGGAAGTAAATCAATTCCTTCGTTACGAATGAAACCTCGATAAAGTTCTTCTTTTCGATTACTTAATCGCATAATTTCATCTTTGTCATCTGTCCACTTCAAAATTTCCGGAATGATACGTGTGTTTTTCATTCCAAAACCTTGAAGGAAATGCCCAGGAGGAAGTTTTCGACCTTCTTCATCGGCTAAAAGCTCCCAACTTGCTTCATGCTGAGGGGCAGAATGAACAATCACTCCATCCCAATCAAAAAGAACTGCAATTTCTGCTTCTTGATTAGGCATCAGAAGAAGTTCCTATAGCGCTTTGTATTTTTTCAACAGCGATCACAGCTTCTTCTCCGTTCAATTCAGCTTCAACACCCTCACAATCTCCTAAAAAGAGTTCGTCAGCCAGTACTTCTCCACAAACAAAATCACCAAATTTTTGCATAGCAGCAAGAACTCTTGAACTTTTTGTGCTGATGCTTAATTTGATTCGATCACTTACATCTAGGCCAGCTTCTCTTCTAAGTTGATTGATTTTATGAACAAGCTCTCTCGACATCCCTTCTACTAGAAGCTCTTCATCTAACTCAGTCTCCAAAACTAATGTCACCCCTTCATCATGTCCTGCTAAAAGGCCGTCTTTAATAGTACGGGTAACTTCAATTTCTTCTGGCCCAAGCTCGATACTTTGCCCTTCTACTTCAATCTGAACGTACTTACCATCTAGTAATTCCATGAGTTGCTTTTTAGGCATCTTGGCAATTTCAGCTTGTACTACCTTCATGAGCTTACCTACTTTTTTACCGAGAGCACGGAAGTTAGGTTTTGCTCCTATTGAAACAAATTCTTCATCAGTAGCATGAACTTGTACTTCTTTCACATTCAGCTCATCTGCTATAAGATGTTGCTGGCTTTGTAAGAAGCGTAGACGTTCAGAATCAGCACATGCCAGGTGAACTCGACGAAGAGGCTGACGCACACGAATTTTGTGATCTTTTCTAAGAGAGTGACCTAGGCTTACAGCTGTTTGTACTGCAGCCATAGCAGCTTCTAGCTCTTCATCACGATGTTCTTTTGAATATTCTGGGAAAGAGCATAGATGCACAGATTCTGGCATATCATCTGATCTAAGGTGACGGAAGATGCTATCACTGATAAATGGTACGAACGGTGCAGCAACTTTACTTAGTTCAAGCAACACATGATAAAGTGTTGTAAAAGCTTGTCGTCTATCTGCTGAGTCTTTTTCACTCCAGAAGCGGCGACGGCAACGGCGAATATACCAGTTTGTTAATTGGTCAATAAATCCAACAAAAGGATCTACGGCTTTACTTAATTCATAGCCATCCATTCCTTCTTCTACAGCTAGCACAAGAGCTTGTACTTTCGAAAGGATCCAACGATCAATCATTGCTTCTGCTTTTTCTGAGTGCTTACTCGGATCCCATTCACAAATCCGTGCGTAAGTGAGGAAGAAAGAGAATGCATTCCACCAAGGAATCAAAACTTGTCTTGAGGTAAGTGCTACACCAGTTTCTTTGAAGGCAAGGTCATCTGCACGAACAGCTGGGCTATTCAGCATGTAAAGCCTTACTGCGTCAGCACCATACTTTCCAACCACCTCAAGGGGGTCTGGATAGTTCTTTAAGCGCTTACTCATTTTCGCGCCATCTTCCGCAAGGATGATTCCATTTACAATGACGTTTTTAAATGCTGGCTTATCAAACAGTGATGCTGCCAACACCGTTAACGTGTAAAACCACCCTCTTGTTTGGTCGAGACCTTCTGCAATAAAATCCGCTGGGAAAATCTGCTCAAAAGTTTCTTTTCTTTCAAAAGGATAGTGGTTTTGTGCATAAGGCATTGAGCCTGATTCAAACCAGCAATCAAATACTTCGCTTATACGGCGGAATGTTTTGCCATTTTTTTCAAAGGTGATGTCATCAATAAAATGGCGGTGTAAATCATCAATTTTTTGTCCGCTAAGCTCTTCAAGTTCCGCAATACTACCGATGGCGTGCAATTCACCATCATCAGAACGCCAAAGAGGTATGGGGGTTCCCCAGTAACGGTTACGACTAATTGCCCAGTCTCTTGCTCCTTCTAACCATTTACCGAAACGTCCATGTTTCAAATGTGAAGGGGTCCACTGAATCTCTTCGTTAGCTTTAAGTAGTTTGTGTTTGACTTTCTCAACTGATACGAACCAACTTCCTACTGCTTTATAAATAAGTGGTGTATCAGAACGCCAACAAAATGGGTAACGGTGACGGATGGTTCCTTGATGGAAAACGAGATCTCGTTTTTTGAGTTCGCGAATGATTTCTTTATCAGCGTCTTTAACCCACTTCCCTGCATACTCGGGGATTTCATCTGTAAATTTTCCGTTACTATCTACAGGACATACAGGCTCGATATTTGCTTCTTGACAAGTGTAGAAATCGTCTTCACCAAAAGCTGGAGCACAGTGTACAACACCTGTACCATCGTCAGTATTGACAAACTCCCCACCAAGAACTTGGAAAGCGTTATGCTCTGCTCGGTCTGCAAAATAGTCAAATGGTGGTTTGTAACGAAGACCTAATAACTTTTCTCCCTTACAGATACTAAGAACTTCATGATCACCAAGAGTCTTAGCAAAAGCCTGTAGGCGTACTTCTGCAAGAATAAAGATTTTTCCACTTGATTTCTGGCGTACACGCACGTAATCAATGTGGTCCCCTACTGTCGCAGCTAGGTTGGAAACAAGAGTCCAAGGTGTCGTCGTCCAAACTAGAAGAAAAGTGTTTTCTTCATCAATCAAAGGAAACTGTACTGTGAGAGCTGGGTCATCCACTTCGCGGTAGTTTTGTGTCGCTTCAAAGTTAGATAAAGGCGTTCCTAGTTTAGCTGAAAAAGGCATCACTTTGTAGCCTTCGTAAACTAAACCTTTATTAAATAGCTGCTTAAAAACCCACCAAACAGATTCCATAAATGTGGGGTCCATTGTACGATAGGTACGGCTAAAATCTACCCAACGACCCATCCGGTTAACAATCGATTCCCACTCTTTAGAATAACGTAAAACGATGTCACGACAAGCTTCGTTAAATTTAGCAATACCAAATTCTTCAATAGCTTTAGCGCCGGATAAGTCAAAACTCTTTTCAATTTCGTTTTCAACTGGAAGCCCATGACAATCCCAACCAAAACGTCGAGAAACATAAAAGCCTTTCATCGTTTTGTAACGAGGAACAACATCTTTGATTGTTCCAGCTAAAAGATGCCCATAATGAGGCAATCCTGTTGCAAACGGAGGGCCATCATAAAAAGAAAATCTAGGCGAGTCTTTTCTCTGTTTAATGCTCTGCTGAAAAATCTCTTCTGCTTGCCAATAATCAAGAACTTCTTCTTCTAATTCAGCAAAAGATTTTTTTTTCAGTTCATCAAACATTTCTAACACCTATTGTAAGCGAACAATTTAATTCTTAATTCAAGCGTTTAGTTTACCGGATTATTTGCTTTTAGTCCAGAACGATAGAGCTTTGAATAAGAATGGCAAGACTCTTGCATCTCTATGACAACTCAAATTGTCGGAGGTGAATTTTGGAAGCATCTTTAAACTTTGTTTCAAAGATAAAAAGTTTTGACAGTAAAGGTGATACAGTTTTTGAAATCTTCGGGGTTCTTGAAGGTATGTCCTCCAACTTCCAGGAAGAACTTGCCGCAGCCAAAGAAAAACAGACTCGTGTAGAGTCCCTAGGATCTGAAAAAGAAATTGTAGAATCGGATAGCGAAGAAACTGTTCTTTCTACACCTCTTGAAACTCTCGAAACAGAAGAAATACCTCAATTAGAAAAAGAGAGTTCTCAAGTAGAAGTTCCAGAAACTGCAATCGTTCCTTCTCCCCCACCAGACAAAAGCTCAATCCTTGAAATCAAGGTTCCTCAAGAAGAAATTTCTTCTGCAACTCCTGAGCAAGGGGAAGAGGCAAAAGCCAGTGATTCTATTAATCCAGAACTCATATCAGAAAAAGAAATCGATCAAATTGAAGAAGATGTAAAAGAGACAGAGCCTTTAAAACAAAAGAGTCAAACAACTCTATTTCCATCCTCAAAACGATCCTACTCTAAAGCTCCACCTCTTCGTGGTACACAGGAAATTCCAGTAAATCCACCTGAACAAAAACAAATTTTTCCTAAAAGTCAAAATGAAGCTTTAGTTAATACGAATCCAAGTGATCCTCAAGAAACTATTTTACCTGAAGTAAAATCTGAACTTTCCCCACAGTACGATCCCAATAAAGTTGTTGCACCAAGCCAAACGATTCCTGAACCAATAGTAAACGAAACAGAAATCAAAAAGGTTTTAAGTGGACTTCGTGAGATTGCGAACAGCACAAAATCTGGAAAAATCAATCCGGAAAAAATTTCCGCCAAACTTCTTGAAGCATTAAAAAACAATCCTTCAAAAGAAATCAATAAAGTACTTAGCAAAGCAGTAAGCAACAACGCTTTACAAAATACAGTTCAAGCAAAACTTGCTTCTCCTCAACAAAGTTCTAACAACTACTCCACAAATCAAACAACCTTAAGTGGAGAAAGTGAAAGTAAATCCTTAAAAGAAAGCCGCCCTCCTTTCAAAGATGAGAAAGTTAATCAACTACGTAACAAAGTTTTAGAACAAATTCGTAGTCAATTACGGCTAAAGTTCAACGGACAAAAAGGTGAGGTTTTGCTGCGACTCAACCCTAAGTTTTTAGGTTCTATGAAAATACGACTTGCGATGGAAGGTGACCAATCTACTGCAAGCTTTGTTGTAGACAATCAGAGTGTTAAAGAAATCCTTCAAAGAAGTTCTGTTCAGCTCCAAGAAGCTCTTTCTGATCATGGTTTTGACGTGGAAGAGTTTGAAGTCAGTGTTGCTGGTGAAGGGGAAAATTCTGGCGGTGGGGGTAAAGCTTTTTCCTCTGCAGAGGATCAAGCTGCCGCTCGTGAGTTCTTAGGAAGCTTTATGCGACTAGGAGAAGCTGGCATCGATCTTGAAAACAGTGATGACAGAAATGAGGACAAATCCAATGGAGAGTCCGATCAACTATTAAATGTACTCGTGTAGATGAAAGGAATGACAAGATGAATATAGATGCCGTACAAGCAGGCCAGCAGAGTATGTCAGGGCTCACCCAAAACATCTTGGGTAAGGATGATTTTCTCCGCCTTTTACTCATTCAAATGCAGCATCAGGATCCTTTGAATCCGATGGATAACCAAGCGATGCTGGCTCAAATGGCTCAGTTCTCGAGTCTGGAACAAATGTCTAACCTGAACTCTACTCTAGAAAGATCTAGCACTGTTGGTGCTTTCATGGATGCGACAAGGATGTTGGGTAAGGACGTTCAGGTAGTGGATCCAAGTTCTACAACTGACGATCCTCGTACAGTTGTAAGCCGAGTTAAAGCAGTCAACTTCACGGCTGAAGGTCCCGTGGTCGCCCTTGCCAATGGCATGGTGTCACGCTTCGATGAAATTCTTACTGTAGTGGACCCAGAAGTCACTCAAGTCAGCAATTAAAGAATAAAAAACATGGATTTTAGGAGTAACTATGAGCTTTAAGGGATTACTGATTGGGGTATCTGGCCTCGGTGCACAAAGTAAAAAGATGGAGGTAACGGGAAATAACCTAGCCAACATCAATACTGCGGGTTTCAAGAGAAGTAATGTAAATTTTATGGAAAACTTCTCTGATGTTCTACAACAAGCAACAGGTGGAGACGGTAACCTTATTGGAGGTACCAACCCAATGACTGTTGGAGGTGGAGTATCTGTAAGTTCCATCGACAAGATTTTCACACAAGGAAATCGTTTGACTACTGGTCGAACTCTCGACTTTATGATTGAAGGTGATGATTTCTTTGTTACCAAAAACAGCGCTACAGAAGCGTTAATGCTAACACGTAATGGTAATTTCAACCGTGATGCTAATGATTTCCTTGTAGATGCTATGGGAAACAAGGTGATGGGTTTTAATGTGGACCCTACTACTGGCACAATTGATCAAACAGCAACCTTCATCCAAATTCCAACAGGAGGCTTACCTGCAACTGCGACAACTGAAATTGATCTAAAGGCTAATGTTGATCGCCGTAGTACTGAGCGCCTAGCCGGTGCAGCTAGTAACGGATGGGAGTTATTCTCTGCCGGGGAAAACTTTGGATCAATGTATACAGCCGTAACAGGTGGAAATGGCACACGCGATCTTTATGGATCTGGATATTACACAGAATCCTATCGCTATAATGATGACACAGCAACAGTTAACGCTACTCTTGATACCATTACTTTAGGAGCAAGCCCATCTGGACTAATCGATGGATTCCGTGTTGGAGATACAATTTCAATTACACAAAGTGGCGAGCAGGTACAACGTACAATTTCTGCTATCAGTGGAAGCGATATTACTCTATCCGCTGCACTTGGTGGTGCTAGTTTTTCTGCAGGAACACTGTCTGTTAGCAACCTAACTAATGCAAGTGCCACACAAGGAAGCAGTGGAGGTTCTGTACATAATGACGTGCTAGACTCTCAAATTTCCATGGTTGATGCCGATGGAAACCTGCTTGCTTCTTTCTATCGCGTTTCAGGTGAACCTGCAAAATATGCTACAGCAACAGCTGAAGATACTGCAGGAACACAAACTATCGTTGGAATGGGTGAATTCACAAACATGCAAGAGTTAAAATCTCTCATGGAATCCGCTTTAAAAGATAACAGTTTAACAAACTATTCAGCTTCTATAGATCTAGATCTTGATATTGATAAGTATGGAAAAATTAGTTTCGGAGGAACAGGTCTTGTCCAAGAGTTCCGCTTGGTAATGAATGCCGATAACTCTGAAATGCTAGATCGTTTCAGTGGTGTTGCCATGACAGATGCTGGTGCTACAGCAACAACTCAAGCACGTGTAGATGGTAATGGAAAAATCATTACTCCAGCTTCTCTTGCTATGGGAACTCGCTCAATACATGCAAGTAAGTCTTGGTATGCAGTGAGTGGCTTAGAAACTTACGGCTACAACAGCACAACTCCTGCAACAGAATACGGTGAATTTGCTGGTTTGCGACTAGATGCTGGTGCTGATGGTACTGGGTTTGGTGGCTTACAACTTAGCGTAGTGAATGGTTTAGGAAACACAGTAACGGAAGAGTTTCGTCTAGTTCCTCGAGACCCTGACGAAAATAAAAATGAATTTTCAACAATGGGTGAGTTATCTCGACTCATTCAAAATACTCTTCGTCGTGCAAACTTCTCTAGCTTAGCTGTAGATGGAACTTTAGTATCCGATACAAGTGCAAGTGCAAGTTTTGCTGATGGACGTTTGGCTGTAAACACGAACAATGGTGTTTTCAATAATCTTACTTTAACTCCAACTAACGATTCTATCGATTCAGATAGCAATATTACTCGAACCGATAAAACAAATTTCGGAACTGTCTTAGGACAATTAATGGATGGTGTGAATGGAAAAAGCGCGGTTTCCAACCAGTTTATCCAAGCTGACGCGATCACTCCTGTTCGAGTTTATGATAATGGAGGTAGCTTCCACAATGTTATGACTTACATGGTAAGAGACCGATCTGCAGGTCTTACCAACATTGAATGGAAGTATCAAATTTCTCTAAACCCTAATCTTAACACATTTGCATCCGAAGATAAGGAAACCAACACAGTATACAGTGCTTCTTACAACAGTATCGAGGATAGCGCTACAGTAAGAGGAGTCCTTGCATTTGACATCGATTCCGGAGAAGTCTTGGGACAAAATGCAAGTGGAAGTGAATCTAGATATACAGACAGAGCTTCTATCACATTCTTACCACAGGATAACTCACAAGCAGCGGCTGAAAGTACCATTGCTATTGATTTCACAGATATGACTTCATACGCAGGAACAAACTCTGTGTATGGTGAAAAAGCTGATGGTAACGAAATGGGCGAATATGTTCGCTTGGAAAGTGAAGAGGCCACTGGAAACATTAATGTCATCTACTCAAACGGTTTGATCCGTAATGTAGCTAAGATTGGCTTGATGAATATTAGTAATCCAGAAGGATTACAGAAAATTGGTTCTTCTTACTACACTCAAACACCTAACACAAGCCGTAGTGGTACAGCAAAAGGAACAGACCAAATTTACTATATTGGCGCAGAAGCTCCAGCAAGTATCGACTCTGTTCGTTCCAAAATTCACGGTAAATCACTAGAGGCTTCTAACGTAGACCTCACAGAATCTTTAACTGAAATGATCGTTACACAAAGAAGCTACAGTGCTTCAGGTAAGATCATTACAACATCTGATGATATGCTTCAGGAAGCGTTGAATCTTAAACGATAAATATAAGTAACCCCAAAGAAGGAAATTTGCTCCTTCTTTGGGGTTTTTAAGCACTCAAAACATAAGCAATAAAAATTTATCTACACTCCTGTTATAAATAAAAATACCCTTACAATTAATTAGAGCTCTTTTAAGCGCTGAATCTGTAGGGCTTATAAATCTCCTTAAATATAAAGAGATAATTAGTTATGAGAGGTATAGATGATTAGACTAACAAAGTTTACTGGAGAAGAGTTTTTTCTCAATCCAGATACAGTGAAATCTATTGAGGATGTGGGAGATACGGTTTTAACCCTGGTTACTGGAGAGCGTTTGTTGATCCAAGAGAGCCCAGAAAAGTTCCGTAAGATGTTCATAGCCTACAAGAAAGAGCTGTATATGTCAGCTTTGGTGAGTCCTGATGTTCCAAATATGATGGCGGTACAGGCTGGCCATGGCGAAAGTAATGGGCATTAGTCCTATTTAACGAGAAGCGGTGAGATTTATGAAGCTCGACTTATCCACAATCATCGGCATGATTTTAGGCTGTGGTATGGTCTTGATGGGGATGTTTTTATCCTCAGGTGGAGACATAGGCTTATTAATGGCCTTATATATCAACCAACCTGATTCGGCTGCTATTACCATTGGTGGTTCGATCGGTGGTACAATCATGTCTTATCCCCTTGCGAAGATCAAACGAATTGGGGGTATTTTCGCTCAGTCAGCGGTAGAAGATCCTTCCAACACTGCTTATAAAGAGCTTATTGAAGAGCTTGTTGAGTATGCTACTGAAGCAAGACGTAATGGTGTTTTAGCTTTAGATGCTCGTACTGAAGAAATTGAAGATGAGTTCATTAAAAACGGTATTCAATTAGCTGTAGATGGAACAGCTCCGGAGCATATTGAAGAAATCATGGAGCTTGAGCTAGAGAGTTTACAGCGTCGTCATGAAGAAAACCAAGATATCATTCTTAAGTGGGCAGAGTTAGCTCCTGCTTACGGTATGATTGGTACCCTTGTTGGTTTGATTGCCATGCTTGCAAACTTATCTGACCCAGATTCTATTGGTCCTGCAATGGCGGTTGCCTTGATCACGACGATGTACGGTAGTATGGTTGCTAATATGTTTTGTATTCCACTTGCTGGAAAACTGGCACAGCATACTAAATCAGAAGTATTGCGTAAGCAAATCATTATATCTGCGATTTTGTCTATTCAGAATGGAGACAATCCAAGAGTGATCAAGCATAAGCTAATGACATTTACTGACCCTGCTACGCGTGAAGCTTTAAAGGCAGATGAAGGAGAGGGATAAAGGTCTAAGCTAATGGCTAAAAAGTGTAAGTGCCCGAAACCTAAAAAAGAGCTAACAGCGCCGTTCTATCTCCTAACGTACGGGGATTTGATGACACTGTTGATGACGTTCTTTGTCCTTTTATTTTCCATGTCGACCATACAAATCATCAAATTTCAAGCTCAAATTGGAGTGATTCAGGGTACTTTAGGAATCACTAAGATGTATGAGCATGCGCCAATGCAAAGAGAGTTACCGGCACCAGCTGCTAAGCAAAAAATTAAAGTAACTACACGCGTGCAAAAAGACAATAATGAAAACTCTAAAGCCTCTTCTGAAACGAAACCTGTGGAAGTGCAGCAGGTAATGGCTCAACAAGAAGATGCGAGAATTAAATCTGTTCAAGCCTTAGGTACCCGTGGTGATTTGAACATTATGCACCACCCTGATGAGCTAGTACTTGTTTTACCTACTTATGGAGTATTTGATAAGGGTGAATACACCATAGATGTCAATTCGCCAGAAGTACAAAAAGCTGTACCTCTCTACCATGAGCTTGCACAGCAGGTGCGTAATTTAACAAATTACGATGTTCATTTTATAGGACACACCGATGCCTTACCTGTGAAAAAAGAAGGGAAAACCGAAGGGCCTAAAGACAATATCGAATTAGGGTTTTTACGAGCTAAAGCGATGTATGAGTATTTTTTCGAAAAATATCTCCCCGACCGCTCTCGTATTACCTTTGCTTCTCAGGGAGATAATGTACCTATTATTCCCAACGCCAGTTTAGATTCTGAGCGCAGAAAAAACCGTCGAGTTGAAATACGCTTAAAGCGTATTCGTCAAGAAGCTGAGCCAGAGTAAGAATTACTATTGTTAGGAGGCAAGCCAAATGGCTGAAGAAAATCAAGATCTTGAAGAGGGAAAAAAGAATAATACTGTTCCCATGATCATCATGGCCATTGTTGGAGCTGCGATTTTAGGAGCTGGACTCTGGTTTATGTTACTACAAAACGATACGGGTATCCAGGTAGAAGAAGCGCCAGCTGAATATTTGGTTCAGGAACGTCTTTATCAACTACGTGATGGGTCTTATTTGCGCTTAAGTTTTAGCGTTGTTGTAGATGCTAGCCACTTAAGTACAGTACAACAGATTATTGAAAACGAATCTCCTGGTCGACTTCCCGATGGAGTGAATATGATCGTAGGAGCAAAAACTCGCAAAGATCTGATTGAAGGGACTCATAAGCGAGAAGCTTTTGTACGTGAATTAAAAAAAATGCTTGAAGAACGTGTTTTTGGTGATTTCAACAAAAGACAAATTTCCTCAAAAGATATGATTGAAGTGCGTGAAGTTCTCATTTCAAATTTTGTTACCCAATCTGGGTAGAGGGGGCCGTCCGTGGTAGAGGACGAAGCAGACGATAAAGAATTAAGCGGAAAAGATAGTGCGAATGTCGCAGTCAACGACTACGACTTTCGCCGCCCTAACCGCATTCCAAAAGAGCAAAAAAAAACGATTGCGCTTATCCATGAAACATATGCGCAAAATTTAGCTCTATCTAGCTCTACAATGTTCAATACTGAGATTGATATTAGCTTAGAGTCTGTAGAACAATTGACTTTCGATGAGTATCTAAAAAGCCTAAGCTCCCCTACCTGTATTCTTCTGTTTGATATGGAGCCTTTAAATGGCTACTCTCTTTTAGAAGTAAACTCTGTATTGATGTACTCTTTCATCGATAAATTGATGGGAGGAGATGGAACAGTACCTAGCCAAAAACGTTCATTTACCGACCTCGAGCTAGCTATTGTTAGTAAACTTGCCAACATGTTTCTTAAAGACTTGCGGCATGCATGGGCAGATATTATTCCACTAGAAATGCACCTCAAAGAAATTCAAAGTAACCCTTCATTTATTCGTACATTCCCCATGCGGGAAATTTGCTTGGTTATTTCATTAAAAGCCCACATTCCTGGTAGCTCAGGATTGATTACGATCTGCCTGCCTTACGTGAATATTGAACCTATTGCGAGTAAGTTAGGAAACGATCAATGGCATAGTCGATTTAGCCATAAACTTCCTGAAGAAATTCGTAATATTCATCTTCAAAACTTTAAGAAAATGAAGCTTCCAGTTTGTGCTTTACTGGGACAAACCCAGCTGTCGATGCGCGACCTATTGCAGTTAAACCCTGGCGATATGATTAGTTTGGAGCAGCGAGCGAAAGACCCTATTAAATTAAGGGTGGCAGGAGAAGATAAGTTTTTTGTTTCTCCTGGCTTGATAGGAAAACACAAAGCGGTGAGCGTGGTGAAAATAATCGACAAGGAGAAAAAAAATGGATGAATTAAGTAACGAAGAAGTTGATTCTCTATCAAATGCTATGGAAAATGAAGAAGCTGCAGCAAACACTCCACCTTCTCCCTCAAAAGCAAATACTTCTATGGATGTGTCTTCTGATGAAGCTGGTGAAGCAACACTAAATACGAATGCTGAAGCCCCTGAAGTATCTTCTGCTCCCCCTGCTCAAGAATCTAAAGGCTCTATTTCTCGTGCTCAGTTCATGCAATTAGAAGAAATTGCATCTGCTGCAGAAATGCCGGCTCAAGAAATTGAGCGTATGCTTGATTTGAAGGTGCATGTGGAAGTTCGATTGGGAACAACAAGCATGCCTCTCGACAAGATTCTAAAGCTCAACCCAGGAAGTGTTGTAGAATTAGATAAGCTTGCAGGTGAGCCAGTAGATATTACGGCAAATGACAAACTGATTGCTCGGGCAGAAGTTGTTGTTATCGATGATAACTACGGAGTGAAAATTCTAGAGATTGTAGGAACAAAACAAAAACTTAGCGTTATGGAAGGGTAATTTTATAATTTTTTAGACATAACGTAGTTAATGAACACCGATCCGTTATGCAATTTTTCTTGCTTGCGGATCACTCTAAACCCTTGTCTTTCAGCAAGAGGCTTTGCCATAATACTCAGCTCTGCTGTCAATTCTTCAATTCCAAGTATACGTGCTTTCGCTTCTAGCTTTTTCCATAAGAGTCTTGCTGCCCCACTCCCTTGTTGGCTTTTAGCAACAAACATACGATCGATATATCCAGAAGGAGTCATCTGGATGAATCCGATGATGTCTTGATTTCTCTCAGCAACAAAAGTTACTCCCTCATTAAGAGAGTTGAGCCATTTTTCTTTATCGATGGAATCTATAGGTGGAGCCCACGCTTGTAGCTGCTCAGCAGAATAGTACTTTGCAGCTACAGAATGTACTGTATGATGAAAGAGCTCTAAGATAGAGTCTATATCTTCTTTACGAAAGTCTCGAATCAACACCTTCTTACAGCTCTCCTATTTAAGACAGATCTTTAAACTGAAGCTTTTTGACCTTGTCTATTGCCACTACGGCTTCGAGGTCCTCTAGATTTACCAAAACCTTTCGGTGAAGAAAAGCGTTTTTGTCCAGAACGACCTTTACCACCAGCGCCACCGCCACCGCCAAAGCGAGAACGAGAACCAGGACGACGCATTGGGCGAGACGAAGGCTGTCTTGGTCGTGGCTCTAATCCTGGGATTTCAACCACGTCAATAGTTTGGCCTGTAAACTCTTCAATCTTTTTCACAAGAAAGCCATCACGGCCAGCGGCGAACGATAATGCAGTTCCTTTTGCTCCAGCTCGGCCTGTACGTCCAATTCGGTGTACATAATCTTCGATATTTCGCGGCAGATCAAAGTTCACTACGTGAGTAATAGACTGAACATCGATTCCTCGTGCAGCAACATCAGTTGCAACAACAATGCGTATTTTTCCATTTCGAAGCTGAGCAATCGTCTGAATTCTCTTACGTTGAGTCATATCTCCATGTAAAGCTGCTACTCGGTGGCCTTTCTCATGAAGCTCTTCTACTAGCTGATCTGCATGTCTCTTTGTAGAAGTGAAAACGATCGTGGAATTCACCCCATCTTCACCTAAAATATGATCCAAAATACGATTTTTATGCTTTAAATCGTCCACATAGTGTAGTTTTTGCTCGATATTGTCGTGTTTTTCGCGCTCTGCGTGAACAATGATCTCTTGTGGTTTATCCATTAATCTCTCGGAAAGAGCTAGAACGCTACCTTGTAAAGTCGCTGAAAACAAGAGAGTTTGGCGATTTTCTGGTGTAGCAGCTACGATTTGTTCAACTGGTTCAACAAAGCCCATGTCTAACATACGGTCTGCTTCGTCAAGAATAAGTACTTCTAGACGAGAAAAGTTAATTTTCCCACGCTCGATAAAATCAATAAGACGCCCAGGAGTTGCGATAAGAATATCATAAGGACGAGCTAATTTACGAGTTTGGGTTGGATAAGGGACTCCCCCAACAACACAAACTGTCTTTGTACGAGAGAGATATTTACTATACTTTTCTGCTTGTACAGAAATCTGCATAGCTAATTCACGAGTAGGAACAAGAATAAGTACTCGAGGTCCTTTTCCCTTTCCTGTTGAAGGAACAGTAAGTCTGTTAAGAGCAGGTAAAAGAAACGCTGCTGTTTTTCCTGTACCAGTCTGCGCAGATGCCCTAATATCAAACCCTTTCATAATCTTAGGGATAGCTTTAAGCTGAATCTTAGTCGGCTCAGTATACCCCGCCTCACAAACAGCTTTTAAAATTTTGGGATGCAGACTCAAACTATCAAATGACACAATATAACCAGGGTTTAATTTTTAAGCCTCTACAGCTTAGCATAATCCTTAGATTTAAAGATATCTTATTATCCGAAATTTTTTCTCTAGATGACAGCATCTTAACTTAAAATAAAATAAATATGTTATAATTAGTTATTATTAATTTTAAAATAGCAGGAATTTTATGCCTAAAATAGATGATAGCACTTTTTTCGATAATGGTAACCCTTATGATTTTCTTTCATCCCATAAAAGTGAAGAATACCACGTTTCATACGAATATTCTGATGATCTTTTAAAAAATGAGGAAAACTCGGGTTCACGTTCTGTTGTTGATTTTATTCATAAAGCAAGTGTGTGGGTATCAAAACCTCTTCGAGTATGTCTCGGAGGTAGAAAAATTACAGTTATAAAACAAAAAGAAGATCAAAAAGAAGATTATGAAAATAAAAACAGCTTTTCTCTTGAAGATGAAGAAAGCTCTTCCGTTAAAGATGAAGAAATTTCTTCTATCGGAAAAAATACAGCAAGAGTTGCCATGGTTGTATTATTTCCCATCGCAATTGTTTCAGCAATAGGATTATTTACTAAGTGGCTTACAGAAAACCCAAGGGATATAGAAAATAATATCTGTGCTAGCAAATTAACAGATGCTGACGATATTTGGAATGATACCGAAGATGACGATATTTGGAATGATGACGATATTTGGAATGATAACGAGATTGAATAAATTACTTCTATAAAAGGTGAATCTTTTCCTTGTGCTTTTTTGTAAACCCACCATTTTTATTGCTAAGTAGATAAAAACTTCTTATTCTACAGCTATTTGCTTAGAGTAAAACGATAATGATCTCAAATATTTTCATCATCCAGTTTGATCAGCACTCTTTTCATGACTGGCCTCATTTACTTCGTACAGTTTGTTCACTATCCTTTATTTGAAACCGTAGTCAACCAAAGAAAAACTTTAAAAAATATTGCAAACATAAAAAGCCTACAAAATGAAGAAAGCTTGGAACATTGTGAATCAACCTGTTTATAGTCTCATGACACAAACTCCATCTGGAAACATAAATATGAATATTTGTACTTATGTAAGCCCGATAAGTCTAAAACCCAAGCAATACATGGTAGCCCTTTATGAAGGAACAAAAAGCCTAGAACTTGCTACTTACTCAGAAAAAGTCGTGCTTCAAGTTCTCAATAAAAATCAGATCGATTTAGTTCGAAGTTTGGGAAAACGAAGTGGATATCAATTTAATAAAGACGCTTTTCTCAGAAAAAAAAATCTTCTCTCATACTGGAAAAACTACGAGCTTCTTAAAGGTGCTAATGCCTATATAGAGCTGGAAAAGCAAGAAATACTAAAATGTGGTGGCGACCATCAGCTTTTCATTTATGAGGTAATTTCATCGAAAACGAATTACGAAATAGATTCTCTAGGTTTTCAAGACTTGATGAGAGAAAAAATCATTCTCTAATTTCATGCTAATTCAGAAAAAATGAATTCATAAAGACTATGTACGATAAATTTTCTTTAGATCAGCAAGAGCTACAAAAAGTCATTATAAAACAAATAAAAACACATTATTCAATTGAAGTTGAAGAGCTCACTCTTTTGAAAATTGGAGCTGATACAGAGGCCAAAATATACAAAGCTCTTGCATCTGACGAACTCATTTTTTTTGTAAAAAGCAAATATGACCTTAAAAATACACTGGCTACAGATATTCCTAAATTATTGTCAGAGCGAGGAATTAAAGAGCTTATCGCTCCTATCCATACAATCAATAATAAAAGTGCTCTCACAATAGAAAATTTTTCCTTAAGTGTATTTCCTTTTATAAACGGAGAAGATGGATTTACACGAGATCTTACAAGTGAGCAGTGGGTAATTCTTGGAAAAACTCTTAGACAAATCCATAACTTACAAGTCCCTTTTTCAATAAGAAAACAAATTCCTGAAGAACAATTTTCTTCTAAATGGCGAAATAAACTCCGCTCAATTTACTTTCTCATCGAATCTGAGCAATTTGTTGATGAACTTTCTTTAAACTTAGTAGAGTTTATAAAAAAAAATCGAGACACTATTCAAGAGCTTATTGAACGATCCGAATCTTTAGCAAAAGAACTACAAACACAAGAGCTTGAATTTGTTTTTTGTCACTCTGATATTCATGCAGGAAACGTATTAATTGGAGATGACGAACGGATTTACATTGTAGACTGGGATTCTCCTATTATAGCACCACGAGAACGAGATCTGATGTTTATTGGTGCTGGTGTAGCAAACGTATGGAATAATACGTACGAAGAAAAACTGTTTTATAAAGGATATGGAGAAATTAAAATCAACAAAAGAGCCATTTCCTACTACAGATATGAACGTATTGTTGAAGATATTGCCATTTACTGTCAGTGCCTCTTATTTGAAAAACACAGTAAAGATGATAGACAGGTAATGAACAAACACTTCTTCGATATGTTTAAAAAAAATGGAGTAGTGGATATCGCACTTAGAACTGATTTTTTGCACTAAACAAAAGCGATGAACGCAATACTATTATCTCCCCTATCTCATACGACTATGTTGCAAAACTCACAAGTGTGAAGATATGCTAGAGCATTCAGGAGTGGGATAAGAATAAATTTTAGACTGTAAAAAATCTTTTCCAACAACCGGTAAGTCAAAGGAAAGGAGGATACGATGTGTCAAAGAAATTGGGCTAAGTATAACTCAAATATTATTCAAAGAGGAAGCCTCAGTTTCTATTGCTCCCCGGAAACCATACAAATTCTACGTAAAGCAAGCAAAGTTCCCAAGCAGAATGGACGGCCACCGTACCCTATGCAGCTCATTTTACTGCTGATTCTGCTGAAAACCTCATACAGTTTGAGCTACCGAGAGTGTCAAGGAATGGCAAACTCTTTA
>PAQS01000015.1 GCA_002709385.1 Waddliaceae bacterium
CTCTTAAACTTTGCTGTCATTTAGACCTCCAGAAAAACCTCTAATATAGCTCTTCTAGGGAGTAAATCAACTGGTCTAGTTTTTGGGGACCATTATACTTCAATGCAGTTAGCGTGACCGATTGCTTTTCTCTCTGTAATTTCGTGTCCCATTGCCTGTAAGCCTATACGCATATCTTCACTTACTTCCTTCTCTACGTAAATCGTATCAGGAAGCCATTGATGATGGATACGAGGGGCAAGAATAGCTTCTTCTAGAGAGAGTTGATGATCTATCAAGTGACGAATAATTTGAACAACCGTAGTGGTAATTGTGGAGCCACCAGGACTTCCTACAACAGCTCGTAATTTATTGTCTTTTGTTACAATAGAAGGAGTCATGCTACTTAACATTCTCTTGTTTGGAGCAATAGAATTATTTTCTCCTTGTACGAGTCCGTACCGGTTTGCTTCTCCAGGCTTCGCGGCAAAATCATCCATTTCATTGTTGAGAAGAATACCTGTTCCAGGAACGACAACCTTTGCACCAAATCCTGTATTAAGTGTGTAGGTATTAGACACAGCGTTTCCTTCACTGTCTACAACTGAAAAATGTGTTGTTTGTTCTGATTCTTTTTGAGAAGCGGACTCATCGGCTATTTCAGTAGATTTTGTAGCATGATAACGATTGATTTTTTGTGCTCGGTTTTGAAGGTATGAGCGACTCATAAGTTTTTCAAGTGGATTATTGATGAAATCTGGATCACCTAGCTTTGTATTGCGGTCGACATAACTCCATCTAGCAGCTTCTACATAGAGATGCACTGCATGAGGAGTTGTCCAGCTATAATTATGGGCATTCAAAAACTCACAGATAGTTAAGATTTGTCCCATAACAACTCCACCAGCAGAAGGAGGAGGCATTGTCGTGATTTCATGGCCTCTGTATTGAATGACTAGTGGAATCCTTTCAACTGCATTGTAGTTTTTGAGGTCTTCATAAGTCCAAATTCCCCCAAGAGAGCGAACACCTTTAGCTAGCTTTTTTGCAAAGGCTCCTCGATAGAAACTTTCAGGGCCTTTTTCTGCTATCATACGAAGAGTGTTGGCAAGCTCACCTTGTACCCAAAGATCACCTTCTTCATAAGGGCTTCCATCGGCTTTTCGATAATGTTGAGCCGACTCATAAGCGCCAATTTTTTGCATTTTTTCCATAGCATGGCGCATGGTTTTAGCATGCCAAGAATCAATATGATGTCCTTCTTCTGCAAGACGAATAGCAGGAGCAAGTAAACGCTTCCAAGGAAGGCTTCCATACTTTTCGTGTGCCATAGCCATACCAGCTACTGTGCCTGGAATCCCAGCTGCAAGACCACCAATTAAAGACTTTTTATTCAATGATCCAGATTCATCGAGATACATGTTATGAGTCGATTCCGAAGGAGCTTTCTCCCGGTAATCAATGCTATTTGTACTACCATCGGCCGCACGGTAAACTAAAAAACCACCACCACCAATATTTCCAGCGCTCGGATGAGTAACAGCTAGTGCGAACGCTACGGCAATTGAAGCGTCGATAGCATTCCCCCCCTCTTGAAGAACTTCTAGGCCGGCTTTTGTAGCATGAGATTCGGCACTACTGACCGCTCCTTTGTAACCTTCAGCTATAGAAGCAGATAATGATGTGCTGCTAAATAATAATAAAATGAGTAAGAAATGAACAGAAAAACGACATATTCTTCTTAAAGAAAGAGTCATACAGATCTCCTTATCTGCTATTCATTAAATATTCTGACATGAAGTTAATTGTTTATTTGCCATTTAATTAATTTATATACAAATAAAAACATACTATCAAATACTTAAAGTAAATAAGCTTCTAAGTTAAAATGTATTAACAAAAATCGTTATATGGGGGACATTCCTTGTCTAAAACAGATGCGTTTGTATTTGAGCCAATCGCCTACTTTTCTACTAAACAAAAGGAGCGTTATGAGTTAGGGCATCAAGCTTCTCGGAGTCCTGCAAAAGAAGGGCGAATTGAGTTCTTACCTGGAAAAAATTTTGAGCAAGCGCTTGAGGATATTGAAGGATTTGAACGTATTTGGGTCTTATTTGTTTTTCATCGAAACAGAAATTGGAAGCCTAAAGTGCAAGTTCCTCGGGGAGATCAAAAGAGAGGGCTTTTTGCAACTCGTTCACCTCATCGTCCCAATTCCATAGGCCTTTCTTGTTTACCTCTTTTAAAGAGGGAAGGAAGGATTTTATTTGTGGGAGATCATGATCTCTTGGATTCTACTCCCATATTAGATGTAAAACCTTATATTCCCTATGCAGATGCATTTCCACACGCATCAAAAGGTTGGCTGGAAGAGCTAGATGAGCGTAGCTACCATGTATTATGGGATAGCCATGCTCAAGGACAGAGAGAGAAATTAGAAAAAGATTATGGTTTTGATTTAGGAGAAATGCTCCTTCCAAGGCTTGGTGAGTATCCTTTTCCTAAGAAAAACAATCGTATTAAAACTTTTGATTCAGAAAAGCAAGAGTATGAAATTGCTTATAAGTATTGGCGTGTGCGTTATCAAGTAAATGAAACGCAACGCAGTGTTCTTTTACTAGAAGTTAGGGAGTCTAGTAAACCATTAGACCCCTTTTTCTTTAGCTAAACGATTAACGATATGTTCTGAAATTTGTTTTGCTAATTCAGGCATGCGTTCTTGGATAGACTGAGGTGTTTCAGGTGAAGCATGATCAGAGATTAATTTACATATCGAGCAAGGCGTTGCATTTTTTTTAGCGACAAATGTAATGCCATATGCTTCCATATCAACGATATCCCAGTCTTTTGCTAGTTCGTCGCGGATGGAAATTTGATCAATAGGGTAATCAGAAGTAATCAGTTTTGCGCCGTTATCAGCCACTTTAAGAGAAGGCATGTGTTTGCATGCAAAACCTCTAGCACGCTCTCCAATTTCACCTGCTTGAGGAATATGTTTTCCTACTTCAGAAATTTCTAAAAACTCTCCTTGCGGAAGAGTTCCTTTTAGGCAACCAGCAACTCCGTAATTCCATACTTCGTCAGCGCCTGTAATATAGCGAGCGGTTGCAGCAGCGGCAGGGACAGAGCCAATTCCTGACACACAGATAACCCCTCCAGAAAAGAGAAAAGCTTGTCCTCCGTCCCAAGGATTTGCTTCTAAAGCATCAATGGTAGGAAGAGCTTCTTCAATAGTAGCAAAGAGGATAAGTTTCATGATTGTATTTCTCCTTATACCATTGCTGCTTGACGGCAATCAAAAAGCCAAGCTTGTTTAGATGGGGCGAGTAAGCCTTTTTCTCGTGCTAGTTCGAACATGGCATCTACTCCTTCAATAGCTTCTTCAGAAAGAGTATAGCTATCTTTAGTAACATAAAGATTGATATGTTGTTTACACACTTGGGCATTTTTCTCGATGCTTGTTTTTAGCATATACTCTTCGCATGCTTCTGGATGATTCCAAGCATATTGTACACTATCTTGTATTGCGTGATGAATCTGCTCTAAGGTTTCTTTTCCTAAATCTCTTTTTGCAGCAATACCACCAAGGGGTATTGGTAAGCCAAATTCGTTTTCCCAAAGATCTCCCAAATCACAAATTTCTATGTAACCCATATCTTCAAAAGTGAATCTTGTTTCATGAATAATGAGTCCACAATCTACTTTGTCTTCTTCCAAAAGGGAAAGCACTTGATCATAGGTGCAAAAAACAGCTTCTTTACAAGTCGGGAGAAGTAGCTGCATAAGGAGATAAGCTGAAGTATGTTCTCCAGGAATTGCTACACGCATTTGATTCAGATCTGAAGCTTCAAACTCTTTTTTTGCAATGAGTTTAGGACCACATCCAGAGCCTATAGCAGCTCCAGAAGGTAAAAGAACATAATCATCCAAAATACGGCCTAAACAACTAAAAGAGACTTTTAGTAGAGGTTGTGCAGAACTTTTTGCCCACTCATTAAGTTGTTGAATATCAGCTAAAATGGGAGAGATTTTAATCGGGCTTTCTATCTTTTCTGTCATCCATGCATGTAGGATAAAAATATCGTTAGGACATGGAGAAAAACCCATCTGAAGATTACGATGACTGGTCACGTTAGCACCTCTCTATATTGGTGGGAGCATTCGCTTTGGAGTATATCTAAGAAGGGGATAAAGACTAAGAAAAAGTTTCATGTACCTGCCACCATCAAGGGTAACAGGTACACGCTTTGATCAAGGTTTAGAAACGGTGACCCAAACCAACAGAGAATAACCATGGATTGATATCAATTTTCATTGTACCTGCTGTAGCACCTGAAAGAGTTGCAGTAGTATCTATATCAATGTACTTAACATCAAAATTAATGAAATCATTGTCGCTAAGCATGTAGTCCATTCCAATCTGACCAGCTAACCCCCATGAACTCTTTAAGCTCATTCCAGTTTGACCTGCAAGGTAGTTGGTTTCGTCAAAGAAGAAAGCAAAATTAACGCCGACACCAATATAAGGAATCATATGATCAGAAAAATGAAAATGCCATTGAGCTAAAAGGGTAGCTGGAATCATCCATGTATGACCAACTTCTGTTCCTGCTAGCGCACCTTTTCCACTGAAGTTATGGCGTGTAGCAGTTGCAACTAACTCTAAACCAATTTCTTTTGTCAGCATGTAAGTTCCATCGATTTCAGGGGTAAGGTCAGAACCTACTTCAATAGTCCCTGGTGTAAGAGCTCCTGTAGTAGCTCCGCTATTATCATTTGGAAATGCCCACATACCTCTTATCCGAAGAAGTTTATCTCCTTCTTCAAACCCAGAGATATTTTGTGCGCTTAGTAAAAATAACCCAGCTAAAAATGCAGGAAGAATGCGTTTTAGAAATGATTGCATTGGTCTTCTCCAAAAAATGTGTTTTCATATGGAGATAGTTTAGCGCAAAATCAAAAGAAGTAAATGTTTTTTTATATTTTGTTAGATAGCCATTGGAGGTTTAAGCTTTAGTAAAATGCATACCAAAAAACTATTCTGCTGTAGCAGGTTCTTTGCTGATAATTTCTTCTATAGCTTTTGATAAGGCTGCATTTTCTGGTTTATCAAGTGCTCCACTACTTTTAAGCCACTTTAAGTAGTTTGTGGGGACTTTATCTAGTGCTATACCTTGATGTTTACCAAAAGGCATGTTTACAATTTTTTGATTTGATGTTGTTGCATCGTATAAAAGTGACCAAGCTGTATCGATAGAAAGATCATCAATCATAATTGAAGCAACTTTATGTAGAATCACAACGTCATCCAAGGCTCGGTGAGCAGTGTTAGCAGGGATACCAAAATGTTCGCGTAGGAGCTGAAGGCCGTGTCTAGGAAGATCTGGCCGGTATTTACGGGCCCATTTTAACGTATCAAAATATTTCCAATCAGGTAGCTCTACTTCACAGCGCTTACACTCGGCACGCAAAAAATGAATATCAAAATTGTCGTTATTGTGGGCGACAAGGATGACATCTCCAGAGCAGAATTCAATGAATTGCTTTGCGACGATACTCCAATCTGAAGCTTCGGCTACCATTTCATTGGTGATACCGCAAATATCTGTAGATTCCTTAGGAATTGGAATGGAAGGTCGAACAAAACTTACAAATTCACGGTCCAATTCAGGGTCATATGCTGCAATTTCAATGATTTGATCACTACCAGCTCGCAAGCCTGTTGTTTCTGTATCATAGTAAATAGGACGATAAGCCATTGTCTTCCAGGGGGGTATACTCTTTTTAACTACAATATCAAAACGTATTGAGACTTAAATCGCAAGAGTATGGAGATTTCTTGTGTAAGATAAAAATATTGTTATGTATATTTTTGTCCCTAGTGTCTGAGAACTCGCTATTTGTGATATGAGGAGAATAATCAAAATGAGTAGTTTTTTGCCGATTGAAGGTTTGTCACCTCTTGCTTGGCACCGTGATCAGAAAAGTCGTCCACTTGTATTTTGTGGAGCAATGCAAATTTTAGATAATGTAGAGCAGCTTCCTTTTGATGATTGGTCGAGAGTCCTTGATGACTTAAAAGAAGCTGTAATGATGGTTGATGATTTTCCTACTGGTGATGAGTATAAAGATCTCAGCCAAAGACGAGCTATTCGTGTGATGTCTCTTGCATTGATTTGCGAAAATTTGGAGCGATACTACTATCTATATCTTTTTACGAAAAAAAATCAATTTGGAGAGCTTGAAACAGATTTAGATCTAGATGATTCTTCCTCTTATTTTTATGACAGTGATGAGAGTAATGATGACGGTGATGATTGGGAAGAGGTGAGTGTTGAAGAGTTCAACCTTAACGATTTAAATCAGGTTGCGATTCCTTATGATGTAGCTAAAGAGATGGCTCAAGTTCTGACCCAATGGGGAGATGAGGTTCAACTTTTTGCCGGTGTTGATGGGGAAGATAAAGGTCCTGATAGCAGAGATTATGAATATGACTTGGCCATATATGAAATAGCTTATGCTCGTACTGTAAATATCTTATGGGATATGGCAGCCGAGCATGATGAAGAGGAAGCTAATAAAGAGTTTCAAGCAATTGTAGGAAACCGAGTAAATTGGAGTGAGTACTCTTAAGACTTGGCATTGCTTGCAGTTTGTAGTTCTTCTACTGTGCTTTTACCCAATCCGATAGCAGCTACTACAGGAAGAAACTTAGATACAGCTTTTTTACATATTTCTATGTAGGAGCGGACGAGTGATTTGCTGATTTTTGCTTGAGGGCAAGGAATAATTGCTCTGAAAAAGCTCATGCCATTTTGCTCGTCTAAACCAAAACCTGGCATGTCTATCTCTTTATTCAGCAAGTGAAGTGCTCGTGATAGTTGAGATAGGCAATCTTCTCGGTATTCGAAAGGAAGAAAAGCAATTAGCTGTAAGTTTTTTCCATCAGAAAAAGATTTTACGAAGCAAGGGATTGGGTACTCTTCTGCATTTAACATAAAGTGTACTTGTCCAGTTATCTCTTGAATACTAGCTTCAAAACCAAGCTGTGTTATTAAAGCATGAAGTTTTGATAAGGAGTGCTCCATTTCGATAAAACCTTTTCTTTTTGAAAACCGAAACGAAGAGTATAAACTTTTTCGAATAAGCTGTGTAGTCTGATTACATTATAAAACCCCCGAAAATTTTGAAAAAATAAATAGAGCTTAGATGAGGTAAAATAAAAATCTGATAGAATAAGTATAATGTTTTGACAAGGAATTAAGATGTCAAATGTAAAAACTAATAAAAAGTTTAATCCTTCTATGGGTATGATTCAGTCTCTTCTCCTATTAGTTTTAGGAGCTTTGCTTTGCTTGTGGGAATTGAAGAAGGATTTTTTTTATGAGAAAACATTTTTACTTAGTTCTTTAATTTTCATCATCTTCTATTTACGTGTTCGAGAGACAGAAAAGCAAAAGATAGTAGAAAAATCTCTAGTTGATTACGCGGAAAAGTTGAAAGCCGCAAAATTAGAAGCTGAATATTCAAGTATGATGAAGTCAGAATTTCTAGCTACGATGAGTCATGAGATTCGGACTCCGATGAACGGTATTATCGGAATGACAGAACTACTGCTTGAAACAGACTTAGATGAAAAACAAGAAATGCATGCGAAAGTAGTCATGCAATCAGCTGAAGCATTATTGAGTATCATTAATGATATATTAGACTTTTCGAAGATTGAATCGGGGAAGATGGAATTAGAATCGGTTTCCTTTAATATGTCTTCGGTATGTGAAAGCGTTGTGCAATTACTTTCAGTAAAAGCTGCGGAAAAGGGCTTGGAGCTGGTTTTACATTATCCTCCTACAATTACAGAGCATGTTCTTGGTGATCCGGGTCGAGTCCGTCAGATTTTAATAAATTTGATTGGTAATGCTATTAAGTTTACTCATGAAGGATATGTATTACTTGAGATATCAGAAATAGAAAAGAAAAATAGGCATAGAAATCAGGTAAATATTCAAATTTCAGTGAAAGATACTGGTATTGGTTTATCAGAAGAAAATCAAAGAAAAATATTCGAAAAATTTTCTCAAGCAGATAGTTCAATCACTCGTAAATTTGGTGGAACAGGACTTGGTTTGGCTATTTGCAAAAACCTTGTTGAAATGATGGGAGGAGAAATAAGAGTCGAAAGTGCTGAAGGTTTAGGTTCAAGCTTCATCTTTAATCTTGTTTTAGAAAAAGGAGAAAAAATTCTAGAAGAAGAGCTGGAGCTAGAAAATTTAGAAGGACTTAAGGCTCTTGTTATTGATGATTTAAAAATCAATCGAAGTTTAATCCAAGAGCAGTTAAAGGCTGTGAATATGCACTGTGATAAGTGCGCAACGATAGATGAACTTTTCCTGTTTCTTTCTCAAGCTGTAGAGAAAGGTCAGCCATATGATTTCATTCTCATTGACTATCTTATGCCTGAACTGGATGGAATTGATGTAGCAAAAAAAATTCGCGAAGATTCAGGATATAATTTTAGCCACCTCGTTCTTTTGTCTTCCTCTAGTAGTATGCCTAAAACAAAAGAATTTAAAGAAGCTGGGTTTTCTGGAGCTTTACCTAAACCGATACGTAGTCAGCGTTTACTGAAATTGCTTTCTATGATTGTGCAAAAACGTGATTCTGTAAAAGAAGATTTCATTGTAAGTATCGAAAATATAAGAAGAAAAAAAATAGTTGTTGATTCTACTCATGTGTTTGATAAGTTACATGTTTTATTAATTATTGAAAGCGAAACAGAGAAATACTTTCTTGTAGAAGCCTTGTCAAACATGAACTGCATTGTTCATACGCGTTCACATATCAGAGAACTTACCGGTTCTGTTCATAATTTGCATGTAGATCTCATAGTTATGGATATAGATTTATCTTACATGGATTGGTATGATGCGGTGCAACTTATCAAAAAAGAAGAGGTACTTAATCTGGTGCCTATTGCAGCTCTCAGCAGTTCGGCTTTAGATGAACAAAAAGAAAAACTAGACAATTCAGGTGTTTTAAAGCTAATTAAAAAACCTTTGCAAAGAAAAGATCTAAAAGAAGTTTTAAGTGAGTGTATTGAACGTAGAAAAGCAACCGCTAATGAAGTAACTCTCAAGCATGTATCTATTTTGGTTGTAGATGATAACAGCATTAACCAAGCAATTGTGAAAGAAATGCTTAATACGTTTGGATATACGTCAGAATCTGCTTCAACAGGTGCTGAAGCATTGGAAAAGTATCACTGTAAAGCCTTTGATTTGATTTTGATGGATATTCAGATGCCTGAGATGGATGGTTATGAAGCAACTCAGGCGATACGAAAGATAGAAAGGAAGCATAAGAGTAAAGAAGTTCCTATCATAGCTCTTACAGCAAATGCCATGAAACAAGATAGCGATAAATGTAAAGAAGCTGGGATGAATGGTTTTTTGAGTAAACCTTTCCATAAAGCTGAATTTGAAAAGGTTCTAAAATCATACCTTAAACCTCCAATGGCTAGCTGAACAGAACAATTTTAAGAGGTATAAACGAACGCACTTCCAGCACGCTAGATAAGAGTAATCTTTAGAGCATTTTCCTTCGCCCATGTAAAAACATGAGCTCAGAAAAATACCCTAAATCTCATCCCCATCTAACGCACTGGAAGCACGGATTAGGTAGGTATTGGAGGTTTTACTCTGATGTTTGTTCAGCCATGACATCTTCTTCTTGAGGACTATCTGACTTTTTAATTTTTAGGTATTTTGGATTGGAATGCTTTTTTGTCTTGAGCTGTAAGTTTTGCGCCAGGGATTTTACATCCACATTGCTTTGTTTGACGGCTCCTCCAGTATTTTCAGCCTCAATTTCCTTTAGCAATTCTTGGCGGTAGATAGGAGTATCTCGGTCGGCATCGAAACCCAAAGAGACTTGATCTCCTTGTACTTTCAAAACGGTAATGACAATTTTCTTCTTGTTACCGATAACAATCTTTTGCTCAGACTTCCTTGTCAGTACTAACATGTAGTAGGACCCTCCGGTTCGCGTTCTGTGATGAGCCATCCATATGGCGACTTAAGCCGTTTTGGACTGTGTTCTTAAACGCATCCCATTAAATCCAAGTAAAGTTTTTTTTACAAGAAAAGGTGAAAAAGTTTTTTTGTTTTAGAGATTTTGAAAAAATAAAGCACTGTGACAGAGCACAAAGCTTTACTTTTTCAAGAAAATAAAAGTTGAAATGAAGAGAAATCTTTAGAAATTTGCTCCAGGCATAAAGTTTGTTTCGTCTTGGCGACTTCCCGAGCCAATGACATCTGGATTATTTGTTTTAGGAATTAAGGAAATATCATTTTCCCCAGGCATGCGATAAATACAAGAGCTTAAGCTAAGAGAAAGAAGGAAAATAGAGAAAAGACGAAAAAAAAGATTTTGTGTTTGCATAGGAAAATCTCTCAATGAAAATAGTAAAAATTGTAGTGAATTAGAAATTTGTAGTCTAGCCCCTAATAGATCTAAGATCATCGTCAGGGGGTAGACTAGTGTTAAGCTTCAGGTGCTATGAGATGTGTGATGATATTAGCGAGGTTGTAGTACTCAGCCATGGCTTTTTTGATCACTAAAGGAAAATAGCTAATGGAGATAATTAAGGTATAAAAACCAATAAGGATACGGAGAGGAAATCCAACCATAAAAATATTCATTTCAGGCATGATTTTAGCCATAAACCCCAGAGCTAAAGTAACTAAAAATAGAATAACGTAAGGAATAGCAGCGTACTGGAGTGAATAAGTGAAAATTTTTCCTGTACCACGAGTAAGTTCGTGAAGAAGCTCTTGAGGCATTTCATATTGTCCAACAGGAATAATATAAAAACTATCTCCAAGAACCTGAAAAAACATAAGGTGGTAGTCCATTGCCAACATAATGAGTGTCATTAAAATGGTAAAGACTTGAGAAATGATTGACTGTGAAGTATTGGATACAGGGTCTAGAAGCTCTGCAACAGAGAAACCAATCATTACCCCTACAGTATGGCCTGCTAACATAAGAGCTTCATAAAGTAAGGTAAAACAGAAGCCAATTAAAATTCCTACAAGGAGTTCTTTTATTGTGTTTAAGGCAATGAAGAGAAGTCCCATGTTTCCATGTAATTCAAGTTCTTTAAGGGGAAGAGAAGCCTGATTCCCAATAAAGTGCTTGTGAAGAGTTAAAGAAAGAAGAAGAGCAAGAAAGAAAACGAGTGCTGATTTCGTTTGTTTGGATAAGGTGTTGTTAGAAAAAATTGGAACGAGTAAGAAAAGTCCAGAAATTCTTGCTGTTACATAGAAAAAGAAAACAATGTATTGCGGTGTTGTTTGGAGAAACTGCTTCGGTAAAACAGGTAAATCAAGCATTTTGGGAGCCTCTAGTTAACTTGTGCTAGCAAGCCAATAAGTTTATCCCATTCGTGTACCAAAAGTTCTGTTGTATAGCGCACCATAGTCTTCATGATCCAAGGAAATAAAATACTCAATACACCAGCAAAAATCAGAATTTTAGGGACAAAAGTTAAAGTCATTTCGTTGATTTGAGTAACCGATTGGAAAATAGAAATCCCAAATCCAATTACCATAGCGAGTATTAATAGAGGGGCGCTAATTTGTAGAGCTACATAGAGAGCTCCGCGAACGAGATCTACCATGTGATCAGGGGTCATATACTTTCTCCTTATCCCATCGGATAAAAACCGTTTACAAGTTGTTGGATGATAAGACGCCAACCATCAATCAAAATAAACAATAAAAGTTTGAAAGGCATACTGATCATTACAGGTGGAAGCATCATCATACCCATCGACATCAAAATCGAGGCGATAATCATATCAATAACAAGGAAAGGTAAGAAAAGCAAAAAACCCATCATAAAAGCTGTACGTAGTTCAGAAAGAACAAATGCAGGTGTCAAACAATACCAAGGAATAGCTGATAGGTCGTAAGCTGAGCCTGTTCCTCTTTCTTCAGGTGCATCAGTAACATCTTCCCAAGCAACAACAGGAAGCTCAACTTTTCCCAAGTCAAGAAAAAGCTGCATGTCCTTTTCTCGAGTATGGTGAAGCATAAATAAACGCAAAGGCTGCCAAGCACGCTCCATAAGCATTGAATCTTCGCTTTTCAATCCCATACGGACTTCAGGACTCTCCTTAAATGTGTTGTTGAAATAAGGAGTCAAAGCGTTTTCATTAATATCAGTAATGACAGGGTGCATGACAAAGCCAGTCAAAATAAATGAAAGGCCAACAATAATTTGGTTTGAAGGAACCTGCTGTGTAGCAAGAGCTTGGCGAAGAAAATGCAAAACAATTGTTAAGCGAGTGAATGAAGTCATCATCACAAGAACAAAAGGAAGTAGTGTAAGTACGGTCAAAAAGCCAGCAATACGAAGCTGGCTATGCAAATTCATGAATTCTGCTTGTTCAAATGGATTAGGAGAATTCAATGCAGAATCCATTGGATTCGGGGCTTTATTTCCTTGAGGGATAATTTGAGCTCCGAGATCAGAACTCAAAAAGAAGAGCCCTAATAAACAGAAAATAAAAGAAGCAACTTTGAGGTATTTAAGCTTTTTCATTCTTTCCCTGAACTAACAGATTTACTTTTAAGTAGTTGGTTGAAATCTGATTCATTGACATGACTCTTATCATCTTCTAAAGGGACTTTCCCAAGAGAGTGAAGCCCTTGTGCTGTTTCACCAACAAGATAGCCTGAACCGTTTACTTCGAGAAGGTAAACAGCAGATTTAGGGGTAAGACCACGGCGCTCTAAAATTTTAATGAAACTGTCTGTATTCGCTTGTTGCATTCTCGTAAACATCATGCGTTTTAAAAACCATGAAACGAAAAGTAAAACCCCTACAAGCAATGCTAGAATAAGCATCATATGCATGAACTCTCCCCAAAAACTGAAGTCTTGATCAGAGGTTTCATTCATAAACACGTTACTTATTGTTTCATCTTGTTTTTGAACAATTTCGTTTTCTCCGCTCAAAGAACTTGTGAAGAAAGAAAAGAGAAAAATAAGGCTAGTGACAAAGTATTGCATGTTTGCTCCAAAACTATAGGGATGAAGCGATCATTATAAGCGCTTGCCTTAACAGTAGACAGTGAAAGGTTTTTTTTAAACATGTTCTTACCCCCGATGGTGACCTAATCTCGCCGAACTAGGTAATTTCAAGTATTCAGATACGTGTTTACACAGGGAAGCGCAGCTCGTATGAGCTTCGTCACAAATGCAATACACGACAATACTCTGATCTATCATTACCCTTTCTCAGAAAGTATAAGGGTATAATGTCCTCTACCTAGCGTTGCCCGCAGCTGACAACGCTAGGCAGAGAATGAGGTTACCATCGAGGGTCTTAATCTTTATTATCTAAGAAAGCTAAAGAAATGAAGAGTGGTAAAGTTTTTTTATTTTAGCGTAATTCTAAATCATATGTGCTGGAAAGTTTTCTGATAATAGGTACATCGTGCGTATGATGAAGCCAAAATGATAAAGAGTTCCGAGTATGAGTAGTTTTCTGTTATTCTTTTCTTAGAGACTTTCTCAGAATTTAAAAATAAGTACTTTTAAGGTGATGATATTTTTTATTCAGAGAAAATCTCTCTATCATTCGGGAGGCTGTTTATGAAAGGTGTTATTGCTTTAGATATTGATGGAACTGTAACGACAAGACAAAATGAAATTCCGCAAGATGTTCGTTGTTTTTTGCGAGATCTTGTCCATGATGGTTGGCAAATCGTATTTATTACTGGCCGGCCATTTTATTCTGCTATAAACTGTCTTTCCGATTTAGAATTCCACCCATATGTAGCGGCACAAAATGGATCTGTTCTGATTGATTTTTCTACTAAGGAAGTCATTGAACGAGCGTATTTGAATACTTCGCTGATACCGACAATGGATAAGTTATGTACGGATCTTCCTTGTGATTATCTTATTTATTCTGGTTTTGAGCAGAAAGATCGTGCGTATTTTCGTCCCCATCGTTTCGACGAATTTTGGTTAAATTATGTAGATGCACGGTTTTCATCTTTTGGTGAGTTATGTACGAAAGTGGATTCTTTTGATGAGTTACCTTGTGAAAGTTTTCCTGTTGTAAAGTGTTTTGGGGTTGATGAGGCGATTTGGGGGCTTGCAGAGAAAATTGAAAAAGAATTAGGGGTACAAGCACCTGTGATTAAAGACCCTTATAATCATGATTATTATGTGATGCAAGCAACTCATAATGCGGTAAATAAAGGCTGGGCGTTAAAACGTATTATTGAACTGATGGGTTGGAAAGGGCCTGTGATTGCTTGTGGGGATGACGCAAATGACCGTCCAATGTTACAAGCTGCGGATTGGGCTCTTGTCATGGGTTCAGCGCCACAGTCAATGCATGAAATGGCTCATGTAATTGCCCCTCCAGCAAGTGAAATGGGAATTATTGAGGGCTTAAGAAAAGTGATTGCGCAAGCGAAGTAGAAAGGATGCGAATAAAATGTTAGGAACGATAGCTGTAAAAAGCCTTAAAGTAGATTGTATTATTGGTTGTTTAGAATCGGAAAGAGATAAAACACAGTGTATAGAAATTGATGTGGCGGTAGAAGGAAGTTTTTCTTCTGTTGTTCTATCTGATGAACCTCAAGATACCGTTTCTTATCTTGATATTGCACAAGTAGCGAAGACGGTAGCTATTGAGGGAAAATTTAAGATGCTTGAGACGCTTTCTTATCATGTTCTTTCCTCTTTATTCGATTGTTTTCCTATTACGAAAGCACGTATTGAAGTGCGCAAACCTCATGTATTACCCGAAGCAGAAACCGTTTATGTTGTTTTAGAAATGACAAGTGAGGATTATCGAAAGTGAAAATAGCTTTAGTGACTGGAGGAGGACAAGGTTTAGGTGAGGTCATCGCAAAAACTCTTGCTAAATCTGGATATCGTGTTTTGATTCACTATCGTACGAATAAAGAAAAAGCTTTTCTTGTTCAGCAGTATTGTCAAGGCTTAGGCTGTGAATCCTCTCTGTTACAAGCTGATTTATCAATAGAGAAAGAAGTGAAAGGTTTGTGCTCACAAATTAAGAGTTTAGACCTTCTAGTGAACAATGTAGGACCTTATTTTGAAGGTCCTCTTTCACATACAGATTTAGATGATTTCCGCAATTTGATTGAAGTAAACCTTTTTGCTCCTTTTGCTTTATCGAAAGAGTTACTACCTCTTTTGAAGAAGAGTAAGGGGTCTGTAGTTAATATTGGTGTGAGTGGTTTGCAAGGACAACGAGCAGTAAAAATTTCTCCTGCATATCATCTCGCAAAAGGAGCGTTGCTGAGCATGACGAAAAGTATGGCGAAGGAAATGGCTCCTTATGGAGTTCGTTTCAATATGGTTTCACCAGGCTATATGGAAAATAGTGTCACTCTTCCTGAAAAAATAGATTTTGTTCCCATGAAGCGCCTCGCCAACTTAGAAGAAGTTGCTAGAGTTGTTTTGTGGCTTTCTGAACAGGAACAAAACTATATATGCGGTCAAAATATTGAAGTTGCCGGTGGCTTTGCTCTTTAAGCTCCAATGGCTACCTAATCTCCCGCTCATCTAACGCACTGAAAGCGCGGATTAGGTGCCGGAGGTTAATTTTCTACGCCCAAGGCGATTGTTTTACGAACTTGTTTTTTCTGCCATTTTTCCACAAGAAGAGTACTAAGGCTTGCCGCTACAACAATTGTGTAAGCTAAAAATAGGGTACTTGATGCTTGAATGAGTTGAAATGATAATAGCCATGTCACTGATAGTATGGGGGTGAAGTAGCTGAGAACATTGAGTAATTTAAAGTGGCCTTGTTTGATCCCGTTATCCCATAACCAATATCCAGCACCACTTGAAAGTGTTCCGTAAATCATAAAGATTACTATCTCTTGAGTATTAGGGGAGAGAGTTTCTTCGAAGCTTATGTGTCCGCAATAGGCAAAAAATGCAGAAGGAGCACAGCAGAGCCCTAGCAATTCAGATGGAACAGATGCTTTTAAAAATCTTGAATAAAGCACATAAAGAGCCCAGCATATGCATGCAAAAATAGCACATAAGTACCCTTCAATATAATCAAAATTGATCCCGCCATTTTTAAGTTCTGGATATAAAAGAATGTAGATTCCAGAAAAACCAAATAAAGCAGAGGCTAAATGCCAGGGAGAAAACCGTTCACCAGGTAAGAAGCCGGTAAATAAGAGTACAAGTACAGGCCAAAGGTAGTTAATCAAATCTACTTGTTCAGTAGGCGCAAATCGATAGGAGTTTACATAAGCTGCATGATTGATAACGAGCATAGAAATTCCAACAAGCCATGCATGCCAAGGAATAGATTGTAATATATGCCAACGGCCTTGCCTTTGTAGGTGCCAGACTGTAGTAAGAAAACCTAAGCTCCATGCGATGGTAAATATTTGTAAGAGAGGAAGTCGTTCTAATCCACGAATCAAACAAGCCCCTAAAGACCAAATTATAAGTGCAAAGATACCGGAAAATGTTGCTGTGTTTTGCGTTTCTTCTTTAGCCATTTGTATTCCCTTAAGTAAGTTTAAGGAACTTATTAGATTCATGAATATTTTCTCAAGGAACTTTAAAGTTTTTTTTCTAAAGAGTAGATTATGATAATAAATTGCAATTCTAATAGGTGATGATCAAATGAGTGAATGGCTATCTATATCAGTTTTAACCTTGCTTGCCGGTTTAGCTATGGTCTTTGGAGCTTTAATTGCTTCGGTGGAACATATAAGCAATCGTTGGCTGGAAAACGAGTTCCGTCACACTGTGATTGCTTTCGGAGGGGGAATTCTTGTTTCAGCGATTTCACTTGTTCTTGTTGAAGAAGGAATGAGAAATCTAACATTATTTCCCGCAGTTTTTTGTTTCGGGGCAGGTGGCTGTGCATTTATGTATATCGATATGATACTGAGCACAAACCATGGGTCAGCCGCACAACTGACTGCAATGCTTACTGATTTTATCCCTGAATCAATCGCATTAGGCGCTTTATATTTGTTAGACAAACCTCATGCTATTTTATTGGCTTGTTTAATTGCTCTTCAGAATATTCCAGAGGGGTTCAATGCGTATCTTGAATTAAAAGAAAATAGTAAACGTACAGGACCTTCTATTATCCGATTGTTTTTCTTGATGGCATTTATAGGCCCTATTACGGGCTTGTCTGGATATTATTTTTTCTCCAGTCACCCAGCTTTTATTTCTGGATTAATGCTATTTGCCTCAGGAGGGATTCTATACTTAGTTTTTCAAGATATTGCTCCACAGTCAAAAATAAGAAACCACAAAGGACCTGCACTAGGGGCTGTTGGGGGATTTCTATTGGGAATGATTGGCAAAATGCTTGTGATGAATATGTAAGACCTGATAATGAGCTAAGCTCATCTGATTAGAGAATTTAATATGTTTTTAAAGAAAAAAAGAAAAATTAAATTGTCTTAATCAAAAACCTAGAAAAATAATTTCGTAAAATTGTAAATTATTCATTCATACACTTTTTTAGGAGATAAAGTGAAAAATATTCTTGTTCGATTTGTGCTAAAATCCATCTTAATATCTGCTATTGCTATGAGTACCGCAGGCTGTGCTTGTGTTTTTAAAGGTGATAGTAGAACTGTTTCATTAAACTCAAATCCTTCTGGAGCAGAAGTATTAGTTAATGGAGCAGTTAGAGGGGCAACTCCTATGAAATTGAATCTGGAAGCGAAAAAAAATCATACAATTGAATTTCGTAAACAAGGTTATCAAACACAATCTGTATCACTTGATAAACGTATCAGTGTGGGATGGGTTATTGCGGATGCCATTTTTGGCTTAGTTCCGGTTGTAGTTGATGCAGCAACTGGAAGTTGGTATGAATTTGATTCTAAAGATGTAACAGCTTCATTGGAATCTATTCAAGCTGAGGCTATTGAGAGCTAATGATGGTTTGGTACAAGTCAGCATTTCCTGGCTTGTACCTTCAAGGCGCTTGTAATCTCCAATTCTGAATGTTTTTAAAAATCTCTGTGTAATAAATATATATATTCTTTTACTGAAGTCGATACGTAAGTAAACACTCTCTCTCATTGTTGAAATTTCACTTAGATTTTCTAGCGGAAAATTGTTATATTAGTCCTTTCAAATCAGATAGTTGTAATTATGGCGCACAATCAGTTTACTTCTCGTGAATTAGTAGATCGTATTATTCATTTGGGACGAGGCATGCAAAGTCCTCAGACGGGCTTGATTCATCTCAATTATCAAGCTTTTCCTGAAGAACAGCAGTATAGTATTCCTTTTGTGGAAAATTTTTTATTTTCTTTAGCTCTCTTGAGAAGTCGTTTAGCAGAAAATATTCAGGAAGCAAAACAAATTCTTGGGCGTTTGCTTGAGTTTCAAGTAGAGAATTTTCCTGTGTATTTAGATGAGTACCCTCGTTGCTCAAGTCGTTACATTGGGTTAGATTTATTGCCTTCTATCTATCAAATATTGAAAGTTTTTCGCTCTGTTCTGGGTAAAGATTTATTGCATTCAATGGAAGTATCAAGCAAGTCTTTATTAGATTTTTTGATCGATCTTTCTGATAAGCATCAAGCACCTAAATCATTTACGGTCAAATTAGCTGCTTTTTTGCATACTTTTTCTCCATTACTTGACCAGCCTTTGTATCGAGAAAAAGCTGAGCAATTGATACAAAAGTATAGAGGAGATGAAGAGTGGGCTTCGTCTTGTAATACACAAGTATTAGGTGATCTTTGTCTTGCTGCGAGTTTTTGGCCTGAAGAATTTGAGCGTGATGAGTGGAAAGATTTTTGGGCTTGGCTAGCATCAACTTGGGACCCTATCCGTTTAGTTTATTGCGGGCCTTGTTTTCAAGAGAAGCAAGAAGGGCATGAGATGGCTGTAAATCTTTATGATTATTTTCTTATTCAGCAAGGAAGTCTTCAATGGACTAAGCGGATTCAAGAAGACAGCCCTACACTTTTTAAAGCTTTATGGGCTAAACGTTTTGATCATGATCTTTCCTTTTCTGGAGATCATAGTAAGAAAGATCAAAAAATGTTCTATAAAATAAGCCCGAACTATTCTGTTTCAATCTTCCAAAAGCAAGTTGATGAGTTGCCTTTATTAAAGAATCTGATGCGACCGTTGCATATGACTTGGGGGAATGAAGAGAGGTTACATTCTTTAGATTGCCAAGTTGCGGTGGCTGGAATTGATTTTGAAGAAAAAAAAGAGGCATTTGATTTAATTTTTACCCTTCCTGAAGAAGTCGATTTAGATGACCGTATCAAGAGCAGAGAGCTTGCATTTTATTTAGATTTGCACGAGAAGGTGAGTATAGTCATAGGTGAAAAAAGGGCTAATACTTTCCGCTTGGGTGAAGAGGTATTTGTGCAGAGCGGAGATCTCCATTTTTCTTTAGTATTTGAGATAGAGGAAGGAGAAGGAGAGTTTATGGGACATATCCAACCAGGAAACCGTCCAGCACAAGGGAAAAACAAGGGAGTACACCGGTACGACGCCTATGACATGCAGATTTTTCTGCGAAGCATTACACGAAGTAGTCCTTGTAAAATCCGGGCATCTCTCCGCATTAGATAGGGGACACTATGGGGCTTTCCGGGCGCCTACAATTAGCTATGCAATCTGACCTAGCTTTTATGGTCTATTTGATTGTTTTTGCATTAAGTATTTTGGGGGTCATTTACGCGTTTTTAAGGTGGAAGCAGTTTAAAAGAGATGCTTTTGCTTATTATTTTCGCACTTACTTCGCGAAAATAGAAAACCTGTCCCTTCCCTTTTCTTTCGTAGGAGCTCATTCTGCCAATTTCTTTGGTCGAGAGACCATTGTTAAGCAAGAAAATGGCTCCTACGGACTATGTACCGTTTTACGCCCTGGGCTCATCAACGAACATTCCGTAAATAACTTACAATTGTGTCAACGTGTACTACAGCATTGTGATCAAGTTGTTTTAGCGAGACAAAGTTCTTGGGTACAAAGCGATATCGCTCTTGTAATGGAAGAAGGTATGGTGCGTGATGATGGAAGAAGATTAATGAGCTTTAGAGAGTATTGTTTTGATGATACTTTACAGCTCAGCGATAGAGAAAACCTTCTTCTACAGCTTGCACGAGCTTTGGCTGTGTTGCACTCGTTAAACGTGGATGTAAAACGTCCTTTTTACCACGGTTTTTTATTACCTCGTAGCATTTTTCTAGATGTTGACGGACAAAAAAACTTACGGAAACTTGTCCTAGGATATAGTGGTTTCGCCTACTCTATAGGAGCCAAGAACGTATACGCTCTTTTAGAAGAACTTGCTTCAGGAAACTTGATGCTGGATCGAAATGTGTCTCGTGAAATGTTAGAGCAGCAGAGTGGCTTGGCTCCTGAGCAAAGGCGTAAAGAAGGTTTGTCTGTAGTCGGACAAGAAAGCGACTACTATTCTTATGGCGTTTTAGCTGTGCTTCTCTTCACTCAAGAACCGTTTTATAACTTAGACCAAGTAAATTGGGATAGAATTCCTGATAATTGGCGTTCATTTGTTAAATCTTGTCTTTTTGCAGACCCTTCACTACGCCCAAAAGATTTCCTAGAGTTAGAAGATCGAGTTCTTGATCCAGAAATAAGTTTGACTATTGCAGAAGCGGAACGTCAATTAGATGAGCGAGAGTCTAGCGATGAAGGAGGATCTCTTCTTGCCTTAGAAGAGCTTCCAGGGCTTCTAGGTAAAGTCCGTGAAGCATTAAAAGATGGGTCCGTAAATCGTTTACCTGAGCAAAAAACAGATCAAAAATTGTTTCAAAAACGTTTACAATCAGGTTACTCAGCCATCAAAACATCTAAATGGTCTCTAGCACAAGAACGCTTTCTTCAAGCATTAAATTTAGCCCCTAATCATCCTGAAGCGAATGTTGGAGTGGCCATCGCTCTTTATGAGTTAGGAGATTTAAAACAAGCTGAAAAGCATTATCAAATGGCTAGAGAAGAAAACCCTGCTGTGGCTGCACGATTTCGCGAGCACACAGCATTTAGAGTATAGCATTAGGTCACCATCGGGGGTGAAAGGCAGCGAAGGCTAGCATTTTTTCGTTGTGTCTTAACTTCTTTGCTTCGCCGCGCTTTACCCCTCTCCACAGAGGCTTATACAAGCGTAGGACTATCTATAGCTACACCCATAGCGTGAAGCCCGTTATCTACATAAATTGTAGTACCACTAATAGCCGAAGCTAAGTCTGAAAGTAGAAATGCTGCTGTATTTCCAACTTCCATAGCGTGAAGGTCTTTGTTTAAAGGTGCGTTTTTATCTGCATAAAGCTTCATTTTATCGATAAAACCAATCGCTTTAGCCGCACGGCTTGCAAGAGCACCTGCTGAAATCGTATTGACTCGTACTTTCCATTTTTGTCCCGCTTCCCAAGCAAGAGTGCGAGTATCACTTTCTAGCGCAGCCTTTGCAGAAGACATACCACCTCCGTACCCAGGAATTACTCTTTCTGAAGCAAGGTAAGTAAGAGATACAGTGGCAGAGCCAGCTGGCATAATCGGACCAAAATGACGAAGGATACTAACAAACGAGTAGGCAGAAGCACTCATTGCAGCAAGGTAGCCTTGGCGTGAAGTTTCTAGTAAGTCGTTTTTAACTTCTGGACCATTTGCGAGAGAGTGAACAAGAACATCAATCTCACCGTAATCTTTTTTTATTCTCTCAGCAACTTCTGCGATAGCGAAAGGATCAATGCCTTTATAGCGCTTATTTTCAAGAATCTCAGCTGGCACTGAATCCATATCATCATAAACAGCATCCAATGGATAAATTGACTCGATCTCCATCAACTCGCCGTTGCTTAATTTGCGAGACTCGTCGTATTTCCCCATTTCGAGAGCTGTTTTAAAAATTTTTAATGCAGGAGGCCAAGTTCCTACGATGATTCGTGCTCCAGCTTCAGCTAACGCTTTAGCAATCGCCCATCCATAGCCTTGGTCATCAGCGACTCCAGCAATAAATGCTACTTTACCTTTTAAATCAATTTTTAGCATAAAGCCCCCATTTATTAGATAAGAGTCCAAGTATACAGGAGCTTTGCTCATGGTGACAAGTTACATGTACATTTAGTCGGTAATAAGTTAATATTGAACCTCTTATATAATCTTTTACAAGGAAATAGAGTGTCTGACGAACATTTGGTCTCTCAGCGAGACAGTGGAGCTTCTCTCCTACAATTTTTGCAGCGGAATTTGCAAGGCCGACTTTCTGGTCGCGGGATCAAAAAAATGTTGGAACAGGGAGCTTGTAAAGTAAATGGAAAGCAAGAGCGTTTTGCCTCTCGTAAATTGCGGGTAGGAGAGCGAGTACGCTTTGATTCTGAGCATCCTTTGATTCAAAAACCTAAGCATGCAGATTTGAGTCGTATTGTTTTTGAAGATGAACATATTTTGGTTTATGACAAGCCGGCTGGGCTTGCATCAGATAAAAAGGGTCTTTTTTCTCAATTAAAAGAGTTATACCCTACTTTATTACAAGTTCACCGTCTAGATCGGGATACATCTGGTCTTATTATGTTCTCTAAAACTCAAGAAGCTTATGATGGTTTAGGGCAGCAGTTTCGTGATCGTAAAATCCTTAAAGAATACTGGTGTATTGTTGAAGGAAAGCCTGATCAAAAAATGGGTTCAATTAAAACATTTCTCGAGAAGAAATCTGCATTTGACGGCCAGACAATCTATGGTGTTGCGAGAGATAAAGAAAGAGGTCGAATTGCGATCACACAGTGGGAAGTAAAAGCAACAGGGCAAGAGAGCTCTCTTCTTATATGCTACCCTAAAACAGGAAGAACTCACCAAATTCGTGTGCACCTTTGCCACCTTGGACACCCTATTTTGGGAGATTATCAGTATCACCGCCGCTTTACTTGTTCCTTTAAAACAGCTCGGCATCTTTTACATGCTCGTAAGCTTAATTTTCAGCATCCAGTAAGCAATGAGCCAATGGAACTTCGTTCCGAGCTTGCCGCTGATTTTCGTGAAGCGATGAACCAACTAGGGCTTACAGGAGCAAAAGCATGCAAGTCGTAAGAAAACGTAAAAAATCTTTTTCTCAAAAAAATCTTCGAAAAGCTTCTGGTGGTCTGCGAGGTAAAATCCTTTTAGATGCCTTATTCGTTCCAGAAAACGAGTCAGGCTATCAAGGTACGCATATTTTCCACCCTTACCCAGGGCGCTTTCATCACCGTTTAGCATCTGTGATTTTAGATCAAGCGATGCCTGAAGCTCGCTCTTTACTCGATCCATTTATGGGCGGGGGAACTTCTCTGATTGAAGGACAGCTACGTGGACTAGATGTACGAGGAAATGACTTAAATCCTATTAGTCCTCTTATTGTTGAGCAAAAACTTCGTGTCATTTCAGAAGAAGAGTGTGAACATTATGCAGAACGTTTAGAAGACTTAGCTGAGTCTGTACGTTCCTTGCGTTTGCAGAAAATTCATCAAGAGCATAGCCGTTTTTTAGCGACTTATTATCCTCCTCACACTTTCGCAGAGATGTTGTGCTGGAGCCATACCATTCGTCGTCAGGAAAAAGGACCTTGGCGTGATTTTTTACGTGCTCTGTTTTCAGCAGGAGCTGTGAAGTTTTCTCAACTTCGAGATGATAAAAAAGCACAAGTCAAACGTCCTAGAGGTGCTTTTTCTCGTTTTATGGAAGAAAAAGGGAAGCAGCTTTTAGAGGCCCAACTTGAGCAAGGGGAAGAAGTTCCAGAAGAAACGGTTTCTCCTTCTCTTACTTGTGGCGACGTATTGGATTTAGATCTTTCTCAAGATCCTGTAGATCTGATTTTGACCTCTCCTCCTTACCCAGGAACGTATGACTACAGTAAGCATCATGAGCTTCGTATGCGTTGGCTTAATTTGCCTATGGCAGATATGGAGAAAAAAGAGTGGGGATCTCGTAGAAATGAAGGTTTAAAAGGCTGGCAGCGTTCTTTTCAAAAAGTTTTGCAGGCTATGGCTAAGCAGATTTCTGAATCAGGGCGTATCTATATGGTCATTGGTGACTGGGTGGATGGAGAAACACGTATAGATGCTCTTGCTTATTTGCGAAAAGTAGCTCCCAAGGCTGGTTTATCTGTTAGTAGCTTTGCTTCAGTAGAAAGAGAAAATTTTTACGGTCCACACCGCAAAGCCTATGAAACAGAAGGAAAGTGGGAGCACTTAATTGAGCTTCAGAGGGCTTAGGCAATAAGAGCATCAAAATTTACATGAGCTTCAACAACATTGATCGCTTTTTGTACTTTTTGCACATCGTCTTTACGGATTTTTGCTGTGAAGGTACTAATCATGTGCATGGCGTCGTAATTTCGCATGCGAGCATGTAAAACGGGTATATTGACCTTTTTTATGTGCTCGATAATGGTTGCACGGGGATTACGACGTCCTGTAAGAATCATAGCCCCACCAAAATCACGTCCTGTTTGAAGCTTGTGCTGCCAGTGTTTTTCTAGAGTGGCGAGGATAATATCGTCGCGAGTTGCTGGAGTCATGATGATTTGATTTGGTCGAATCGCTTTTTGGTAATTATCGACGCCACTTGCAACCATACGACGGCGTGAGAAATGCTTATAGCGGTGTTGTTCACCAGCAATAAGTTTTGTTTTAAATAAGTGTTCGAAATCTCCCATGCTTGGAGTGCTTAGCTGGTCGTTATAGGGGATACATCCTAAAAGTGGGAGATTCCATCTAGCAAGGGCTTTAGGAAAATTTTCTAAAATCATTTTCCTTTTTTCAGGGATGACTTTGTTTAAAATAACCCCTTTAAGATTTACTCCGCATTCATTGCACATAGCTAGGTTGAGGGCGAGTTCGTCGATAGCAGAGCCTAAACCACCAGAAGCTACAATGACAAGATCTAGGCCTAATTGTGCAGCCACTTGAGCATTGCTGAAGCCCACAATAGAGCCTACACCTACATGTCCTGTTCCTTCTACAACAGTGAATTGATTTTTAGAGCTGATTCTTTGATAGGCACGGTTGATGCAGCGGGCGAGTTCATCTTCGGCAATTTCTCCAGCTAGAAAGCGTTTGGTAAAACCCCGAGGTAAAAGCACAGGGCTCATATCAGCATAATGATCGTCTAAGTGAAAAAATTCATGCATGAGTTCGACATCTTTATCTACATGCAGGCCATTTTCTACCTCAACATGTTGTTGCCCTACAGGTTTAACAAATCCCACACGGTCAAATCTTTTTCTTAATCCAGCCATGATGCCTAAGCACGTGGTGCTTTTTCCTACATGTTGACCTGTTGCTGCAATGAAGATACCGTTTGTCTTGCTCATTGAAAAATCCTGTGTCTCTTTTTAGTAAATTGTAGAGATTTTGTGCTATTCCATATAGAGAGAGTTTTTCCTTGCCCACTCTTACTAATTTGTAGTATAAATTAAGATTCGACCAGGGACCTCTTGGAGTAATATACTTCGAACCAGGTCAGGACCGGAAGGTAGCAGCCTTAAGAGGGCTCTGTTATGCCTAGAGATAATCTCTGGTCGATTTTTTCTTTTTCTTCTAATCGATCCATCATCGTTTTTCTTCTACCTAGTGTAATTACATGGCTAGAAGCCCTGTTTCCTCTCCAAAAACGACAGAATTTCTCTAATTTGAGCAATATAGTCTTGTTTGTAGAAAAAAGTTTTTTTGCGGGGCTTACGCAGTAATTGATAAAAGACCAAAAAGATTTTAATTTAGGATGTGTAATAAAATAGAAAAACTTTCCTTTGATTTTTTGGCTTTTTAAGCGTTTCTCTGGCTCATTACAATATTGTTTTAGTGTATTGGCTTGTTCAAGAATTTTTTCTACTTTTCTGTGCCAGTGATGATCACTGAGAACAATGCGTAGTTCTTTAAATTCTGTAGAAATGAGATCAATGAATGACTCAAGAGCACCTTCTCCTTCAGAATCTAAAGAAGTAGAGATCATTACCCATGCATCAGGTTTCAGTAAGCGGTATAACTCTGACATACAAAGTCTATGTTGGGGCACAGCAAGGTCTGCAATGACATCAGTACAAATAACTAAGTCGTAAAAATCATCAAATAAGCGCGTATCGGGTAAGGCGTCTTGTTTTTGTGGAATACCGCTTGGTAGATGTTTTAAAGCATTGAGGGCGATGTCGACCGCTAGAACTCGTGCTCCTGCCTTATGAAGACGTTTTACAAGCTCTCCACTGCCACATCCGATATCTACTACTTGTAGTGAAGATAGGTCATTGCCAAAAATTTCTAGAATAGCTTCCCAAGACCGTTCGATACGGTTCATTTCTCTGATGCTTCCATTAGGCATCATGGATTCAGCATCGATTAGCCATTTTCGTTCAAAGTAGGCCTCAGCTTGGTTGATACGTGAGGCTTGAGGTTTTAATCCCGGACTATGTTTCGCTTGGCTGTTTTGAGGTAAAACATTCAATAAATTGCTAGGCATCTGTTTCGTCTACCGTGTTACAAAAAGTTCTTGTAAACTACTTCTAGGTGCACTTAAGGTCATGGGCCTTTGAATATAAATACGAAACCATATCTCTAAAATCAATAAACTCCACAACTGTTGGAATAAACCTGTATAGATTTGTTTGGTTCCGAGGTATTTTTTTATCCATTTAGGATCAATGATCCCTTGCTCCACAAGAACTCCATTTTTCAGTAAGTCTGCAACCTTAAGAATATCTATACTATTGATCCAATGATTGGCAAGCAAGGCTGAACTATTGTAGTGCATGGGTTGCTGTTTTTCTTGTGAGAAGTGTTTGATATCTTCTGGAAGAAAAAGAAGTCCTTGGGCGTCTGGCTTATGCTCTTGACGCAAGCTTACTACAGCCTCTACAACACGATGATCTAGAAAAGGTGTGCACCATTGTGTGTTATGTGGACCACGAAGTCGGTCTTGAGCAAGCAAAGTGGAGTCAGGAAGGTGAGTAATGAGGTTAAAGTAAAGGCCCGCAGTATCTTCTGTTCGAAATGGACAAGCTTCAAAAAAACTTTGTGTGAATACAGATAAGTCGAAGTGTTTACTGAGTCGAGGAGAAAGTCTACTTAGTGCCTGCTTGTTAAAAATGACTTGTGATTGAATATAGTCCAGTTTCCAAGAAGGCGTATGTAGTTCACGAAGCATCTGAAATGCAGTTCTAGAATGGATAAGCCTAAGAGCAGGAAAAATTGCATTACGTGCTACAGATGTAGGAAAACTAGCAAGCCATTGTGCTAAAGAAGGGGGAGAGGGTAACTGTCTTACTTCTTCATCAAAAGAACAAAATTGATGGCTTCCAGAGGGAGATAAAAGAGTACATGGGCCTTGCTGTAATTTTGATAATAGCCATGACTCCAGTACTTCTGCTCCAGCAATAGGTTCGTCAAGAAACCAGACAATTTTTACTAATTCATCAAGTAAGTTGTTTGCTTCTAAATCTTGCGAGAAATGTTCAATACTCAGCTTTTCTGCAATATTGTAAGAAAAAGATGCTTCTTCTTGAGGTTGTTGCGGGTATTTTAATAAGTACCCTTGGATAGGTTTACGTGGGCATGCATCACGTAATTCACTTGCTAGCCAAAGAGAGCGTGTGTCTCCAGTAAGAACGCAAGAAAGGTCTTGGTGTACATGTACTCGTTCCCGAATACTTTTATGAACTAGCCTGGGAACGTCTTCTACGGTATATTTTTGACCTTCAATTTTTCCAGTCATGTGATCTTTTAGAGACCAATACTCTTTGATGACAGAACGTCCTGAGGAATTTGTTTGTAGATAATGCCCAGGAGGGAGTTTATGTACATTTAAAATGGGGGTGGCATCTCTAGAAATAAAACCAAAACTCAGGTAAGCAGCCAAAGATTCTTCATCAGCAGTTTGTGGAACGATACCTGTAACAAGGAGAGCTTTCAATTCACTGGCAAAAAGGAAGTGTTCTTGTCCTTGATACCAATACAATGGGTGCTTACCAATAGGGTCTCTAAAGAGAAATAAAGACTCCTGATTTTGATCGAATACCGCGATACTGAAGCTTCCCACTAAGTATTTTACAAAGTCTTGCTTCCAAATAGAATAGGCAGCAATAAGAATAGAACCAGTACTAGGGTCTTTTAGAGTGAAACCTTTTTTACGAATAAGGTCACAAAGTTGAGGTTCATTATAAAAAAGGCCATCAAAGAGAACCCAAATGTTTTTTTGTTCGTTACTTGCCATACCTTCCATATGACAACCAAATTCGATATTTTTCTTTGCGTGTACCACATCCTCACTGTGTGTTTGCCTATGCTTGAGCGTACGCAACATGAGGTGGACGAGGTGGTTATTTTGGAAGGCGTTAGGATAAATAACTCCGGCTATGCGGCCCATAAAAAATCAGTGGTTGGTGTTTGTATACTTCAACTTTATTCGTTGAAAGAAAAAGAAGAAAGGGTTTTATGGAGATAATTTATTGATAAATTTATTTAAGATGGGGTAATAAAAAGCCCCCAGATAACAAACTAGTATACCTGGAGGCTTTTAGGATGGGGCATAAAAAATTAATCTTTCTCAGATGAATGGTATTTTGCGGCCATTTCCGCCATTGCAGCCATCCATTGCTGAAATTTTTCGCTATCCATCGAGTTTCCATATTTATGTTGAATATCTTCTGTTGCTTTTCCGTAGTTTTCCGTAGCTTTTTCTATTTCAGAATTATATTTTTGTACGGCATTTTCTATTTCTTCTTCGCTAGCTCCTTCTTTTCCAATTACTTGCTTGTATTTCTCTGCAGCTTTTTCAATATCTTGAGTATATTTTTCTGTAGTTTCTCCGAGGTCTTTTTCTAATTTATCTTGATCTTTTGTTTGATTACGTACTGCTGTATCTTTTTGTTTACTGTAAGCTTTTAGCGCTTCATCTTTGTTTATATTTTTCTCTGACTTAGTGTTTTCCATACTCTTCATAATTGAAGATGTCGCTTTAGTAATGTTTTTTACTAAAGCTGTTTCACTTCCTTTAAGAGAGTTCGTAAAGTTTGCATCAAGTTTGACTTGCATAGCTTCAGGTCTTGAATTTCTTCTTTCTTCGACCTTATCTCCAGCTGCGCGAATATGAGCTCCTACATCAATTTCAGTTCTATTTCTACGATTGCTCGTTCCAGAAGATTTAATCGATGAAAGGAAGCGATTTTTCAAATCTGTTGTACTTCTGCTCGGGAAAGCTAAATTACTATAAGAGTTACTTACTTTTTGAGTGGCATATCCATTGATGGCTTTTTTTGCTGCAGATAATTTTCCTGCTGCGGCTTGCAGTGATTCCAACTGTTCACTAGCGTTACCTGTGACAACATAACTTTCAAGAGTTGCCATTTGCTCTTCTATGGAAGAGCGAACAGATTGAAGTGTTTCATAATCAGCATCGGTACTTTCCATTTGATCAATCAAATGTAGGGCGTCTTTTAAGTGGCCATAAGTTTCTTGTGCAGCTTCTTGAGATTCATCTCCGCCGTCAAGGCCATCATCTTCTTGGCTGGCTCTTAAATCAGAACCTGCACGGCTAGCTAGAGTGTCTGCATCTAAAGCGGTATTATGAATGACAACGTCACTAATTGTACCTGAAAACTCATAGTCATCACCAGAAGAGTAAGCGTTTGCTCCAATAGCAATTTGCTCTTCGTTAGAGCCTAAGCCACCTGTATAGGAGTTAGAATCCACCTCTTCTCCGTCTAAGAAAAGCTTAAGGCCATCTTCTCCAAAACTAACGGCAGCGTCATATTCTTGACCATTTTGTAAAACATTGTTTACTCGTACTTCATGAACAGAACCATTACTGCTTTCCATTTTAGCAACTAGATCGTCGCCATCAGCATACATCCAGATATGTCCACCGTCACCAGCACCATTGTCATTTTTACTAAATAAACCTTGGCGACCTGATAAATCATCAGCAGTAAAACGAACTTCAATTGTTCCATTATCTAATTTAAGTGCATCATCATGATTTACTGTGAGGTATTCTCCATTAGCACCTGTTTGTGTTTGATCTACAGCAAAATGAACAGAACCCGTCTCACTAAGAGATGCAGCGATATCTGTTTCAAGATCTGTTGTAGGATTGGTGCTTACTGTATTTGTAGGAGTTTCAGGAACAATAGATTGAGCACTTTCTTGTGCAGCAAGTAAGCTTTGATATACGAGCCCTGCAGAGCTTGAATCTAGTTCGCTTTCACTAGCTTGTCGTAAATTCGATCCAGCTCGAGTAGATAAAGTTTCTGCATCTAAAGCTGTGTTATGAACGACAAAATCACTAATAGTACCTGAGAACTCATAGTCATCACCAGAAGAGTAAGCATTGGCTCCAATAGCAATTTGTTCTTCGTTAGAACCTAAGCCACCTGTATAGGAATTAGAATCTACTTCTTCTCCATCTAAGAAAAGTTTAAATCCATCTTCTCCAAAAGTAACGGCAGCGTCATATTCTTGACCGTTTTCTAAAGCATTATTTATTCGTACTTGATGAACAGAACCGTTACTGCTTTCCATTTTAGTAACTAGGTCGTCGCCATCGGCATACATCCAGATATGCCCACCATCACCAGCACCATTGTCATTTTTACTAAATATACCTTGTCTTCCTGAAAGGTTGTCAGCAGTAAATCGAACTTCGATTGTTCCGTTGTCTAATTTAAGCGCATCATCATGATCGATGGTAAGGTATTCTCCATTAGCACCAGTTTGTGTTTGATCCACAGCAAAATGCACAGAACCCGTTTCACTGAAAGCTGCAGCGATATCTGCCTCAAGATCTGTTGTTACATTTGCGCTTGTTGGTTCTATTTGTGAAGCAATAGAAGTAATACTTGTGCTGGTACTACTTAGAAGATCTTGCATTTCAGATTCGGAAAGAGTTTCTTCTGGACTTATTTCAGCTGCAAGAGTCGTGATTTGTGCTTGTGCAGAATCAAGTAAGCTTTTTGCTTCCTGAAAGGCACTATTACTTGAGTAACTTGGGTCGCTACTTAAATCTGAAATCGCTTGTTCAAGTTCCGATGATAGTGAAGTAAATGTTTCACTAGTCATATCTTCCGAACTGTAAGAGTTAATGCTATCTTCCATTTGAGCAATGGTAAGGGTAGAGCTTTTTATACTATCTGAAACAGTAGACTGATAGCTATCAATAACGCTTTGTTGACTTAGTGTTTGATAAGAAGAATCTGCGCTATTTTGCGTTGTTGTGTTCGTTGATGAACTTGACGGTGTATTTGAAATGTTCGAATAATTTTGAGAGATTTCAACCATTTTTATCCACATTGTTTTATTTCGTAAACATGACAGTCTACTGCAAAAAAAATGCCAAGAAAAAACAACTAAAAATTAAATGCTTGCATAAAGAAAAAAGAAGAAGCGTAGAGTTATACTGCAATTGCAGTTGTTTTATTCATCAAAATGTAGAAGGGAGATAACTGCCTAAGCCTTAAGGTTCTATGCAATCAATATATAGGGTGCTTAGGCAGTATGCTAAGAGTTAGCGGTTTGTGCTTGCGAAGATGCCACGTGCATTATTAGCTAAGAAGCCACGGAATGGTTCTTCATCTACAAAAAAGCGCTCGATGAACTCGACAAATGATCCACCTAATTCTTTGCGGACTCCGTCAGAGAATTCATGGGTGATGAAATTTGCGAGGGTAGAGCTTTGTTTTAAGTGTTTTTCGGAACTTCCTTGTACTTCTTTTCCTTGAAAGCTATTCATAGGAAACTTCTGTTCTCTTAGATAGTCATTAAGAGCTTCTAAATCTTTAAATTCACTGAGTCCTAATGTATTTAGAAGTACAGTAAAATGGTTCCAGCAATGACCGTGAACAAGGGTCCATGCAGCATATTGCAATGCCGGTAGATATTCAGGATATTTTTCACCTAGGGCAAGTAAAGCATCATGTTGTACAGAGCTAAATACCCATGGGGAAGTTTCCAGTAAAGTGAATAAGGCTTTTGGGTCAACTTGAGCAGGTTGATTTAAAGGAAGTTCCTCAAGAGGGTCGTTTGAGTAGTAGTTCCCAATAATTGGAAGCATAATTTCTTGAGCATCTTCTGGTAGTTCATTGACTTGTTGTTCACTTACAAAAATTTTCGGCCAGTTGCTGTCTTGTGGAGGTTCAAACCAGTCGCAGTTTAGAAGTAGAGGACTAATAAGTATTTCATTTCCACGTTTGAATCCGTAGGCTTCAAGCAGGCGCCGCATCATCATTCGCACTCCGCCACCACTAATATCCGAAAAACCTCTTAGAGCTACGTGATCATTTACAATTTCCGCTCCGTTTTCTTTGAGCAGTTGAATGACTTCTTGTGCATATGGAGTTCTTTGTAAATACGCATCTAGCGCGAGGTCACGAAATTGAGTAAACACAGCACGGTGTTCGGCCGGCGGAGAGTTGGGATTTATGACAAAAGGTGATGGTTCTGAACTGATAAAAGAAAGAGAAGATTTCGTGTTTTTATCCATTTCTAGTCTCCTTAAGAGGATGATTTGAAAAAACATTAGATCCGAAAGTTGAATAATTGCCTAGAAAAAATCGATGGAGATTAAAGCAAAGAATATACTAGATTTGGATCTCAATCTTTTATAAATTTGCAGACCTGTACTTGGTCCTTGGCATTTGAGCGGCTGCTTTGTTATGGTGAAACTAATCTATTTACTATTTCTTGGAGTTAAAACATGACGCGGGTATTGTTTTTCGTCGTTTCTCTGCTATTTTTATGTTCTTGTGAGTCTAGATATGATGAAGGGGTTCGTTACCATAGTGATGGAACGAGTCGTTCTTCTGTTATGGTTGCACCTGTAATGGACCGAGCAAAACCAGACCTTCCCTGGGATGTTTCCACTGAACTTACAGAAACATTAGAAATGGCTGTAAATAGAAGAGGGGATATCTACCTTTCATCAGATTATTCAGCTCCAGTCCCTACGAACGTATGGAACCATCCACAAGGGCAAGAAGCACAGCAATTTGTGAATATGTATCCTAGAACTGATTTTGTTGTTCTTGTAGAGTTACTTGAGCATGAGTATAGCGGGCGTGATCATACGAAGACTCAGCCTATTTATGCAGACTCTAATCAAATAAAAGCAGTTCTTACTCTGACAGCGAGAGTACAAGTGTTAGATTTGCGTCATGGAGATGTTCGGCCTGTTTTACAGCAAATCATTCCAAGTAATCACATGATTCCAGTTGTTAAACAAGATGTGGATTACTACCAAAAGCCTTGGGGAAGTGACGAGTATCACGCAACTCCTGTAGGTATGGCTCACACTAAATTAACGAAAGATATCTTAGATCAAGTAGAGCGTTATATTAGCTTTGCTAGAAAGTCTAAGGTTATTAACTAGAGCCTGTTCAGAGATTTGTGTATTTTTCTCCTGGATGAAGCTCTAAAAATATCGCTAAGATTTTGGCTTTGTTCAGTAGAAAAAGCACAGAGTCCTCGAAAAAACAAGTAGGATAGGCTCTTAATGGAAGATAACATTTTAGATACAGATCAACTGCTTCCTTACCTTTTTGTTTTAGCAGTTCTTAGTACTTTAGCATTTTTTTTAGCTCGCTATTTAAATTTCACAAAAATTCCTCAAGTAATACGTCATAATCATATTCGCTTGATCGAGTTAATTCTAGGAACTCTGATTTTCTTTCTTTTCCCAGTGATTGTATACCCATTTTTTATAAAAGGAATGTACTACTTGTATACAGGGATAGAGTTAGATGCTAGAACAAAGATTCCTTTTCACATCCACCGTTACGTCGTTTTAGGGGTCCCTCTTTCTTCTCTTTTTGGCTTGATGTTTTTCTTTCTTTCTTGGGAGCGAGGCTTGCTTCGTAGAGTATGGGGAAAATCTGGTGAAAAAAGTATTGGTTATCATTGGTGTTATGGAGTTTTGGCATACCTTATTTGTCTTCCATTTGTTCAAGCTGTTTCAGGAAGCCTTAATCTGCTAATAAGTTTTTTTAGCGAAGAAGCTTTAAAAGATGAGCAAACTGCAGTCTCTCTTTTAAAACAGTTTATGTACAAAGGTGATCTTAATATCGTTATTTTTATTTTTTTGGTTTATGCTGTTGCAGTTCCTATTGCTGAAGAAATCCTTTTCCGCGGCTTGATCTTCAACTATATGAGGCGCTACTTATCGTGCTCTAAATCTCTCATTTTATCAGCAGCACTTTTTGCCTCTCTTCATTATTCTGCAGATCAAGGCTGGATGAATCTTTCTCTCTTAGCTTCTTTATTTATCGTAGGATATTTTTTAGGTTATTTGCGTGAAAGACAAGGAAGCCTTTGGGCTCCCATAGGCTTGCATATGACACAGAATGCTGTCAGTACTTTTATCATTTATTGGGGCGTACGTTCTTCTATGGCCGTTTGAATTCAAACAGCTATACATAAACGATAAATGAGAATTAACTATACATGGATTCTTATTAACAAATCTGTTATGAATATTTTAACTATTCAACTAGTAAGTGCCCCTTCTTTCTAGAGAAATCGCACTCAATATTACCTTCTGTGGTAGAAAAATGGTTTATCGGACTATGCCTTTTCGGGTTACATCGTATGCAGTTTCAGATATCGGACGTGTACGGGATGAGAATCAAGATGCTTGGATGGGGTTAGAAAAAGAGCATTTCTTTGCCATTGCAGATGGTATGGGGGGGCATAATGGCGGCAGAGTGGCAGCAGAAGAAACGCTCCGTCACCTTTCTTTTTTGATTAAAGAAAAGTATGCGTCGAATTCCTTGTCTTTAGATGATGGAGAAGAAATGGAGCTTTTCTTATCAGATGCCATTCAGGAAGTAAATAAAGCTATTTACTGGATGGGGCAGCATGACGCTCGTTTAGAAGGAATGGGCTGTACCTTATGTTGTGTCTTATTTTTAAATAAACAACTTGTAATTGGTCATGTAGGCGATAGTCGAATTTACTGTTTGCGTCGAGGGTGTTTAGTGCAATTGACTAAAGATCACTCTTTATTGCGAGAGTTGATTGATATGGGACAGTTGAACGAGCAAGGTGCAAGAGAGTTTAATTTAAAAAATATCATAACAAAAGCTATTGGTATTGCGGATGAGGTACATCCGGCAATGAATAGCATACAGGTTGATGAAGGAGATCTTTTCCTTTTATGTTCTGACGGTTTAAGCGATTTGATTTCACCTGAGCAGATAGAAGAGTGTTTGAAAGCAGACTGTTCTTTAGAAGAGCAGGGGAAGCAGCTTGTAGAGATGGCAAATGAAGCTGGGGGGAAAGATAATATTACAGTTTTGCTTCTAAAAGCTGAGGAAGAGATATGAATCGTATTTATTTAGATAATAATGCAACCACCTGTCCTGCTCCAGAAGTTATAGAAGTTGTTAAAGAATCTTTGGAAGAATGTTGGGGAAATCCTTCTAGTGTGCATTATTACGGGCAAGAGGCGAGAGCAAAATTGATGCATGCTCGTCGTTCTATAGCAAAGGCTTTAGGTGTCCGTGCAACGGAGTTGTTTTTTCATTCAGGTGGAACAGAAGGTCTAAATCTTCTGATTCGAGGTTTGTTAGGAAATAAGAGTAATGCTCATGTCATCAGTTCAAATGTAGAGCATCCAGCCGTCTATAAGCCCTTAAAAAATCTCCAGGAAGAAGGGGTAGATGTCACCTTTCTTGAAGTTGGAGAGTGGGGAGCAGTGACACCTGAAGCTGTGGCAGAAAGTATTCGTCCTAATACAGCTCTAATTGCTCTTATGATGGTCAATAACGAAACAGGTGTAAGAACAGATATTGAGGCCATTGCGTCTATTGCAGAAGAAAGAAAAATTCCTTTTCTAGTTGATGCTGTAGCTGGTTTTGGAAAAGAAAAAATTGTGATTCCTTCTGGAGTCAATGCTATGGTTTTTAGCGGGCATAAATTTCATGCACCCAAAGGCATTGGAGCTGCTTATTTACGTAAAGGAGTTTCATGCAATTCTTTGGCTTGTGGAGGCGGGCAAGAACGAGGGTTGCGTCCTGGGACAGAAAACCATAGTGGGGTTCTTGCTTTAGCAAAGGCGGTAGAGTTATACGAAGCATCATGTGATGAGGCAAGTGCTCGCATGAAACAATTAAGAAATCATTTTGAGAAAGCACTGATGAGTTCTCTTGATGGGGTCGCTATAAATGGAAAAGGCCCTCGAGTTTGCAATACGTCCAATCTTTCTTTTGAAGGAGTGGATGGAGAGTCTTTGCTTTTAAGTTTAGATTTAGAGGGTGTGTGTGCAAGTCATGGTTCAGCTTGCTCGGCGGGAAGTTTAGAGCCATCAAGGGTTCTTGTGAATATGGGTCTTGCTCATGGTCGCGCTTCTTCCTCTGTTCGTTTTTCTCTTAGTCGTTATACAACAGAAGAAGAGATAGAAAGAGCAATAGAAATTATCATTCGTGTTGTAGGTCGCCTACGCTCAGTAAAAAAAACAGCTGTAAGTAGCTAGGAGCTATTCACAGAGAAGAATTGGAAGGAACAATCTCTCTGTGTACTCGGTGGCTCAGTGGTGATGTATCACTCTTTCGTCGCATCATAATGAGAAGCATTTTCGCCTCTAATAATAGTGAATTTACAGCATATAATTTTAAACGCGGCGAATCAAAGAAGCTAAGACGCGAATAAAGTCTTATATCCTCGAGGCGCTTGCAAAAAAAAACATAAAAAATTTCTTTAAGTTTTACAAATGAAACAACTTGTATCCACTTCACTGTTTGAGGGGGTACAGAGAAGAGTTGAAAAAAACAAGCTCTCTGTGTACTCGGAGCCTCAGTGGTGATATATCACTCTTCCGTCGCATCATAATGAGAAGCATTTTCGCCTCTAATAATAGTGAATCTACAGCATATAATTTTAAACGCGGCGAATCAAAGAAGCTAAGACGCGAAGAAAGTCTTATATCCTCGAGGCGCTTGCAAAAACACATAGAAAATTTCTTTAAGTTTTAAAAATGAAACAACTTGTATCCACTTCACTGTTTGAGGGGGCACAGATAAGAGTTAAAAGGAACAAGCTCTCTGTATAATCAGTGGCTCAGTGGTGATATATAAATACAGTTAAGAAACCGAGCGAACTGAAATGGTTTTCGCACCTAAAACGGTTGTTCCTTCTACTTTAAGCTCAAGGTTTCCTATACGTAATACTTCTCCAGCCTCAGGAAGATGCCCAAGCATACGAGTCATCATTTGAGATAAAGTTTCCTGCTCTTCTGCATCCACATAAATATCTAATTGAGAACAAAACTCCTCAACAGTTGTAGTGCCAGAAAAAGTACGCTCAATCATTTTTGTAGAAATATTCTCAAACTTACTTCTGCGAGCTCTTTTTATGCGAAAATCTCCAAAGATTTCTTCAAGTACATCATCAAGAGTCAAAATTCCCCAGGCTTTTCCTTTAGGATTTAAGACCACTGCAACGGATTGATGATTGCGTCGGAATTGCTGCAAAATTTCAAAAACAGGTGTGTCTTCAGTAATAAACCATGGGGTGCGAGCATAAGAGCTAATAGGGTCTTTATCTGACACCTCAAGAACATCACGAGGAAAAATAATTCCCTGAATGTTTCTAGGGCTTTGATGAAAAATGAGAAGATAAGGGTAATAAGCTCCCTTCAAGATTTCACGCATATGTCCAACCATGGAGCTGGAAGGAATCATTTTTTGCGTGCTTAGTGGCTCCATAATTTGTCGCGCACTTTTATCTCTTAAAGAGAAAATATTTGATACAACTAAGTCAAAACTATTTCGTTGGTCTACTCCATCACCAGCTAATTCAAGAAGACGTTGAACCTCATCGCGAGATAAAAGGCTTTGACCAACCGGGTTGTGTCCACCTACAAGCCTATTTGCTGCAGTTGATAAAATGGAAATGAAGTAAATAAGAGGCGTAAATAACTTTGAAGTGAAATAGAGAACAGGCATCCCCAACATGGCCACATTTTCAGAGTATTTACGCGCAGCAAACATGGGAGCTAGCTCGGCAAAAATTAAGACCAAAAAGACCTGGGAAATAGGGGCATAATGTGGAGATAAATTAGCAGCTTGATAAAACTGCCGAGAGCACTCGGAGCCAATTTGTAGTGCCACGTTGATGGCAACAAGTGTTGTTCCAAAAAGGCGAGAAGGGTGCGCTAAAAGGTAAGATAACCAAGCAGCTCGGCGCTGTCCTTTACTAGCATAATAGTGGAGCCTGACTTTGTTGAATGAGACACAAGCCATTTCCATCATCGAATAAAATGACTGAATAGAGATACATAAAAGGGTCAAGCCCAACCAGTAAAAGAGAGAACTATTCATCGTCGTTCTCCTCCAACTCTTCATTTTTTAGTTGCCGGATATAAACCCGTCGCACACGGTTAGGTTCTGCCGCTAGTACATGAAAGAAGAAACCAAATTCTGTGTGGTGTTCTCCTGTTTTAGGAATATGCCCCATACGTTCAGTCAACCACCCACCAATTGTAACCATACTTGTTTCTGATTCAAGTTCTACTGAAAAAATTTCTTCAAATTCAGAGAGTTCAAGTTTACCGCTTGCTATGATGACATTTTCACCTGTTGCGGTATGTGTATAACCACTATCTCTTTGGTCTTGAATAGATCCCACAACTTCTTCTGCAATATCTTCTCGCGTTAGTATACCAGAAATGGCTCCATACTCATCGACGACAACAGCAAACTGTGTATTGCGCTCTGTCATTTGTTGAAATAAATGCTGGGCTGTAGCACTTTCAGGAACAAAAAATGGCTTACGAAGAATTTTCAGTAAATCTTCTGGTCTATCAATACTATGACGATAAAGAAGTAAGGTACGTGCTGTGAGAATACCTAGCATGTTTTGCAAGTCGCCATCGCAAACAGGTAAACGAGTCACTTCCTGTTTTGTCATCAATGCATAAAGTTCACTTAAAGGCTGCTGGATATCATAATAAATAACTTCCTGCCTTGGTCGCATTAGCTCTCGAGCTTTGCTGTCTTTTAGCTCCAAAAAACCTTGAATAAAGCGTTGCTCATCTTGACTGAGTATACCCTCTCCTAAAGATCTTCCAAGAACATGCTTGAGTTCTTCTAAAGAAAGTTCTTCCTCTCTTTTTAAAAAGAAAAACATTACTCGGGCTAACCAACTTGTAAGAGCTGTAATTCGTATACGAAGAGGGTGAGTAACTTTTTTTAGAAAAGCGATTGTTGGACTGATGAATCGCGCAATACGTACATTGTTGGGAAGGGCGAGTGATTTAGGAATAACTTCCCCGAAAAATAAAGTAAGAACTAAAGGAACACCGACACGAAACCACCAACTAGATAAGCTGCCAAATAAATCGGACGCTACGTTTTGCACTAAAATATTTACCATTACATTAAACATCATAATGGTAACAAGAAGATCTCTTGGTGATAAAACCAGACGAGCGATGAGACGCTTTCTAGCTTCCGAACTATGTTGATAGCTACGGATTTTCATGGGGGATAAGGAAAAAAGAGCCGTCTCAGAAGCTGAAAACACACCTGATGCAAACGTAAGAGAAAAAAGAATAATATAAAGAAGAATAACACTCATTGCTCAACTCGGGCAGCGATGTTGGGTCGCTTGAAATACACTTTTTTTTCGTTCTTTGATACCAAACCTAAACCTTTTTTGAGGGTAAGCTCAATCCAAGTATAGGTACTTTGGCTATGAATTTGCAGCTTTAAGTCTTGCTGCTCTTCTAATACTTCTTGAATTCGGTAATCAAGTTTGGCAAGTTGCTTGCGCAGTGTAGACTCTTGTTCATATAAACGCCCCATGCCTCGTTCATATAAAATCAGAGAACAGAGAAGGAAGAGAATAGTCCACCATGAGCGTTTGAAAAAGTTATCAAAAATCTGTCCTAAATAAGAATTACTATATTTTTGTCCAGATTGGAACGGATCCTCGTTCACTGCTCATCTCGTTTGTGCTTACCTTCATCCCCATGCTAGCAGCTCTACTTATCTCTGCTCAACGAGAAAATGGCCAAATAGTATTTATTTAGTTTCTTGGTAGGGGACTAGGAGTTAATGTAAATTCCTAACTTAGTAAGGAAAAAGCGGGCAGCATAAATAGGATGGAATAAAATCCATTTTATTATGTTCCAGTAGCTTATTCCTTCTATAGGCTTGATAATTGTATGAGGGTGCTCATCTAAACAGTCGTTCAGCCACAAACCGTGGATAGGAAAAAAAAGTTTGGGAAGCTCTGTAAGAGAAAAGAAGTCTACAGCTTGCGTTTCGTTGGTAAGTGAAAGCTCACCGCTTTTGACTTCGCAGGCAAATAGGTGGGTTTCTCTACTAAGACGACCGTTTGGAGTATAGATGGCGACTTTACGAGTAATAATGGCATCTAAGCCCGTTTCCTCTTTAACTTCTCGAAGAAGGGCTTCTTCAGGGGTCTCACCTGGGTCAATCCCACCACCGGGTAAGACCCAAATAGGCACGTCCCGACGTTTCACCAGTACGATTTTATCTCGCGTAGAATTAAAAATAATAGCTATAGAAGCGTTCCTCATCATGGGAAAATTATAAACAGAGTAGACGAGGAATTGCAAGATAGGAGAAATTTTATTGCGACAGAAAATAAAAAAGAAAAGAGAGGCTTGACCATAAAGAACACAAAACGTTATTCTGGTACATGTTAAAGCAATCATCTTGCCCAGGTGGTGGAATTGGTAGACACGCCAGATTTAGGTTCTGGTGTCGCAAGGCGTGGGGGTTCGAGTCCCTTCCTGGGCAATTCTTTTCTTCTTATTACTCTCCAAATATTCTAAAGTACAGTTTTTCTTCAGGAAGGTTTTCCTATGCCAAGAATTATTGATTTACGTAGTGATACTGTGACGAAACCCACAGAGTCAATGAAGCAGGCTATGTATATGGCTGAAGTGGGTGATGATGTAATGGGAGAAGATCCCACTGTGAATGAATTAGAAGCCTATGCTGCATCCATCACAGGTAAAGAATCTGCTCTTTTTTTTCCTACTGCCACCCAATCAAATCTTGCTGCAATCATGGCTTTTTGTCAGCGTGGTGATGAATATATCGTAGGGGATCAAGCCCATTGTTACCGTTTTGAAGCTGGTGGTGCAGCTGTTTTAGGCAGCGTACAGCCTCAGCCTATTCCTTTTGAAAGCAATGGAACACTAGATTTAGCTAAAGTAAAAAAGCAGATCAAAATGGATGATCCGCATTTTGCAAGAACTCGGCTTTTGTGTTTAGAGAATACTTTTATGGGAAAAGCTCTTCCTGTGGATTATTTGATTGAAGCGGGTAACTTTGCAAAAGAACATGGTCTAGCTTTGCATATGGATGGAGCTAGAGCTTGTAATGCAGCAGTAGCATCTTCTTGTACATTGGAAGAGTTACTTGCCCCAGTAGATTCTGTCACGATTTGCTTATCAAAAGGTTTAGGGTGTCCTGCTGGAGCGCTTCTCTGCGCCTCCAAAAAAGTCATTATTCTAGCTAAGCGTGCTCGTAAGATCCTCGGAGGGGGAATGCGGCAAGCTGGTATTTTGGCTGCGGCAGGGCTTTATGCTTTGAAGAATCATATTGATCGATTGGCAGAAGACCATCGTCTGGCACAAGTTCTCGCCGATCAATTAAAAACTATTGAGCATCCAGATCTTCTATCTGTAAGCTCTTCTACAAATATGGTCTTTTTAGAAATGTCGCCAGAAAAAGGTCGGCACTTACAAGCCTTTCTTTCTGAAAATGGAATAAAAATTTTATCAGGATACCTTGAGCATATCCGTTTAGTGATTCATATGGATACTAATGAAGCAGATGTATTACAAGCTGCTGAAATTATATCTAAATTTTTCAGCGAGTCTTTTGTTATACAAAAATATATTTGATTGCTAAGTAGGAAACATTTATTCACATAGGTGAACGTTCATTTCATCTAGGTTTTTTTGTGGATAAGTGTTTCTATACCATCTATTGTTTCCTTATTTTTTTTAATCTTTCTCTCTTTTCCTGTGAGAAAAATGATTCTTCTTCTGTAGAAGTTTTGGTTCTTGGTGCCATGGAAGAAGAAATTGAAGGTTTTCTCCATGCCGCGAAGAACGTAAAAACAGAAAAGTGGCAGAACTTTACTTTTTATAAAGGCCAGCTTTACGGGAAAGAAGTTGTGATTGCTCGAGTAGGAATAGGTAAAAGTATCTCAGCCATACTCACCCAGTATTTTGTGATGCGTTTTTCTCCGCAATATATTGTTTTTACAGGAGTTGCAGGAGCTTTAAATAAAGAGGCAAGCATAGGCGATGTATATATTGCGAAAGACTGTATGCAATATGATTTAGATACAACCGCTCTAGGAGTAGAGTTAGGTACAATTGTAGAAATACAGCGTCGTTTTTTACCAACAGACCCCAAATTAAGAAACTTAGCTCTTAGCACTCCACTCAAAGAAGTGACGATTCGTGAAGGACGTATCTTAACTGGAGATGCTTTCCTTAGCACGGAAAAAGCGCATGTTCGGCAGTTTTTATCTGAAGAACTTGATGGTGATGCCATTGAAATGGAAGGAGCCAGTGTAGGCCTTGTAGCTTACGTCAATCAAATCCCTTTTTTACTGATTCGTACCATATCCGATCGTGCTGATGGAACAGCTGTAGAAGATTTTTCTTCTTTTGTAAATGTACTTAGTCGTACCTCAAGAGATATTGTAGAACACGTATTTTTGCATTTACCACGTTAGTATTTTCTAGCTGTTCGAATTTTGTAGACCAAAAGCAATTACGTTGTTAAGTTTTAATTTTACCAGGTTGCAAAAGCAATTATGGCTTCTTAAGACTGTCTAAGGGAGAATACAATGACAGAAAAAGGTAAGCGTTTAATTGAAAACGAGCATGTTGCTGTAAAGCAGTGTAAGTACGGAACAATGATGTACAATACAAATGATGCGTTCATTGGTCGCTCCATGGATTTGTATGGAGAGTGGTGTGACAATGAATTAGATATCATTGGCCAAATTTTACAACCTGGCTGTTTGGTTGTAGATGTAGGTGCAAACATTGGAACCCACACGCTTTTTTTCGCGCAAAAAGTACAAGAAGAAGGTTTTGTACTTGCATTTGAACCTCAGCGTTTAAGCTTTCAAATGTTAAATGGTAACGTAGCCTTAAATGGAATTACAAATGTAAAGACTTACCAGACAGCTGTAAGCGATAAAGAAGGAAAAATACCGGTACCTGTACTGCGCCCTACTGTAAAAGCAAATTATGGTGCTATTAGTGCTCAAGGGCATGAACATGGTGAAGAAGTTGAAGTTGTTACAATTGATAGCCTAAACCTTGCTCGTTGCGATTTGATGAAAATTGACGTTGAGGGAATGGAAACAAAAGTACTGAAAGGTGCAGTTAAAACAATTCAAGCGTATCAACCTGTATTATTTGTAGAAAACAACCATCAAACAAATTCTAAAGAGTTAATTGAAACTCTATATGACCTTGGCTACCGTTGCTATTGGAATATTGCAGGGTATTATAATCCTGAAAATTTCCTAGATAACGAAGAGAATATTTTTGAAAATATGTCCCCTGAAGTCAATATGCTTTGCTTCCCTAAACATATCGAAGTTGCAGTGCATGGCTGCCCAGAAGTTACAGGAAGTGAAGATTCTTGGCTAAAATGCATCGAGCGAGTTCGTGAAGAGATGCTTGTTGGTGCTGAAGACTAAAGTTTTTACCTCCAATGGCTACCTAATTTCGCATCATATTAGGTAGTCATTGGCGATAGAAAAATGATTTTCATAAGTCTTTATGGCAAGATTGTCGTAGTCGTTCGAACACTACTTTTTGCTCTTCAGGGGTTACTTTGCATAGGTGCTTCATCAATTGATCAGCTAGTTTTTGATGATTTAAACAAGCTGATTTTACTAAAGGCTGGTAAAAGAAATAACGCTCAATGGGTGTTAAACGTTTATCCATTCCCATTTTTATTCCTTCTAGTGCCCAGTTGAGAGCTAGTGTGTTTTTTTTAATTTTTTCCTTTGTTTCTTTGAAAAAGTACTCTGTCATACATTCTGTTAAAATAATTAAA
>PAQS01000016.1 GCA_002709385.1 Waddliaceae bacterium
AAAAACCAATATAGCCAACAATTATCTTAACACAAAAACCTCTTAAAGAAACATTTAACAAAATACTATAACCCCTTAATAACAAACTATTAATATCTATACTATAAAAGATATAAATCAGGGTTATTATTTAGGGAGAGAATACATATGACATCAGAATTAAGTATTTCCTCAGATAGAAATGAAAAGCTCTATCCTAATCATTTAACAAACGATGAGGCAAAAGCTGACGTTTTTTCTTGCCCTGATCAACCTTGTCTTTTTCTCCGTTTAGTGAAGCAGGGAGCTGAACAAGCATCTAAAATCAGCAAAGTATTTGATCTTTTTGGGAGTTTTGCCACCCCGGATGTGGAAACTCTTACTACCATCATGGGTATTCTTGATAAAGTAATTGGTGCCCTAACTGATAAAGTAACTTTAGAAGCCTGGAACGGAGTAAAATTAGAGGCTGAAAAAGGCATGCCTCGTGATATCTTTCTTGCTCTATACGGTCTTCATGCTATCGCGCTACCAGCTGATTTCATCAAATTTGTTCAAGATCTTAAAAGTGCTATTAGCGTTTTAGTTGATAGGGATAGGGATATGGGTAAAAAGGAAAAAGCAAAAAAACTATTTCTTTCTGGTTTTCATTTGGGCTCTGATGTGGGAGCAATTATGTACCGCAGTGGCCGACTCTTACAGTTTCTGAACCTTCTAAAAACTCTTGAAGGATTTAATACTGCTGCAGGCTGGTTACTTACAGTAGGTGCTTTATTAGCTATCCCTCAAAGCGCTCTTGAAGGGATGGAGATTTACCGCGCTATTCGTTTTCGTAAAGAGATTGCAAAGCTTTTTCCTAGCGATCCTAAAGATCAAGAAAAAATGACGGAGTACATCAACTACTTAAAGTCTTGCGATGAAAATACTCTTGGAACAATTTTAATCGCTAAATTCGACCTGAAAACGGCTTATGACAAGTTTTATGATGAACTTGCTGAAAAAATTACCAAAGATAAGCACGGTGAAGCTTTGGACCAAGAGCAAATCCAAAATGAACGCTATGAGCAAATGAAAGCTGAGCACAAAAGATTAAAAGGACGAGTAAGTAAGGTATTAACTAAACGAGCAGCTAATGTTGCAGGGCTTGTCTGTGATATCGCTGGTGGTACCTTAGGCGGTGCTGCGATTATTTTTAGCGCAGTGCCCTATCTTGCACCTGTATCTCTTGGATGCCATATTTTAGGAAATTTCATCGGGCTTGGTAACTTAGCATTTACTCACTTGGTTTTAGGGGAAGGGCACGACCTTGCTCCTTCTGAAGATTGGGTAGCTGTTGAAAAATACTTCAAAAGCGATCGCAATACAACACGTAAAAAAATTAAAGCTCTCAAACAAACAAATTGCAAAGACGAAATCGCAGTAGAGCTAAAGGATATGCTAAAACGTCTCAACAAAATGGAAGTAGGCCGTTTAGCTGTACTCTTTAAGCGGAATGCACAGACCGTGAAAAACGATATTGAGACTATTTGCAAACTTTACGATAGCGAAGATACAGAAGATCAAGAGTTAGCAAAGAAAGAAGCGATTCGTTACGTAGAGAAAGTAACTTTCTGGAACCGTTTTAAACCTAAATTGAAAATTGGAATTCAGGTTGCTGCTGTTGTGACGAGTCTTGGTGCATTGGTTTTAGGTCTTGCAGTACCACCTGCTATGCCGGTTTCACTCTCTATAATAGCTGTAGTATCTTCTGTACTGATCGCGCAGCCTATTAGCTTTTATTTTTACGAAAAAGCACATATTACTTCTCGAAAAACTCGAGAAAAAGCGAATACTTACGTACCTGAATGGCATAATAAACTGAGTGATAAAATTGGTGCTTTGTATAAAAAATATCTCAAAGATCCAATCACTACGAGTATTCAAAATAAGCGGGAAAGCTCAAGAGATAATCGAAATAAAGTGAGTGATTTTTCCTTCTCAAATACCGACTCTGAGCTTAAAGCAATGGTATAAATTAGAGAATTTTAAAAAAATCTTCTAAAAAATGACCACAGAGGTGCTGAGTTTACAAGGAAGAATGACTTCTCTGTGAACTCAGCGCCTCTGTGGTCAAGATACTCTTTAGCCAGGTAAAGGCTCTTTACGCATCTGCTCTTGTTTAGCTTCTTTCTTGAGCGTTTCTTCAAGGATATGACTTTCTTTTACGACAACTCCACAAAGCGGAATCAATGCCAATAAATTAGGAATTGCCATCAAACCATTGGTGATATCAGCAATTCGCCATACAAGATCTAAGCGTAAAACCGCTCCAGGTAAAATCATTCCTATAAAAAGAAGACGGTAGAAAGGAATTACTCGCACTCCAAACAAATATTCAACACACTTCTCGCCATAATAGGCATAACCCAAAATTGTAGTGAATGCGAAGAAAATTAATCCCCCAGTAACTAACCAATGCGCCCCAGGAATGACAGTTTGAAACGCCGCAACAGTTAAAGGAGCTCCATTTAATAACTCTCCTTCAGCGCCTGTTTGTCCCACTACACCACTCAAAGCTAAAACAAGCCCCGTAATTGTACACATGATACAGGTTGCTAGAAAGCCACCGCTCATAGAAACCAACGCCTGTCGACCTGGTAAATCCGTCTTAGCAGCAGCAGCCGCTATTGGTGAGCTCCCTAAACCTGATTCGCTCGACATCAAGCCACGAGCTAAACCTACCTGCAGTGCCAACATCACAGATGCACCAGCAAAACCACCTGTTGCAGCTTGACCACTGAACGCCGCTTTAAAAATCATGAAAAACGCTGTAGGAATGGCAGTAAAGTTTGCAAAAATCACCAGCAAACCACCAGCGATATAAACCAAAGCCATAAAAGGTACGAGTAGACTTGCCACACGTGAAATACTCTGAATTCCTCCTAACAAAGTCACAGCAGCAAGAAATACCATGATTCCACCACTCAACCAAACAGAAATCCCTAATTGCTCTTGCAAAATATGGGCAACTGAATGGGCCTGAATCATGTTACCTCCACCAAAAGCACCAATAGCTCCAAATATAGCAAAAATCCCTGCAAATTTGTGCCATCTAAGACCATTACGAATGTAATACATAGGGCCGCCGCACATCTCACCATTTTCATCGAGTTCTCGATATTTCACAGCAAGTACCGCTTCGGCAAACTTAGTAGCCATACCAAGTAAAGCCATCACCCACATCCAAAATAAAGCCCCAAATCCACCAATAGCAACCGCTGTAGCAACCCCAACAATATTCCCAATTCCAATAGAAGCAGCCAAAGCTGTCATTAACGATTGAAAATGGCTAATATCACCATCTCCTTCCTTCTTCACAGAAGAATCACCAAACAAAGAAAGCTTTAACGCATAAGGTAAATAACGGAATTGAAGGGCTCGAAGCCTAATTGTAAAATAAAGACTTACTCCAATTAAAAGCAGAAGAAAAGGCATGCCCCAAATCAGAGAGTAGATCGAATCAAGAACGGAAAGAATACATAACTGGTCAATTGATCCTAAAGTCAAGAGATGCTACCTCACTTAGAGAAAAACGCAGTGTAGCATATTTCCCCTTAAAACACGAATTTAACAGATTAATGAAAAAGCTTAATCTTGAGAAACAAGAGAGAGTTCTTCCTCTCGATCCACTTGCTGAGAAAACGCCTTCAACTCCTTACGAACAACGGGCGCTAGCATGATTAAAGCAAAGAGATTAGGAGCTGCCATAAACGCATTCAATACATCCGCCAAAGCCCAAACCATACCCAACTGCATGACAGAAGCAGGGAGAATGACCGCAATGTACAACACACGATAAACAGGGATGTAGCGAACCCCAAAAAGATAGGCAATACTTCGCTCCCCATAATAAGCCCAAGCCAAAAGAGTCGAATAAGCAAAGAAAATCAAACCTATAGTCACAATAAACTGCCCACCAAAAAAGGCTGATTCAAAAGCTTCCATCGCCAGGGGAACACCATTCACTAAAGTTCCATCCGGGGTCGTCGTTCCCACCACACCCGTAATCGCTAAAACAAGGCCAGTAATCGTACAAATAACAATGGTAGATAAGAAAGTTCCCACCATTGAAACTACAGCCTGCCGACCAGGAACATCCACTCTAGCAGAAGCATCCGCAATTGCTGAACTACCTAAACCTGCTTCATTAGAAAAAATACCACGAGATACCCCCATTTGGATGGCTAACATAATCGTTGAACCAGCAAACCCTCCAAAAGCAGCTTGTCCCGTAAAAGCAGACTTCACAATCAAAGATAAAGCTTGAGGTATCTGAGTATAATTCAAAAATAAAACTAAAACTCCACCACCTAAATAAATAAAGGCCATAAAGGGAACTAAAACTCCTGCAACACGACCAATTCCCTGTACACCACCTAAAATAACCAAAGCAGTCATAAGAGCACAAATCACACCAGTCCAAATATGCGGCAGCTCACAAAGAGAATAGGCAGCCTGAGCAATACTGTTCACCTGAACCATATTTCCTGTACTCAATACAGCACCAGCTGTAGCTAAAGCAAAAAAACCACCAAGAAAACGGCTATTTAACCCTTTCTCAATGTAGTACATCGGACCACCACACATATTGCCATCAAGATCAGACTCACGATACTTAACAGCAAGAGTAGCTTCGGCAAACTTCGTCGCCATTCCCAAAAGACCAGTCACCCACATCCAAAACAGAGCACCTAAGCCCCCCGTAATCACCGCAGTACTCACCCCAGCAATACTTCCTGTTCCCACAGAACCAGCTAAAGCCGTCATTAATGCACGGAATTGAGACAAATCACCTTTCGTATGCTTACAATCATTGCGAGGGAAAAATAAAAGGCGTAAGCCATAGAATAAATAACGAAACTGCACTCCACGAAAAGCAATCGTAAGATAAATTCCTGTACCGACAATTAAAAAGAGAAAAGGTGGGCTCCAAACCCAATCACGCAAAACAAGTAAAAACTGATGCAATGTATCCATACTTTCCCTTCCTAAATCTATCTTTTGTTTGCCCTAAAGGAAAACATGGGAAATACTTATTTCTGTAAAAAAGAAACAGAAAAAAGGTAAAATTGTCCTTATTACTTTAATGTATCCATATAGAGCTTTATTTTCAAGAAACTTGACTAAATATCAATAAAGCAACAGAATTATTGACCTTATTAATAAAAAAAACAAAAGTTTTAGCTTTATGGATCTTAATCAAATTCTTCCAGATTTAGTCGCTGTTATGTATCAGGAAGGACCAGGTTTAAGTTTTGAAGAAAAACAGAAAATAACTAATTATAGAGATATAATTTGTTCTAACTACCCTACTACTTCTATCAAAAATTATACTTTTACAAGTTTTTGTACTCTTCAAGGAAAAGTACATCGCATAATTGAAGATCTAGCCGATACTTTTTGCACAAAGCCAAAGCGAGAAGTGGCTGAAGGGGATGACCTCTCATTTTTAATGTCCATGAATGATGAAGAGTATTCCCAGTATCGCCCTAATCCTCCACAAACAAATTACTGTACCGTGCAAGGCCTTGCTTCTAAAGGCAAGAATATAAAAAAAATTGATGTTTACCTGATCACCTCCCCACAACAACAAGACGAAATCGAAACTGTGGAAAATGTAAGATCATGGTTGCTAGAAAGTACTACAACCCCGAATATTCCTGGGGTACAGGTTAACTATTACTTCTCTGCCAATTAACTATACAATCCAACGAGTAGAAGAATAAATCTGCTCTTGCATTGCTTCTTTTCCCTTATAAGGAGTAGAGCGCAAGAGTACTTTAGCTCCGCCTGAAAGTCCTCGACTAGGCCCCTGCTCTGTTTCAGACCAAAACGACTCCTGCAAATCATCACCATTTAACATACTGGGTATAGTGATTTGCCTCTCTTTCAAAACGTGAAATAGAATTCTCTTTGCATCACGAATAAAATAACGCATATAAGCCTGAAATAAGCAATCTTCATCAGAAGGACCAATCAAACGATGTCGCACGCGTAAACCATCCAGCACAGCAAGCGTCCATTCTACCTCTGCTCTTAGAGTCTCTTTACTTTCTTCTTCACTAGTTTCTGCATAGAACAAAGAACAAGTTCGCAAAATCTCTTCTACTAAAGTAAGAGTTGATTTTTTCTCGTTTAAATGAAGATCTCCTCCGTAAGACCTAGCCCAAAACTCCAAAAAATCTACAGATTTTCCTGTTTTCCAAAGATGCCTACCCGCTACCCATAAAGAAGCATCTAATATAGTTCCTTCTTCAGGAATACTTGCTGTATGGACAATAGCTCCTTCCTGACTCCCACCCAAGTACATATCCCATTTGTCCAAAGGTAAAAACGGCCATAACCCCTCACCAAAACTCAAAGCTCCCACATTTACAATAGGAAGTAGAGGAGTCATTGGTTCTAAGCGACACTTTCTAAGAGCTGTCCAAAGAGAATGCGGAGAAGCAAATACCTCTGTTGCTTTAGCTGATAAAGGAGAAAAAGCAATCTGAGTACCAATACCCACTTCATTGCTCAAGTCCAACAAGGCTTGCGCTGCATCTTGAGCTCGCCAGCCTGAAAAATGCGGAACATAAAAAATAAGTTCTTTGTTACCTTTCAACGCTTCTTCAACACAAAGAGCTTCTTTAATGAGTAAATCTTCATAAGTCCAATCACGGCTTCCCTCTCCAGAAGTAAAAGCTGTATGAGCAATAGAACTCGTCCACATAATCCCCGAAATACTAGGCAACCCAGACAAAATCTGATAAATGGTTTCTGATACACTTGTCTCGAATTCACTTGATAAAGGACAAAAAGGCTGCGTTTTTACTTCAAGATAGATACGAATACCAAATGTTTCTAATACCTTAGAAAATGAAAGAAAAGCCTCTAAGCCTCCCTCAAAAACCTCAGGTTTTATTTGAGAGAAAGAACTAAACAAAACACTATTATAGCCCAATTCTACAACTCTAGAAGCAAACGCCTCATATTTTTCTGGATCATGAATACAAAAAGGAACAGAAATAGAAAGATCTTTACCCAAATCCAGGCGACCTTTACCCTCGAAGCTTAAGATGCGCTGCTTTGTTCTTGGACGACACTCTCCTATACATTCTGAGATAAATCCATTGTCTAATCCAGCGCGCAACAGCTTTTTAGCATAAGTTTCTGTTAACTGATCAGCTGACAGAACATCTAAAGTACCACGCTCGAATTGAGCAGAATAAGCACCATGCACCAGGTTTTTAGAAAGATTAAACTGAAAGCGTACAGCTTTCGTCCCGGTACTTCTTGAAGAATATTCTTGGTAGCTGTTATTTCTTAATGTTTTAAAATTTGACATAGATAGACAACACGGCATCATAAGTTATGGTAAGAATTCCCACGGCCACCCACACTGAAGCACTTCCTACACCAGAAGAGCTATATCATGCGTTTCCCCTAGATCTTAAAGAACAACAGTTCATCACTCAAGCACGTCAGACAATTCGTCAGATTATGCAAGGAGAAGACTCTAGGTTATTAGTCGTCATGGGCCCCTGTTCCATTCACAATATATCAGCCGCACAGGAATACGCCAAGCGTTTGCGCCAACTTGCTCAAGAAGTTTCTGATCAACTCTATTTAGTCATGCGTGTTTATTTAGAAAAACCACGCACACAAATAGGCTGGAAAGGCTTAATCAACGATCCCCATTTAGATGGAACATGCAAAATAGCTACAGGACTACAGCAAGCAAGAGAGCTACTACAGAAACTTGCGGCTGAAAAAATTCCTTGCGCTACAGAATTTCTAGACCCCATGACTCCTATTTACATTGGAGATCTTATATCGTGGAATGCCGTTGGAGCAAGGACTGTTGCTTCACAAACCCATCGACAACTCGCCTCATTACTTCCCATGCCTTCCGGATTTAAAAACGGTCTATATGGAAACCTCCAAATGGCAATCGATGCCATCATATCCTGCTCAACCCCTCACAGTATTCCTAGTATCGATTTTTCTGGTCGACCATGCATTTACCATGGAAAAGGAAACTCTGACGGACACCTCATTTTACGCGGAGGAGAAAACTCCACTAATTTTGATGCACAATCTGTTCAAGTAGCTATTCAAGCTTTAAAAAAACATAACATCAAAAGCAAAATCATGGTTGACTGCTCTCATGGAAACTGCCAAAAAGATTGGGCTCTACAAGAAGGGGCATTCATCAACGTACTAGAACAAGTATTAGGCGGCGAAGAACAAATCGGCGGTATTATGCTAGAAAGCTTTCTGCAAGCTGGGGCACAAAAACACGACATCAATAAAACAATGGACCCCTATATTTCCATTACAGACCCCTGTTTAGATTGGGACAGCTCAGAACGCCTTATTCACCACGCAGCTAAAACACTAAGAAAAAGTGCAAAATATCTCGCCTGTACAAGTTAAAAACTAAACTTTTTCCTTGGAAATAAGTTCTATATTTTTAATACTGCGCGTCTCTTGAACCCCTTCATGTAATAAGGAGATGCATAAAATATGGATATTTCTTTAGATAAACCCATAATCAACGCACCTAACCCACTTCTTAGTGATATTCAGTCTTCATTAGGACCTAAAACATTCATCGTCGCTATCGAACTATTAACAAGTCCAATGTACGCACAAAGCCGCGAATATTTAGCAGAAATTTTATACGAACGATTAGGTGGAGAACTATCTGAAAAACAAGAAGCAGTAGATTCTGTTATCACACTTTTAGCTGAACAGTTTCTTCCATCAGATGATCAATCATCGAATAAAGATTGGAAAAAACTACAAAAAGAACAGAAAAAACTCGAGAAAAAGAAAGCAAAAGAAGAAAAAAAAACAAAACAAATCGAGCCATCTCCTTTTCCTATTTCCCCTCCTATAACCCCAAGTATCCCTCAAAATTCAAACAGCGCTAAAACTATTCTCACAGAAGAACAACTCTTGGCTTTTTTCAAAAAATTTCCTCGCTATGCACTCCTTTCTGCTACAGAAGAAAAGGAAGCAAACGGAGGATTTCCACATAGTGAAAAGTTTTTCCTCAAACAAATTCTCAAAAAACACAACCTTCAAGAAGTTTCCGCATGGATTCAACCTTTAGAGCAGATTCCCGAAGAAGAATTAAAAGCAGCTTTAGCCAACTTTCACCTCAATCAATACCAAGAAATAGACAATATTGAAAAACGGGCTGAAAAAGCATCTAAACAAGTTTCACCGGAACATAGAAAAGCCTTTCAAGAAGGGATTTTAAACAGAGCTTTTTCTCTATCTTAGATGGAGCGAAATTAGCTCGCCATTAGAGATATAAACGAACGCACTTCCAATACCCTAGATAAAATTAATCTTTAGGGTACTGGAAGCTCGGATTAGATAGCCATTGGAAGTTCAATCACAAGCACTGATGTCATTGTAAATATTGACATAGATCAATTCTCAAGCTTCTCTCTTTCAAATAAAAACAACATACAATTAACAAACTAAACACCTACTATTTCTATTTTAATTCCCAGAAAGCTTGCACAAAACAGTCTATTTTAGACAGAATAATACAAAACAGGAAAACTCATATGACCAAACAATCACTTATAAAATCCAAACCTTTTGCGGAAGCTATTGCTCGCTTACTGCATCCTTTTGCTGAAGTAGTCATACATGATTTAGATAAAGATGAAATTCAAGCTATTTACAACCCTCTTTCTCGACGGGAAATAGGAGATCGCTCTTATTTGAATTCTATTGATCTTGACGCTTCAGAAAGTATTATTGGTCCTTATGAAAAGACAAATTGGGATGGACGTCCCATGAAGTCAATCAGCATTGTCATTCGCAATGAAAAAGACAAAGCAGAAGGATTTTTATGTATTAATTTAGATACCTCATCTTTTGAATCGACTCACAAGCTACTAGAAGCCTTCCTTGGAAAAAGGATTTCCGAAAATGACAATTCACAAGATCTTTTTAAAAATGATCTTTATGAGCGAATTAACTTGTACGTTCAGTCTTACTGTCGAGATCATCAAGTAAGCCCTGAAGCCTTAAGTAAAGATGAAAAACAAGAAATCATTCACGCCCTTTTATCTGACGGAGCGTTTAAAGAACGAAATGCAGCTTCTTACGTTGCACGTGTTCTCAGAGTTTCAAGAGCTACAGTGTATAACTATATTAAGGATAAGTCATGAAATACCCAGAATTTAAATTAGAAAATTACTTATCTAAACGCGAATTTGTAGCTCCCTTTAATTTTTGTGCTTCCGATCTAGAGTCTCACTCCATGGAAAAAATCATTCAGATGGCGGGTAATGAAGAGAAAAAACTCTGGAACAACCTTGACCTACACTACACTGAAACAAAAGGCTTAGCTCAGCTTCGACAAGAAATCGCAAACATCTATCATTCCTCCATTCAATCTGAGCATATTCTCTGCTTTGCTGGAGCTGAAGAAGGTATTTATAGCATGGCTCATGCACTTCTTAAACCTAACGACCATGCGATTATTATTACTCCCTGCTATCAATCATTAGAAGCTCTTCCTTCTTCCATTTGTGAAACAACAAATATTGCTCTCAAATACTCGGAGCAATGGCGAATCGATCTTAGTAGAATAGAAAACGCCATACAGAAAAATACCAAGCTGATTGTTATTAACTTCCCACACAATCCAACAGGGACACTCATCACTCACGAACAACAAAAAAACTTGGTAGCTTTAGCAAGAAAACACAATATTTGGATTTTTTCCGACGAAGTTTATCGTCTCCTTGAAAGAGATCCTAATCAACGCCTTCCCGCTATCGCATCGATTTATGAAAAAGGACTAAGTTTAAGTGTAATGTCAAAGGCCTACGGTCTTGCAGGCCTTCGCATTGGCTGGATTGCTTGCCAAAATGAAGAAGCTCTTGAAAAAATTGCACAAGTGAAACACTACCTATCAATTTGCAATAGCGCTCCTTCTGAAATTTTATCCTTGATGGCCCTTCGTTCTAAAGAAAAAATCTTTGAACGTAATAAGCAATTAATGAATAGAAACCTTCAACTACTTGAACTATTTTTTGAAGAATACTCAGAGTGGTTTGAATGGGTTCCCCCTCAAGGAGGCTGTATAGCCTATCCTTTGTTCAAAGGGGAAACATCTATTGATGTTATTGCTGATGAACTACTAAATCAAAAAGGTGTTCTCATCCTCCCTTCCAGTATTTATGACCATAGTGAAAACCACTTCCGTATTAGTTTTGGGCGTTCTTCAATGCCAGACGCTCTAGAACGATTTATTGAATATATCGATCAAAACAAGAAGAAGTGGAAGAAGAGTCCGTGAAGCTCGCAGGAGCTGTGCTTCGCCACGTAAGCTCATATCTAAACTATGGAAGCTGTATCTGATGCGAGATTAGGTAGCTATTGGAGGTCGTCTTAACGCCTAATTACCTAAGAACAGAGCCGGTGAATACACAGAGAAATTGTACTATTTCAACTCTTCTCTGTGTGCTCATCGGCTCTGTGGTATTTTTTTATAAAAAGAACACTTCTTCTTAAAAGCTTTATTCATCTAGCTCAAATAAAGGAGCTGCAATTTCGTCATCCGTTGCTGGGTCAATCCACTCAGCCCATATCTGATGATGCCAAGCTTCAAGTACTTCGCCATTAGAAATCAACTCAGCCTTGTATGTCAAAATCCCCTTTGTTTCCAAGTAAGGTTCATTTAACAAAGTATAGATGTGATGTCCTCTCGAACGATTTACAGGAAACATATAAGTTGTTTCTGTATTGTTTCGAAAACGTACGCGAGCCTTAATTTTTAACTCATGATCAACAAGGTAGCTATGTGGTACCTGCCAATACGTGGTTAACCTTTGTCCATAATAAGGTTGTGTTCGACGAGGATCTGGCGTGCCAATATATGTGCTCGCTAACTCCATACGAGTTACAAAATCATTTTGCATCCATATGCGTTTTTTTTCGCAGGCACAGAGTCCCAATAAGAGTACACATAACAGGATGGCTTGCCCTAACTGCTTATACAAGATCTCCTCCTTCCGAGAACATTCGCCTACAAATTCACCATCTTACTTGGATCAACAATCTCATCAAAACGCTTTTCCGTAAGAAGATCTAATGATAGAGCTGCTGACTTAAGAGTTGTGTTTTCTACGAAAGCCTTCTTGACAATCATACTTGCCTTATCATAGCCAATCTCTGTATTTAAAGCCGTCGCTAACATCAAACTATTATTTAAATTCTGCTCAATCTTTCCATGATTCCCTTCAATCCCTTCTGCACACTTGCGATTAAAATTAAGCATACCATCAGATAGAAGTCGAATAGACTGGATTAAATTCATGATCATTACTGGCTTAAATACATTCAATTGAAAATGCCCACTCGCACCAGCAATCGAAATCGTTGTATCATTTCCCATAACCTGCGCAGCCACCATAGTAAGAGCTTCGCATTGGGTTGGATTGACTTTTCCCGGCATAATCGATGAACCAGGTTCGTTTGCTGGAATTGTGATTTCACCTATTCCACAACGTGGACCAGATGCGAGTAAACGAATATCATTAGCAATCTTCATCAAAGAACACGCCAATCTCTTTAAAGCACCACTCATCTCTACAATCGCATCGTTCGCAGCTAAAGCTTCGAACTTATTAGGAGCAGATACAAAAGGAAGAGCCGTAAGTTCCGCAATCACTTCTGCCACACGAGTTGCATAACGAGGATGAGTATTGATTCCCGTACCCACAGCCGTGCCACCAAGAGCTAATTCATGAAGATGTGGAAGAGCATTATGAATAGCACGAGAACAGCGGTCAAGTTGACTCTCATAAGCAGAAAACTCTTGGCCCAAAGTTAACGGAGTAGCATCCATTAAATGAGTGCGACCAATTTTTACCAAATCCATATACTGCTTTGACTTGTCATGAAATGTTTTACGCAAAACATGAAGACTAGGAATCAAATGCTCATGAACCATCCTTGCTGCAGCAACATGCATCGCCGTAGGAAACGTATCATTTGATGATTGAGATTTATTGACATCGTCATTTGGATGAATCGGAGTTTTAGACCCCAACTCTCCACCCAACTTTTCAATAGCACGGTTGGCAATGACTTCGTTCACATTCATATTTGTTTGTGTACCAGAACCTGTTTGCCAAACAAGTAAAGGAAAATGACTATCTAATGCACCACTTGAAATTTCATCACAAACTTCAACTATAACAGATTTTTTAGATTCATCTAACAAACCTAACTCATGGTTCACCATCGCAGCAGCTTTTTTTACCACAGCAAAGGCATGAATCATCTCAATAGGAATAGTTTCTGTTCCTATCTGAAAGTTTTCCTTAGAGCGCTGTGTTTGTGCTCCATAATAGCGGTCAGCAGGTACTTCCATGCTTCCTATTGAATCGCGCTCTTCTCGATATTCCATAGTCAAAACCCTTTTCTTTATGCAAACAAACACAAAAACAAAGCGCTAGATCATATAAATAACCAGCGCTTTGTATAAAATATAGAAGCAATTAACCCATCAACATCAGCGCAAATACGAACGCAAAAAGAGCGAAAGACTCTACAATCCCCACCGCAGCAAAGCACTTACCAAAAATAGCAGGTTGCTTAGCAGAAGCCTGAATACCAGATGCCGCACACTTTCCTTGATAGATTGCTGAAGTCATGATAGCCAAACCGCAAAACAGCCCGATACCAATTCCACCCTCAGCTGTAAGTCTGCCATCCATGATAGCTTGACTCATTAAAAGCATCAAAATTAATCCATAAATTGACTGAGATGAAGGAGCAGCAGACATACCGATGTATTTACCGTGACCTTCTTCTACTCGAGCCATCACACCATGTGATGCCATTCCCGCAATTCCACAACCGATCGCACTTCCCAGACAGCTCAATCCCAATGCAACCGCTGGACCAACCATTTCATAAGCCATTGTTTTTCTCCTTCTTGCCTATTTCTAAATCGAACTTTTTGAATCAGTCTTATTTCACCTTGATCAGTTCCAAGGGGCTATGCATTTTTCCTCCTCCTTCGAAAGAGTAGTGATACCACTCGAGGAAATTTAAACGCAGGCCATGAATGACTCCACCCATAATACTCAAAATAATATTGATTGTATGACCAACCAGTATCACCATAATTCCTAAAACAGGGGTCATGCTTGCGCCCATTTCATTAAACGTAGCACTCATCATCGAACCGGCTAAACCTAGCGCATAAAGTCGTAGATAAGAAAGCACATCCGAAAATACCTGAATAATATTCAGAATCTCTCCAGCTCCAGCTGCCTTATCTTGAAATAAAGCAAGTAGAACAGCAGCTCCTACCCCAATTCCTGTTAACTGTAAACCAACTTCTGTGGCTGTTTCAGAGCTAATACCTAAGATATACTGAGACATAGAACTAGCATTTAACATGGAAGGGAAGTATAAATACCCTCCAACCATAAAAATCACCCAGCCAGCTCCTGCCCAACTACGATCTAAATAACGTATTAGTGATAACGCAATATGAATCACTCCAATTAACAAAGCCAACTCAAGCATCACATTATCTTGAAACTTGTTCAAAGCATCATACGAAACCACTCCATTTTTCTCCGAAGCAGCCAAAGTAAGAAACTCACGTCCATTCTGCGCTTTCTCTACTTGAGGGAATTTCACCACCCACTCTTGCCAAACATCATCTTTTGCTGCCAAGTGGTACTCTGCTTTTGTCTCAGCAACCCACTGAACTGCTGACATAGAACGCAAACTGGAATCAATACCAAGCTGCATACCAAAGAAAGAATTGGATAAAGTCCCCCAAACAATACACGATACAGAAAGAATCGTGAATAAACGGATTGCCCTTTTTCCAGCTCCTTCAGCAGAAGAAAATTTCTTACGCAAAAATAAAGCACTTAAGAAAAAAAGAAGCCCATATCCTGCATCATTCAGAATGAGTGCAAAAAACACTGCAAAAGAACAAAGAACCCACAAGGATGGATCTCTATCGGAAATAGACGGTGTATCATATACGTGAACAAGATCTTCACCAATGCGACTATAGCCCTTGTTATCTAAGAAAGTCGGCACACGATCTTCTTCTTCAATTGCTACCTCTTCAGCATGAACGGCATGGCGACTCAGCAAATCTGCAAGGTGCTCCATTTTATGCTCTGGAACCCATCCCTCAATACTAAAAACTTTTTCATCAACAACAAGGGAGACATAACCTTGAGCCATATGAAGATTATGTTGATTCATTTTATCAATCAAAGCTGCATGGAAAAAATCATTCCACTTTGCAAGAGCCTTCAAACGAGATTCTGCCTGACGTAACTCTTCTTGTACCTCAGTCTGACGCTTCTGCAAAGCTCCCAAAGGTCGCTCGATTTGCATCTCGACCAAACCTTTATATGTTCGACGTTCCTTGCTGATGGAGATATAGTAATCCAGACCATGAGCTGAGCCTACATAGACACAATCCTTCTCATCATCTAAATTATGCTCTACAGAGTTTTTAGCATAAAAAAATTGAATAAAACGAGAAGACTCTCTTTCAATGAATTCCTTGTCTTTTAAAGAAAAATCACCAAAAGTTTCGACTCTTACAATCTCTTGCCGTAAAACTCTTCTCTCTTCTTCTAAACGTTCTAAAGTATTTTGAAGCTCTAAAACCTCATCTACCAAAGAATCTGTTTTATGAAATGCTTCGGATTCTTCCTGCTCTACAACAGGTAAACCACGCATGACCTTAATCGCAGCATGCAATCTCTGTATTTCAGATGGAACTTCATTTGCAGTTCTTTCATGCTGATCAATAAACTGTATAATACCAGCCTCTTGAGCCTCTTGAAAAAAGCGCTCTTTTTCCAGCCCTACAAACAAATATTTTCGCACATCAATACGCATAGGCCTTCTCCTTTCCGAGGCATTGCTCACCAGCAGCCCGCAATGCTTCCTCTTTCTTAGCCTGTTTTCGCTTGATAATTTTTCCTTTAGCTACTTTTGCTTGAGATACAGCTGCTAGCTCCATATCACCTAAAAACACCTTAATTTTTTTGATGTTCATCTGGCAGCGAGGAATCAATATTTTTTCAAATAAATTGACTCGGATAGAAACTTCACGTAACTCTCTCTCAAGAGCTGCCTTCATCTCTTCTGCTACCTGAATAGCAAGCTTACGCTCTACAGACTCGCGCAAGATAAGAATGGCTCCATCCAACCAAACTGGTGTTTCAAATAGACTGTAATGCACTTCTTTAAAATCAGCCTTTTCAAAATGAGGGACCTCAACACCAGCAATATTCTCCCAGTGTCTATGAACCTTTTCAACGACAGCTAGAGTGGCAGTATCAATACCAATATTATCTGCAAGTAAAGCTGAGCAGGCCTCAGCTTTACTTTTAGCATTTTGATAATCCTGCTCTAACTGCTTGATTTTGACGCGAACCTCATTCACTTCAGATTGAAGCATGGCCTTCTTTAATTGCAGCGTAGGCAAATAACGCTGCAACTGATTCAGCTTGTTTTGCTGAGCTCGCAACTCATTTTTTGTTAGTTTAATCTCGGCCATGAGTCACTCCTTAATTCGCGACGAGAATTTCTTCAGGCCAAAATTTATCTACAATCTTTTGCTTAATACCAACTTCATTTGGTGTAAAACACTCAGCTAAAGTTTGCCAACCAATGTCTAAGGCCTTATCCAATGGTAAGTTAACTTCTAAGTCCATCATACGAGCTTCAAAAAGCTTAGAGTAAGTCAAAAGCTTCTCATCCCACTTAGAAAGCTTGAATCCCATAGACTGACGTTCAGCCGACTTCTTAGACTCTGCATACAAACGAATCATCGCGTTAGCAAGATCCGAGTGATCTTCCCTTGTCACTTCACCAATTACAAGCTGCTTCAAACGAGAAAGAGATCCAAATGGATCAATACGTCCACCATGAAGATAATACTGACCTTCAGTGATGTATCCTGTGTTATCGGGAACAGGGTGAGTTACATCATCCCCTGGCATCGTAGTCACACCAATAATAGTGATCGAACCAGCACCATCAATATCAACAGCTTTCTCATAACGAGATGCTAAATCAGAATACAAAGAACCTGGGTAACCACGGTTAGAAGGAACCTGGTCCATTGTGATGCTGATTTCCTTAATCGCATCAGAAAAAGCCGTCATGTCTGTTAAAAGAACAAGAACAGACTTCCCTTGTACCGCAAATTTTTCAGCACAAGCAAGAGCCATGTCAGGTACAAGTAAACACTCCACAGCAGGGTCAGTCGCACGGTGAATAAACATCACTGTTTTATTCATCGAGCCATGACGCTCAGCATTATCAATAAAGCCTTGATAATCGGAAAAAGTTAAACCCATTCCACCAATAACAACCACATCACAGTCTGTCTGATTGGCAATACGCATCAACAGTGGGTTGTATGGCTCCCCCGCTACAGAGAAAATAGGAATTTTTTGCGATTTAACCAATGTATTGAATACATCAATCATTGGAATGTTCGTACGTACAACATCACGAGGAATAATACGTCGAACAGGGTTGAAAGATGGACCCCCAATAGCTACATTTTCTCCTGTTACTGGTGGACCAGAGTCAATCGGCTTTCCTGAACCACTCAAACGTCGTCCAAGTAAAGCATCTCCAAACGTAGCCTGCATCTCACGGGTCAAAAATGTCACTTTATCTGCTGTAGAAATACCACGAGTATTCTCAAACACCTGAAGCGTAACTTCATCACCATCGATTCTCAATACAGACGCCAAAATAGATCTGCCATCGCTTAAATCTACCTGAGCCAGCTCACCTAACTTAGCTCCTTCTGCGGTAACAGTAATCAGGTTCCCGCGCATGTCGTTGATTCTGTCATAGACCTTTTTCATGTCGTTCCCCTTCCCTAATTTGTCGCTTCCTTAATATCCTTCTCAATCTTGGCCCAAGCCTGATTATAAGAGTCGGAATTAAATGGCATAAAGTTCATGTTCTTAATGTCGTTTTGTAAACGAAGGAAAAATTCTCGTGCCGGATCATGAGAAGAGAACTTAAATTTCGCCGTAAAAACTTTATTCAATAATTGGAAAAGAGGAATCTGTCTGTCTAAAGGACAGTAAGCATCTTCTTTATCAAACGCGTTTTGCTGCAAGTAACAAAAATCATAAAGCTCTGCTTTAAGGTAAATGTAGAAGTCAGACATCGCTGTTCCTTCTTCTCCCACAACCTCCATACGCTTACCAATCTCATCACCCTTCTTCAGAATCTTATCGGCACCACTTACGAATGCACTCCAATTCTCATCCTTAGATTCCAACTCTTTTCCTACCTCAGTCACATACTTCGACCAGGAAATAAGAGGATCAATCGCAGGGTAACGTCTTGCATCAGAACGAGCACGAGACAAACCTAAGAAAGCTCCCACTACCGAAAGTGTCGCTTGAGTTACAGGCTCTTCAAAGTTACCACCAGCAGGAGAAACCGCCCCTCCAATTGTAACAGAACCTTGCTCTCCATTTTTCAAAGATAAAACTCCACTACGCTCATAAAACTCAGCCACACGACTCGCTAAGTAAGCAGGGAACGCCTCTTCTCCAGGAATCTCTTCCAAACGACCAGACATCTCACGTAAAGCCTGCGCCCAACGAGATGTAGAATCAGCAAGAAGAAGAACATCAAGCCCCATCTGCCTGTAGTATTCAGCAATCGTCATTCCCATATAAATGGAAGACTCCCTTGCAGCTACTGGCATAGAAGAGGTGTTACAAATGATGACTGTACGTGTCATCAAAGTCTCACCTGTATGAGGATCGATCAAGTGAGGGAACTCTTTCAGAATTTCCACAACCTCACCCGCACGCTCTCCACAAGCAACCACAATCACAATGTCCACATCAGAATACTTAGACAAATGGTGCTGAAGAACCGTCTTTCCTGCTCCAAAAGGACCCGGTGTACAAAATGTACCCCCTTTCATAACAGGGAACTGAGTATCAAGAATACGAAGACCTGTAGCCATCATAGAATTGGCCTTCATCTTCTCACCTTGCATCATAGCTTTCTTCACCGGCCACTTCTGCACCATAGTGAAACTATGCTCTTTTCCTTTCTCATCTTTCGCTTTAGCAACGACAGTATCCACAGGATAAGAACCCGCATCAGCCATCCAAGTAATCGTATAACGACCATAATGAGAAAAAGGAATCATAATGGTATGACGGAAACGACCTTCCGGAACTGTACCAAGAGCATCACCTCGATCAAGTACATCACCCACATTCGCTACAGGAGTAAAGTTCCAGTTTTTATCCCGTTCTAGAGCATTCAAGTAAACTCCACGTGGAAGAAAGAAACCCGATTTCTCAGCAACCATCTCCAACGGATTCTGTAGCCCATCAAAAATTGAAGTAAGAAGACCAGGTCCAAGCTCAGCTTCCAAAAGATCGCCAGTAAACTCCACTTCAGTGCCCAATTCTACACCTGAAGTATCTTCGAAAACCTGGATCTTAACTTCATCGCCGACAATTTCAATAACTTCCGCTTTTAGACGAGAGTCTCCCACTACGACCATCGCCACTTCACCCTGGCGAATAGAACCTTCAAACTTTACCTGTAACAAGTTTCCAAAGGCAGTGACCACACGCCCTCTTGCAGTATGTCTTTCCTGAGTTTCCGTAACTGGATTCATCGCACTTCCTTCATAATACTATCTATAATTTTTAAACCTTGGTCCTGATCAAGCCCTTGCCACTGCTCTACAATTACAAGCCGCACCATATACGAAAGAATTTTCTCTATCGAAAACACCTCACTCTCAGTAAGATCGTGAATACGCTTGAAACGATACACGCAAAGAGCTTTCTGCATCTCAAGTGGAGCATCATGATTTTCTTCAAACAAGATTCCCAGATCTTCAAAACCTGATGGAGGAACAAAGGTTGGAGCGTCTTTTTGGGCCATAATCTGAACCACTAATTCATCATGTGGATCTTCATACTGTAACTCAGTCGCTACATCACGCTTCAAAAGCTTCGCTCGATAACCAAGCATCACCAAACGCCACTCACGCTCAAAGCATAAGTAATCATGGATAAACCCTTCACTATCCTCAATTTCGTACTCGAAATACTTATGCATTAGCTGAGAAAAGTGAGCTAAACAATCAGCGTCAGAATCATGTTGACGGACGAAATCATAAACATAGTCAGGGAGCCCTTCTCCCATAACTAAGCTCTCTTCAAGCTCTGTGCGAGTATAATACCCCCAAGCACTTAAAGGAAGCCCAGACCACATTGCCCGTAAATCTTCTAATACATAAAAAGTACGTAAACGATGGCACTTCTGAAGGTCACTAGGAAGAAGATTTTCCTTCAAAAGGTTGATTAACTCTGTAAAACTAAGATCTGGCGCTTCCCCCACAGAAATGCGAGGAAGCGAAGATACTGGAAAATAATAGTTACTCATGGGCAAACACCTATTTTGCAAATAGGTACTTACGCAAATCCTTACGAACAAAAGAAGCTAACAATTCATTGAGAGCTTGGTCGGAAAGATCAATCGTAATTTTACGGTCCCGAAGTTGCAATTGCGCTCCTCCTGAAACACCACCCAAATTGATACCACCAGCCTGAAGCTTTTCAGCTGTACCAGCACTCATCAACGATAAAACTTCTTCTTGAGATACAGAAGAAGGAATCACAGCTACCAAATCTGCACTCAAACCATCACGAGAAACAGCCTCTACTACGCTACTCAAAACTTTAGCTACGACGCTAGAATCTGCAGATGCTGAAGTCACTTTTTCCGACAACTGCTGGTTGAAAATCTTCTCAACTTCTTGACGCAATGTTTCTTTACTCTGACGAGCTGCTTGAGATAAAGATGATTCAAAAACACTACGCTCTTGCTCGATAGTACTGCGAGCTGCTCGAATCATGTTCTCAGCTTCTTCTCTCGCCTCATCGATGATCTTACGAGCATCTGCATGAGCTTGTTCAATAAGCCCTTTAGCTTCTTGCTGAGCAGGTTCTATCGTGTCCTTTCTCAACACATCGCAAATTTGCTGGATCTTATCTTTACCCTTTTCCAATGTCTTCATAAGTAACTCTCTTTTGAAGTTTAGCTAAGCTGATGGACAACCCACGCTTTCACTCATCTGCCTACTACTCGGTTCTTAAGAATTATAGGTGTAAGAGGTTTTAGCATATATTTTCAAGGGGAAAATAAGATAAAAAAACTTTTGATTTGTTGTTTGACAGCTTTTAAAATAATGATCTAAAATCAAGATTTTTACCCTCGAATCACTTCAATACGAATTTAAGAATAGATATAATCTGTAGAAATACAGAAAAACCCCTCCGAGAAGCACTTACAAGCCTTATTAGACAAATCAATATTCGACTTTTTTAAATCAAAGCTATTGAAAAAGAAGCTTGCAAAAACAGTGAAGCAGATACGAGTTATTCAAATTTGTAAAATTCTTGAAATCTGAAATTTTTTTCATTTATTTTTACCCCCCTTCAAGCCCCAATGACACGAATAGGTTGATGGCAAGAGAAAATAAAATATACTTTATATAAAATATAAATTAAACTCGACTAAAACATAGAACATGAAAAAGTTATCTTTTCCAACATATACTTTGATCTAATAAATTTTATACCTAATAAATTCTCCCATAATATTTAAGTTTATATAATTAATAAACTCCCAGGAAACCTCGTTTATTTTTCTATCTATAATACTAGAATTTATTTCTTCACTACTTAACAATAAATCACTTCTATTCCAAATTGTGAATATTCCTAGATAAGATATATATAGAGATTATTTGATTAGCTATATGTTAAAGGTGTATTCCGCTGATGAAATCCATCAAAAACTATATCTCTATCTATGTCTTTCTCATACTCAGCGCAATCATGGCTGCTACAGGATACTTTCAACTCCGCGCTCTTTATTATACTCAATACGATGACGCCGTGAGACAAGCAAAATTTCATTTCGAATCTCGCTTTAATCACTCGGAAGAAAAGATCAATCGCGTCATAGAAGGTATTTTTACCCTTTCTCGTAAGCAAGAGCTAAGAAACTGGCTAGAAGAAATTTCGGTAAATCAAGAAGAAGAACAGAGCTGGGCTCCTTTAAATTCCAAAGTAGAAAAACTACTTATGGATTTAATTTCAAATGATGGTAATATTCATAAACTAAGAATATTAGATCTAAACGGTGAAGAAAAGCTAAAAATTGTCCGTGAATTTGAATATTCTACTCCTACACTAGACTCTGATTTTCATAACCAAAAAGATTACTCTTATTTTTACGAAAGCACTCAACTTCCTCAAGATTTCATTTATCTATCTCCGATCACTTTAAATCGAGAGTTTGGCAAAATACAAATACCTCCCGTTCCTGTTATTCGACTAGCTCTTCCTCTCTATAATAATGAGGGAATGACGAGCATTCTTGTTGCTAATTTATTTTTTAAAGATATCTTAGAAGATTTAGGAAAAAACAAAGTTGATGAAAACACTCAATATATTTTTACTAATAAAAAAGGAGAGTACCTATATCACCCTAATAAATCTAAAATCTTCGCTCATGAATTTTCTAAAAATAGTAGTAACTTATTTCAAGATTACCCAAAGCTAGCAGAACTTGTAAAAAGCTCAAAGTTTGGAAAGTCCGAAGAAGGGTATATTCTAGACTCAGCATCTAATTTACTATGGATACAAAAATTCGACTTGGGAAGCCCACAATATGCAACAAGCTTACCAACATATCAAGTAGCAATCATTCCTCATCATGTTATTGCTTCAAAATTGAATTCTCTCTGGTGGCTATATGTAATAGGGTCTTCACTAGGAATCCTTATTCTATCTTTCTGCACTATCTGGTGGCTACGTTTATTTTTTCGTCCCTTAGACCGTCTGGTAAACTCTATTGAAGATTGTAAAAACATCTCTTCTTCTTGGAACTTTAATGAATCAGGCCCTCTCGAAGTTAAGGTACTAGCTGCAACACTCAATGAACTTGGTAGAGCAATACGCATTCAAGCAGACCAAATCATTGATGAAAAATGCAAAGCAGAAGAAGCCTTAAGAGCACGCACAGAGTTCTTATCTAGAATGAGTCACGAAATACGCACTCCTCTAAACGGTGTTATCGGTTTTACCCACCTCTTAAAAAATCAAATGCGAGTAGGAGCCACCGTTAATGAGAAAATGTTGGATTATAGAGATAAAATTGATGGAGCTTCAGAGCTTCTTCTCAATCTGATCAATAATGTTCTTGATCTCGCAAAGTTTGAATCAGGTCGTATGGAAGTCTTTCTCGAAAAAGTTGAGATCCGACAATGTGCAAAAATCGCATTCGAAATCAATCAAAGTGTCGCTAGCGAAAAGCACCTTTCCTATGAAATTTTCGTAGAACCATCTTTAAGCCCTTACTATAAAACAGATTATTCTAAATTTACTCAAATCATTACTAATTTATTAGGTAATGCCATCAAATTCACCCCAGAAGGTCAATCGGTACAACTTTACTTACGAAAAATTGACAAAGGAATATGCATCGAAGTTGCTGACACAGGAATAGGCATTCCTAAAAAACAACAAAAAGATATTTTCCGTAAATTTACACAAGTAGATGCAAGCGTTCAAAGACATCATGGAGGCTCTGGTTTAGGGCTTTCTATCGTAAAACATATCGTAGATCAACTTGGTGGAAGTATTGAACTAGAAAGTGAACCGGGTAAAGGCACACACTTTTTTGTTCATTTACCCATGGAAGAAATTAAGGATGAATCGAAAGTAGAAAAATCGGCTACTGACTCAAAAAAATTCAGTTCTGAATTAAAAGTTCTACTTGTTGAAGATAATGAACTCAATCAGTCCCTTATGGCAGACTTACTTGATGAGTATGGTATTAAAGAACTTACAATTGCCAGTGATGGCTTAGAAGGGTTTCAGGAAGCTATTCAACAAAATTATGACCTTCTTTTAGTTGACTATCATATGCCTAACTGTGATGGAATTGAATGTATTAAACGTATCAAAAGTTACTGGCAAATCAATCGAATAAAAGAAGCTCCTATCGTACTCGTTACTGCAGATGTCACAAGTGATACAAAAAATCTAGGACAAGCTGTGGGCATCGATGACTACATAAGTAAACCAATTGATAATGAAGAGCTTCAAGTGATTTTAAATAAATATTTAAAATATAAAAACAATCCAAGAACATTTGAACTAAACAAAAACTAGAAAACACAGGGTTTGGTTAATGAAGATATTTCAAGCGACATTTAGAGTATTTTGGATTTCTATTATCGGATTTTCTGCCTTGTGTTCCTTTTTGAATGCCAATCAATACCCTGAAAACATTACTCCGAACGAAGCTTTTTCTCGTCTTGAACTCGTTGACCAATACTTAGATCACATTTTGACAAGAGAATTTTACCGAGCTCCCATAGCAAAACAAAAAGTTTTTGAAGTAGATATCGAGCCAATGCATGTCTTTCAACTTATTGCAGAAATTGCATCTTTAAGTAATGAAGTAGGAAAACTATACGGTCTAAAAGAAATCAAAACAGTTGAAGTAACACCACGCGATTACTACCCAAAAGATGTACGAAAAGTTGTAGATCAAATCCTAAAAAGAACCCTGGAAATTACAGACTCCTTAAACCTAAATCTTAAAAAAATTTCAGAAAAAAAATATTCAGAAAAAATTCCTAGTGATGTTTTTTCATTAGCCGTTCAAGTATGGAATAAATTTCTTGAGCTTAAGGGCGAACATCGAGTATCTCCTAGTAATGTATTTCAACAAGTAAAAAGAATTCGAGAAGATACAAGCCTTATTCTAAATAAGCTAAGTAAATCTACTCACAAAGAATTTACGTTCTATAAAAAAGAAAGAGTCTTACCAAAAAATGTTTTTCAAAAAGCCTTGGAAGTTCGTACAAGCGTTAACCTCTTAAGAAGTAGACTTGAAAAAAAATCAATCACATCACCTGAGGTACCCTCCAATTATCATATCTTTCCCCGAGATGTGTATCTTCAATGTATTATTCTAATGGCTGAAATGAACTTAGTAAAAAAAGAATATGGAATCAATACACCAACTCCAAAATCTAAAGTAAGTAAAAACAAACAACCAGCAGATGTGATGCTTGAAATGGAATATGTTCATAAAGATTTAGAAATCTTACTAAAAGAATTAAAGCAACAAAGTCTTCCGTCTATTTGATAAATAATAATCCAAAGACTAGGACTCTTGCATTAGTATCAATAAAATGATAATGTTCAGTTAAAATCAAATAACTTAAATACAAAGTTCTAAGCCTTTGAAAGCTATAATTTACACTTCATCCATTTCTAGCTTTACTTCAATAAGTAGATCCATGAGATGTTCACAGCTAGTTTCATCGTTCAAGAACTAAGTTAATGACGAAAGTCAAAAGTAAAAGGAAGTATATGAGTAAGAGCAAGCTAGAGCAGCTTAAAGAAATGACTGTTGTCGTAGCAGATACTGGTGATATCAACTCAATTAAGCAATATACACCAACTGATGCAACAACTAATCCATCACTTATTTATCAAGCTGCTCAAATGCCAGAGTATCGAGAGCTTATGAATGAGGCTATGGCTTGGGCAAAAAGCCGACAAACATCTGATGAAAAGCAAATGATGACAGATGTAATCGATCGTTTGACTGTCAATTTTGGGAAAGAAATTTTAAAAATAGTTCCTGGTCGTGTCTCCACAGAAGTTGATGCTCGTCTCTCTTTTGACACAGAGGGAAGCATTCGCAAAGCTCGTCACTTAATCAGTATGTATGAAGAAGCTGGTATCAGCAAAGAGCGAGTTCTCATTAAAATGGCTGCTACCTGGGAAGGTACCGAGGCTGCGCGCGTTCTGGAAAAAGAAGGCATTCATTGTAATATGACTTTGATGTTTAATTTAGTCCAAGCTGTAGCCTGTGCGGAAGCAGGAGCTACACTCATTTCGCCATTTGTAGGTCGTATTTTAGATTGGCATAAACAGAAAAAGGGTGTTGATCACATCCCTGCTGATGAAGACCCTGGTGTTCTGTCTGTGACAAAAATTTACAACTATTATAAGCGCTTTTCCTACTCTACAGAAGTGATGGGGGCTAGCTTCCGTAATGCAGACGAAATTATCGCTCTAGCAGGTTGTGATTTGCTCACAATAGCTCCTAAGCTACTCGAAGAATTACAGAACTCTACAGGTCCTGTAAAAAGAATGCTCAGCGAAGATGCAGCTTCAAGCCTAGACTGCCAAAAAATGAATATCACTGAGAACTTTTATCGCTGGCATCTTAATCAAGATGCTATGGCAACAGAAAAGCTCGCAGAAGGAATACGTAATTTTGGTGCAGATCTAAAGAAACTAGAAAAATTTATTAGTTCAAACTGTATGGCTTCTATGTAGTAAGATGGCAGTTCAGAAAATACTATTCTGAACTGCCGTTTCTAGCACAAGTATCAAAACCTCAAATGGCTATTAGAACTTAGACTCTCCGCTCAATGAACTGAAGGTTTGGATCTAAATCTAAAATAAGCGTCTCGTCCGAAAGCAACGTTCCTGCACTATAGACCTTTGTAATGACTTTTAATTTCGGCATAGTCTGTATTTGCTTAGGGTGAATTACCTGTACATTTATGCCATCATAATTTTCTGCTCCCCCTACAAATAACTCTGCACTCTGCCCTTTTGGAGGAACAACAATTCTAGGTTTTACGACAAAGGGAGTATCTTGTTTTTTCACTGCAAGCTTCTCAATTCTTAAATCGACATATGCTTCCTTATCTTGCTTTGCAGGCTTGAGTACTGCTGTTGTTTGATAAGCATCGTGGCTATGATTTTGTGCACACGAAGTAAGAAGCAGGCCAAGCCCCGTAAAAAATACCCAAATAGTCCTCATGACATGTAACCCCTCTCTACATAAGAATCAATTGCTTTTTATATGGAAAAACAGAGGAATTAGCTAGGAAAATCCAATAAAAAAATCCATAATAATCAAAAAAAATAAGATAATGTTGAATCAATTTTACGAAAATAGATGCCCTTCTTCAGAAAATCTCTATAAAAAAGGAAAAGCATGAAAATTATAAATACAAAAGACAATCTAGAAGATTTCCAAGATAATTACATTGCGATTCAATTAGAAAAAGGTGAAAAAATCTGTACCGAACCAGGTGGCTTTATTGCAGGTCGCGGCGTATCTTTAGAAGATACATCTGCTCAAAATGGATTTTGGTCTTCTTTAAGCAACAGTATTTGTGGAAAAAAAAGTTTTTTTTACCAATACTTATAAAGCCATATCAGATGTAGCCGAAATCTATCTTGCTCCACGTAGAATTTCTCAAATCACAACTTACACTTTAAAAGCTGGTGAAAAACTTAATCTTATCGGAAAAACCTATCTTGCTTCTGATTCAAACGTACGTTTTTCTACTAAATACGATGGTATCTTTAATTTAAAAGGTACAGGGATTACTAAACTACAGGCTTTTATTGAAGAAGGCGAGAGTGGAGATATTATATTTAGTTCTCAAGGTGGTTCACTTATTGCCCTAGAAGTCGATGAAAAATTCCCTCTAACAGTAGACAATGGGCATATTGTTGCTTATAGCGACAATTTAAATGTCAACTATCGTATGGAAGGAACAAGTTGGACAAGCTGGTTGATGTCCGGTGAAGGTTATGTTTGCGATTTTAGCGGCAAAGGAATTGTATACGTTCGTTCTCAAGACTCTGTGCTTAAAACAGTGCAACAACATAATCACTATCACTCTACAAACTCTACAAGCTCCACAAGATCAAGATACGATCACAAGAAATAATTTTCTTCTATTTAGAGATAATAAAAAGCCGATCTTAGCTTAGCTAAGATCGGCTTTTTTTATTACAGATAATGAACGCTTATTTAAAGTGCTTCTGCAAAATCAAAAACAACTTCTTCTTGCTCATTTTCTACTAACTGACGAACACGCTTATGTCTTTCAAAGCCTGTACCTCCAGGGATGATGTGTCCCATAATCACGTTTTCTTTGAAACCGCGAAGGTAATCAGCTTTTCCAGCGCAAGCAGCATCCGTTAAGACACGAGTTGTATCCTGGAACGATGCCGCAGAGATTGGTGATTCAGTTCCAAGAGACGCCTTAGTAATCCCTAATAGTACAGGAGCACCGTTAGCAGGACGTCCACCTTCAGCAATTACCTTACGGTTCTGCTCGAAGAACTGTCTCTTATCTACCTCTTCAGCATACAGAAGACTTGTATCACCCGGGTCAGTTACACGAACTTTTTGCAACATCTGACGAACAATGATCTCAATGTGCTTATCATTGATATCCACACCCTGTAGGCGATAAACTTCTTGTACCTGGTTTACAATGTACTTCTGCAATTCACGTACACCACAGATATCTAGGATCTCATGTGGAATAACCATACCATCTGTGAGCTGCTGTCCTTTCACAACCATGTCACCACGCTGCACAATTAAGTGCTTTGTGTGAGGAATCAAGTGTTCCTCTTCCATGCCAGAAACTTCATCACGAACCACTACGATACGCTTGTTTTTCTGTACTCCACGGAAATCAACAACACCGTCGATTTTAGCAATTTCTGCTGCATCTTTCGGTTTTCTTGCTTCAAACAGCTCAGCAACACGAGGTAGACCCCCGGTAATATCTTTTGTTTTTACCGCACCACGTGGAAGACGAGCAAGTAAAGTACCAGCAGATACATACTGACCTTCTCCAACAGAGATAATCGCACCAGAAGGAATCGCATAGGTTCCAACTAGCTCTTCACAAGCTTTATCGCTGTGAATGACAATCTGCGGGTGTAAATCACCACGGTGCTGTTTTACAACAATTTCAGCCTGGCCAGTTTGCTTGTTCACATCACGATCTGTAGAGATACCTTCAACAAGATCCTCATACTTCACATAACCCGCGCGCTCACAGAAAATAGGAATATTGTGTTGTTCCCATTCAGCAACTTTTAATCCCTTAGTAACAGATCCACCATCTTCAATATGAATACGAGTACCTAACTCAATCGTGAACGTCTGTAACGGCTCGATTGATTTTGTGCTAAGTAACTTCTTGTACTCTTCAAGAGATCTGCCTTCATCACGAACGATGCAAAGGCTTCCGTTCTTATTAAGTGCTAACCACTGACCATCATCATTGCGAACTGTACGAAGCTCTTGATAAATCAATACAGCATCGTGCTCAGATACAATCTCTGGTGTACTTCCTGCAGAGGCGATACCCCCTAAGTGGAATGTACGCATCGTTAACTGGGTTCCCGGTTCCCCGATTGACTGCGCAGCAATAATACCTACAGCTTCACCCATACTTACCGAACGGCTGTTAGCTAAGTTAATACCATAACAACTAGCACATACACCACGTGGACATTCACATGTCAATGCTGAACGGATTTTAATAGACTCAATACCAGCATCATCAATAGCTTCAGCCTGTCTAATTGTCAGAGTATCACCAGATTTAGCTAAGACCTCTGTTCCACCTGGAATAAGAATATCTTCGCAAACTGTTCGTCCGAAAATTCTGTCTTTCAATGGTAATAGCTCTTCCTGTCCTTGGCGGATAGGATAAACTTCAATACCGTTAAGAGTTCCACAATCTTCTTCAATAATGATCACATCCGAAGCAACGTCCACAAGACGACGAGTCAAGTATCCAGAGTCAGCTGTTTTCAAGGCTGTATCCGCAAGACCTTTACGAGCACCGTGAGAAGAAATGAAATACTCAAGAACCGATAATCCTTCACGGAAGTTCGAAAGAATCGGGTTCTCAATAATTTCACCCGATGGCTTAGCCATCAATCCACGCATCGAACCAAGCTGCTTAATCTGCTGCTTACTTCCTCGAGCTCCAGAATCCAACATCGCAAACAGAGGGTTCATTTGGTGGAAGCGTACTTCCTGAATCCCTTTGAAGACTTTTTCTGTTAAGAGTTCATCGATCTCAGTCCAAATACTAATGATCTTAGACTTACGCTCACCATCAGTAATGATACCATCTTCGTACTGCTTACGGCTTTCCGTAACAACACGGTGACCACCAGAAAGAACTTCTTCTTTCTCTTCAGGAATCTTGATATCTGATATCCCTACAGAAAGAGCTGCTTTTGTCGCTTCTTCAAACCCGATATTTTTCATATCGTCTAAGAAACGAACGGTGCGCTCTAGACCAACTCTCTTGTAGCACTGGTTAATCAGTTCACCCATACGCTTACTAGGAAGCGAGTAGTTCTGGAAACCTAGCTCTTTAGGAACAATTGTATTGAATAAAACACGTCCAGGTGTCGTCTCAATAATTCCTTCAGGGAGTCTTAGTTTGATAAGCTCGTGAATGTGCAATCCACGACCCATTTCATCTAAGCGCTTCCAATCTTCAGCTGGCTCATGTCGGTTATAACTACCACCTGCTTGTAAAGCTAATAGAACCTCTTCTGGATTCCTGAATACTTTAGTTTTACGTCCGTAGTCCGCTGGATTATAAAGCGGATCGTACATGATGTAATAAAGACCTAAAGTCATATCCTGTCCAGGTACCGCTACCGGCTTACCTGAAGAAGGTAAGAAGATATTATCAGGAGCCATCATTAGAATTTTAGCTTCTAATTGTGCTTCTAAAGAAAGAGGCACGTGCACCGCCATCTGGTCACCATCAAAGTCAGCGTTAAAAGCCGAACATGCAAGAGGGTGAATGCGGATCGCTTTACCTTCAATCAATACAGGCTGGAAGGCCTGAATACCTAACCTATGCAGCGTTGGCGCACGGTTAAGAAGCACTGGGTGCCCTTTAATAATTTCTTCTAAAACGTCCCATACAACAGGATCCTGGCGCTGAATCATCTTCTTCGCTGAACGGATCGTGTATACATGACCTAAGTCTTTCAAGCGCTTTACAATGAAAGGCTCAAAAAGCTCAAGAGCCATCAACTTAGGCAGACCGCACTGATGGAACTTTAATTCAGGACCAACGACAATTACAGAACGCCCCGAGTAGTCAACCCTTTTACCAAGAAGATTCTGACGGAAACGACCTTGCTTACCTTTCAACATCTCAGAGAGAGATTTAAGCGGACGGTTACCAGCGCCCATTACAGGGTGCCCGTGACGTCCATTGTCAAATAAAGCATCGACAGCTTCCTGAAGCATACGCTTTTCATTACGTACGATAACTTCTGGAGTCTTCAGTTTCAAAATAGACTTTAGTCGATTGTTACGATTGATCACACGACGATACAAATCGTTCAAATCCGACGTTGCAAAACGTCCACCATCAAGTGGTACTAAAGGACGTAAATCTGGTGGGATTACAGGAAGCCCATCCATTACCATCCACTCAGGACTATTATTCGACTGTAGGAAAGACTCTACGATTTTTAAACGCTTAGCAATTTTTACTCGCGCTTGCATCGATTTTGTCTTACGTAGTTTTTCCTTCAGCTCATCAACTTGCTGATTCAGATCGATTGTCGCTAACAAGTCACGGATAGCTTCAGCTCCCATCTTAGCAACAAAAGCATCACGTCCCCATTTTTCTTGAGCTTCACGCATCTCAGTGTCATTAAGTAATTGACGATGTACCAGGTCTGTATGACCTGGTTCAATCACAACATACTCTTCGTAGTAAATGACACGCTCTAAGTCAGTAGCCGACATTCCCAAAATGTTTCCAATTCGGGATGGCATCGTCTTAAAGAACCAAATATGTACGATAGGCACAGCTAAGTCGATGTGAGCCATACGGCGGCGGCGAACTTTAGATAAAGTTACCTCAACACCACAACGGTCACAGACGATTCCCTTGTGCTTAATCTTCTTGTACTTTCCGCACGCACATTCCCAGTCTTTAGTTGGACCGAAAATTTTCTCACAGAAAAGACCACCCTTTTCTGGTTTGAACGTACGGTAGTTGATTGTTTCCGGCTTTTTAATCTCACCACGAGACCAAGTATTGCGAATCACGTCGCTGGAGGCAATACCGATTACAAGCTGGTCAAATTGCCCTCTTTCGTCTTCTTGAAGGTCATCCATTATGCACGCTCTCCTGAAACAGTGATATTAGCCTTAACTTGTACTAAAAATAGAGTTTTACTCATTTGTTGCTGATGCCTCCTCAACTACCATCTCTGGCGTGTCTTCGCTGTCTTCATCCTGCACAACCTGTAGGGTTTTTACATCAAGCCCAAGACCTTGCATTTCTTTAATCAAGACGTTAAAGGACTCCGGAGTACCTGCATGGAGCAAGTTTTCACCCTTCACAATAGATTCATAGATTCGCGTACGTCCAGGAACGTCATCCGACTTAACAGTCAGAATTTCCTGCAGAAGATGCGCAGCACCATATGCTTCAAGTGCCCATACTTCCATCTCCCCGAAACGCTGACCACCCATCTGGGCTTTACCACCCAATGGCTGCTGAGTAACGAGAGAGTAAGGACCAACCGCTCTTGCGTGAATCTTATCAGAAACAAGGTGACTTAACTTAAGCATATAGATGTAACCGACAACAGTCTTGTTATCAAAACGGTTACCTGTACGCCCATCATATAGATAAGTCTTACCATCTTCTGGTAATCCTTGCTCGCGCATCATTTCCCAAATTTGTTCTTCAGGGAAACCTTCGAAGACCGGACACTTAACATTGACTCCAGCACGCTTAGCAGCCCACCCAAGGTGAGTTTCTAATACCTGCCCGAGGTTCATACGACTCGGCACCCCAAGAGGGTTCAAGATAATTTCGATAGATTGTCCACTATCAAGATAAGGCATATCTTGCTCAGGAACGATCTTAGAAACTACCCCTTTGTTACCGTGTCGACCAGCCATTTTATCCCCAACCTGAAGCTTACGCTTAGTGGCGACATATACTTTAACTTGTCGAATGATACCTGGATCGAGATCTGTATCTCCTTTACGCAAATGTTCCATCGCTGTTTTCTGCTCAACTTCAAGTTTCTGCAGATCTTGGTCACATTTACGTAAGACATCTTTCAGAGCTTCGAAAGTATCAATACTTGGCATCAAAAGATCTTCGATATTTTCTTCTTCGAAAATCTCGATGATATCTTCAGTAATTACAGAACCTTCTTCAACAAGAACTTCAGCTGTACGACGGTGTACAACAGTTCCTGGCATAGGCTCGCCTAAAAGAAGCGCTCCTAAGCGCTCACGACGCTCTTGCTTGATTTCGCTCTGCTTTGTCTTATACTCACGCTGTAAGTCACGTAGCTTACTCGCTTCTTCAACCAACTCATCGTCAGTTTTAGATAGACGGTCCCTACGACTGAAGACTTTTACATCCATCACAACCCCTTCCGTTCCCGGAGGCGCTGTAAGAGAGGCGTCTTTAACATCTGCAGCTTTTTCACCAAAGATCGCACGCAATAGACGCTCTTCAGGAGCAAGCTCTGTCTCAGATTTAGGTGTAATCTTACCTACAAGGATCGTTCCAGGCTTAACTTCAGCCCCGATACGAATAATCCCGTCTTCACCAAGATTAGCTAGCTGCTCTTCAGACACGTTAGGAATATCACAAGTGATTTCTTCTTTTCCTAACTTTGTATCTCTAGCTGTTAGCTCAAATTCTTCAATGTAGATAGATGTATAGTAATCTTCACGAAGAAGCTTCTCAGATATGATGATAGCATCTTCATAGTTGTATCCACACCAAGGCATGAAGGCAACAAGAACGTTTTTACCTAAACCAACTTCACCGCGATCTGTTGTTGGACCGTCAGCAATAACATCACCAGCTTTTACTTTATCACCAGTCTCACACAACGGTGTCTGGTTGATACAAGTACCTGCGTTAGAACGAAGGAATTTCTTCAGAACGTATTCATTCTTTTGTAGCGGGTTGTCTTTTGGAGCAATCACAATGCGGTATCCATCCACATAGTCAACAACTCCATCTTCCTCGGCGATAATTACCGCACCGGAGTCTTTCGCTGCTCTTGCTTCTAGACCTGTTCCTACCACAGGAGCTTCAGCTTTAAACAATGGAACCGCTTGGCGTTGCATGTTAGATCCCATCAAGGCACGGTTGGCGTCATCGTGCTCCAAGAAAGGAATCAACCCTGTAACAATCGACACCATCTGCTTCGGTGAAACGTCCATATGTGTCACTTGATCTGTGGCGATTTCAATAGAATCTCCACGGTATCTAGCTAAACACATATCTTCGACAAACATCCCCATCTCATCAAGAGGCGCGGAAGCCTGAGCGATAACACAACGCTCATCTTGGTCTGCTGTCATATACTCCACTTCGTCTGTCACGATTCCATCACGGACAATGCGGTAAGGAGTTTCAATAAAACCAAATTCGTTGATTTTCGCAAATGAACTGAGCGATGTAATCAAACCAATGTTTGGTCCTTCTGGTGTTTCAATCGGACAAATTCGACCATAGTGACTTGTATGTACGTCACGTACCTCGAAACCAGCTCTATCTCGGTTTAGACCACCTGGTCCAAGAGACGATAGACGACGCTTGTGAGTCAATTCTGCTACTGGATTCGCCTGATCCATGAACTGTGATAACTGGCTACGGCCGAAGAAGTCTTTAAGTACTCCTGAAAGACCTTTTGCAGAAACCACTTTACCTGGAGTAAGTGTATCAGAAGAAAAGTCAAAGAGATTCATACGCTCTTTGATGATTTTCTCCATACGAGCTAAACCAACACGGCACTGATTCTGAATCAATTCACCAACAGAACGAACACGACGGTTTCCTAAGTGGTCAATATCATCAACACCAGTTTCAGGGTCGCCTGCTTTCAATTGAATCAAATACTTAATAGCAGCAACAACGTCTTCTTTCTTCAAGGTTACTGTAGAAAGTGACTCATCCGTTACTTCAAAACCAAGCTTACAGTTAAGTTTATAACGTCCTACACGACCTAAGTTATAACGTCTTGGGTCAAAGAATAAACGCATAATCGCAGATCGAGCATTGGCTAGAGTAGCTGGCTCACCTGGACGAATCTTACGGTAAAAATCTTTTAACGCTGTTTCATAACTATCAGTTGGGTCTTTTGCAAGCATACGAACAACAGGGCTTGTCTCGTCTGCATCTTCTGCAATACGAACAACACTCACCCCAGCATCCATCATGCGTTTTAGCATAGCGGTTGTTAGTTTTTCACCCGCTTTACCGAAAAGAAGACCTGTTTCTTCATCAGCTACGTCTTGCGCTAAAATTTTACCAACTAATTTTGTAAAATCTTTTTGCGAACGAATACGAACTTTTCGTGTTTCGAAAAACTCTTCAATAATATCAGCATCACTAGAATATCCAAGTGTACGGATAAACGTTGTAGCCAATACTTTACGACGGCGTTTTTTACGATCAATGTAAATGTAGATCAGATCGTTAGAATCGAATGCAGCTTCTAGCCAGCTTCCACGATAAGGAATAATACGCATCGAGTAGATGGTGCTTCCTTTCATCGAACGCTCTTCTTCAAAGCAAATACCTGGCGAGCGATGTAACTGAGAAACAACTACTCGTTCTGCACCGTTCACAATGAAAGTACCTTTATCCGTCATTACCGGAATGGTACCCATGTAAATTTCTTCTTCCTTGATCCCTGTCTCGTCTGTTAAACGAAACTTCACCTTTAGGGTGACGTTGTAAGTGATTCCTCGTCGAATGCACTCCTCTGGACCGTACTTGGGAGCACCAAGATTGTACGAGATAAATTCCAAAACAGTTTTTTCGTCGTAAGACTTTATTGGAAAAATCTCTGTGAAGACCTCTTGTAAACCAAAATTCTCACGTTCATGCGGGAGTTTATCCGCCTGTAAAAACTGGTTATATGACTTAATTTGGACTTCAATAAGATTTGGAAGATCAATAATTTCTTCCTTATCTATAAAACTCACCCGTGCTGGTGGTTTCTTCAACATGCTGAAAGACTCCCTAAAACGGTTTGACCTTGTAGGCTAGTGGGATCCCCCAATTTCTGGCTATAGACATGCGCACTACGTAAGCTCAGAAAAAATATACCCCGTGCAAAGGGCTGGGATTGACATCATTTTTTATTTACTTTGAAACAGCAAGGAAGGGAGCAAAGAAGAATTGCCCTTCTTTGTTCCCTTTTCCTTTTATACCAAAACTAGGATACGTATTAAACACCCTTAAGAGTAACTTTACAAGCAGCTTCTTCAAGCTTCTTCTTAATCTCTTCAGCTTCAGCTTTTGGAGCGCTTTCTTTAAGAACTTTTGGAGTGTTCTCCACAACTTCTTTAGCTTCCTTAAGACCTAAACCGGTGATTTCACGTACGATTTTGATGACAGCAATTTTCTTGCTAGCATCAATAGCATCTAGCGTGATAGAAAAATCGGTAGCTTCTTCAGCTTCTTCAGCTGGAGCTCCAGGTGCAACTGCCATAACAGCAGGCCCCATAGCAGCGGCTTTAACACCCCATTTTTCTTCTAGCTTTTCTTTTAGCTCTGACATCTCTAGTACAGTTAGTTCGCTCAACTGTTCAACTAACTCGTCTGTTTTACTACTCACTGTGTTACCTCTAATAATTGAAGAATATTGCTTTTATTGGATTAATCGGAGCTACCGTCTTGGTCAACTTTATTTTGTAGACAATGCATCACGCTAGTAAGGAGCGCTTCCATTGTACCCAAGACTTGCGCTTGCGGAGCTTCGAAGAGCCCGAGCAACTGCGCCCGCATTTCATCTTTTCCTGGTAGCTTGGATAACTTCTCGACATCAGCTGCCAAATAGACTTGACCATCGAAACGTCCACCTACTGCGCTAACAAAACTGCTTTCGCAAACTACTTTTGTAGTTTCCACAGAATCTTCACCAGTAAATACTACGCCGATGTGTCCTTCCATTGGAATTCCATCGAGATCAACTTCTGCTGCTTCAGCCGCTTTCATCAGCACTCGCTTACGAACAACTTCAAACTCTCCGCCTGTTTTGTCAATTTGACGACGGAAATCGTTTGCATCATTCGCAGTCATGCCGTGTTTAACGACAACAAATGCTGGGGCTTTAAACTTTTTGACTAAGTCATCTAAAAGGAGTTGCTTTTCTGCTCTCACTAGTTCATTCCTTACGTTACAGAAATTTTACTAAGATCAAGCTTCAGTCCAGGCCCCATCGTAGAAGATAGACTAGCCGCACGGACATACAGCCCCTTAGCCGAAGCCGGCTTTGCCTTCAACACAGCATCAATAAACGCCTTGATATTCTCAAGTAGTTGATCTGCTGTAAAAGAAAGCTTTCCAAGTGTGTTATTGATCACAGCATGGCGATCTAACTTGAATTCAACCTTACCTGCCTTAATCTCTTGAACTGCTGTTGCAACATTTGGTGTTACAGTTCCAGCTTTTGGCGTTGGCATGAGTCCTCTAGGACCTAAGACCTTTCCAAGTTTACCAATTTCCCGCATCATATCGGGCGTCGCTACGACAGCATCAAAATCCGTCCAGCCTGATTTAATCTTGGCAATATATTCTTCACCAGCGTAGTCAGCACCAGCATCTAAGGCTTCTTGAACCTTGTCCCCTGTCGCTATTACTAGAACAACAGCTGTTTTACCTGTGCCATTCGGTAGTGACATAGTGGAACGAACCTGTTGATCTGACTTACGTGGATCGACGCCAAGTTTTATGGAAATGTCAACGGATTGATCAAACTTCACCGCTGGACATTTCTGCAAGATATCGACAGCTTCCTCTAGTGAATACTGAGTAGCAGTATCAACTAAAGCGGCCATCTCCCGAAATCGTTTGCTTCTTCGACCCATTTTCCTTCTCTTTATTAAACTAAATAAAAAATTCACCCAAAGGGGAGAACTTTATTACTTAGTCGATGATGTCTATTCCCATAGAACGGGCAGTACCGGAAAGAATATTCACGGCTGCATCCATACTGGTTGCATTCATATCTTCCATCTTTTCGCCAGCAATCTTTTCAAGATCAGCACGGCTCAATTTCCCTACTTTGTCACGGTTTGGACAAGCAGATCCCTTAGAAAGTCCAGCTGCTTGCTTTAAAAACTCAGCGGCAGGAGGTTTCTTCGTGATGAAAGTAAAAGACTTATCAGCATAAACGGTAATTACCGTAGGTAAGAGCTGACCAGCTTGTTTTTGCGTCTTAGCATTAAATTCCTTGCAAAACCCCATAATGTTTACACCAGCCGAACCAAGAGCTGGACCAAGAGGAGGTGCTGGGTTTGCTTTACCAGCAGGAATTTGAAGCTTGACTAGTCTGGAAACTTTTTTCTTCTTAGCCATTAATCATTAACCTTAATCGATCAGAAATATACAGAACGCGAATATTGTATGATTGTGTGATTATTTTAGAAACCAAAAACAGCAAAAACGAGGCTTTTTTTTGACTTCAAAGTATTTTTATACACTTCGAGCTTTGGAAGTCTCGTTAATCAACCACTTCATCAGTAACTTCTTCAATCTGCCAGAACTCAAGATCGTCTACTTGAGTATCTCGCTGGAATACGGAAACTACTACACTTACTCGCCCTTTATCATGTTGAACGGATAAAACATCGCCTTCCATATTAGCAAAGACTCCGTCAACAATTTTTACGCGGTCGCCCACGTTAAACTTATGCTTTTGAACAACACGCTGTGATTTATCTTCAAGATCACGTAAAATTTCTTCTACTTCTTCTTGAATAAGAGGGGTTGGCTTGTCTCCCCCTGCAAAATTAATCACACCATTCGTGTTTTTTACATAACCCCAGGTGTCGTCATTCAAAATCATCTTTAACAACAAATAGCCAGGCCAAAGTCTTTTCTCTCTAACAACACGCTGTCCTTGCTTCACTTCCGATACATTCTCTACTGGTAAGAGAACTTCTTCAATTAAATCAGTAAGACCGTGCTGTTCACGACATTCTTCAAGAGATTTTTTAGCTTTTTTTTCCTGACCAGAAAGGACTTGAACAACGTACCACTTGTAAGAATCTGCACTCATTCCGAATACCTTTAACTCTGCGCTCTTATTAACCAGAAATTCCTAAGAATATTAAATTCACAAGACCCAACATTCCTTGAATCCCTAAGTCAACAAGATAAATTCCGAATGCACACAAAAATGTTGCAATCACAACCATTTTTGTATACGCCTGAAGTTCTTCTTTGTTCGTCCATGAAATCTTCTGCAACTCCGACTTTACATCACCAATGAGAGTAAATAAGCCCCCAGAAGATTTTGGTGCTTGCTTTACAGTGTTTGCTTTTCTCATATGCATGTCTCAATAAGCCTTTTGATGAACGATACGAATTGCAGAGCAACCGGCGCGATTCTCAATTATAAACTCTAGCTGTACTTCTCTTCTCTCCCAAAGAAAAGAAGAATGTAAATCTAATTACATAGATTTACTAAAACGAGTGCGGAGGGATTTGAACCCCCGACCGGCGACTTTGGAGATCGCTGCTCTGCCAACTGAGCTACACACCCTTAAAAACAGGACTGCAAAAAATGCAGTCCTTAAAGTCATTACTCAACAATTTCGATAACTGTTCCCTGACCAATAGTACGACCACCTTCACGGATTGTGAAAGTTTGCTGCGCTTCCATTGCAACAGGGTGAATCAAATCAGCAACAAACTCTACTGTATCCCCAGGCATACATACAGGAACATCTTCTGGTAAAGTAATGCTACCAGTTACGTCAGATGTATGGAAGAAGAACTGTGGACGGTATCCAGTTACGAATGGCTTATGACGGCCACCTTCTTCTTTCTTCAGGATGTAAACACGAGCCTTGAACTTGTGGTGAGGAGTGCAGCTACCTGGAGCAACAATCACTTGTCCACGCTGTACATCATTCTTATCTACACCACGTAGAAGAATACCAACGTTCTCACCAGCAAGACCTTCGTTTAGAGTCTTCTGGAACATTTCAACTCCAGTACATGTAGACTTCTTAGTCTCTTTTAGACCAACGATTTCTACAACGTCACCTACTCCAACACGTCCGCGCTCGATACGACCAGTTACTACAGTACCACGACCAGAGATAGAGAATACGTCCTCTACAGGCATCAATAATGGCTTGTCAACTTCACGAGCTGGTGTCTCGATGTGAGAGTCTACTGCATCCATCAATTCTTTGATTTTAGCAACGTACTCAGCGTCACCTTCAAGTCCTTTCAACGCAGAACCACGGATAACTGGACTGTTTTCGAATCCTTGTGCTTCTAGAAGCTCTTGCATTTCCATTTCAACTAGCTCGATAAGCTCTTCGTCTTCGCCGCTTAGCATATCGCACTTGTTTAAGAAAACAACAATACTTGGTACACCCATCTGCTTAGCAAGAAGAATGTGCTCTTTTGTTTGCTTCATCGCACCGTCAGTAGCCGCAACAACGATAATTGCTCCGTCCATCTGAGCAGCACCAGTGATCATGTTCTTGATGTAGTCTTCGTGCCCAGGACAGTCAACGTGAGAGTAGTGGCGACCTTCAGTCTCATACTCTACGTGTGAGGTATTAATGGTAATTCCACGCTCACGCTCTTCAGGAGCATTGTCGATGGAATCAAAGCTACGTGCAGACTTTCCGTTTGCTTCAGCAAGAACTTTAGAAATCGCTGCTGTTAGCGTAGTTTTACCGTGATCGACGTGACCAATGGTTCCGATATTAATGTGTGGCTTGGTTCTTTCAAATACCTCTTTAGCCATGCTCTCGATTCCTCCGTGGGTGCAAACCTGCACCAGAATTCAAATTTCATTCAATATCCAATGTGCCCAGAATAGGAATTGAACCTACGACCGCTTGCTTACCATGCAAGTGCTCTACCCCTGAGCTATCTGGGCTCAAAATGGATCTCTAATAATACGTAAATTGTTTGCTCACTTAAAAGCCTAGATTGTATAGGAAGTGACGGTATAAAGCAAGCTCATTACTTGCGTTAACGCTTTCGGTAAATAATTCGAGCTTTTGTCAAATCATACGGCGACATTTCTACCGTTACACAATCACCAACCAAGACGCGAATGTTTTTTACTCGCATGCGCCCACATAAATGAGCCATAACATCCATTCCGTTTTCCAACCTCACGCGGAAAGACATTCCAGGTAAAAGTTCTTCAACGGTTCCATCTAGTTTGATTGTATCTTCTTTTTTTCCCATAAACCTGATCTTTAACAAGCTATCTTTTAATGGAGCTTATTGAGCTTATTCCGAATAAACGCGACTATTATGAAGCCGCATTTGAGCATTTTTAGTCAAGCTTCATAGAAATGCAAACTCAAAAAACCTTTCATTCTAAAAAAAACACATCATCTTCCCCAAGAATCTATACTTATCGAAGCTCATCTTGGGAAATAATGCGTAAGCATATAGTATAGTGACTTGTCAGTTATAAGACCAACAAAAGCACAAATTGAAAGCCTAATGATCACAAAAAAAATGTTTGAATCTTGTTTAACAAAACAAAATGAGCTCATTGAACTCTTTGCTGAGTGCCGCAATGCAGAGGATACCTACCAGAAAATTATGGATCTAGGTAAGTCATTACCGGACTTAGAACAAACTTGGAAAACAGAAAATTATCGGGTTCAAGGCTGTCAAAGTCTCATGTATCTTCATTCCTACTTGAATGAAAACGGTAAGGTTATTTTTGAAGGCTATAGTGATGCTTTAATTTCTAGTGGACTCGCTGCTATTATGATTAAGGTGTACAGTGAAGAATCGCCAGAGACAATTCTTCAGTGTGAACCAGAATTTTTAGATAAACTAGGAATTCGCACTAGTCTTAGTCCAAATCGAGCAAATGGACTAGCAAGCCTCCACCTTCGAATGAAGCAAGAAGCTCTACGCTTAATGATAGAATCACAATCTAGTGGAACTTAACTCATACATGGGACGAATCCTGTCAAAATACCTGATTTGACAAGATTCGCCTAGAATTAAGAGTTAAACCCTTGGGACACTTGCAAAAAACACATAAAAAGTTCTTCAGATTTTACAAATTGAACAACTACTACCCACTGCATTATTTTTGCAAGCGTCTCTCTCAATGATGAATTAGAGAGTTAAACCTCTGTCAACTCAGCTTCTGCTTGCCGAAGCTCAAATTCCATTTTCCACTTACGTCCATTTTCTCCAATACACCAAAGCTCAAGAACTCCTAGTTCTGTTACCTTAGCTTTCAAATGGACTCGAGCTGTTTTCCCGTCACCTTCTTCTTTATCCATTACTGCATCAATAGAATGAAGCTCGCTAAGCTCTTGCTTCCATTTTCTTACAACAGTACCGGCTTCTGCTTCAGAACCGTCAGACAAAGTCGCTGTATTACGACTAAAGAAACGGAATGATGCCTGCTCCCCTAAAAGAAGAGTGAATTCCTGGTCACTTAATTCACATTCTGTTCCTTCTTCCATACCAAATGGCGCCACACAAACAGCACGAACTGATGGAGGTACTCCTGGAATAGCTGGTCGGGCATCCTCTACTCCAATGTAGTAACTACGACTCGTACCACTTTTGATACGAACAGCTTTTCCTTCTCGAGCAAGACCATAATACACAGCACCGCAACTTACAGAAAAATCGTAGTCAGGATCAGGCAACTCAACAACAGAACCCTTCTCCATCTTCTCAGCCCACTGCCCCAATAGAGACATAACTCGCTCGCGAAGAGCAGAAGACTTCATTGTTCCACCTGTAAAAAGTACAGCATTAGGAAGAATAAATTGATCCATCGAATCCGAATCACTCTCTCCCGTCATAGAAAGAAACTTCGCTAACTGACAAGAAATACGAGGATCTTCCGCATAAGGTAATGCAACTGTTTGCAAAGCGCTTTTCTTAGATGATTTAGAACGATCTGTAGCATCTACCAAAGGCATAAATCCATCAACAAGCACTTTCAATACATCATCTTTATGTATTTGTGTTTGTATACTGGAAGCAATCAAGCCACTACCTCTTCCTTGTAAATGAATGTCAATGCTATCTGGAGCATCTTCTCCTAAAAAGCGCTCTTTTGCTTCTCGACAACTATGGATTAAGCTACCCATTTGCCAATCATCAATAGAGTGCCCTTCATCTTCAAGCTGATTTCTTACTGTATAGGCAAGCGTCAAATCCATGTTATCACCACCTAGTAAAAGGTGTGCTCCTACAGCTTCACGCTTCAACTGCAAATCGCCTTCTTCTTCTTCAACAGAAATCAGACTAAAATCGCAAGTTCCTCCTCCTAAGTCCACAACAAGAACCTGATCACCAACATGTAATTTTTCACGCCAAGTCTCATGGTGCCTGTGTAACCAAGCATAAAAAGCTGCTTGAGGCTCTTCCAAAAGAAGGATATCTGGATACTTCGCAAGCTCAGCTGCTTCCTGAACCAACTGCCTAGCATCAGGATCAAAAGAAGCAGGAACGGTAACAAGAATATTTTGCTCAACAAAAGGAGCATCTGGGAATTGTTGATTCCACACTTCTGCAATATGACGAAGGTATTCACTGCACACTTGTACAGGACTCATTTTCTTTTGCTTATCTTCAAGATCAAGAGGTAAAATGGCATCACGTCTATTCACTCCCTCACAAGCCAGCCATGACTTAGCAGAACTGATGACTCGATGAGGCATTTCACTCCCTCTATCTCTCGCATAAGTTCCCACACAAAATGCACGAGATGGATCCCAGTCAATCGCGATTTGCCCAGCTTCTTTTTCTTCTTCTACAGGTAAATAGAGAAAAGAAGGCAATTGTAACTTTTCCGCTTGCAAACTCGCGCCAATAAGCTGAGAAATTTGCATCGTATGAATTTCAGCTACAGAACCTTTTACATGATCATTTGAGCTTAAATTGGTATAGGAAACTGTACAGTTTGTTGTCCCTAAATCAATACCAATAAGATAAGACTCTTGTTTCTCGTCGGACACAAAATTCTCCCTACTTTGTTAATTCCACTTCCGCGGGAACAATCACTTCTTCATTTAGTTCACCAACATGTTTTGGTAGCGAACGCTTCGCAGCACGCCAACCTTTATGAACCAATTTTCCTGAAAAAGGAGGTTCGCCTTGGACATTTCCCACAACTTTAATTTCTGAAGGATCATACCCTCTAGGCACCTGAATAACAGCTCCTTCTGCCTCTTCAAAAACCGGACGAACAGTAACCATTTCTTCAAGCATTTTCCCACAATCACTATGGATTTTTCGAACAGCAGCTCCTACTTGAGCATCACTAAATGGCTGGATATCTTCTTTTAAAAAGTCAATAAGCCGACCATTTTCTTGCATAAGACGCAAAAGCCGGAGGTGTGAAGGATCTACTTTAGGCTCTTCTTTAGTTTTTTTACTTTCTACAGATTTATCTGCTCCTTGCATCCACTCTTTTGCGGATGTAGGACTTCTTAGAGCTTTAAAAAATGCTTTAATTGCGACCCATATCGCCATGACTTTTCCTTTCCTTTATGTTTCGAGTAAAAATTTCTAGTAGATGAATTCAACAAGAGGTCTACATAAACTGCTCTATAGCTTCCATACACACAGTTACAAGAAAACCAACAAAAACAACACTCAACCAAAAACGTCCACCAAAGAACATAGTGTTTGAATTGTAACCTAAACGATAACGACCAACCCATACCATCATCACAGGCATTAAGCCATTCAACACTGCATCTCCAAATCCGCCTGAAGTCTCAAGTGCCACATAGAACGCTCGCTCGTAATTTACCGCACAATAGATACTCGGTAATGCAATCAGAACAATCAATGCAATTCGACGCCACCCCACTTTCTTCCACTTCAAACCATCTGCAAGAAAATCAAAAAGACCAAGCGACATACCAAGAAAAGACGTCACAAGAGCAAAAAATGCAAAATATCGCGCCGCTACCCCTATCCATTCACTCTGAGTAGAAGCTCTCATCACTTCAATAGGTGTTTCACCAAGCTGATAAGCTTCCATGAGAGAACCTGGACCTTCAGCTGGAACAGTACCAAGAACCAATACTTGCCAAACTAAATAGCAAATAAAAGTAAGGACACTACCGCCTATAATCGACAAGCGTAAAAATTTTGGATGACTCTGCAATAACGGAACCAAACTAGGTACCAGACTATGAAAGTGAAAAGAAGCGACAAGTATGGGTAAGGCAAATAAAGTTCTAGACCATCGTGTGTGTGTAAGGTAATCAAATTCAACTTCTCTACTACCAACAACCGTCAACAAAAGAAAAGCACTCACCATCGCAGCAAACAAAAAACCGTTTAAACCACCAAGAAGAACTCTTCCAGCATAAACCATCATCGTCAACGAAACAGCAAATACCGTACAACCTAAAGTGATAGAAACCTCTGTATCTAAAGCTGAACTTAAAGCTAGAGCAACTTGCTTTCCTCCACCTGCTGTGTAAGAAATCAAAGATGCATAAGCAATAAAACAAAATAATACCCAAGCTACAATCTTAGCTGTATTACCCAGTATACGCGAAGACATAGTAATGATATGAGCGCTCTCATCTTTCATCCACAGACAGACTTCAAGCAACATCAAGCCTGTACTTGTCATCAAAAACCAACTAATAAACATGGAAATCAGGGAAGGAAAAAAACCTCCAATTCCAGTTGCGATTGGGTTCGCCAACATACCAGCACCAATACATGTTCCCCCAACTAATAACATGGCACTAAGTATCGTGCTCTTTCCAACTGTTGCCTGAGTTGTCACAACTTTCCCCTTAATGAAAGATCTCTTTTATTTAATTGAGTACCAGGACTATTCAACAAAAACTCTAGATAAATAAGAATAGAGACCTGGCGCCTCGATGATTTTACCCGATTAAAACCTTAAAATAAAGTTAGGAAACTAAAAGTACTTTTCTTGGTCTTTATCTACTAGCTTTCCTCCCTTGTATTTTATCAATAAAAAAATTTAACCTTGTTACTTGTAGGTTTAAAGACCTCTATATCTTAATTTTTTACCAAGGACCCAAACAGAATGAAAACAGCATCTCACCCTATCTATTTTGACAGTCGTATTGAAAAGCATCTTCAAGCAGAACTTGCCACAAGAATTGAAGAAGGAAGAACTACATCTGATACATTGATTACACTGATTATTCGTGTAAACGCAGCAGGGCTCAAAACTCTAGAAAAAGGTGGTTCACTAAACATCGGTACCACAAAGATCACCAAAGCAAATCTTATGCCTTACTTTGATGATGGAAGCTTTGTACGCACTCGATGCACAATCAAAAACCTATTTAGCGTTTTAAAAATTGAAGAAAGTTCACACCGTATTAGCGGAAAAGAGTATACCGATGTGACCCTAAATGTGAGCTGGATACAATCTATAGATGAGTCTTCACATACCGATTTTTAAGTTTAAAATTTTTGAATAATTTTCGTGATCGTACTTAAATCTCTAATGGCTACCTAATCCGCGCTTCCAGTACGTTAGATGAGGCTAAGATTAGCTAGCCATTGGAGATTTAAGTACGATCACGAAGAAGAGCTTTCACACCACTGTCTAAGAAGATATAAATTGTGAGCTAAACTGGCTCCCTGTGGATGGATATAAGAACTTACTTGGTACTTTTGTTCAATAGATGAAGCTTGGCGCATCAGTAGCGAAATTTTATTAAAGAAATCCTCGCCTTCCCTTTCATCTTTTTTTATTTTATCTAGTATTTGAAGTTTTTTATTTTCTAAAGTAAGCTTCATCCCCCGAAGAACCCACCTATCTTTTTTATTTAATGGTAATTCTGATCGGGCTGACTCAATTTCTTTTAATTTGTTATTTACCTGATCTAACAATACTCTCATATCTCGATCAACCACTCCATTTTCTTTTTGAAGAGTCCGTATATTAGCTATTTTTTTAAAATTTTCTAAACTATATAAACCAGAGTTTTCAGAATTTAATTGTTTAGAAAACTCCATGATTTGTCTTTCCAAAAACTGAACATCACCATAAGATCTTCGCTTTTTTAAAGTATTTGAATCAATCGTCTTACTTTTAAGTTTAACTAGTTGTTTTTCGATATTTTGAAATCTTTCTTCTTTTGTTTTGTTTTTGTTTAAATCTGATTTGTAATCTATTTTAAGTCTATTTAACTGTTCTTCTAAAATATTTATCGCATTATCGATTTCCTTTTCTCCTACTTTCCAAAACCCCTTCAACTCTTCTGCTCTTGCTTCCAAGCTCTCTGGCTTTTCTTCGATATCTCTTTTAGTTTTTTTTGAATCTTCTTTTGTCTCTGGAGTGAATTCTTTAATTGTTTTTTCTAAAGCATATACAAAATCTTGAAAACTTTGGTCTATCGATTCCCATTCGCTCGTAGACTTCGCTGAGAGCTTTTCGAAAGGTGGAAAAGCTCTTTTTTCGTTAAAATTTAAATAAATTTCTTTGTTAAAAACCCAGTTTCCTTGTTCTTCAAACTGCCCATCTATCCAAGGCAACTTTCCAGCTCCCTTCAAGTTTTCTGTTAATTGATTTATTAATTGGTCCGATTCCTCAAGGAGTTTTGACCAAATTTCAACTGTTTTAGTACGCTCTTCTAAATTATCTAAAGCAGGAAGTTGTTCTAATTTTCCAAGAGAACGTTCAATATCCTTATACTCTGAATCTAATTCTCTGGTGCATTCTCTAATGACATTATCTAATACTCTGTTCAGTGTAACAAAACTCAATTCTTCCGAAGGCAAAGAAATTTCTAGCTGGTTTAATTCTTCTATCAGAGCATTTGCTTCTAATGCACCATTATTAAAATCGCTCTTTAAATCCTTAAATCTAATTATTTTAGTGTCTTTCGGCTCTAAATTTTCTGCTCCTTCACTTTTATCACCCAACAACGCATCAATAGTTTTTTTACGCTTTTGTAATTTTTCAACTTCCGCTCCTAGGAAAGCAAAATCTTTAAGGCTCTCCCATTTCACATCAATCGCTTTTCGATCAAGACGCATTTTTCTAAAAATGCTCATTGCACGAGCTGTTGGTAAAGTATTTGCAGGGGGCATTCGCGTTTTTAGTTCAGCAGATAGATTTTCTAAATTTTCGAGATGATTTAAAACAAAAACGTCCTCTGCTTTCTCATAATCTTCAAATCTTGCTCCAGATTTCTTAAAGGCATTTTCTGTTCTCAATAGCTCTTCACTTGCTTCACGCAGAGTATTTTCTATCTCAAGAGGTAAGTTGTAAGAATTTAATTCATCATTAGGAGCAATTAAACCATCCAACAAAAGCATTTGTTTTTGAATACTATTTCTTTCTGTAATCAAACCACCATCAATAAACCCTTTAGCATCAGAGATATCCTTGTCTTTTATTTCTTCCTTTTTTAAGTACAGCATAATTGGATTAAGCAATCGAGAACCGAAAGTTATATGATGATCGTCAGGATCAACGGAAACTGTTACCCAATCGTCTCCTGTTTTAATTTCTATAACACCTGTTGTATCTTTATCAGAAAAACGTACGTGCTCACTCCACTCTTCTCGATCAAGACTAAGAATTTCTTTTATCTTCTCTAATAAAGTAATTTTAAGCTTAGATTGCTTTACACTCTCAACGTTTCCTAGATTATTAGGATCAAGAATCTTATTGCATTCCATGAGATTCTTTTTTACTTTCTGATAAGCCATTAACTGCCAAGCATTAACATCATTTTTCTCACTTGATAAAGTTTTTCTCTTAAAAGGCGAAATTTTTGTTTTTTCTTTTTGAATACCATCTATGTCATATTGAGTTTTTTTTATAGATTCTTCGTTCGCACGCTTCAGATCTGTCAGAGCAGAAGACAAAAGCCCAATTTCATTTGAATGTCTATTGATAAGTGTATGTTTATATTCTTGACGCACCCCCTTATCTGATTTGTCAAGCTGTTTGAATTCTCCAGCACGCAAATCCATAAACCTTTCCATCATTTTTTGTAGGTAGGGCAAAACTTGTTGTTCTTCAAAATCCGAGTTTGTATCCAGCAGAGCATTACACTGTTTTAGCTCCTCGAGAATAAGCTGAGGATTTATCTTTGCATCTTTCACAGAAATAAAAGTACTTGTATATCCATAAAAACGAAGTTCTCGTTTTAAAACCCCTCCTCGATTTTGGAGTAATTCAAGCGCTTGCTTAAGCTCATTCATTTGACTATGGAATATTTCAGGAGAAGGGTTTTCTTTTATTGAAGACATTGCCTCATTCAATTTCTTTTGCAAGTCTTTCTTAGCTTTTAAAACATCCTCACGTTTACTTTTGAGCTCATTGGGCATCGATTGCATATTTTGAACAAGCCAAGGGAAAGCACTTTCTTCAATTATTCCACGCACTAAATCTCGGCTAGATTGTATATGGGAAGCTGTTGATGAATGTGTTTTTATCGGCAAAAACTTTCTAAACTTTCCACCACGCAGTGGTACTGTCTTATTAAAATGATTGACTAAACCTGCGCAAATACTATCCAAAAAACTCAACTCTTCTTGTAATTTTTGCGGATTCTGAAAAGGACAAGAATCAGCAAAAGCAGCCTGAGTAGCTTCTTGTAAACCTTGAAGGGCTTGATTTATTTCAATTTTTAATTTTTCTCTATTAACCCCTTCCTCCGTTTCAATCTTTTGTTTGATTTGATTAAGTTTATTTAAACTCTTGCTCATTTCGTTGAGTTTTTCAATTTGATCGGGACTAGGATCTTCGGGCTTTCTCACATTACTTATGTCAGCATATTTTTCAGGAGCGTTTATTTCTGATTTAGAATCAGATATTCGAGCTTCTAATTTAGAAAGATTTTTTTTGCTTAATGACTCTCTGACTTCACTTCTAAGTTGGCTTATAAGAGGAGACATCTCTTCCCCTAGTTCTTGATCCCGACAATCTTTTTCCAAGAAATCAGCTTTGTTTAAAGCACGACTAGCAGCCTTTATCAATTCTTTATTGCTTCCTGTAACTAAAGCAAAAGTACGCTCATCCTCCCAAGATTTTTTAATTAAACTCAAACGGTATTGAGCAACCTCTTGAGTTGGAACTTTTTGAACAAGAGCATGTTGAGCTTGTTTAGCAAGATCTATACTGCTAATACGTATACCAAGTAGATTGCCTATAGTTTTTGTTACTTTACTTACAATTTTTCGCCACCCTTTAAGCTCTGGGAGCGAATCCGTTTTGTTTAATTTTTCAACTATTTTATCTTCTAAAGCACTCAATTGATCATTTTTGTATATATCTCCATTTCCTTCTAATAAAAGAAACAAATTTAATGTATTACGTTCTGTTCGATTTAAATATTTAAAAGATCTTTGAAGATTAGAAAGGTCTGTTTCTTTCGTTTTTCCAGAAGAAGAGCTATCTTTGTCTACTATATCTTCTAGACTGCTCCAAATCTTTTCGTGTCCACTACCTCCGCCCTCTATTTCGTTTCCCATCATCATCCCTTTCTTTAATTGATAACTTTTATTTTACTAAAAACCTAAAATTAATATAATGATTAAAATTTGATTAGATTGTTAATTAACAAAACAAACTCTTAATAGGAATTTTACTATGGCAAGTGCAGAAGAAAATTCACAAAGAACTTGGAGTATATTTGCTCACCTAAGTTCTCTTAGCTTTTTGATTGGTATTCCTTTTGGGAATATTTTAGGACCTTTAGTCATCTGGTTGATTAAGAAAGATGAAATGCCTTTAGTGAACGAGGCAGGTAAAGAATCCATAAATTTTCAAATTTCAATAACAATCTACTCCATCATCGCTGTCATCTTAACTTTAGTCTTCATTGGCTTCTTTTTATTGGCAGCTCTGATTATAGCAAATATTATTTTAGTAGTAATTGCATCAATCAAAGCAAGTAATGGGGAAAAATTTGAATACCCCTTTACCATTCGTTTACTAAAATAAAATACACTTTACCAAGACCCTTATGATGAGGGTCTTAGTAAAGTAGACACCCTACCTTACAGTAGGCAACGAATTTCTTTTTGCTCTCCTCCCGTAACCGATACTGTTCGGTCAGCTCCGATAAGCACGTCTAGCTCTAAACGGACACCAAATTCATCAGGCAGGTAGATCCCAGGTTCTACAGAAAAACAGGTTGCTTCTAGGACTTCACGTTGATCTTGTGTTTCTAAATTATCTATATGAGCACCTGTTCCATGAAGATCTCTATCAATACTATGCCCTGTTCTATGAGTAAAAAACTCATCATAACCAGAAGCTGTGATGACTTCTCGAGTCTTTTGATCTACTTCCCAGCCCATTAAAGAAGCACCGTTTGAAAAACGTTGGCGTACTAAATCTAAAGCTTCATCACGTGCCTGCTTCACGATAGAAAAAATTTCTTTTTGTCTCTCTGTTGGACTTGCCGCTGCTACACCTACCCGTGTGATATCAGCATATACAGCTCTTTCTTCATTTTTTTTGCACCATAGATCAATAAGGATAAAATCCCCCTCTTTAATCTCTCTAGAGTTATTTGGAGTAGGAGCAAAATGGGGATCTGCTGAGTGCTCATTTACTGCAACAATAGGGTCTCCTTCCCAAACACAGCCATTACTCCTAAATTCATCCATAATAAACTGCTGCACTTGATATTCATTGATCGACTGGCCTTTTTTCAAAGACTGTCCAATCATGACCCAAGCCTTTTCAACTGCTCCCGAAACAACTTCCGCAGCTTCAAAATGAGAACGCATCTGTCCTTCATCCAAAACACTTGTATGTCTTTGAAGAAATGCTGCAGAAGTGACAACTTCCACACCACAATCCCGAACCATATCAATAGTGCCTGCATCTACTTTAGATACGTAAGGAATACGATTGCGAGGAGAGTATTCCATAGCAACTTTTTTCGCGTCTTTTAAAAGATCTTCAACTTTTTTTTCGTATTCTTGCCAAGAGCTATATGCATATTTCTCGCCTGGTAAGTGATTCAAAACCGTGCTATCCACTTTATGGACAACTCGAACAGGCTCTCCTTGAGCTGGAATCCAGTAAAGAAGGCGCCTAGTTAGCATGGTATCAGCTGGAATCTCTAAAAACTCTACAGCCAAAGAATTATTTCGATGAAAATCGTATAATAACCATCCATCAATTCCTTGCTTTCTTAATGTTTCTTGAGTGTCACGTAATTTTGATTCGAATGACATGAGCTTTTATCTCCTTAAAAAAAACACAACCTTTCACCATTCTCTACCGACAAGAACATTTTTGTATACTTAGCAGCTAGATAATTAAAAAAATAAATAAATACAAACCTCTAAATATTAATCTTTTCCCATCTTACTTTCTTGCCCAAAATGGAACTTCGATCGTATCATTAAGCACCAAAATACAGAAGGTACTGGTATCGTGGATGACTTTTTTCAATCAGATAGGTCTATATTCACAGTAAGGCACAGCTTACTTCATAATTTGATCGAATTACGTATTGCTCCGACAACGTTAAAAACAAACGATGTTTGTTACATGTCGTGTATGCAATATCAAACACGCATCACTTCTCGGATTGTAAACAAAAAAGTGAAGAGAAAATAGAAGAGTGACAATACATTCCTCGAATACCGAGGCAGAATATTCTCCAGTTCTTTCTATTGAAAATCTTTCAGTAAAATTTTCTGATACTTTTGTTTTAAAAGACTTATCTCTCCAGCTTTTCCCCGGGGAGATAACGTGTATCATTGGTTTATCTGGTAGTGGAAAAAGTACTCTATTTCGTTCTATTTCAGGTCTTTTACAGACACAAGAAGGTCAAATTAACGTTTTTTCACAAGCCCCTTCTTCCGCACAACACTTAATGTCTTACATGATGCAAGATGACCTCTTGCTTTCATGGAGAACTGTTTTAGATAATCTGACTTTATTTACAGAATTAGGTTCTACTAAAACCCAATCTGAGACACTACGAGAAACTGCTTTGTCTCTTCTTGAAGAACTTGGTTTAAAAGGTTATGAAAACGCTTATCCTAGTCAATTATCAGGCGGGATGAGACAAAGAGTTACTTTGGCTCGCGCTCTCCTACAGCGTCGACCACTACTTTTACTCGATGAACCTTTTTCTTCTTTAGATGCAATTATTCGTGAACAACTTTACCGCCTACTTCGTCGCTTAAGAGACAAGTATCAACTAACTATCGTTATGATTACACACGATTTTCGTGATGCATTATCTCTTGCAGACCGTGTGACACTGCTTTCTGAAGGAAAAATTAGCGAGGACTGGCAAATTCCTAAAACGCTACATGAATCAGCAGAGGAACTGGGCCGTATGACCCAGACTCTAAGAGAAGCTTTAGAGAAAAGTCTTAAGCCCCTATAATAGCTACTCAATAGTATCAACTTAAAGAGTGATACTATTGCCCCTGGACCTGGGGAATGTCCCCATTGTATCTTTCGCTGCGTCGTAGCTTCTTTGATTCGCCGCGTTTAGCATTCACCTCTAAACGATAGATCTACAGCATATCATTTAACGCGGCGAAGCAAAAAAGCTAAGACACAAAGAGGGTCTTACAGCACTCGAGGCTCCTACAAAACACATAAAAAATTATGAAAATCATCCAATTTGAACAACTTATACCCACTCACTATTTTTGCAAGTACTTCAGAGATTAAGATTGAAAATCAACAAACAAATCTTTCACATCAAATGGAGAAGAAACAAGCCCGTTACTATCTCTCCACTCATAAAAAGTTTCCCACTGCTCTAAATCATCTTCTTGATTTTCTGCGAAAAGAGGACAAGTCGTTTTCCATGATTTGCGCTCCCATTCCTGAGATTTTCCGCTTTTATCTGGATTTTGATTTAAATAAATAGCGAAAGCTTCTTCTTGGTTTTCTTTGCTATATTGGATGGACTCATCCAAAGCTAAACGAAAATTTTTCACAAATTCTTTGTCTGCATAAGGAGTTCCATTTTTCGCGAGGACAATAAGTTCACAGTACGATGGGATCCCTAAATCAGCAAAAGTAAAGACTCCAACAGGAATACCCAGCCATTGTAATTGAGGCAATTCTACATTCCAGTAAGCTCCTAAAACAGCATCAACTTCTTTATTTCCCAACATGCTTACAATATCAAAATCTACATTGAGAATATTTAAATGATGGATATTTTGTGCTCTTTTAATGGTATCAATAAAGATTCCTGCATCATTTCCCATTGTATAGCCCATTCTGCGACCTTCTAGATCTTGAGGACTTTCTATTCCCAAGTCCCCTCTATACAAAATAGAGTTCAATGATTGCTTGAATAAATACCCGATAACTTTAAGATCAGCTCCTCTTGCTTTAGCATTCATCGTACGCCCAGCATAGCAAAGGTGCAAATCTACATTTTCTCCCACAAGAAGAGGTACACCATCACCTGGATCATGAGCTTTATAAATACTAAGATCTATACCATGCTTGGCAAAAATACCTTTTTCAATCCCTACGTAGAGAGGGACGTGATCAGGGTTTGGTAACCATTCTAATAAGAGCCTTACTTTTCCTTCTTTCTCTGAATTAGAACAGGAACTTAAACTGACTAATGTTAGTAAGCATAAAAAGAAGCGAATCATTAATTCCTCACTGACTCTGTAAAATATTTTTCAAGGGCACATGCAGCGCCATAAAAAGATAAACTAAGAATTGTTAGACAAACTAAGGCTGCGAATGTTGTCTCTAAATCGATAGCGCGACGACTCTCAATCATAAGAATGCCTAAACCTTCTTGAGCCCCTGCCCACTCGCCTGCAATCGCTCCAATACCAGCAGCTGCAGTTCCTAATTTTATCCCTGTAAAAATAGAAGGACGGGCCCAAGGAAGACGTAATTTAATAAAGGTTTGCCATGATGTGGCATGATGGAGAGCAAAATAATCTAACCATTCCTGAGGAACCGACTTCAATCCTTGATAAATATTAAGAGTAACAGGAAAGAAAATCATAAGAGTTGTAGGAATCAAAATCGCAGTATAACCCCAGCCAAACCACAAAACCATAAGAGGCGCAAGAGTAAACATAGGAATACACTTAATGGTCAAAAACAATGGTTGTAAGACAGTTGCCGCAGAGGAAAACTCAATCATTATCCACGCCATAACAAAAGATAATGCTGTCGCCAATGCTAATCCGCCGATCATTTCAAGAAAAGTCGCGTAAGAGTGGATCAAAAAGCGCCCTGGAACATCATACATTCTTGCTACAATCCCTGAAGGACGAGGAACAACAAAGGTAAAAGATTCCAAACGCCAGCCAGCGTACTCCCAAAGCAAAATGAAGAGCAATAAAACACTAAGTAAAAAAAGACTTTTTTTCATTTAACTTATGAGTTGATTGATCTATAGCTGTCTGATTATACAGCATTTGCTACTATTCAAGCACTATCGGTTTAGTCTTTGTTGTATCGCAGAAAGAGCAAGAAGACGAAGAGTTGAAAAAGGACTTTGTATTTCACCAATCATAAACTGAAATGATTCTTCATCATCTAATTGAGATAAAGCTTCCAAAATACGTTCTTTATGGAAACGAGAAAGTTTAGGGTATGCTTTTAATAAGATAGGAACGCCTATAACATCATGCTGCCACAGAGCGAGAACAAGTGCCGCTTGTATTTGAATTTCATGATCTTCGTCATGTAACAAATCATAAACAGCATCAACAGCAAACACTTCTCCTTCACTAAGAATTTGTGCTGCAGCCATAGAACTTAGTCCCCAAGCATGAGAACGAAGAAACTTTTTCGTCGCTTCCACTGCTTGAACAGGTGATACAACAGAAAGAGCACCCAAAACTGAAAGACGTACTTGTTGATCAATACTGTGGGGATATTGTGGAATCAAAGGGTGATGTTCAACTGTACTAGGAACAAGTACTCGAAACCCCCACTTTTCTTCCCACATCCATTTTTTCTCATCCTTTTGTAAATGATTAAAAACGATAGATGCAGCTTCTACACTCGAGACAGATTGCTTCATTAATCCCAAAGAAAGATTAGAACGTACAAATTCGTCAGAGTGCGTATTAAAATGCCTCTTAGCAATTGCGACACCTCGCTCTCCAGCTGCTGCAATAGCTCCTGCCGCTGAATATCTACGAGATGCGAGATGGCTTCTAAGCTCTTTTTCTAAATATGATTCTCCTCTTTCATCTCCCAAAACCAATAAACACCATGCGGCTGATAAAGCTACTGTAGGATCTAAATCATCAAGTAAAGAAACCATATGATTTTTTAATTCAGGTGATTCAGCGATAAAATGAAGAGATGATCGCAATACTGATGCTCGTACCCCTGGATTACGATCTTGAAAAAGTTGAGGTAAATACTGCAAAAATATTTTTTCTGGAAAAGCTTCGATCAATCCTACAGCCAATTCTCTCAATGAAGCACTAGATTCATTAAGCAAAGAATGAATATAAGAATCATCTACCCCTTCACTCAAAAAAGCAATGGCCTGAATGAGAAGAATTTGTTCGTTTCTCGAACCATTATGATGCAGTAAGCGCTCTTTTAAAACTGGTACGGCTTCTTTTAAGCGCAATCTTGTAATAGACTGCAATGCTTCGTGACGCACTCTTTCTACAGGTTCTTTTCCTAATAAATCTAATAATTCTAAAGCTAAATCTCTATGAGGTAAAAAACTAGCAGCTCGAGCACCTAAAACACGAACAGTAACATCTCGATCTTTAAGAGCTTTAGAAATTGTAGGAACCCCTAATGCATCGCCACTTGCAGAAGCCATCATTACTGCATAATAACGGCTCCTAACAGATGTTCCTTGCATATTCCAATGCAACACAGCCCACGAAACTTTCTCTAAACATGAAGAAGCAAGGGCTTTTTCTGGATCTTCTTCCAATAAAGAATGCCATGTATCTATAGCTGCTTGCTCATTACCTAAAGCTAAATCTATTTCTAATTTTTGTTTGAGATAAGCAGAAAAAGAAGAGTTCTTTTCTTTGTTAGCACGATGTAAATCTTGCGCAGTATAAGGATCTCGTAAGAGTAGATGCGCGCGTATTTGGTCTTGAGTTGTTGTATTTTGTCCCCATAAAGAAAGGGACAAAATAGAAAAACCGAATGCTTGCTTAAGCCAGCGGACCAAGACGACGTCCCCCAATAAGGTGGAAATGCAAATGAAAAACAGTTTGCCCAGCTTGAGGCCCAATATTCGTTAATAAACGGTAACCATCAGCAATATCAAACTCTTTAGCTAAATGCTGCGCGACTTTTCCCAGCTCCTGCAAAAGAAATAAATCATCTTTTTCAATCGATTGAAAATCTGGAATTGCTTTCCTAGGAACAATCAAGATGTGTACAGGTGCTACTGGGTGAATATCTTTGAACGCAACAAGATGTTCGTTTTCAAACACTTTCTCAGAAGGAAGTTCTCCCTCAATGATCTTTTCAAATAAAGTTGGAGTGTGCTCTGTTTCGCTCATGCCCCTGTACGCTCCCCTTGCATCTTCATCACAAGCTCATATGCTTGCATTGCATCTTCTTTATTCTGCCACACAGAGATAAAACGACCCTTGTGACAAAAAATGGCACCTTCAATACCAGTAATTTCTTTTAACTCATCTCCTAAAAGCCCCGCCCAAGATTCTGGTAAAGGTACTCGAACCTGCATGCGCTTATCATAACTAGGAGGAATCCCACGAAGCTTCCAATGCTGGCCACTTGGGCTAATTAAAAAGTTTGCAGGATGGCTCTCTCCATCAAGAGAAAAAAAGTTTTCTAACCAAGGTAAAGCCTTATCAAACACTAAACACTGGTCGCTTTCTCTCATCGCCTGGGAAACCAACTCTCGACAAGATACATTGTAGTGAAAACGATTGAGCATTCTTCTAAGATGACCTACAACAAAATCCACAGCTTCCATAAAAGCTATGTCCTGCTCTTCTGGCTCACAGTCATAATTCACAGGAGTAAAATTTGAAATAACATTAGAAAAAGAGTAATAACCTTCTACTATAGGTGCTTTCCCATTGTCATGAGCGTCCACACCTTTGATCAAAGTATTATATAAAAACCTATACTCATCTTCATTCAAACGCTCGGTGCGTCTCAAAAATTGAAGAATCATACCAGCACTACTCAACTCCCCAGTATACTCCACTTGGTGGTGATCAAAACGAAGACTATCTTCGTCAAAAATTCCTCCAACATCACAAACAAACTCACAAGAATCAATAAGATCCATATCACGAGTGCGTATAATCTTATCACGATCCACAAGATCAAAAATAAGCAATAAAGAACAAGCGCTTACTTCATCAGCGTGAAATGTTCCATCATGGGTTGCTACACTACGAGAAATACGCTTTATTCCCATCCTTATTTACTTACTCCAAATCTTGATTGGCCAGGTTTGTATATAGGCCAGGCTAAAAACTTCAATTCTTACATAATGACCTTTTCTTTAAAAGCCTTACTCTGATGGTTTTTATGATAAATTCTCTTCTTCTTACTAAGTCTCGGAACTTTGTGTAAAAAAAATAAATTTCGGATTGCGAACAATTCACAGACAAATTTTCCCAAAGCAAAAAACCTTGTTTTACAAGAGGAAATAAAGACGTTTTCATCATAAAGAAACCATATCAAACCACTTATAAATAATGGTTTATGTGTATTAAAATATAGATGTGAACTAGATAAAAAAATAGAGCATAAACCCAAAATTAGACATCTTGCTCACAATTCGCAAACAAAAGTCCCACAAATCATTCTTTAAAACCCTTCTCCAACCCACAGGAGAAGGTGAACATTTATAGAACTTAATCCATTCATTCAATTCCTTTCCTATTCAGATTGTTCTGTGCTAAAAAAGTACTAAAGTAATACTGAAATACTGCAAGTAGCCTTGTGAGTGAATGAATTTGTGTAAGGCGGGATAATGGAAAGTTATTTAAATCCAGATCATTATGACTTAGTGACACCTGACGGAGCTATATCAAATCTTCAACCAATTAGTAGTACAGCCCTTGATGCTACTGTTTTTATTGATAAGATTTCTCCTGTTTTTAAAGGTTATGATCTTGATAACAATCAAATTGAATTTAACGGAAAAAGCACATTAGCTCAGCTAGGGCTGGATCTATTGTGCAAAGAGTTTATTCTTGATCGGAAAAACAGCTGTGCTGAGGTTTTGATTCATATTCAAGCTGTGAATGAATTGGGACAGGCGATGCTTCGTTATTTACGTGTAGGCTGTGTTGTTGGGAAACTGTTTGCAGCTGATCCACGTCGACTCGTTCGTAACCCTGACTATTTATCTCGTATGTTTGGTCGTTCTGATCGCAAAGGGCGCCCACTTTTGTCTCTTGGAGGAATGCAAGGGAGTAATGATTTAATCCTAGATGTTACAGATGGTCGTACAATTGCTTATTTAACTTTGCAATATGGAAGGGTCGAATACCCTGATTCTATTTTCGGTCTTCTTCCCACACTTGCAAAAGCTTTGTGTGCACGCCAGCCTGTACGTAGCCTCCTTCGTTTACATCAAGAGTGGAGCCCTCATGCAAACCTCAATTGTGAACCTGGTAAGCTGCTTCTTGTACGTACTCTGCCGCTACATATTCGAACTGTATTCGCAAAAGTGGTAGACAAGCTTTTACCTCAAGGTTTTCGCCATACAAGCGCAAATGTACTACAACCAGATACACAAGCATCTGGCGATATTTATGAATTATATGGAAAAAGTGATCATGAAATTTCAGATATTCCTCTTGAATTCTATACCCTAGAACCTCATCGAGAACACGTATTTTTCCGAGATAGAGATCAATTACAAGCTTCTCTAGAAAATCCTAACGCTTTATTTAAGGCTTTTGAAACGGGACCAAAAAGCGAAGATCTGCGCGCTGCTGTATTTGTTGTAAAAGGTGAACAAATGCAGAACTTAACGGAAAAAGATTGGGTGGTTCGCGATTCTCTGACTCATGAGTTTCCTGGTCCTACCCAAGGTATGCGTCAAGCTGCCATGGTAGAGCGCTATATTCAACAACAACCTTCTTATCCTTTTTTAAAAGCTATTCAAGAGGGGTTAATTAGCAGTCAGGGAATCCTTTTGGTACGCCATTTTCCTTCTCCTCTAATGAAGCGTATGCTCTTAAGTGAACCTGTTCAACGTTGCTTAAAAGGAATTTATTTTCTTCATCCTTCTCAATCTATGGATGAGTTCTTTTCACAAGAAGATAGAAGCCTTTTATTAGATCTTGCGACTTTTGCTATTCCTGTATTTTGGGTAGATCAAACAAACAACCAAGTGCTCCAGTATGCCTTGAAATCACGAAAAGGCACAGCCATGTTTGTGCCCTCAGAAAAAGTTCAAAGTTTTTTACAGGCTACTGTATTTGGTATTTATGGATCGAATTTGATTCAGGGACATTTTGAAGATGAGCTACATGCACTACTTACTGGCATTTTGGAAATGAAGGAAGAGTCCGACCATCCTATGCTAAGCCCTAAAATTCCTCTTGCTCTGATTACAGGTGGAGGACCAGGTGCTATGGAGATAGGAAATCGAGTAGCGCAAAATTTAAACATTCTTTCTTGTGCTAATATTGTAGATTTTCGACCTAAAGACGGCTCTGTAGTCAATGAACAAAAACAGAATCCTCATGTCGAAGCCAAAATGACCTATCGCTTAGAACAGCTTGTTGAAAGACAATCTGAATTTCATTTGGATTTCCCCATTTTTCTTATGGGAGGTATTGGTACAGACTTTGAATATTGCTTGGAAGAGGTTCGCCGTAAAGTAGGTTCTACCTCTACAACTCCTATACTTTTGTTTGGAACTCCAGAGTACTGGGAGAGTAAAATTACATCGCGATATAAGCAGAACCTAGAATCGGGAACGATCAAAGGTTCTGAGTGGATTAGTAACTGCTTTTACTGCGTACAAAATGCAAGTCAAGGCTTACAAGTTTATAGGGAGTATTTCAATAACCGACTCCCTATTGGAAAAGATAGCCCTAGTTACCCTGAAGGTTTTGTTCGAGTTGGGATAGATCTGTTTTCATCCGATGATTAAAGTAAGCAACTCTTAGGAAGCTACTGAGCTCGCCCTGTGCAATTACTGCATTCGGGTCTAGCTCAGTTTCCAAAGTACTTTCCAAATAACGAGGAACATAATCAGAAAGAATATTTCGCCAATAATTTCGACCGTATTCTGGGTGCTCAGCTAAAAATTCTTGCATTTGAGCATGAGTAATACTCTGTTGATTGATCTCTTCGCCTTCTCTAAAATAGTTTTTCCAGCCTTGAAATGCGATTTGCACATCTCTTGGAATTTTTTCCAAAGGAAGATCATCAAAATCGGATACAATTTCTTTATGCAACTGAGAAACGAGGTCTTTATAGGAAGCAGGAGATTTTGCCCAATTTCTTGGGTGCCAAATTTGGCAAAAGTGTAGAAACTCACTAAATTCTCCAGCTTGAATCTTGCGAAGAGGTAGGTGAGGCTTTAGTAGGCGTTTCCATGCATGATAATGAAAAAAAAGTTCTGGTGGTGCCACAGCGTATTCTTCTGAGCGAGCAATACGTACTCGAATGTAATCCTCATCTCTAAAACCACTTAAATAAGAACTTTTATTTGTGGAGTTGACTCGCATAAAGCGAGGATACTGCCATAAGAAAAGAGAAATCTCTCGATTGCTAACTTGTCTAAAAGGGTCTTGATTATAAGAAGAGGAAAGAGTGTTGCTAGTAAACTGCCCGCTAAGGAACATGGCTACTAGCACGATCACTATGAGTCCAGCAAAAAACCACATGGGGTATGGATTTGTAGTGGACTCTTCGTGGATAAAGTCTTCTTCGCGTAGTTTTGTCGGCTTCTTCTTGCTCACTAACTATATCCTCCAGATATTACATGTTCTTTATACTGGAGTTCACATAGAAGACACAAGATCTATACGACTACTTAGTAGCCGTATGAGATCCTTCCATTGATGTAATCAGTTCTCATTGTTGCAAACTGACCTTCTAAAGCGAAACCATCATGATACTCAAGAGAGACACGTAACTGACGCCCCTTACCTGGTAGTCTTCCCCAAGCCATACCTACTACGTAAGTTTGGTCGAGTTTATAGTCATTCTCATCAAGATGACGCATATGGAAACCTAAAAACGGACCACTATATAGTCTAGTTTCTGGGTGACGGTTTCTTTTCAAGAAAACTTCAGCACCATACTCAGCGTATCCTGTTCCTGGATCAGCTTCACTGTCACCTCTTAGAACGTATCCAAGACCACAGTATACACGGATAGATGGACCAAAATGATACGCAACAAAAGCATCAACAGCTTCAAAACTACGGTTCAAAAGCGTGATCGGTAAATTATCTAAAATATATTCATCACCTAAGTGCGAAGATATGTGATAAAGTCTGAAACGGAACGACCAGTTTCCACAAAGATATGTTACTGGAATTCCGATGAAGTAGTCAGAGTTGATCAGAGGCTCTGAGTCACCCTCGATATCAAAAAGACTCCAAACCCCAGCTTCTATTGAAACTTGCACAGCACCTTCATTGTCGCTACCAACACCAATCCATCGGTAAACAGGAACACGGTCTCCAAAAGAAACAGCTACTGTTTTTCTTGAGAACGGATCATCTAGGTAACGGAAAGAAACTGATGACGTAATTGCTCTAGGATCAGCGGCAAACGGAGGAAAAAGCATGATTTGCTCAGGAAACCATTCACCTTGCGCAGCTTGGCGACTAGGCTGAACCTCTTCAACTCCCAAGCCAAAAGGGTCGATATCATCATTCATCACAACCACAGATTTAATTGTTGGTTGATCTTGAATAAGCATAACAACGCTAGCTGCAATGGATTCGTTAGGCGGAATATTGTAAATGGACGCTATCCCATTTTCCACAGAAATCACTACATCGTATTCTGCGTAGTGCGTATCTAGTAGAGATTGTAGGTAGCCTTCTAGGTAGCTACTGTCTGCTACTTCTACAGGATGAAGAGGCGTAAACGTTTTAGTAGGAGGGGCTATCACCTTTGGACTTGGCTTAGCATCCTCCTTGTCTGCAGCATAAATAATCTCTGGAGGCTCAATAACATGGGCCTGTAATGTAACCGGTAGTGCTTTCATTACCAGTAAACTAAGAGACAAAAAGACGAGTTTTTTCATAGCAATTATAGTCCCCTATATGATTGGGAATCTTATCCATTTGCAATAAGAAAGTTACTATCTGTCTCTATATTCAATAAAACATTTTATTTGCAAAGCATTTTCTATGCCAATTTTCGTACGTGCTTTTTCATTCTCCTCTTGCTTCTTGCGTTTATGTCGTGTTATCCTGAGGATTCTAGTATCGGGGGCAGTAGCTCAGTTGGTTAGAGCAGCGGACTCATAATCCGTTGGTCGCGGGTTCAAGTCCTGCCTGCCCCACTCTTTTCCCTCACCTGCGAACACAATTCAGCTTGATTGATTATTCCTTTCAAACTAAGTTTTGTCGTCGCGGTGCGCTAGCGGTGTAACAAAATACACCTCCAATAGCCTCGCATTAAGCGAGCTAGCAAAGCCAACCGTTCAAACAGAAACTAAAAAAAGGTTTGAGCAATGGCCTCTATCTATAAAAGAAAATCGAAAACAGGCACCGGTCATACATGGAAAGCAGATGTTCGCCTTAAAGGACATCCTTCGGTAACAGCTTCTTTTCCCCGTAAACAAGAAGCTGATGACTGGGCTAGAGAAACCGAATACAAGATTCGCCAGGGGTTATACAACTTCGGACGAAAAGATCGGAATAATACTTTTGAACAGCTAATCAAACGTTACGTCGATGATGGAGTATTGGAGCATCATAAAGCCTCAAAAGATACCCTTCGACACTTGGACTATTTCACCAAACGTCTAGGTTCTTACGCATTGGTCCATCTAACACCAGAGAAATTGCTACAAGAGCGCAAATATCTGCAGTCAAGTTTAACAAATAAGGGAACTCCACGGAACCCAGCAACCATCAACCGCTATATGTCATCCTTAGGGGGACTCCTCAGCTATGCGCATAGAAATTTGCGGTGGATCGATGAAAATCCATGTTCCGGCATCATTAAACTTAAAGAAAACCCCAAGAAAAAACGGGTACTTAAACCTGAGGAAGAAATCCGTTTGCTGAAAGCGTGTAGGGAGAGCAAAGCCAATTACCTCTACTGTCTTGTTCTTCTCGCTATCACCACCGGGGCTCGTCAAGGGGAGCTACTGTCTTTACAATGGGATGATATCGATTTTGACAACCGCCTAGCCTACATTCGGACCTCAAAAAACGATCGCCCTAGAACTGTAGGTCTTGTTCACTCCGTTGCTGATGAGCTGAAGTTGCTCCATAGCAATCGTGACCCACAAAAAACCTTAGTCTTTGCCTCGAAAACAGCATTTGGCCGACTCGATCCTAAAAAGGCTTTTCAGGGAGCTCTTGTAAGGGCTGGTATCGAAGATTTCCAGTTTCACGGGCTACGTCACCATTACTGTACCGCTGGAGGCCACTTCGGAGCATCAGGAGGCCAACTGAGAGCACAACTCGGTCATAGCACTTCTTCAATGACAGACCATTATTCCCATCTTGATGCAGAATCCACGCGATTTATAGGAGAAGCTATTGAGAAACGACTAAATAGAGGTGATAGGAATGACAACTAGCACAGAAGGCTATAGAAAAGTAGGTGACCACTTTCATAAATGCTTCTTTCCAGACACTCGGGCTCATGAGCTCTATCAAGCTTACTTTCGAGAAGAAATCTGGACACTCAAAGAATTTGGAGCTCTTACCGCCGGTCTTACTCCTGACCGGCTATGGGAAATTGAACAAAAGCAAGGCATTAATCCCTCACCCCTTGAAGTCAAACAAGCCTCTGCGGCACTAGGAACATGCATAAGCCTTATGGACTATAAAAAAGGCTGCATGGAGAAAAAAGCTTCGGGTACAGGAGAAACAATTTGGATGACTTGCTGGCAGTACATCAAATGGCTTGCCGAATCCAACACCCCTATAAGGACAAAGTTTTTTCGAGAATTACCTATGCACTTGATGGAAGTTTACCTTGAATTCACTTCCCCTGATCAGGTTTTGCGTACAAAAAGGGAAACATCCCGGCTATATCACAAGACCCTATACCTTAAACACGCTTCCGAACTAATGAAGTCAAGCGAAACAAGGTTGTCGCGTAAGCAGATATATGACCATCCAGCTATGCAGGCAATTATGGATCAGTTTCAAACCCCTCAGGGCGGACGCGCATCCTACAAGTATCGAACTATCACCAGTTCCTGGTTGGCTGAAATCGATAAGCAAAAACGAGGAAGGCCCAAAATTCAGCAAAGAACAGCTCCTCAATAAATACAGTGTCAAGCCCAAAGAATGGGCTTTTCCCCCTCTGTGAAAAATACAGTCCATGATCCTTAGCTAAAAATAAACATTAGAATTGAAGCAAACCCAGTTCCAACCCATTTTTAGGAGGATCTATGGACGCGAAAGAGTACCTAACACCTGAGCACATTATCGAAAGGCCTGAATATCCATTCAGCCACGGTCAGATGCGCCACTATCTATCAAAACGGCACAGAAACGGGCTTGCAAAGGCAGTCCGAAAAATTGGAAAACGACTGTACCTTCGAAAAGATCTATTTGAGCAATGGATCGAGTCCCAAGCAGACAAAGGAGGAAAGTCATGAGAAATTGTCGATTCATTCTCAACGCCCAGGAAATTAAAGACGGAATCGCTTCATATGACTTTTATGTGAGAGAGCAAAACCTACAAGGCTACCGTACCCATGGATGGGTCGTTGCAGGCTACTGCCCTTTTCACGAAGACGGAAACCCTGGAAGCTTCAAGATTCATACTGATAGTGGAGCTTTCAAATGCTGGTCATGTGGTACGTCTGGACGTGATATTATTGACTTTTTGATTCAAAGAGACGGGCTGAGTTTTCGCGAAGCACTACAGAAACTCTGCAATGACTGGGGGATTTCTACATGCTAAGTATGGACTCTCTTATTAGTGTCCAGAACTCTCAACCTGGATACAAAAATCACTGGCTTTATACCGATAACAGTATACCTGTAATGTGTGTTGCTAGGTACGACCAAGGAAAAGACAAAACCTTTCGACAGTTCATACCTGATCAAGGTGATTGGCTAGAGGGCATGTGCAGTGCCCCCTACCCTTTATACGGGCTCAGCACGCTTGCTAACCCTCTTTGCTTAGACTCCATCATTATAACCGAAGGAGAGAAAAACTGCAGCCTAGTACACCAACTAGGCTGGCCAGCGCTTACAACTGTACTTGGTTCTTCAAACCCCGATAAATCAGATTGGACCCCGCTTCGCCACTTTAACCGTTATATTATCTTGAGAGACAACGATAAACCTGGTATCGATTACACCCGATCTGTAAGCCGACTGTTACGGTCCATAAATCCAGACTGTCAAGTTTTCGTGGTCAACCTCTGCTCTTCTTCAAAAGGTGGAGATTTGATTGATTGGGCCCAGGCTACTGTTTTACTAGGTTCTCAATGGGATGAATATTCTCCGTTAAAAGTACCACAAATAGAAAGCCTCAAATCTGCTTTGGAAGTAGAAATTAAAAAGCAAATGGTTGAGGTTGAACAGTGTCCAAAAGTAGGATTCAAACCTATTGAAGCCTGCTTCTCTGGAGAGCCGCAGGAATTAGAACTCAAACTACATCCGGTCCCCTCTTTCCCCCTGGAGGTATTTCCAACCGACATAGCCGAGTTTCTTCGTATTCAATCTGCTCAAGTCTCCCAAGTTCCAGATTTTGCAGCCACAATATTGCTCTTAGTGGTTGCAGGGCTAATAGGGCGATCCATACAACTCAAAATGCGTCCCAATGGGACATGGATTGAAGTTGCAAATGCTTGGGGATGCATCGTAGGTTCTCCTTCAAGCAAAAAGAGTCCTATCATGCGTACAATCATGAATCTTCTAAGGCCTCTGGAGAATAAGGCTCAGGAAGAGTATCAGCAGGCCTTCAAAGCATATAAAGCTAAGCAGCGCGAGGGCAAAGAGAATGGTGAAGAATTTGACGAATGTCTTCCCACGCTCCGACGATACATTACCGACGATACGACCACACCTAAGCTACGCGAACTTTTTGCAGGTAATCCACGAGGTTTAATTCTGAGGAATGATGAACTTAAGGGTCAGCTTGATAAACTTGACAAACCAGGAGCTGAAGGAGATCGATCCTTCTTAATGAACTGTTGGTCTGGGCTCGAGTGTTATTCAGAAGATCGAATGTGTCGTGAATCACAAATCAACATACCTCCTGCTTTGACCTGGGTAGGATGTATTCCACCCACTGCGCTACAAAAGTACCTCCGTGAAGCAATGGGGCGAGGTAGTGGAGCTGACGGATTCATGCAAAGATTTCAGTTCGTCTGCTACCCCGACACCATCAAGGAGTTCACTCTCTCTGAAGAAGAGATACCCTCAGACTTACATAAGCAAATATATTGTCGCCTGGAAAACTTAGACAAACAGTCTCAGGCTGAGTTCATGGAGATTGTATTTAGCCCAGAGGCTCAAGATCGATTTGATCAATGGCTAATTGCTCACGAAACTGATTCAAGGTCGGGTCGGCATCCTGTGTATTGGGAAAGCCATCTCGGCAAACAAGCTAAGCTTGTAGCGGTAGCATGTATCGTGTTGCATAGCCTTGATGAGTCCATAAAGCACTCTCCAAAAACTGAAGTTTCCATAGGGACACTGGAAAAGGCACTGAGCCTACAAAAGTACTATGAAGCTCATGCTCTCCGATGTTACGAAAGTATCTGTGGAAGCATTTTGGAAGATGCAAGGGCGATACTACGTATACTCAGGGAAAAACGTATTGCAACACGATTCAAAGCCCAAGATATCTACCGCTCAGGAATCGGTGGTTTTGAGGATGGAGCTCGAGTAAAAGCAGCCCTGGAACTACTAGAGGATAAGGGTTGGTTAGTAAGAGAAAAGGTCTCCTCTTCAGGTAATGGTGGACGAGGTCATGAGTTTTGGAATCTACACCCCAGAGCCTTCAGTAAAGAATAGATACATACCCGAATAAACTGAATAAATGAGTTGATTCAGTTTATTCGGGTACTAAACAAGATACAAGGAGATTAGTAGTGTCCTCTCAAAGACAAATTACAGCAAATCGAGCAAATGCAAAACGTTCTAGCGGCCCCAAAAGTTCTAGAGGAAAAGCATCATCGAGTCAAAATGCCTTAAAGCACGGCGCACTCAGTCAGCAAATTGTGATCGCAGGAGAAAGCATCAAGGACTACGAAAACTTACATGAAAAGCTTTTAGAAGACCTCAAGCCAGAAGGAGAACTAGAGCGACTCCTTGTAGATAAAATAACCATATATGCCTGGCGACTTCGCCGCATTATCTACATCGAGTCTGCAATGTTCTCTGATCGATTAAAATATGAGCATGATTCATTCGCTTCCGAAAAGATGTTCGAGGGTTTTACCCTTCAAAAACTATCCGCAATGAATCGATACGAAACAGCTATTTCACGGCAATTCTATCGCGCCGCGAAACAGCTTCAGGAGCTCCAGCAAAATAGGTTGAAAGATATTCACCAACGCACAGATTTTTCTCTATATAGAGAAATTGGGTTCGTTTAGAAATTTACAGCTAATAAAGCTTTGACCCATAATTTTTTACAAGATACCCGTCATGCTTTAAGTCTTTTCTATACTCCTTAGCCCATTTCCAGATTTTTTCCTGTGTATCTATAACCCTTTTCTTTTGCGGTTCGTCATTGACTCCATGAGCAATGGGGCGCAACATTACTCTTGAACAAACGCCAAAAAAACTTTCCATGAGTCCTTCAAACTGACCTTTGTTATGTAATGTAGCGGTTACTTGAGTAATCAAAATCCCCAAACGTCTAATCAATGAAGCGCACTCATCCACAGAGTCAACAATTTTAGTTTTTGGCTGAAATTGATTCATATCTTCTCTATTCAGGGCAATTTGCAGGTCTTCTCTTTCAGAGCTGTCAGCCATAATCAGATATTGAGTTGCCTCTTTAAACTCGTTAATCAAGTCCCGACATGCTGAACCAATGAAGGCAGGATCTCTATTTTCTACTAAAAACCGAACTTGCATCTCCACACCCGACTTCTCTAACTCTTCTAGCAAATTGAGTCCTGCTCGCACATCATCATAGTCATTAAGGAAAGGTAAATTTTTTAGTTCATGCAGTTTGGAGTTTGGAACAGCGACTGCTATGGAGACCGATACTTCGGGATAGATCTGTATTCCCTGAGCTATTATTACTACTCTACTATTCACAAAACCTCCTTTAACCATAAAAACAAACAAGATAAACAATTTATTATAACAATAGTAAATTTATTAGCATGAACTTTTATCGAATCGATCAGGATTAATGGACTCACGAAATGTGAAATGTGTTATCAGAGTTAAGTGTGCAAATTACAGTCACGGCGAAGCATATTTTGAATTGAACTCTGCTTTCTCGTACACTGTAAGTGTATCACCTTTAGCATTATCGAAGAAAACATACAGAGCACCATGACTTTTTCAGTCCCTAGGACGGCCTTGCATGATTAGTGAAGAGCACATCAAAGAAAATTTAAGCCGAGCGTATGTACAGGCTATAGCTGCCAAAGCTGGAATTAATATCGAAATCGATGGCAGAAGCCAAGATTACGGCTTTGATGGCACTTTCCATCAAGTTAATCTGATAAGAGGAAAACTAGTAGACAGCGGAGTCTCTATTGATTTTCAACTTAAAGCAAGCATCAACTTTACAATTGAAACCGACTCTATTTCATACGCCCTAGACTCAGGAAACTACAATTCTCTAGCTTATCGAGCCTCCACCCCCCGAGCAACGCCTGCTGTACTCGTTTTGCTTACTTTACCTAAAGACACTCGCGAATGGATAAACCTGGATGAACAACAACTTATTTTAAAAAACTGTTGCTACTGGGAAGTAGTTTCTTCCAAATTTACCCAAAATACCAGCTCTAAAACAATAAAAATTCCGAGACGCCAGCTACTAACTCCTGAATCGTTACAAAAGATCTTGCAGTCAGTCGAACTAAACGGGAACATTATTTCCGACGAGGACTAGGTTAAAAGATATGACAGAATTACTAAGCCCATTAAAAAGATTTTTAAGAACTAAAGGCTGGAAACCCACTGATGAGTTTGAAACTTTTGTACTTTGGGACGCTCCGGAATCCGACGATCAAGACAAGCCAATCAGGTTATCTTTACCTATTAACTCAGAGTTTGAAGATACATCAGCTTCAATGGATAAGGCTTGTGAGCTTTTGTCTTTGCTCTATGACGAACCTTTGATCCAACTGAAGCAATCGATTCAAAACATCGGATATGACTCGTTTCGTCAACGCATCAACCTAGATTCAAAAGATGACTCTGTCCCTTTGCCAGTAATCAGCAAAGCTATTACCAACTTGGAAAAACTAATAAAGAATGCTGCTTGTCTCGAAGATAATAATCAGCCCTTTTTCCCTAAAACAAAAAAAATAGGAGCTGACACCGCAGAAAAATGCCGGTTTGCTCAGACCTTTAAGGGTAGTTTCGGCCTTGAATTGAAAATGCCTATACCACCCTCTGTTCGTACATCTTCAGACAGAAAAGTTCCGTTTGAACGACGGGTAATGCACCGTCTTGGAAGGGGATTTCTGGATATTTTGCATGCTGTAAGAGAAGCTGATGTTTCTCTACTCCTTAATAAATATGAGTCCGGCTTCAATGCAAATATATTTGAAGTGCTACAAGAATTAATAGAAATCCTTCCCAATGGAAAAGGAGAGTTTTCTTTTTCGTGGTCTCCAGAGTATTCCATTCCCCATGATTTGCTTAACCTACGAACCTTCCGATTAACTGCAGATGATACCATTCCCTTGCTGCAAAGCGCTGCCAAAGAGCTTCGAAAATGTTCGGAATCAGAAGACACACATGTAACCGGCAAAATTATTCAACTGCATTCTGGAACAGAGTTTTTAGATTCCGATGAGGAATCAGAAACAAGTGACCAGGAAGTCGGCCGACTAATGGTAATTAGCTGGGAAGCGGAGAGAGGACGTCCCACAAAACTGCGAGTTGCTTTATCGGAAAACGAACATCAACTTGCTTGTGACGCCTATAAAAACAATAAAATTGTATCCGTTAAGGGACGTCCAGAGAAGAGAGGCAACTTTTTCTACCTCACAGGGCCGAGAGACTTCTTAGTTCACTCATCCACATCAGATGAGGCATAGCAACTTGCGATACAGTTTCACTGGTTCCAAAAATAAATCAACTGATTTAAAGGATTTTGGGTATGCAAACTTTTCTCTGTAGTGTTTGCGGATGGCTAAAGAAAGTTAGTGGCCAAGCTTTGTCAACAGGGGTAGGTGCTTTGCTTGGAGCATATCTCATCTACCTTGCTGGTCTTAGTATAACTCCCACATTTAGTCCCAAAGAAATAAAGCAAGCACAAGCTATCGCAAAACAAGCAGTGGACGACTGGCAAAAAGAAAATGAAGATATCTCCACTCAGGTACAAGTTGGAGAACAAAGAATGTCCTTTCAAGAAGCCTCAGACAAAGGAGTCATAGGAAGACACAACGTTACACTCCAAAAATTGGACCTGAAATCCAAGCAAACCCTCGAAACGTACTTTATCCCGCAAGTGCAGCCTAGCGGATATCGACTGAGTATCGACCCAGCAAACTCTCAAGAGTATTAAGCGGTGTAAACGCGGTGCACCACGGTGCATATTCAGCAAACATCAACCAACCACCACCAGTGACAAAATGTAGGATTCCCCTCTATAATGGAGCACATTACGGTTGGTTGGAAATGGTTAAGTAGGCATTCCCGCGCCCTCATAATCCGTTGGTCGCGAGTTCAAGTCTTGCCTGCCCCACTCTTTTTAAACTGGCTCTCCTTTTCTAATCTTTTCGTGTATTTCAAAATACACTCTAGCCATGTTATCTTCTCTTGATCTGATGACACTCATTATAAAACTTATAGAAGTAATATGTTCGTTTTTACAAATCCCATACTTCCCGGTAAAACAAGTGATTTAATCGCAAATCTATCTCAAGAAGAAATTCACGACTGTGAAATCTGGGTGCAGACGTTATGCAATAAAGATTATCTTGTCACTCGATTAAATTCAGATGACAGTAAGAATGCTTTAAGCAAAATGAACTACCCTAAAGAAATGCAGTCTTCTTATCAAAAATTCTGCGTTCAAGATTTAAATAATCCAGAATCTCTTCCTAAGATGGAATGCATTGCTGATTATTTTTATCCGAATAGACAAGGAGAAATACTATATCGCTGCGCATTTGCTTACCCTTTACTTCCTGGAATGGAATTAAAACAAAAGCAATTCAGCCAAAGCTGTCGAGAAGGTCATTTACAAAAAGAGTTTGAAGAGTGGTCTGAAATTTATCAATTCCGACGACATATAAAATGGATCCAAAAAAGCTCCTGGGGTCTTTTTGCGACTTGTTATCAAGAGTTTTTCACTGATCCTAATAAACTAGAAGAACTGCTCAATAACTGTCCAAGTTGGCATTTACTCGTCAGTAATTTGGAAGAACAAACTGGTCTTAAAGATAAAGAACTAGATTTTGAGCTTCAATCGATCATCGCACATATACCGTGTTATAATTGAAAAAACTGACTTAACAATTCTACTCATTTCTTATGACAGACACAGTAGAGAAAGAAATCACTACTCTTCTCATACAACACGTAAACAATGTGTAACAGAGCCTCTTATTCAGAGTAGCTCTATTACACAAATTACTTTTTAGACTGGTGGACCGCTTAGCTTCACTCTAGAAATAACCTGAGTTCTTCTGATTTTAGGGAGCCGAACTGCTTCTTGAAGCTCTTTGACTCTTTTGTCTTGGATATCAATCTTGCACTTTATTTTCTTCGAAGTATTCGTCATAAAATACTGATCTGCAGTTAAAATCATTGCTGGAAATACTTCTCTTAAGTCTCCGCTACTACCTACACTTGATACAGAGGTCTCCCACAGTACATCTGCATCACCTATATTTCTATTAGACTTAATATGTTGTAAATTTACCCCTCTTAAAGAAACTGCTCGAGCATAGTAAATTAAGGTTCCTACCTGAGTGGAACTCCCAATAATCCCATAAGTAGGCGTATAAGTAGTTTTGGAGGAATAGTTTCCATATCCATAATAAGTTCCATATGTGGTAGAGGAAGAAACACCCGTCTGACCAAAAATTGGAACTTGATAGGTATAACGACGCTCTTTTGGATCACTTACACTATACCCTAGCAATACAGCCCACTTAGCTTTATCAAAGCTATGTACTCGCTTCCACCCCTTCCTGCGTAACAAAACTTCTACATACTCCGCGTACTCACGGAAATGAATGTCATCTACAGAACAATCTTTATTACTAGGCAAGATTATGTAGGTCCCTGAATGCGGAATCAAAACCTGGCTCCTGACAATTGAATCTACTTCTGTCCTGACTTGATCACGATAATTACAAGAACTTACAGTTAATAAAATAAATAAGAAACACAATCTAAGAATCAAAACAAAACCAACTTAAAAACCATTTAAATTAAAACATTCTAATACCTATTATTAATTAAATGAAAGATACATTTTTTTATAAAAATGAAAAATGGAATCCACCAATTCACCCTTCTGCTTCATCTAGCACTTCATTGGATGAAAAATTACAGCTATTGTAGTGAATATGAAAAAGTAGGAACACATAAGATCGGGTAAACTGAGGAATGAATAGTGAACCACGATCTTTCCTATGAAAAGCTAGTAAAAAACACTAATTAAAAGTCTACGCAATCTAAAAACAGTCACCCCCACCCAAAAAAACTGGCACGCAACTATATAAGTAAAATTTTGTTAAATACATTACTAAAAGCTAGTATCTTGAAATGGATTTTCCACAGAGTCCAAAAAACCAAGATGTTCTTTGTGTTATAGAAACAATTTTCTGGTTTGATGCTCAGGCTGTTTGTGATTCATTTATTTTCAATGTATTCGAATCAGTGGGTTTAGCTACTGATATTCTTCCTTCTGATGGGGCGGTTGATAAAACAGAATCTTTGGGAATTCTTCTTGATCATGCAAGAACTCTACAAGCACAAGCTAAAGCTATCTCTGAAGGAAAGATGTGTGATGAGTCTCTCCAAACGGAAGTTCCAGGTGATTTAGGTACAGCCTTCACTGAAATGAAAGAAAAACTTGTTCATATCGTGCGGCAAATCAGCCAATCTGCACAAGCAGTTGCTGCGGCATCGACTCAACTCTACGCTGCTAGTGAGCAAATGAAGGGTTCTTTAACAGAAGTTGCCAACAGCTCTAACAACACAGCTCAGAAAGCTTCAGCAGCTTCTACAAGAACAGAGCAAGCTCAGAAAATCATTGAAGAGCTAGGTATAAGTAGTTCTGATATTGATGGCGTAATTAAAGTAATTAAGTCCATCACAGACCAAACTAAAGTACTGGCACTTAACGCTACTATCGAAGCCACTCGGGCTGGTGATGAAACAGGAAAAGGTTTTGCTGTTGTGGCTCATGAAGTGAAAGAGCTTTCTAAAGCTACGGCAGAAGCTACCAATGATATTTCACAACGTATTGATACAATTCAGAAAAATACTCGAACAACAATTGGTGCAATCAATGAAATTAACTCTGGTATCGTTGAAATATCAGATTTATCTAACAACATTGCATCGAGAGTAGACGAACAAGCTCTTGTAACAGACAATACTGTTGATGCGGCTAAGGAACTTTCAACATTAGCGGAAGAGCTTCAACTTTCTGTAAGTTTTTTCACTCTATAGTGAATGGATAGAATTCTTACCTTTTCACAGCATCATGTGAAAAGGTAAGAACTTGTCGCTCAATTCAGACAATGAGTAGCTTCAATCCAAAGATCTTCTAATTCTTCTTCAGGATATAATGTTTCTTTACTCTCTTCTTTAAGTGCTTGGAAAAATGTATTCATTCTCAAAGTCAGTGGTGCATAACGCTTCACAAGTGAAGAAAGGTATGGGCTAAGAATTTCAGATTCGGATAAAGGCGACTTTCCACAAGCATACAAGTTTAGTACCTCTTCACTTTGCTCTTTTCCAAAACACCTGGAAATAATCCAATTTGTTAGGGCTGCTACTACATAACAACGATCATAATTTTGATGTTTTTGAAAGAAGTAAAGCTCTTCTTTTGAAAGAGAAAACTCTGAGCTTGTTGTTAGGCCAAAATCAGAAAAGTAAATCCGCTCGCCATCTGTTAAAATATTGTGAAAATGAGCATCGAAATGCAGCATCTCATTTGCATTCATGAAAGCTGTACTTTCTAAAAGTTGTCTTTCAAGCATTTCAACTGCTTCATCAATCGCAGTGAAACCTTCTTCTAATTTAGTTCTAAGCCATTGATTGACTGTCATAGGATAATATTCAACAAATAAGGCAACATAAGACGGAGCGTTATGATTTGCTCTCACTCTTTCACCTACCTCACGTGAGTTTCCCCAATACTCAACATAGTTTTGCCACTCTTCTTCATTGAGAGCTGTGTTTTCTTCTGAGTTATCGAGAACACGCCAGTGATATACTAAAGGAAAGTTTTGATATTTTCCAGAAAGTACCCAGTTACTACTTATCATATGGGCGGAAACTTCTCGCCAAACATTAAATCCTGCGGAGCCAACACCATACTGATAATAAAGTGGCAATTGAAACAAATTTTCTGTTGATTTCCTATTTTCTAAAGCGCCTTCTAATGTATTTAGGGGTACTTTTTTAACAAAAATTGGAGTTTCATTTATTTCTAGTTTTAGTGAAGTTCCATAACCGGAATGCAGAGCGCTTCCTTCCGAAAGGAGATTTGAGATTTCTTCATTACTTAATTTCTCTAAATACTGAGAAATACTCTGATACTGCTCTTGACGGTCACAATAATCGTTATGGAGAGACAAAGATGATTCAAGAGAAACAAGCTTGCTGCTTAGAAGAACTCCTCCAAAGCAAAAAAATATTAGTTTAAGCATTCTATTCATAAAAACTGCCTCTTGTAAAATTAAAATATTTAGTTAGACTGACGAATTAAAACAAATGAAAGGAATGACACTCAACTGTTATGGAAATGGCAAACACGAACAAAAAAGAAATATTTTTGTCCGCATTTGTAGAATTGTAGCCAGGGTTAATGACTTGCATTAGAGATTTTTCAGAATCAAATCCCAGTTTAAGCCTCTGCCCATCGTTGGATCGTTATCGCTTAGTATATATTCCTTTCCTTCACCATCAAACCAATCATTATAACGAACAACTCTATCTTTCAATCCCCATGTCCATTGAATGGATGTTTCCTTACCATCTTTGCTTATAATTGTGACGGTTTCTAACCCTGATTTTTTTCCAATTACAGAGGGAGCCATACCAAAACTCATTTGTCCCATTAAAGGAGTAGAAATCGTTTCTCCATTGTCTGCCTTGCAAATAACTGAGCAAATTTCATCTTCCTCATATCCTGATAAATGAACCATAAAAAGCATCCAGTGAGGATCTAAGCTCTGTACTTCAATTCTTTTTCCTTCTTCATTTTTAAATTCTATGGGATATGGGGTAATGGTACCCTCAGCTAAAAGCTGTCGACCTATAGCAGAACGTAGACGGAGAGTACATGTTTCGCCTAGAGAGAAGTTCCCAATCATAAAAACGTATGGTTCCCCTCTTAAATCTGTAAGTATACCTTCTGAATCAACTTGCAATACCCCTGCTTGTTTGTTTACTCTACCATCATGACTTACTATCTCGATGACAAGATGTTTAGACTTTGGGATACCAGGGGCTTTTATGTTAGCAACATTCAACACATTCTCTCGTAACTGGTAATCTTTACGGTTGATTAGAGAAATTTTAGCTCTTGCTTTCTCCTCCTCTCCATGTAGAAAAACTGTAAAAAGCAGCGTATATAAAAAAACAAAAAATCTTAAGTAGCTTTTAATCAAAGACATATTTCACTCCGAATTGATGCAAAAGCACACTTTATGGAAGCCACGCTTTCATGTAAATAAAAGATAACAAGTAGAATTAATTTGCTGGAAATTTCATGCTGTTTTGGCTGTACTTTGTATGGATAAAGTACAGTCAAAATTGCTAGAGCAAGACTATAAGATAGCCTAACCCTGACTCTGATCCTCTTCAGGAGGGAGCCAAGTTTCTAGTGGCTTATCAAGGTCATCAACTGTGATGAGCTTGTAACCACATTCTTTAGTTATAAAATCTAATTTCATCGCATATGGATCTTCTTTATACCTTAGCATTAACTTTCCTTGTACCATAGTAACGGAGTATATTTCGTCGCTTGCAGGAAATTTTCCACCTTTTTTGCGAAAGCATAATGTAATCATAAATTTATCACTATTCATTGGAAAATCAACGAAAGGAGCAAACTCTGGAAAATCTGCGTATACAGAAATAACATCGCGAACTAGAATTTGAATCAATTGTAATGCTTCTTCTTCACTAGGATTAGCTTCTTTCATAAACATGAAGTTAAGGTGATCTACCCCTTTGACATAGCCTCCTCCTGTTCCCATCAATTTACAATTGTAAGAACGACAAATTTTCTTAACATAGGTATTTTTAGCCTTTCTATAAACTGCTCCATTAAGAAAATCTCTGTGCTCTTCTGGAGTAAAAGAATAAACGCTAGTAAAAAAATAAAACACACAGAACATATAAATTAATCATAATTATTTTCATTTTATTCCTACCTTATCTGTAAATTCTTTAATCGAACTCTGAATATACCCCTGATACGTTTGACTCATAATACCATGATCGAGGGCTTGTCTTTTATCTCCAGCACGTGGAATTACTTCGTAATGATCATGAACAATTAAGCAGGCACCTCTTGCACCCCTTGTCTTTCTTAAATTCTGATAAATGGATCATAAAAAGCAAGAGGCCTTAAGTAGCTTTTAATCAAGGATATACTTCAATTCAAATTGATGCAAAAACACACTTTATGGAAGTCACGCTTTCATGTAAATAAAAGACAATATATAGAATTAATTTAGTGGAAATTTCATGCTGTTTTGACTGTACTTTGTATGGATAAAGTACAGTCAAAATTGCTAGAGCAAGATTTTAAAATAGTCTAACCCTAACCCTGATCCTCTTCAGGAGGGAGCCAAGTTTCTAGTGGCTTATCAAGGTCATCAACTGTGATGAGCTTGTAACCACACTCTTTTTTTATAAAATCAACTGCTAGAGTTGAAGGATCTCGTTCGTATTGGAGTAACAACCTACCAGAATGTATTGAAACTATTGAAAGGTCTTCTTTAGTAGGTGAAGAGCCGTCTTTTCCATAAAAACATACCGTAACACTAAACATATCACTGTTCATTGGAAAATCAACAAATGGAGCAAATTCAGGATAATCTAAGTATACTCTTACAACTTGTCGCATTAATTTTTGCAGCAAATGAAGAGCTTCTTTTTCAGACAGAAACCCTCTTTTCTGAAACATAAAATTGATACTATTTATTCCTCCTGCAAAGCGCCCTCCGGACCCCATCAATCTACAGTCTAACGATCTTGCTTTTCTTATATATGCCCGTTTAGCTTTCTCATAAACTTGCCCATTAAGAAAACTGCTATACTCCTCCTGAGTAAATCCTTGAAGGATATTAAAATTCACAACAAAAAACAAAAACAAATTAAATATTTTTTTATTCATTAATTTCCTACTTCATCTTTAAATTCATTTATCGATTTCTGAATATATCCCTGATACGTTTCACTCATAATACTGTGGTCAAGCATTTTTCTTTTATCTCCAGAACGTGGAATCACTTCGTAATGATCATGGGTTACTAACCAGGCTCCTCTTGCGAATCTGATCATTTGATCATCTTCAGCTACTCCATCAGCAAAATATGCAAGACCATCTCCATTAACCTGTACAGCTCCACCCGCAATAATGAGACCTAACTTTGCTTTCAGTTCTGGTGACACAAGCTTTAAAGCTTCATTCACAATAAATGCACCATGACTATGGGCAATCCAAAGAATCCAGCGGTCTGGATTCTCATCATAAAGTTTCTGCCATATCCTAGCCTGCATTTCTATAGTTTCTTTTACAATTCGATAGTCTGTATCAAACCAAAAAGCAGACCATTTAGGGTCATTAGCAGGATTGTAAACACCTACTACACCATCTCCCATACATTCAGAAAGTTTATTTGTTAAATTACAAGCATCTTCAAAAGAATTATATAAACCATTCGTACATCCACTAACTATTAAGTTGCTTCTTATCGTTCCTTGATCAATGATCCGTGCATGGTTTGTTGGTATATGTAAAAGATCTTCATTATGACCAAGACTTCTATAATGAACTGTTCCATCACTATCGTAACCTCTAACATAAATCCCTACAAAGCCATAAAGTCCGCTTCTCGCATATTGAGCACACGGAGATAAACTTAATCCCGTAGGATCAATATAAGCCATGGGGCGATTCTGAACGTAGGCATACAAATTTGGTCCATCACAAAAACCTTCAGGATCTTCATTTATCCAACGACCAAGAGATGCTATATAATATCTCCTTCCAAAATATACAAAGCCTGTTTCTCCATCTAAACGTTTTCCTGAATAAAACCAAGGGCTTGTCATAAGGGCTTCAGAATCATTTTGGGAGTAAACAGATTCTATCTCACCAAAACTACTGTAACGATACGACTCTTTTGCTAAACCAGTATCTACACTAATTAGACAGGATATAGTCCCACAATAATCTTCCATGACTGAGTAAGCTTCTCCACCCGTTTCAACTAAAAGAGTTCGAGCTGACTCATTTTCAGAGCGAATAATTCTATAATCAATGAAATTCAAATCTTCATCTAAAGACCCTACTTCATGGTTTCCTATATATAGAAAATATTTCCTATGGAAGGATTCTGATTTCTCAATGGTCGTCTGTGTACGCCGATGCTCAAAGTCATATGCATAATAAATTTTTGTCTCATCTGGTTTTATAACTTTTATAAGACGATTAAGAGCATCGTATTCAAAAAACCAGACTCCATCAGTTTTTTTCCACTCAACTAAATTCCCATTTGCATCATGTATAAATTCTTGCTTCCCTACCCTATCTAGTTGATTCAAAGAATCGAGCTCATAGTCTACACCGTCATAAGCTCTACGATTATGTAAGCTATCATGTTTATAATTATGCTCGCAGAAACCTTTTTCAGTACGCATTTGATAGAGATCGTCATAATCAAACTTTCGTACCGCATCTCCTTCAAGATCATGTACGTTAAGAGATAGTAAATTACCTACACCATCGAATGCTTCTTCAGGAAGATTTTCAGACCAATAACGATGCTTTGATCTTCTCCTACGTCCTAATCCATCCCAAGTACTTTCTAAAATACCACTCTTTCCCCAAAGTTTTTCCTGAATAGGTTTTCCGGTAAAGTCTTGCTCTAGAATTTCATATTGATATTCTTTATCTTTCCACTGATAATCTAAACGACGTAAAATCCAACCATCAAAATAGCTTTTTATTGTCCTATCTTCTGTTTTAACAGAGCGCATTCTTCCCATTAAATCATAAGCAAAGTTCATTCCTAGACCAAAAGGAAATATTTCTTCCTCTAACTCTCCTTCAGGAGAATAACTACGTTTGATGTTTTGTTGTTTGACATTATCTAGAACAAATAAGACACGTCCACATAGATCATAACTATACTGATAGTCTACAGTGCCGTCAGATGAAAAGATTCTTTCGAGATTTCCTAATAAGGTATAAGTATGATCTATACTTACTCCATCATCTTTTATAATACGAGCGAGCTTTCCTCCCGGGTGATAAGTGTAAGTCTTTATCTTTTCCTGACCTGCTGAGCTTTGTTTTTCATAGAGCAATTGCCCCATTCCATCATACTCTCTACTAATCTCGTATATACCTTCTAACTCATCATCATGAATACGATAGTGTTGCTCTAATATACAATTTGCTTTTGAGTCATAGTAGTAATGAACTTCTTGTAATCGCTCTCCCCATTGATTTTTAGTTTGTTTGAACAGATCTTTGCCAAATGGACTAAGAAGAGTTATTTCCTGATTTCCTACTGCATCAATCCGTGTCACCTCCATTGCTGCTGCACCATTAGGGGCTTTGGCAAAATAGTTATAAAATAACTCTGTTATATGACCGTCAGGGTCAATCATTTTAGTGGGAAGTCCTTCCTCATTGTACTCTTTCAGTAAAGTGCTTGCTTCTGAATCTGAAACATAAACGACTTTTGAGGTCACATTACCTAGACGATCGTATTGCATCGATTTATGCTCTTGTGTCCAACCTGAGCCATCTATCCGATACTCTTCTACAACACGCTTCAATAAATCATACTCTTTTACAGAATGAAGAATCGTTCCATCTTCTAAATGTTCTGACTCTTTTGTGAGGTTTCCTAATGCATCATATTCGTAGCTTGTATGTTTCTTTCCTTCTCGTTTTTCTATAAGACGCCCTGCACCATCATAATTGAAATAAGTTCTCACTCCATCAGCTGCAACTTGCTCTATCAGACATTTGCCTTTGTATATATTTTCTTCTCGTTTTAATAGTTCTCCAGATGGCGAATACAGCTCTACTACAGTCGGTCTTCCACTGTAATCTGGGTTATAGCGGGTATATGTACCATTTTCATAATACTCTTCACTTAAGATACCCGAACTTGTGTAGCGCCGTTTACGCTCACTTCCATCTGGATTGATTTGTCTAGTCGCTTGTCCCCAACTATTATAGGAGTATTCTCTTGTATGGCCTTCAGCATCAGTATACTTAACCATTCGGTCAAAGCGGTCATATTCTTTATACTCTTCAGGGCGCCAAATATCTCCATTAGGAAGAGCTTGACTAGGTAAACGAGTTACTACTTCTCTCCCTAAAAGGTCATATATATGCTCTAGTTCGTTGCCATAACGATCTATTTCCTTACTCACCCGTCCTAATAAATCATAAGACCTTGAATCAGTGAGAATTGTTCCGTCAGAATGAAGCTCTTTACTAGCAACAACTTGATTCATGAAGTTATATGTGAAATGCTTTTCTAAACCAGCTCCAAATATGATTTCTTTTGCTATATTTCCTTGCTCATCGTATTCGTATTGTATGAGCTGTCCCATTGCGTCGATTGCAGAAGTTACTTTATCTTGGTCATTATATTCCCAACGTAAGGTATGACTATATTTTCCATTTGCATCGAAAACTCTTTCTTCGGTGATATTACATTCGACTGAATAGACAAATTCTGAAACTTGAAGACTACGTTCTTTTCCTTGTTCGAAATCCCAGTAAGAACTTTCCTCACGGATAGGAAGACCAATGCCATTTGATCCTTCTATCAAGTTGTTTTCATACCTACTAATTTTGCAATATGTGGCACCTTTCAAATCATGTTGATCAAGGTTTGTTCCGTTATCTTGTATATAAGAAAGCAAAAAGTGATTGTGGTCGTAATTCCAAAACTCTCGCTCTTGTATTTCTCCGTTATACAACACAATTTCCGAGGTTTTTAGACATGTATCAGGTAGGTAGGTCCAACGACGCTCTAACCTCTCATCATTTATTTCACTTAACTTATTATTGAAACCGTCGTCAGAGTAAGTATATTGTATGTTGTGCTCTTCCAAATCAGAGTTTGGAATTTTTTTTTCAACTACAGGTGTAACTGTTGCACCAGTTAGAGCTCCTCTCACGGTCTCTTTAGAAATATTTCCAGAAGAATCGTATTCAAACCAACGCCCACAAAATACAAGTTCTTTATTATCAAGGTGTATTCGTGAATTAATTCTCTTGGAATCTAAGTCCCAATCAAAACGAATTTTGTCATTAAGTGATTTTTTTTTACCTAAGTATCCATAACGACAAATTCCTTTTATATTCTCATCTATTTTATAATAAAATGTTTCTTGACCATAAGGATCTACTATCCTTGTATCCATACGACCGTGCGGTGATTGGTGAAAGTGATACACCTCCTTTATTTTCTGATTTATTCCTACCGGATATTTAATTGCAGAGAGAACATCTGAATGTTTTAAATAAGAAAATTTAATTTCTCTCCCATTGCCTTTATCAAGCTTAAAAACAGATGGAGCTTTCGATTCTAGAGAGCGATATTTACTATCATAATGATGTGAAATTCCCCCTTTTTTACTAATATTTCGTAATACTAAAAAAATTCCCGCGCTTTCAAAGTCGTAATGAACCTCTCCTCCCTGACTTGAATATACAGACGCTCGTACTCTTTTCTTGTCTAATTTTGAATACTCAAAGCAAAGTTCATTAAGTAAATGCTGTCTATCTGGAGTTTGGGTGTAGATTCTCTTTAAACGATATATGTCATCATATTTACTCAAATACTCATCATCAAACTCATAAACATTGATTATCCCTGTAGCTTGTCGGATTTCTCTTAAGAGATACTCGTGAATATTTTTTTCTCTTTTCTCTTTTTCATTATGATTCCTTCGCTTCCGTTCTTTTTTTGGTCTTTTCTTCTGGTCTTTTGGCTTTCTACTGTAAAATCTACGCTCTCCAGACCCTGTAGTTACTAGCCATTCATCACTTTCAGGAAGATAGGTCGCTCGAATGTTATTGAGATTTGATTTACCATCAATTCCACCTCCTACAACGTTTCCTAAACGATCATATGCTCGTGCACATATGCTACCATCTTCATCTACTTTCCCTTTCATATATAAAGAGCTACCTTCACTGAGATCCGCCCATACTTTCATGTTTTCTTTAACTTGATACTTTCCTTGAGCACGCAAAAGCAATGGTATATCTAAGAGAGAGGAGGTACCATATAACGAACGAAACGATGAGCTGGTATCATAAATACGATCCAGTCTAAGAGCATCTACTCCTTTAGTTGTAATGTCTGAATCTTGCAGAACAACACTACCACGAAAGACGTGTGCTATTTCATTAAAAATAGCTAAGGGTTCTTTATCAGCACTTAACTGAGCTTGTTCTGCAAAAATAGGGCTGTGTACAAACAGCATATTTAAAAATAAAACCTATAAATTCCGGACTGTTCTCATCTCCCTTCCCATGTAGATGTAAATATTTGAAAAAAAGCAAACGTATAGATATCAGTGATTTGCATCAATCTATTTTTTAATTAACTTTCAAACATGAAGGATCGACGCAGCTCTTAACAACTGCGCCTAAGATGAATTGAACTCTCTGATTATGCTCTAGGACGGTTTGAATACACTTCCTGCCAATGAACAATTTTTCCTGATTCATTAAATTTCAGAAACATCATTGCATCGAAAATTTCTTTTTCCCCACTTTCTCTTTCTACAATAGCTGTGAGAGGCATAACGATACCCAAGTCATTACTAATGTATTCTTGAACTTGGTAGTCAATACTCTCAATATTAGATCGAAACTGCTGAAGAAAGTCATAGTAATTTTGATGATTAGCCTCATACTTTCGCTCGTTTGCGATAACTACAAACTCTTTTGCAAATAACTCTTCCAAATCATCAATCTGTAAATCAGAATTCTTCGTTAGTTTTTTTCTATTCCATTCCAAAAGACGTTTTGCGCATTCTTTAGGATTATACAGTGATAAAGAACTCTGATTTTTTATTCTCAATTGATCAAGAATGAAATCGACTCTTTCATTCACAGGTAGCTTAGGAATGATAATCGTTTCATAGCCAAAGCTCTTATATTTAATTAAAAGCTCTTCATACTCCTCTTTTGCTGCTTCAAAACTATGTTTACGCTCAGTATCTGTAAGGAAAATCTCTTCCCATGGAGGTACTAAAAATACAAAATGATGGTAGCGAAAGTTCTTAGCTGCATTCTCAAAGTATTTTTCTTGCTTTCGATTGATTTGAAGAGCATCAATAAGTCCCCTATCAAAAAACACAAGACCTTTTCTTTCTTTTTGAGAGTTGTACTGAAAAAGGTAGCGAGACAAAGCAAGATCTAAAAACTTATCTAAATTGATCCAAGGAAGAGCATTTCCACTTATAACACTCTGCTCCTTAACGATTTGTCGACCAGGCTCTAAGACAACTGGGTAAGAACGATTTGCAAGCTCATTAAGTATGGAAGATTTCCCCCCTCCTGAACAACCTGAAATGACTACGAAATTTTCATTCGTCAAAGGAAAAACCGTATTTCTCAAGTAAGTTTCTTCTAAAGAAGAAGATTCGATATTTAATCCCACAAGTAAAAACTCCATTAAGAAAAGTAGAAAATATAAAAACATAAAAACCAACAGAAATACTCAAAAAATTAGGTCTGAATTTTAAACAATTTATTAAAACAAATACAAAAAAACAAAAACCACTTTAAACAAAACAACAAAACAACACACAAATACACAACAAACACAAAATAAAATAATAAAAAGTAATAAGTTTGTTTATTAAAGAATTTTATTATTATAAAATAGTTTTATAACTATTGTTTATTTTATTAATAGGTTACAAAATGCGCTTTCAATTCATTCCTTTAGAAGAGCGAATCGTATTAGACGCTGCAGCCGCGATAGATATAGCAGGAGCTGCTGATACCGACAACAATGAATCCGATTCTTCCTTTGATGAATCAAGTGAGTTTACAGATTCAGCTGGTGTAAGTTCTAGTGAACCAGAGATTTTACTTGTCGCGAGTAATCACCCAGAGTTAAATTCTATCCTATCAGAAGTTTCTGATGATGTGCTTGTTATTTACTACGATTCAACTCAATCGTTAAGCAATATTTTCCAGTCTATCGAATCTGATCTAGGTTCTACACAAGCAAGTCGAATTGGCTTTATCAACTACGGAGCATCTGACAGTTTTTATCTCACTGATTCAGAAGAGCTTTCTTTCGAAGCTCTTACATTTAATAACGAGATGCAAGATTTTTGGACCAATCTTGGTTCATTGCTGAGTAGTGATGCTCAGTTGCTCTTATTGGATACGGACATCGCATCAAGCTCCAATGGAATTGATACTATGAACTTGTTGGCTAGCTATACCAACAGTGATGTAGATAGTTCGCAAGATTCTAATTTTTCATCATCTCAATCGAGCGAAATTCTTTCTTCTAACGGTGAAGAAGTGGGAGCTTTTGCGGGGGAAACTATTTCAAACTTTGTTTGGAATGATGCAAATGGTAACGGTATTCAAGATGGTGGAGAAGCTGGTATTGATGGAGTTACAGTACGTCTATATGATTCTACTGCGACTTCATTACTCCAAACGACAGCAACAGCTGGTGGTGGTTTCTATTCTTTCTTTGTAACTCAAGGAACTTATGTTGTTGAATTTGTAGCTCCAAGTGGATTTGTTCACACGTTTCAAAATGTAGGCGGCAACGACAACACTGATAGTGATGCTAATCGAATTACTGGATTCACGGATCAAATCGTTGTAGGGCTCAATCAAGTTAGAACAGATGTTGATGCAGGCTTTTATTCGAATACTAATTTATCTAGTATAGGTGATCGAGTATTTGAAGATTCTGCCGCAAATGGAATTTATAATGGTATAAGCACAGATGTTGGTATAGGTGGAGTCACAATAAACCTTTATTCAGCAAGTGGTAACCTTCTCGATTCTGCCATAAGTTCTAATGCAGGCTCTCTTTCAATTCGTGGTACGTATTCTTTTACTAATCTCCTCGCTAGCTCTATTGCAGGAAACTATCAATTAGAATTTGTTACTCCATCAGGAGGATACTTTATTACTCCCCAGAATGTTGGAGGAGATGATTCTCTTGATAGTGACATAAATACCTCAACAGGCAGAACGGATTTTATTAATCTTGCAGCGAATACAGTTGATAATACTTGGGATGCTGGATTTTACAGACTTGGAACTATCTCAGGGTATATTTGGAATGATGCCGATATTGATGGAATACAAGATGGTTCTGAAAACGGTATTGCAGGTGTAACGGTTACGATTACAAATAATGATGATTTATCTACCACCACTACTACAACTGACAGTTCTGGTAATTATTTATTCTCAAATGTACAACCAAATACCGGAGGATATGGTCTCAGTGTTAGTTTGGCAAGTAATCAACAGTTTACTTTTTTCCAGCAAGGCGGTGACCCAAATCTTTGGAGTGGCTTGACTCGTCAGCCTACCCATATATCAGAAAGTGGAATTGGTTTTAATTTTGGCTCTGGATCATCTCCAGTAGTAAATGCTGGACTTGTATTTGATAATAATCCTCTCTTAAGCACAATTACATCGCGTATTTGGCGTGATCTTGATGGCGACGGGATTCAGGATCCATTAGATCCTGATATGGATTATACTCTCTTAAACTATACAGACGATAATTACTTTTTTTATCCAGGAAGTCTACAAACTTTAGCGCCTAATGGCGAAGTTCTCATAAATAATTTATTAGTGACACTTCCTGGTTTAACCCACGAAATACGCAATGAATTCGCCGGAACAAAAGGTTCAGTCTCTTTTGGTACTGCTCGAGCTAATGGACATAGTTTAACTTTATTCCAGCAAGGCAGCGACCCTCTTCTTGACAGTGATGCAATACTTGAGTCTTCTGATACAGCTCTCATTTCTATTAATGGTCTTGCTTCTGGAACTGATTTTGATGGCTATGATTTTGGATACTTTTTCTCTGATCCAACAGAAAGTGGACAAATAAACGGACGTGTCTTTGATGATGTTGACGGAGATGGAATACAAGATGCAGGTGAAGGAGGAATTAGTGGTGTCGAAATCCTACTCTTAGGAAGACAAGATATTACTAATACAATTGATCTTCTTCGTATAGAAACAAGTGATGGATCAGGAAATTATTCTTTTACAAACATTATAGGAACAGATAACGGTCCTTACTCCCAGTATTACTTATCGTATGGAGAAGGCACTCCTGAGGTAGCTGGAAGAGCTGTTTCTCCTAAAGATGCTACTACTGACAACTTAGATAGCGATTTTTCTATAACTTACCCTTATCGAACAGATGGTTTTACTCTCACTTCAAATACAACTATTAATTCTATAGATCTAGGTCTTACTACTGAAATCCCTGTCACAATAAGCGACCGTGTTTGGAATGATGCAAATGGTAATGGTATTCAAGATGGTGGAGAAGCAGGAATTTCTGGGGTTACAGTAAATTTAAGAGATTTCACTGGGGCAACCATATTACAAAGTACAACAACAAATGCATCTGGCCTTTATAGTTTCACTGATTCTCCAGGTGCATACGTAATAGAGTTTGTTACTCCTACAGGTTTTGTGGGTACTTTTCAGGATGTTGGAGCAAGTGATACGGTAGATAGTGATGCAGACCGTGTTACTGGGTTTACAGATGTATTTACTTTATCAAATGGCCAAGTTCGAACAGATATCGATGCTGGATTTTTTAGTAGCGCTAATGTTTCAACAATAGGTGATTTGGTTTTTGAAGATATCAATGGAAATGGGATACAAGAGATTGGTCCTGGATTAGAACCCGGAATTGATGGCGTTACTGTAAATCTCTTGAACAACTCCGGAACTTTACTTGAGTCAACGATTACCTCAGGTGGTGGTCTTTATTCATTTGCAAATATTCTTCCAAGTTCTCTAGCGGGCAACTATCTAATAGAATTTATTGCTCCTTCAGGAATGGAATTCACTTTAAAAGATGAAGGTGCTGATGATTCTGTTGACAGCGACCCTGATAGAGTAACTGGTCGCACTGACCCAATCACACTTGCCGCAAATACAATAAATAATACGATCGATGCGGGACTATATTTCCCAGCTTCTGTCAGTGGGGTTGCCTGGGATGATTTAGATACAGATGGTATTCGAGATCCTGGTGAACCTTTATTAGCAAATGTTGAATTTGAACTGCACCATCCTACTTTAGGTTTGGTGGCTACTCAGCTGACAAATGCACTAGGAGAGTACTCATTTACAGGATTGATTCCAGCACAATACCAATTACGAATTGTTCATCCAGGAGGGTACCAACGGGCTTTTATTAATGAAGGTGGAGATGACACTGTTGATAGTGACTTTATTCGTCGACCTTACGTATTTTTTTCAGGATCATTTGCCTCTGCTTCTGGAGATAATGATCAAGCCGATATCGGATATGTAGCAGATACAAACCCTCTTTTAGGTACTTTAGATGTACGTGTATGGCGTGATCTAGATGGTGATGGAATACAAGACGCTAACGAGCCAGGGATTGATGGTGTACGAATCGGTGTGACCGATGATAACCTTATTCTGGGCGATATTTATCAGTTATTTCAAGGAGTTACCGATAGTAACGGGGATCTGAATTTCCCAACAATGCTAACTAGAGCTGGTCTAAATTTCGAACTCAGAACAGAAAATATTCCAGAAGGTCACACAATCACGCTCTATCAACAAGGTGGAAACTCTTTATTAGATAGTGATGGTGTTTTTGAATCTGGTACTGTTGACCAATTTGGTAATGAAGATAAAGCTGCCATTATAGGATTTACAATTCCTGTAAGCGGAAATAGAGACGGAACAGACTTTGGTTTCTTTTTTGAAGATCCAACAGAGACTGGTTCTATTAACGGTTCTGTCTGGGATGACATTGATGGGGATGGGATTCGAGATGCTGGTGAAAATGGAATTTCTGGGGTTCAAGTCACTTTATTTGGAGACCCTGATGGAGCATCTTCAACTTTAGAGGCTCTTCGTATTGAAACTACAGATGCTCTCGGGAATTACTCTTTTTCTAATATCATTGGAACAGATACAGGACCATATGAAGCCTACTACGTTTCTTATGGAAATGGTACTCCACTCGTTCCAGATAGAGTTGTATCTCCAAAAGATGCGGGTGGAAATGATGCATTCGACAGTGATTTCTCTCAAACAAGTCCTTTTAACACAGACCCCATTATCCTTATTGCTAACTCTACCATTTCTAATATCGATTTGGGCTTAGTTGATGAAACGTCTTCTTCAATTTCTAATTTTGTTTGGCATGATTTGAATGCAAATGGAATTCAAGATGGAGGTGGAGAAGTTGGAATTGATGGTGTCACCGTAAATCTCTTAAATAGTAGTGGCGGTCTTTTACAAACGACAACAACTGCAGGAGGCGGTTTTTACTCATTCACTGATCTTGCTGCTGGTGACTATATTGTCGAATTCGAAGCTCTTACTGGATATGAATATTCTCCACAAGATATTGGAGGAAATGATGCAATTGATTCTGATGCCAATCCATTAAACGGAAGAACTGCTATCATCAATTTATCATTAGCCGAAAATAATGATACTGTAGATGCAGGGTTTTATCAAGAAACTGATATTGGTAATCCGGTCTCATTCCCTCCTAATAACCAAGCTTTTATTTGGAATGATGCAAATGGAGATGGCATTCAAGATGTTGGCGAAGTGGGCATCGATGGTGTCACAATTAATCTTTTAGATAGCGGAGGAGCTTTTCTACAAAGTACAGTAACAGCCAATGGCGGATACTACTTTTTCTCTGATCTTACTCCAGATGACTATATCCTTGAAATTATTACTCCTATTGGATTTCTAATTTCTCCTGTTGATCAAGGAGGAAATGACAATGTCGATAGTGATTTCAACCCTGTCACAGGACGGACCGCTATCTTCAGCTTAATCTCAGGTTCTCCTATTACGAATATTGATGGAGGTCTAACTCCTCTTGGATCCATCAGCAATTTTGTATGGCATGATTTAAATGCTAATGGAATTCAAGATGGATCGGAACCTGGAATTGATGGCGCTACAGTCAATCTTTTAGACAGTGGAGGCTCTTTGATTACTAGCACGACTACAGCTGGAGGTGGATTCTATATCTTTTCCAACTTAGCTGCTGGTGACTATATTATTGAGTTCATTACACCTGCTGGTGGATTTTTACGTAGTCCACAAAATGTTGGTGCAAATGACAGTATTGACTCCGATGCAGATTTAATTACTGGTAGAAGCCCTACTATTAATCTTGGAATTGGTGAGAATAATGATACTGTCGATGCAGGATTCTATTTAAATGCAGAAATAGGAGATGCTAACCCTGCGGCTCCAAATCAAGCTTTTGTTTGGAATGATCTAAATGGTGATGGTATCCAGAATGTTGGAGAACCAGGAATTGATAATGTCACAGTTAACCTCCTAGACGATCTCGGTAATCTTCTTGCAAGCACAATTACTGCTTCAGGAGGTTTTTTCAATTTTGGATCTATCACTCCTGGAGACTACCGCATAGAAGTTCTTCTCCCCTCTCCCCTATTTACTTATTCTCCACAAGACCAAGGAGCAAGTGAAGAATTTGATAGCGATGTAGATGGAACTGGGCTAACAGCTATTTTTAGTATTGCATCTAACCAACAAATCACAAATATTGATGCGGGTTTAACTGCCTTGAGCAGTATTAGCAACTTTGTATGGGAAGACATAAATGGTAATGGGCTACAAGACCTTCTTGAACCTGGTATTGACGGAGTTACTGTAAACTTACTTGATGGATTAGGTGCTCTAATTACTACAACAACAACTTCTGGAGGAGGATTTTATGAATTTAACAGTCTTTTATCTGGAAACTACATCGTAGAATTCATAGCACCAGTTGGTTTTACCTTTACTCCTCAAGATCAAGGAGTGAATGATGCTATAGATTCTGATGCAGATACGACAACAGGACGTACAGCTCTTATAGTACTAGGTGTAGGTGAAAATAATGACACAATTGATGCTGGGTTTTATCAAGAAGCTCAAATTGGTGATCCAAACCCTTTAAATGCCGCACAAGCTTTCGTTTGGGATGATTTAAATGGTAATGGAATACAAGACTCTGGGGAAATTGGCATCGATGGCATCACTGTAAATCTACTTGATGATCTAGGAGCTGTTATATCTACCACTACTACTGCAAACGGTGGCTACTACTTCTTCACTGGAATCGCTCCTGGAGACTACGAAATTGAGGTCATCGCTCCTGTAGGAAATGTATTCTCTCCACAAAATATTGGTGGAGATGATGATGTTGATAGTGATGTAAATTCTTCTGGACGTTCAGGATTATTCTCTGTTCTATCTGCTGATTTCATTACAGATCTAGACGCCGGGATGTATACTGAATCTACTATCGGTGATCCAAATTCTGCAAACGCCGCACAAGCATTCGTTTGGGATGATCTAAACGGTAATGGAATACAAGACTCTGGGGAAATTGGCATCGATGGTATCACTGTAAATCTACTCGATGATCTAGGAGCTATTCTTTCTACAACTACTACCGCAAATGGTGGCTACTATTTCTTCACTGGAATCGCTCCTGGAGACTACGAAATTGAGGTCATTGCACCTGCTGGAAATTTATTCTCTCCACAAAACGCTGGATCTGATACTGAACTAGATAGCGATGTGAATGCTGCTGGACGCTCTGGCCTTTTTACTGTTCAATCTGGTGACTTTATCACTGATATCGATGCCGGGATGTATACCGAATCTACTATCGGTGATCCAAATCCTGCGAACCCCGCACAAGCTTTCGTTTGGGATGATCTAAATGGTGATGGAATACAAGATTCTGGGGAACTTGGCATTGATGGTATCACCGTAAATCTACTCGATGATCTAGGTGCTGTTCTTTCTACAACTACTACCGCAAACGGCGGATACTACTTCTTTACTGGTCTTGCTCCTGGAGACTACGAAATCGAAGTCATCGCTCCTGCTGGAAGCGTATTCTCTCCACAAAATGTTGGACTAGATGACGAAGTAGACAGTGATGTAAACGCTGCTGGACGCACTGGAATCTTCACTATTCAATCTGGTGATATTATTACAGATCTAGACGCCGGAATGTATGCAACTACTAGCATAGGCGATCCAAATCCTGCGAATCCCGCACAAGCTTTTGTTTGGGATGATCTAAATGGCGATGGTATACAAGACTTAGGTGAAGCTGGTATTGACGGCATCACTATAAATCTACTCGATGATCTAGGAGCTGTTCTTTCTACAACTACTACCGCAAACGGCGGATATTACTTCTTCACAAATCTTGCTCCTGGAGATTACGAAATTGAAGTCATTGCACCTGCTGGAAACGTATTCTCTCCACAAAATGTTGGATCTGATGCTGAACTAGACAGCGATGTAAATGCTGCTGGACGTACAGGAATATTCACTATTCAGTCTGGTGACTTTATCACGAATATCGACGCCGGAATGTATACCGAATCTACCATCGGTGATCCAAATCCTGCAAACGCAGCACAGGCTTTCGTTTGGGATGATCTAAATGGCAATGGTATACAAGACTCTGGTGAAGCTGGTATTGATGGCATCACGATCAATCTACTCGATGATTTCGGGGCTATCATATCTACGACTACCACTGCAAACGGTGGCTACTACTTCTTCACTGGAATCGCTCCTGGAGATTACGAAATTGAAGTCATCGCTCCTTCTGGAAATATATTCTCTCCACAAAACGTTGGACTAGATGACGAAGTCGATAGTGATGTAAATGCTGCCGGACGCACAGGACTATTCACTGTTCAATCTGGTGACTTTATCACTGATATCGATGGAGGTCTTATTACCCTGAGCAGTATAGGCGATTTTGTTTGGGAAGACCTCAATGGAAATGGTATTCAAGATCCCGGTGAGCCTGGTTTAAACGGAGTTACCGTTAATCTTTTTGATGGTTCAGGCAACCTTCTAAACTCAACTCTTACTGTAAGTGGAGGTTTCTATCATTTTGATAATTTATTACCAGGATCTTATGAAATAGAGTTTATTCTTCCTTCGAGCCACATTTTTACCTTTAATGACCTTGGATCTGACGATGCTAGTGATAGTGATGCCGACCAAAGCACAGGTCGAAGTGGTATCTTTAACTTAGCTCTTGGAGAAAATAATAATACTATTGATGCCGGAATGATTGATCGCAATCTATTAAGTAGAGTTGGTGATCGAGTTTGGAGAGATCTCAATAGAAATGGCATCCAAGATCCTGGTGAGCCTGGGATCTCTAATGTTGTCATCAACCTCTACGATGATGAATCTAATTTGATCGATACAACAACAAGTGATACTAATGGATTCTATGAATTTACTGAACTACTCCCTGATACTTATACAGTAGAGTTTATTTCTCCTGATGGATCTAATTTCACCTTAAAAGATGTCGGTCTTGACGATACTATTGATAGTGATGTTGGAGAATCTAATGGAATAAGCGATCCATTTGCTTTAGCTATACAAGAACTCAAGGATGATATTGATGCAGGGCTTTTACCTCTTAATCATCCACCTGAAGATATCCTTATGGATAATGATACAATTGCTGAAAACATAGCTAATGGAAGTAAGGTTGCTAATTTAGATGCTGTTGACCCAGATCCTGCTGATACTCATACCTACAGTTTTGTACTGCCTAATAATACAACAAGTAATATTGACTCAGAAGGACGTTTTATTATTATTCAAGATGAAATTTTTGTTAACGACAACACTCTTATAGATTTTGACCAACAATCTTCTCATCAAGTGTTGATCCGAGTTACTGATCCTCACGGTGCTACATTTGATAAACTATTTACGATAAATCTTATCAATGAAAGTGATGTTCCGTCTTATGCTTTTGATACAAAAGAAGTTGGATTATCACCTCTTGGATACGATGCTCATGGATCTATACGCCACTTAAATATACCTGATTATCATCCTAATTTAGTTACAAATTTTGTCGAAGATGTCATGCAGCAAGTGAAAGACTTTTTGAGTTTATTTAAGTGGAACATCGATTAACAACAAAGATCTAATTATTAAAAAGTAAGGCTTTACTATACATGGTATAGTAAAGCCTTACTGTTATTTATACCGCATTTAAAATTTCTTCAGGTGTCCATGGTTTCGCTATAAAGCCTACACAACCTACTTCTTCTGCTAAATCTCGCATTCTTTCCGAGGAATGTGCCGAAACAGCTATAATTGGTACATTTTCCATTGTCGATACATGCTTAAGCATATGCGCTAATTCAAGTCCATTGGTCCCTGGTAAACCTATATCCATAAAGACGGCAAGAGGTGTATGTTTTTGGCAATACACCATAGCTTCAGTAGCATTTCTGACAACTGATGACTTTAAACCATTAAACGTAAGCAAGGATTGTAAGAGTTCACTATTGTTTTCATCATCTTCTACAATAAGAAACTCTTTTACTGCATTTTCCTTTTTTTCTCCACGAGCGCTCAATCTTTCTGATAGTTTCATCAACCATTTGCTAGAGACTGAATTAACAGGCAAAAACTCAATGCTTCTGGATTTCTCCTGAGCACTCAAAGATACACTGGATTCTGGGGTAAATATCGCATCATTCATAAGATTTCTCCCACATCTATAATTTCATACTTGCGCCCTGTTCCGCACATTCAATGCCAAAAACCATACTATTTATTAGTAATCACTTAGAAAATGCATTCTGAAAATATTTCACTTTTAATGTGGAAAATTACCTCGTATCTATAATTCAACAGAAACAGCTCTACTTTATAAACAATAGCTGGTGACAAAAATTCTTATTAAGAGTTATTTATTTTTCAAATGCTTCTAACAAGTAAGTTATAAAAAACATAGATAAACCCCTTTAATTAACAAGAACTTCCTTTTTCTGGCATACCATTGAGGAAAAACTAATGGATCCAACACAGCAAATATCCAATCATAAAAAATCCTTGTTTAATACTTCTAATAGCCTTAGCACACAATATCTAGAGCACCTTCCTTGTGGAGTCCTCTTAGTAGAAGCTGATGGAAATATTTCTTACAGTAATCCAAAAGCTACAGAAATTTTAGGATACGACAAAGAAGAGTTAGAGAATTTTTCTGTTGATCAGCTCGTTCCTAACCATATACGTTCTAAACACCAGTACTTACGTCAATCATACCTAAAGTCTCCTTCTGCTCGCCCTATGGGTCAAGGCATGTCATTATTTGCTAAGCGAAAAGACCAGAGCTTAGTCCCTGTAGAAATTGGTCTTGCATCTTTTCAAAAAGGAGAAAGCTCGATAACGATCTGCTGTATCAATGATATTTCTGAACGTAAAGACCTTGAAAATAAGCTACAAAGCTATATGGATGAACTTGAGCGGAGCAATAAAGAATTAGATGATTTTGCTTATACGGTATCTCATGACTTAAAAGAACCTTTAAGAGGTATTTTAACATTAACGGAATTCCTTCGTGAAGATTACGCCGAAATATTGAACGAAAACGGTCTATCTTACCTGGATCGCATCGATATGCAAGGTGCGCAAATGGGAGCTCTTATTGATACTGTATTGAATTATAGTCGGCTTGGACGTTTACAACTCAATCTTGAAGATGTGGAGTTGACAGATGTAATCGAGCATATTGAAGCCCAAATAGATATAAAAAATAAAGATACTCATACAGGGAATATTGAATTTAATTTATCCCCTAAATTGCCCACTATTATTGGTGATCGCGTTCTAATATATGAACTTTTCTCAAACTTGGTTAATAATGCAGTCAAACACAATAATTCTCTAAAAAAGACTGTAAGTATTTATTATGATTTTGATCAAAGTGCATACGTAATAGAAGATAACGGTATCGGTATTCCTAAAAATTTACGCGAACAAGTATTTCAGCTTTTTTTCCGCATTGCTCCGAAAAAGAATAAATGTAATGGTTCTGGTAGTGGTATAGGAATGGCGATTGTCCAGAAAATCGTGGATAAGCATAAGGGCAAAATTTGGATTGACTCTGAGCTTGAGCAAGGCACAAAGATCTATCTTCAGCTAGTAACACAAAAAAGCGTATAAACCTATGTCTGAAATAAGTAATATATTTTTCCGTGCTTTTGATTCATCAGGTTTTCCTGCTCGTTGGTACTGTGGTACATGGTCATCAGCTTTAGGCTGGTTACATATTATTGCGGATAGCCTTATTTTCATTGCATATATGGCGATACCCTTTATTTTACTTTATTTTATATGGCGCCGACCTAGCATTCCTTTTAACAAAATCATCATTCTTTTTGCTGCATTCATTATTTGCTGTGGTACAGGCCATTTATTAGAAGCTGTTATCTTCTGGAATCCTATCTATCGATTTGCTGGAATCTGGAAATTTATTACAGCAATGGTTTCATTAGCGACAGTTGTAGCTTTAATTCCGATTATCCCAAGAGCCCTCACTGTTCCAGAAATCTTTGCCTCTAATAGCAACTTAAAAGCTGCACTCAAATCTATTAACAATTTGCGCGAAGAACAAGAGAACATAGCCTGTAATATTGCTCATTTTTTAAAAGAGCCTGTAAGAGCTTTAAACTACCGCCTTTCTACTATTTTATCAGAAAAAACTGAGCAGATTCCTCAATCAATAAACAAAGATCTTGTTCAACTACGCAATCAAGGTGAAAAGCTTCATAAAATGATTGAGCAAATTGTTGTTCACACAAACATTATATCAATGAATATTGAGCTACAGGCAACAAATATTACATCGCTTATCAAAGAAACCATTCAATCAATGACTCCTAAAAGTTGGGAGTATGAGCTAACTGTGTGTGATACTGCACCTGAAACAATACTTGCTGATTCTAGATTGTTGACTATTGCAATTGAACACATTGTGAATTGGATGATGTTAAGCTCTCAATCTTTAGAGTTTCAGTTAGAAAGTATCTTGTTAGATCTTGGAAAAGAAGAACTCTCACAACGAGAAATTAAAGTTGTTTTCAATTTTGCTAAAGTATCTAAACTACTCAATCAATTTCCAAATGTAGATCAAGTATTTTCATCAAAAGATACAGAACAGTCTCTCTCCATTGCAAATAGGATTTTCCATAGGCTTGGAGGAGGTGTTCGTTTTGCTCACGAGCCAAATAAGAATCGAGTTCAGCTCGTAGCTTTATTTAAGGATTGCACCTTAAACACGGTAACCAATGAGACTTTAGTATGACAGCTGAAATAAGAAAAGCGGATGACTATATTCTTTATATCGAAGACTGTAAAGAAGATATAGAGGCTATGGAAAGAGCAATGAACAGCTCAAGTTACAGTATAAGATTGCAATGCTGTACCTCGTTTGACGAAGCTAAAGAATATATCTTGAACTTACAAGATAGCTCCCTACAATTACCTATTCCAAAGGTTATCTTTTTAGATTTACGTTTGCATGGATTATCAACTATATCTTTACTTGAGATGATCAAAAGCACTCCATCCTTAATGGCTATTCCTGTTCTTATTCTATCAGGCTCGGAACAAGATTCAGACCTTGTTAAATGCTGCTCACATGCAGCTACAGCGTATATTAAAAAACCTTTTCAGTTATCTAGTTTGAAGTTCAAAGTTCATACTACTTTAGATTTTTGGCTCAATGTTGCTCATCTTCCAGGACATTGGATCACAGGTATTAAAAAAATATGAATGTTTTAATTGTTGATGATTCAGATTTAGATCGAGAACGAATTCGTAGGCAACTACGAGCACAAGCTCCTAAGAACTACACTATTTATGAAGCAAGTTCTGGTGAAGAATGTCTTGCACAAATGGAATGCGAAAAATATGACTGTATTCTTTTAGACTATCGTCTTCCAGATATGAGTGGCTTAGAAGTACTGAGTTCCATTGAACACGAACACTTAAGTCACGCTGCTATTATTCTTCTGACCGGTCAAGGAGACCCTAAAATTGACCAAACAGCAGAAGATTTGGGAGCATTAGATTATTTGATTAAAGACGAAATCACAGCTCCTCTATTAGAACGATCTATTCGTTATGCCGTAAAAATCAAATCACAAATGAACGACTTAGTTCATGCAAATCAAGTTAAAGATGATTTCATGGCAGCTATGTCACATGAAATGCGTACCCCATTAAATGCAATCAACAATTTTTCTAATCATTTAAATATGGGGGTTTACGGTCCAATAGAAGAAGCCCATCAAAAAGTGATACAACGCATTCATCGAGCAGGTAATCACCTCAGCGCTCTTGTTGAAGGAGTTCTCACTGCAATGTCTTTCGAACGAGATGCTCTAGAATTAAATAAAAAAGACTTCGACCTAAAAAACGAAATTGAATTCGCAATAGAACTTGTAGAAGCAGATGCAGAAAAGAAAGAGATTACCTTAGAAATAGAAATTCCAGAAGCTATTCTGTGGAATGGTGACCCATGCCGTATGCGACAAGTTCTCATTAATCTTATCGGAAACGCAATAAAATTTACTGAAAAAGGAACAGTAACGATAAAAGCTCAATGCAGTAATGGAAGTATTTCTATCTTAGTGTCAGATACTGGTATTGGCATTCCTAACGATCGTTTAGAAGATGTTTTAAAACCTTTTGTTCAAGTTGAAGGTAGCCTTAGCCGCAAATACGGAGGTTTAGGTTTAGGTTTATCTATCAGTAAAAAACTTGTGGAAATGCATGGTGGAACACTTCAATTAGAAAGCACCCTCAATGAGGGTACTTCACTTATGATCACTCTTCCATTGTCAGAGTTAAATTAAGAATCGCTATTCACAGGAACAGTGATTTCGCCACCTACAATAAGTTTCTCTTCTTTAAATTCTTTTGCATTAACTGTTAAATCATCTGTTATAATATTTAACCCACTCAAATTTACAGAAGCATCTGTATGAATATCTAAATTCCCTGATATAAGCGAATCTCTCATTTTAATATCGCTTTTAGATTGGATAAAAACATCTGCTCCCCCATCAACAGAACGTGGAGTCTCTATAAGTACTGTTCCTTTAAATACATTATCTTCGTGAGATAGAGTTATTTTTGTATCGCTTCTTTTGATGTAAGTTCCACAAATATGAATAGAGCCAGGATAAAATTGTAGCCATGATTGAGTCTTTATTTCTGTTCGGCCACCAATATTCATCGCCCCTAGTGCATCTACTTTTCTTGCGCCTAGAATTTGTAAACTAGAATTAACTGAAATTTCTTTTTCCGACTCAAACTCACCCACCAATTCAAAAGAAAGAGGTCCTTGACAATCTAGTTTTTCAAAAATATGAACATTTGAAAACTCCTTAAATTCTAGAGAAGACTGAGTTTTGATTGGAGCTTGGATATATAAGTCACCAAGTTCAGAAATTTCAATATGTTTTCCATCTTCTTTGTTAATTGTCTCAACATCAATTAGGATATATTCTCGGCTAATTGTTGTATTTGGAGTAAAACTTTCTATATCATCTACAATATAAACGTCTTTAACTTCTCTGAAAATAAGGTCAGTCATTTGTGTCTCTCCTTTAGCGTTGTGATAACACAAAAAAAAGACTATATATTTTAAAATATTAAATGACATAAAAAAACCCCTGAAAAATGAAATTCAGGGGAAAAGCCTCAGCAAACAATATAATCAATAAAAACAGACAAACAAACAGAAGTCACACATGCTTCAGTTATTTAGAAAACTGTATATACCTATGGAATTTGTCATCATTGATTGTTGAATGCTGGAAGTCATTTTTGAGCAGAGACCCCCGGTTTGAGAAGAAAAAATCGCTTCTATACCAATACCGCGGAGTCCTGTTAACTTTGATAAATGATTTTAAGCTTGAACTAGTCTAACCTGAACGGCACAAGGACCTTTTTTGCTCTGACCAATTTCAAATTCTACGCGATCACCTTCTTGAAGTTCTCTTCCATCTTGAACTTCAGAAATGTGAAAAAAGATGTCATCCCCTGAGTCTTGCTTAATAAAGCCAAAACCTTTGGCAACACTAAAAAATTTTACGCTTCCGACACTCACTTTTTGCTCCAATGTCTATTAAAACTTTAAATTCTTGCTCTCTGAGTCTTTGCACAAGCCTATGCGCAAAATCCTCTTTAGTAGCCGCCACCATTATTACAGTTTCTAGAACAAAATTCAAACAGACAATCACTAAATCAAACAATTATGGAATATTTTTAAGGAAATCTAAGCTCTGATAAGCTCAAAAAAGCTCCTCGAACACATTTTAAAAAAATATTTATTCTGTTTTTTATCTTTCTTGACGCAATACAGCGAAGGTTCCTTCAAAATATACAGAAGGTTGGTCTGGATTTCCTATATAAGCCTCGAGTTTTATTCTTCCTTTTCCTTTTTTCTGAAGAGAAGAGAATAAAAAATCCCAAGAATCCTGCTGATTAGAGCGGCAAATAGCCTTGATTTCTTCTTTTACAGGACGTTTGTAAGAAATATTACTCTGAGTAACAACGATTTCATAAGATCCGCTCACTTGAGATAGCTTCATGTAAATTAAGCTCCAACAAGATAAAGTACTGATCGCAGCCAAACTTCCACCAAATACAGTCCCTTTATGATTTCGATTTGCTGTAAACGCAGCTCCAAGAACAACTTCATCAAGAGATAATGACTTAACAGAAAGCTCCATAGCTTTCGAAAGAGGAATTTGTTCATGTAAATATTTTTGAAATTCTTCAGAATTTACTGACTTCGTCATTTAACCATACATCGTTTTTGGAGTTCGTCTAGTATTTATAAATCGAACCGAACACCAAATACAAAGAACAACAAAATAGCTAGAAGCAAAACACCATAAGTAAAACGTTAAAGGAGAAACTGTATAAATTGCTTCTGACTCTGTATTGACCATTACTAAGCGAAAAGATGTCGCTGCCCAAAGAACGGTAATAGGTAAATTCAGCTTGCGCCTTTCTTTTACCCGAAAAGGGTGCACAAACCTCAATGGAACAAAAGTTAAAACCAGGCAAACTGAAATAAAAAACAAATTAACCCAAGGGCCCGTTTGCAAAATATGAAAATACAGGACCAATAAATTCCAAAGTGCAGGAAACCCTACAAAGTAATCATCTTCTGACTTGGCATTCAAGTTCGAAAAAGTATAGCAAGAAACAGATAAAATGGCAGCTGCGATAGCTGTTTCCCAGGCATTAGGTACTAGATCAAAGGTCCATATCATCAAAGCAGGAATAATCACATATGTAAAATAATCTACAATACTATCGAGAGTAGAACCATCAAAACTAGGAAGAATTTCACTAATACGTAGCCCACGAGCAAGAGTTCCGTCTATCCCATCCACAAATAGAGCAAGTCCTAACCATAGAAAAGCCCCTGTTTTATCCCCTTCTAAAGTTGCCACCATGGCTAGAAACCCTAAAACAACACCAGATGTCGTAAAAGCATGCACAGCCCATGCGGCTGTCACTTCGCGCTTTTTAGCTGTTCCCATACCCGCTTCTCTCTTCTAAATTCCACTAAGACTAGTATCTGTTTACAATCAGATTGAATCAATAATATTTTATTGAAAAAGCAACTTCTAAAAACAAGTTAATATTTAGCAGAAATGGAACAGCATCATTTATCTCTTACTGAGATAATGCCATTTTATATAAGAACAAAAGGACTCATCATGAGCGACTTAGATAATATGCACTATGATTACATACAACGAGTAAGAAAAGTAATGCTCTATATTGAGTCTCATCTGGACGAACAACTGGAGCTACAAAAACTTGCTAAAATAGCAGCTTTTTCACCTTTCCACTTCTATCGCATTTTTCGCTCTCTTGTAGGTGAATCTTTATCTGAATACCTAAGGCGTTTGCGTTTAGATCGGGCTGCATTACAGCTCAGAGCAGGCCAAAAAAACATCATTACAATAGCTCTAGAAGCTGGTTATGAAACGCATTCTTCTTTCTCAAAAGCTTTCAAAAAGCATTTAGGAAAAACGCCTTCTAGCTATCGCCACGAAGGAAAAGAACAAAATCTACTTATTAATCTTAAAACCTTGAACCAAGGAATTAAAATGGATGCTGAAATTATAGAAACTGAAAATATCAATGTATTGTTTATTCGTCGCACAGGGAATTATTGTGCGAGTGCCCCAGATGCTACAAAGACATTATGGTCTCAATTAGGCAATCAGGGTATCGATATTCAAGCCCAACAATATTACGGTATTGCTCATGATGATCCAGATATTACAAAAGAAGAACAAGTACGTTATGATGCTTGTGTAGCAAAAGCTGTAGGTATGAAAATATCAGGTGAATTAAGTGAACAAAACATTCCAGGTGGAAAACACGTTCGCTTTGTTCATAAAGGAACGCTAACCAAGTTATCAGAAACTTATGACTATATTTATGGACACTGGTTACCTAATAGCGGTAAACAATTAGCAGATCGTCCTTGTGTCTTAGAATATATCCATAAACCTGATTGTTTGGACGAAGACAAATGGGTAACGAACGTTTACCTTCCTTTAGCCTAAATCACCTACCTACTTCAACAGCTTCATGTAGAAGTGGGTATCATACAACTTGCTCTAAATCACTCGCATCTCTAAGTTCACTATTTTTTGTATCTTTCCACAAAGAACCTAATTGTAGATTTTTTAAAGTCCAATTCGCTTTCAAAAGAACAGGTAAATTCGCTAGAAAAACTAAGCAACTAGCAGGCAAATAGATAAAGCGATTTTTCCATGTAAGATGTTTAAGCTTTGTGAAAGGAGCAATCAGCAAACCAGGTTTCAATACCCAAAATGTACGAGAAGAAACAAAGGAAGCTATTTCAGCTTTAAGCCAGTTGGGATTTTCTCGGTAACGCTCTAGTAGTATTGTATCTACTTTTGTATCAGGATCTTTCAGCATACATTGTCTTAAATACTGAAAAGTAAAGTCTAAAATGCTATTTCCCACAGCCTGACGCACTTGATTGTCAAAAATATCTCTAGGTCGTGTATAAGCCTCGAATAGATGCGATCCTTCCGAATGCCTTACCATAGCTGTAATTTCTTCTTCTGTTGGGGTTTTCGTTAAAAACTCTGTGACCCCCAACCACTTGATAAACCCATCATCGATAATCATTTGATCTGGAAGATGAAAACGCCGTACAAAAGAACCACGTGCACAATACAGCTGCCCTGTAATCAAACCGGGAGCAGAACGATTCACACGTGTGACAGAAATCGAAAACAAGTTCATCAATGATTTCGTCTTCGATCGCTTAATATGCTTAACCGGCGTATCTGCCGACAAAATAGCCTCTGGATTCTCTATTAATTCCATAAGCATCTGATAAAGAGTATCTCGATCTAAAAATGCAATATCTGCATCCATGAAAATATAGTAATCCGTTTCCTTGTCTGAGAGAGTATGTACAAGATCATTCCAAGCATGAGAGCGATTTGGAACTGAAGACTCGTAAACCGTTGCTGTAAAGTAATCAGTGTACAAATGACTTGAGCGATATTTGTCAAATGCCTCTTCAGCTATCGTCACTGTGTTATCTGTACAACCATTTGCAATACAAAAAATATCTACAGTAGCTCCTAAACGCTTGCAATGCTCAAAAATCGTCTGATCCATTAAGGAATTGATCGCCAAGCCAATACTATCTTCTTCATTCCAAGCAGGCATCCCCACGGTTATCTTCACCACGACACTCCTATACCCAAAGCTTAACTTACCGAAGAAATAGGCTATTTTTCTCTATTTGTTCAAGAATATTTACTACTTTATAAACTATAAAAAAGAGAACAAAAACACATAAATAGCTATAGACAAGACAATTAAAAACAAAACCATCTTAATTTTAAATTAATTTATGTTTTAAGCTTCACTGACATAAAATTATACTAAGAGTTTTTACATACTATTTAGTTAATAAAAACCCACATATAAAAGCATTCTATTTTGAGGGAGAATAATTTTATGATAAAACCTGGTTTCAAACTATTATCGTTGTTTGCAATCGGTCTTACTTTATCGTTAGGTAGTTTGACAGCAGACAGTGTTCCGGATGTGTCTCCGGTTCAGTCAACAGCAAATCCTTTAGGTTTACAGACAGTTGGTCCTGTTAACCTTGCAGGATCGGACTTTCGTTCGGCATCATTTTTAACGAATTTGCCGAACATCATGTCGTATATCGATGATCATCGAGATTTACTTGGGCGTTATCGTCCACCTACCAATAGTAGAATTGACCCAAACGGTCTTTCTTGGAACACTGACATGGATGTACGCGTATACTTTGTTGATGAATCTTCTATCCTTCATAATAGTATTGGTCATACAACTAACAGTGATTTTAGTTTAAATTGGGGTGATGAAAAGCTTATTTTTCCAGATGCCTCTACAAACGGTTCTACTAGAACAAATAGTTGGCCTGGGTCTTTAGGAACACCAGTTCTTCCTGGAGATTTTGTAGAGCTTGGTACAATACCAGCGTGGACTCCGTTAGATTTCTTTGCTATCCCAAATGGTGGTGCTCAAGCTGGACATGAGCAAAACATTACACTTACCTACTGGACTGACCCAGACCAAAATAGTTTAGGTGATCCTGTACAGCACTTTTTCACAGTGAATCCTATTCCTGGAACAGACTATCTTCTCTACGCATTAGAAGATCTTCCTTTTGGTGCTTTTGGAGATTATGATGATGTATTCTTTATTGTAGAAGCCGTAGCAACTCCTGAACCAGAAACCTATCTGATTTTAGGAGCATTTTTACTTATGGTGATTGCTATTCGAGGCAAAGAACCACTTAAAGCTAGAGTAAAAATCTAGTCTCTATAGCTTTTTAAACTCACTTATAAAAAGCCTGGTTCCAATTTTGGAACTAGGCTTTTTTCTTAAAGTTTCTTTTTCAATTCTTTTTGTTTCATATTTTCAAAATACAGAAATGAAGTACTTGCATTGTTTGTATTGAACCATGCAGAATGAGCGACGTTACAATGGGACATCATCAATTCAATATATAAGGTCTTTATGACCGGGTCCCTAGATCATAGAAAACAGTGAACAACCATAGGGAGATGGGGACATGTCCAAATTCTTCGGCCTTACTTTAGGGATGTTCTGCCTTGCCTGTACAGGTCTTCAAGCAGACGTAGCAAATATAGAAGAAACCAAGCACATGGAAGAAGAAAGTAGAGACTTTCGCTTCCACGATATTCGTTACATGGAAGACTGGAGCCATTCATCTGGATACGAGTTTACTGGCCCTTACGAACGCCTAAACGATGTCAAAAACATTGAATTAAATGAATCAGGTTCTTTCCGTGCAAGCATAGGCGGCCAAGCTCGTGCACGTGCGGAAATTTGGGATAACTATGCTTTCGGCGATGCAGTAACAGATGAAGATGAGTTTGCTCTTTTCCGTTTCCGCCTACATTTAGATCTACAATTAAGCAAGTATCTTCGTATTTTTGCAGAAGGAAAATCAGCTCTTTCTACAGCTCGTGAGCTACCTGGTGGCAAACGCACAATGGATGTAGATCAAATTGATTTACAAAATGGTTTTGTAGAACTCATTTATCCTTCTGAAAGTTTTCAGGCTACACTAAGAGGTGGTAGACAAGAACTAACTCTTGCTAAGCAACGTCTTTTAGGTGCCAATCCTTGGTCTAACTCTCGCCATACATTTGACGCTCTAAAGTTGATTGTAGATATTGATAACTGGAACTTCAGTGGTTTTTTTGCTTACCCAGTAATGGTTGAAAAGTATGACTTCAATGAGTCACATGCTGCATATAAACTATGGGGTGCTACAGCAAGTACTTCTGTAGAGAATATCTTTGATCATGTCGATTTCTACTTTTTCGCTCACTTACGCCCTTCTGCAACATTTAGTGATCTTTCTGGAGTAGAAGAAGATCGTTATACTATTGGTGCTTATGCTGATGGTTCTCTTTTCGATACAGCATTTTACTATAATATCGAAACAGCTTACCAGTGGGGCGATATCGATACAGCAGATAGTATCAGTGCTTGGATGGCTGCAGCATTTTTAGGATACCGTTTTGACCAAATTTGCTTTCACCCAGATCTTTTTGCAAGTTTCACCTATGCAACTGGAGATGAAGCAACTGCTGATGGAGAAATCAATACTTTTAGCCACCTATACCCAAGCCCACATGGTCATTTAGGATATATTGATGCAATTGCTATGCAGAACATCGTTTCAGCAAGCTCTGGTGCACAAATCGAAGTGATTGATGGCTTAAAGCTAAAAGGTACTTATCACTGGTTTTGGAGAGAAAGCAAGGCTGATGGTATCTATAATGCTCAAGGTAATTTAACTCCTCCAGGTGCTAGCACTGAGCGTTATGTAGGATCTGAACTTGATCTTATCGCTAAGTACCAGCCCGATGATCATTGGACATTTATGGTTGGCTACAGCCACTTTTGCCGTGGCGAGTTCTTGATTGATATCGCTGCTCCAAAAAATATCAACTTCGGCTACTTAGGCGCTGACTTTGTATTCTAAAACTTAAGTCAGTTAAGTTGATTCTAAAAGGGAGCTTTTGCTCCCTTTTTTTGTTTTCTCACTTTTCCTCGCATTTTTTCTTTCTTAAACATAAACTCTTTATTTTTATTAAATAAGGAGGAAATAGATGAGAGAGTATGAAATTCATCAAGTAGACGCATTTACTCAGAACATCTTCGAAGGCAACCCTGCTGGAGTTGTCACTCACGCTGACACATTATCTGTACCTGAAATGCAGAAAATTGCTCATGAAATGAACTTATCTGAAACGGTTTTCGAAGTGAGCAGTAGTCTTGCAGATATCCGCTTACGTTACTTTACCCCCACAGGAGATGAAATCACCTTTTGTGGACATGCCACTATTGCATATCTTTCCATCTTACATAAAAAAAGCCCTTCTCTTAAAAAACTTCAGATAGAAACAAAAGCAGGAGTTATAGAGGCTGAAATCGATAAAAATGAAGCAACTTATCGCATTACAGCCCCTAAAATACAACTTGCTCCCACAAAATTTTCTACTGAAGACATTGTAAACGGATTGGGAATCGATCATCAGCTAATCAATCACGAAAACCCCGTGATGATAGAAAAAACAAATAACTACCTCTACTTTATGGTAAACTCTCTAGAAGACCTGAAAAAACTAACGATTGACCAACGTGCCGCTATTGATTTTGCCAAACAAAATGGAATTATTCTCTATTGTGCACTAACAAACACCAAACTTATGCCTGGGTACGACGTTTATTGTCGTGGCTTTGCTCCTCAAGTCGGTGTAGCTGAAGACCCTGTCTGTGGCTCTCTACAAGGTGGATTGACTGCCTATCTTCTCGAACAATCTTTAATTTCTAAGAATACAAAACAATTTCGTTCAGGTATGGGGCTATTTTTAGGAAGACCAGGAGAAATTAAAGTTCATATCCTTGATACAAAACCCCCTAAAATACAACTAGAAGCACACGCCGCACACGTATTTTCATCGACCTTACAAATTCATGAAGAACACTTGAATAATTATGCTCACATGTGAGAGGTAAAGACGTAGGGGGATTTTTTTATGCCTAGACTCGTAAAGATTTTATTTCTCAGTGAATTTGTTTTGGGTTTTCTTTACGCTCTTTCCGTAAAAGGACTTCTCCCCTACGAAGATATCATCACACCATTCATTCATTTGAATAGAGAAGCCAGTATTCCCACTTGGTTTTCTTCCATGCAACTCATGCTTGTAGCGATCATTTGCTTTAGGATTGCTCAATCCTATAATCAAGAATCTAAAAAAGTTATATGGTGTTGGGCTTTATTAGGAATGGGGTTTCTTGTTCTTTCTGCCGATGAAGTCGCGGGATTCCATGAAGCTATTGGTCATGCAAGCGATCAGCTGTTACCTGGTGATAGTAGGGAAAATAGTGCTTTTTCTCGAACAGGAATCTGGATGATTATTCTTGCCCCCTTTGTTTTGATCATTTTTGGAACTCTTTTTTTCCAAATCAAACAATCTTTATCTTCAATTCCTTGGAGTTTTTTCAAAGTAACCATAGGTTTTGCTATTTTTCTAGGATCAGCAACTCTCTTAGAGGCCTACAGTAATTTTACTGACCGAGGTCAGATTTTCGTCTTATTAGAAGAAATTGGCGAAATGTTGGGCATTACCATTATTGTATGGGGATTAATCCCAAAATTGAAGTAAACCGTCTTAATATTTTTAAACGCGCCGTAGCTTCTTTTGTATCTCCGCGTTTTATCTTTCCGCAAAATGTTTTGCCCTCATATGTTTTATCTCATCTTTTTAAAATTATTGATCCAAAGTTATCATAGACCCAAATGAAAAAATAGATTATTCTTTTTACAAGAAATTTCAGAATATTTTTTTTTATTTTTAAAATGATTAATCAGCAACTCATTCTACTTCTGTCACTTGCTATTTGCTGGGGACCTACTTTTTTCTTTAATAAAATGGCAGTAGCTGAGATTCCAATTCTCACAGTGATTGCCATTCGCATAGGCCTTGCTACAGCATTTCTTTTGCCTCTTAGTTTGCTAAATGGCTTAAAATTTCAAATAAAACGACAGCAGCTTTTTCATCTTATCGTTATGAGTTGGATCGCTCTTATTTTCCCTTTTTTCTTCTATGCAGCTGGGGCCATGCATATTCCTGTTGGCGTAGGTACAATGGTTAATGGTACCATGCCCTTCTTTACTGCAATTTTAGCTCATTTTTTCTTAGCGAATGAAAAAATCAATAAATACCAAATTGTAGGAATGTGTTGTGGAGTCATAGGTTTAGCCTCTCTTTCTTATCCTAGTTTGAGTCAAAATGCCCATGCAGGGGTTCTTGGCCTTACTATGGTTTGCTGTGCAGCTATGAGTAATGCTGCAGGTATGGTTTATGCCAGACGTTTTTTAACTGGCATACCAGCTCTAGTTAGTGCAAATTTACAGCTTACTTTTGGAACATTGTTTATTCTTCCTATCGCCTTAATCATGGATCAGCCTTGGAATTGGACAAGTATGCCCTCAACAACAGCTCTTCTTTGCTCTTCACTATCAGCCATATTAGGAACCGCACTCGCCTATAGAATTTACTTTCACCTCATTCAACCTGCTGGTGCAACCTATCTTTCACTTGTAACTTACATCATGCCGTTGATTGGGACCTTAATGGGTGTATTTTTTCTAGGAGAAGAACTAAGCAAGGAGTTTCTACTAGGGTCTACTTGTGTTTTGACAGGAATGTACATTGTAGAGCGTGCTCGAGGCATGGAACTACGCAAGAAAGAAATCAGAGTGTAGGCCCACAGGCCCACACTCAAAAGAAAGATTACTCAGCCGGTTTTTCATCTACACTTGCTTTAACTTCTTCAGTAGAGCTTGTAGATGATTTCCAATCATCAGAATTTTCTTCGAATAAACTTGAAAAATCGTAGTCTGAACTACTATCTCCAGCGCTAAATTCTTTAAAAAGACTATCTAACTCATAATCTGAACTACTATCAGCTTCATCTGAAGATGAACTAGCCTCATCAGAACTTTCAGAATCACTTAAATCAGAAACTAACTCATCTAATAACTCTTCCCAAACATCATAATGAGCTTCTACGAATTGATCGATCATATCTTCGAGCTCTTCCAGCTCATCATCAGATAAGAAATCTTCATAGTATTCAGAAAAATCTGCAATTTGAGTGATAGCAAAACGAAGAGCTGCAAAAGATTTTTCCTTAATCTCTGTTCCAGCTGCAATTTCAGCCCAAGCAATACCAGCCATAAGAGCTTCAGATACTTCTTGAAAAGATAAATGCTCTTCTTTCTTACTATCGATTTTTTCTTCGATTAGATCTGTAAGCTGCTCCATTGCCCTAGCAGCACAATCACATACTAGTTCTTTAGCATCTTCAGGAGCATTCTCACATTCCTCAATTCCATCATGTAGAGCTTCTAAAGCCTCTTGTCTAGAAGCAACAAAATCCTGAATAGACATTGACGGCTCAATTTTCGCTTCAGGACCAAACAATGAGTTAAAGATTTGAAGAAACTCTGCTTCCGAATCCTCATTATGTGCAACTTGTACTTCAGTATTTGTATTGATCGGCTCAATAGTACTCATCATTTCCCTCCATGGAATATTAACCGAGGCGAGATCTTATCTAAGCAATACGTAAGAGGTCAATACGAATTAAATTTTACTCTGTTTCACAGTTCCCAATAATTACCAAGGTAACAATCTTTTACTTTCACAAGTTAAATTATTGATATACATATATTTATAAATTGTTTATAGTCATTGTTTTCATATAAGCCCTATATTTTTCTCTTGTCCCCTGTCATTGAGCAAGAGTTTACGTAGGGTATTGGCTCTTGAAAAACATTGTTTATTTTTTAACAAGCTCCTTTTGCTTTAAGCGATAAGAGCCCTTTATTTTAATCACTTCCCCATCTAAGATTACGGGGAATAGTCTATTTGCCTTGTCAAATAAGATGTTCTAACCAAGAAAAACTTTCGACCCCAAATACTAGAAATGAGTAAAAACCGAAGTTCTGTTTTCTTTTTGTTCCTACTTCCTCTTTTCTTAATTGCGTGGAACAACGTATGCGCAAGTGATCCTAGCCATGGTAGCTCTGCCGTATCTGCATTGATTGAGTCTTCAGAGGCTTATCACGACGATCATATTGCTTCTTCTTGGGATCGTCTATTGAACCGAATCAATGTTCAACCTTTCAACTTGGTTTCGTTAGGAATTTTTGTTTTAGCGATTTTGCATACATTTTCAGCCAATCGCTTTACTTTGATCGCTCATAGGATGAAAGAAAAGCATCGAATAGAAAAAGGCTTTCCAGATGATCATCCACACAGTAGTTGGGTGTCTTGTCGTTCAGAGATCATGCACTTTTTAGGTGAAGTTGAAATTATTTTTTTAATCTGGTCTGTTCCTTTATTTTGGATGATGACCTTTTATTATGATTACGAAACTGCTGCTGAATATATCAATACTAGGAACTATACAGAGCCTCTATTTGTTGTGATTATCATGACGATTGCCTCAACTCGTCCTGTGATTGAGTTCGCTGAAAAAGCCATGGAAAAAATTGCAGGTTTAGGCAAGCATACTCCAGCTGCATGGTGGTTGAGTATTTTAATTGTAGGACCTCTTCTTGGTTCTTTTATTACTGAGCCTGGGGCTATGACAATTTCAGCCCTTCTTCTAGGTAAACACATTTACCGTCTTCGTCCAAGCAAGAGACTTTCCTACGCTACCCTTGGGCTTTTGTTTGTAAATATTTCGGTTGGGGGCGTTCTTACTCATTTTGCAGCTCCTCCTGTACTCATGGTTGCTCATGCATGGCATTGGACAACTCCTTTTATGATGGCTAACTTTGGTTGGAAAGCAGCTTTAGGTATTTTCGTTTCTACCGGCCTTTATTACTTAATTTTCAAGAAAGAACTTGGCGAATTAAAGACTGCACAAGATGCTCGTTCTGCAAACAAGCATCAGAGAGAAGAACAGCGCAGCGTCCCTCTTTGGATTACAATCATCCATTTGGTCGCTCTTGCATGGGTAGTTTTCAACGGTCATAGTCCAGCAATTTTCATTGGTTCCTTCTTGCTTTTCCTCGGCTTCTACCAAGCAACAGTCCAACACCAAACATTTCTTTCCTTGAAAACGCCCTTACTTGTGGGATGTTTTCTTGCTGGATTGATTATTCATGGTGGACTACAAAGTTGGTGGATTTCTTCTATTCTTGGAGGCTTAACTGAAGGGGTTTTAATGATTTCTTCTATTGCGCTGACCGCTTTTAACGATAATGCCGCTATCACCTACCTTACCACATTGATTCCAAACTTTAGTCCGGCAATGAAATATACCGTTGTTGCTGGAGCCGTTACAGGTGGTGGTCTTACCGTTATTGCTAACGCTCCTAACCCAGCAGGGCAATCTATTCTGAGAAGTTATTTCAAAGAAGGGATTGAACCACCCCTTCTTTTTGCTGCAGCATTCATCCCTACCATTATTATGGGAATCGCTTTTTCGGTTTTATAATAAATCTGCAGAATGAATAATTTTGGCTCCCGCTTGACGCATTTCTTCTACTGCGGCGGGAGTATCTCCCTCTTTCAAATCTACACCACGACAAGCGTCTTCAATTAAAAAAGTTTGATAACCTAAGTTGACTGCATCTAAAACAGAAAATTTTACACAGTAGTCCGTAGCAAGCCCAAGTACATACAGTTCTTTTACCCCCTTCTTTTTTAAAAGAGAGTCTAGCTCTGTCTTTTGTCGCTGCCCATTGTCAAAAAATGCACTGTAGCTATCAACGCTTGGATCACAGCCTTTGAAAACAAGCTCTTGTATTTTCTCTTTATCTAGTAAAGGAGCGAAATCTGCTCCTTCAGTATTTTGTACACAGTGTACAGGCCAGAGTATTTGTGGGAGTCCGTTTAGATCTATCACTTCCCCTACCTGTTTATTAGGATGAGAAGTAGCAAAACTTCCATGTCCCTCAGGGTGCCAGTCTTTCGAAGCAACAATGTAGTCAAATTTTTCCATTATCTTATTTACTATAGGAACAATCTCGTCTCCATGTGGAACAGCTAAAGCTCCACCTGGCAAAAAGTCATTCTGAATATCAACTAATAAAAGCGCTCGCATCTCGATTTCCCTAGTCATCACTTAGCTCATTTTTTTCTCTTATTTTCGTAATAAGTTGGATTTTCAGAGCATGTAATTTAGGATCTAGTCCTACAACATACTGATGGGGGTTCATGTAGCGCAGTACGCCATAGTGAATGCATTCCATTTGACGAAGAACACGTTCACGAATTTCTTCTAGACTGGGAGTTTTATATAACAATTTTCCTGCTCTAAAGATGGGTTGTAAAAGGTCTTCGTACGTCCATTCTTTAGCAGCTTTCTTTCGCCTCGTCACATCCATAGGATCAATGGCAAAATTAAGAGCATCATTGTCCTGCGATTCATCATAAATCACATCCATTTCAGCTAAGCCGTTCGAATACCAACGGCGCACTTGGAGAACACCTGGAGTTGATACTTTACTGATTTGCTCAGAAAGCTTGAGCCTTGGGTGCCACTCCCCTTCTGGATTTCGAATAGCTGACAGTTTATACACTCCACCTAAAGCAGCTTGATCTTTTGCTGTTACTAATCGTGTACCTACTCCCCATACAGCAATCTGCGCTCCTTGCTGTTTCAAGTCTTCCAGTAAGTATTCATCTAGATCATTGCTGGCAAAAATTTTGGCCTCTGGGAAACCAGCTTCATCTAATAGATTTCGGCATTCTCGACTCAAGTGTGTTAAGTCTCCTGAATCCAAACGAATTCCTAAAAACTCTTTTCCTTGCTCGCGTAACCATTTCCCTACTTCAATCGCCTTTTTTGTTCCTTTGATTGAATCATAGGTATCTACCAAAAACACACAATTCCCTGGCATAGCGCGAGCATATTCTTGAAAAGACTCAAACTCGTCATCAAAAGCCATAACCCAGCTATGTGCCATTGTCCCTTTCACAGGAATTCCAAATAGCTTTCCAGCTAAAACATTCGATGTAGCAGAGCAGCCTCCAATGTAAGCAGCGCGACTAGCAGTCAATGCCCCATCAATTCCCTGTGCACGTCGCAAACCAAACTCAAGCACTCCATCATCTCCCACAGCTCGGCACATTCTAGCAGCCTTTGTAGCGATGAGAGTTTGAAAATTTACAATATTCAATAAAACACTTTCTAAAAGCTGACATTGGATAATTGGACCTGTCACTCGCAGCATTGGTTCTTGTGCAAAAACAACCGTTCCTTCTGGAATCGCATCAATATCACAGGAAAAACGCATCTTTCTCAGGTAATCAATAAATCCTTCAGAAAAATAAGCATCACCATCAGGCTGCTTTAAACTTAATAAGTACTCTAAATCCGATTCATCAAAGCGAAAACGCTCAATATAATCGATTACATATTCAAGCCCCGCTGCTATAGCATAGCCCCCTTGAAATGGGTGCTGCCGAAAATAGAGGTGAAATACAGCTTCTTTACTCCCTAAACCAGACTTCCAATACGCGTTGGCCATCGTTAACTGATAAAAATCAGTAAACAAAGAAAGAGAGGTTCCATAATTAGATAAAAAATTTGTCATTATCTCGCCAAAGTCGTGATTGTAAGTCTCTCCATTCTACCTAAGCCAAGCCTATGGCTCCATGCAAAAAAAAGTAGACTAAATTTTTGTAATGATATATCGTTACACCATATCAACATTACAAAAGAGAGATGAAGAAAATGAATAAGCTTTTAAATAAGTTATTGAGACGTGAAGAGTTGAATCATTCTGAGCTTAAATTTGCAGTGGAACACTTGCTTTCAGGTGAAGAACTTGTTCAAAGCAGTGCTTTTTTGGCTTTATTTAAGGCAAAAGGTGAGACAGCTAGAGAACTTGCTTCTTTTGTCAGTATTTTACGAGAGCGAATGTCATCTATCGAACGGAGACCCGGATTATTGGATATTGTTGGTACAGGTGGAGATGGCTTAAGTACGATCAATATTTCCACTGCTTCTGCTTTATTGGCTGCTGCTTGTGGAGCGAAAGTGGCTAAGCACGGCAATCGATCTGTATCGAGTTCTTGTGGATCGGCAGATGTTTTAGAAGCCATGGGGGTTCCCATTGATCTGAAGAGTGAAGAAGCTCTGGATTGTCTCGAAGAGTATGGTTTTACCTTTCTCTACGCTCCAAACTACCACCCTTGTTTCAAAACCTTGCGTCCTTTGCGCAAATCCATGGGGATACGTACCTGTTTACATTTATTAGGGCCTCTATTGAATCCTATTGGAGCAGAGTACTTAGTCCTAGGTGTAGCTGATAAGCACCAAGTCCGCAAGCTTGCATTAAGTTTAACTTACCAAAACGTAAAGCGTGCCTATGTTTTCCATAGTTGTACCAGTGATGAACTTAGTCCCATGGGCATTGCGGAAGGCTATTTATTAGAAAATGGGAGCATAAAACCATTCGTTTTAGATCCACAAAAGCTTGGTTTTTCACCTTGTACTCTTGAAGAGCTTCGTGGCGCTGATCCAGAAAATAATGCACGCATTTTAGAAAAAGTTCTTCAAGGGGAAAAAGGTCCAAAAGCCGATGCCATTATTTTAAACGCGGGGGTAGGACTTTACCTAGCAGAACACTGCATTTCGATTGAAGAAGGGATTGCACTTGCTCGGCAAAAACATGAAGAAGGTGCTGCATTCGATTTACTACAGAAGCTCGCTTTATATGGCAAAGAAGAGAAACATAAGGAGACAAGACATGTCGCTTAAATTTCTCGATAAAATCATTGCCGTGAAAGAAAGAGAAATCACGCAGCTCAAAACAAAGCGCCCTTCTCTAGCTCGATCTCTAAGAGAAGAAGGCTTGTCGCTTATTGCAGAAATCAAACGCTCCTCTCCATCAGAAGGTACACTTGCTGCTATTCAAAACCCTTTAAAGCTATTGCGCTCTTATGAAGAAGGTGGCGCTGCTGCCATTTCTGTACTTACTGAAAAGCAATATTTTAATGGAAGCTTAGAGGATTTGCGATTGATCGCTCAAAACACTCAGCTTCCCGTATTGCGGAAAGATTTTCTTCTTTCCCCTCTGCAAATCGTAGAATCGGCAGAAGCAGGAGCATCTGCGGTTTTATTGATTGTAAAACTGCTTGGTGAACGCACAGGAAAAATGTTGGAGTATACTTATGCAATGGGATTAGAAGCTCTTGTAGAAGTGCAGAACCTTCCTGAGTTAAACATCGCTATTCAAGCAGGAGCAAAAGTAGTTGTGGTGAATAACCGCAATCTAGATAGCTTAGAAGTTGATTTAAATACTTCTGCTATTTTGCGCTCAGAAATTCCTGAAGATTGTATCTGTGTTTCTGCATCGGGAATTTTTAACGAGTACGATGCTCAACGGATGCAGGATCTTGCTTATGACGGTATTTTAGTAGGACAAGGACTGGTCCAGTCTCAGGACCCTAAAAAGCAAATTTCTGTTCTTCGTAAAGGGGTAGAAAAATCATGTGCTTGATCAAGATTTGCGGTTGTACTTGTCCTCTTAACGCCCAGTCTTGTGCTGCTTTAGGAGCGGATTTTATTGGAGTGCTCTGTTCTTCTAAATCTCCCCGTTTCGTATCACAAGAAAGAGCTGCGGAAATTACGCAAGCAGTACGTAAAGAAAACAAAGAAGTCGTTCTTGTTTTTGTTGATGAAGAACAAGAATTTATTTTGGGGTATTTGGAGACTAGTGGAGCGAAAGCTGTTCAATTGCATGGGGAAAACGGACTCAGACAAGCGCCATTTCTTCCAAGTGATGTCATGCAAATCCACATTCATGATTTAAAACCATCGCTTCTTATGAGCCAAGTTGAAGCTTTTGCTGATTGCTTTCTTCTTGATCGGAGTCCAGGGAAAGGTCCCACTTGTGAATGGAAAGACCTAGAGCTTCCCCAAAATAAGCAAATCATGCTTGCCGGAGGCTTAAACAAAAAAAATATCAGAGAGTTTGTAAGGCAGAAACAAGCTTATGCAATCGATCTCTGTTCAGGACTAGAAGGCCCTACGAAAGGGATCAAAGATTTAGAACTTGTTCGTGAATTTATAGATATTGTGAGAGCCGGATAATGGCAATACAGGCAGTGAAAAAAGGACATTTCGGAGCATATGGCGGTAGCTATGTATCAGAGCTTTTAATTCAGCCATTGCAAGAGCTAGAAGAAGCACGGCAAAATATTTTAGCGTCGGACTCTTTTCAAAAAGAACTCGGAGAAATTCTGAGAAACTATGCAGGACGAGCAACTCCTCTTACAGAAGCAAAGCGACTTTCCGCTTATCTTGAAGGACCAAGAATTTTTCTGAAAAGAGAAGACCTTCTACATACAGGCGCTCATAAGCTGAATAATGCAATTGGGCAGTGTCTCCTTGCAAAGAAAATGGGAAAAACACGGATTATTGCAGAAACTGGTGCCGGACAACACGGGGTTGCCTGCGCCACAGCTTGCGCTTATTTAGGGCTTGAATGTGTCGTATACATGGGAAGCGTTGATGCCCTGCGTCAAGAACCCAATGTCAAACGCATGCAATTGCTAGGGGCTGAAGTACGGTCTGTTGACAATGGATCTTGTACCTTAAAAGATGCTGTGAATGAAGCGCTCCGCGATTGGGCCGCTAGTTTTGAGGATACACATTATTGTATTGGCTCTGCGCTAGGTCCTCATCCCTTCCCTACAATTGTAAAAGAATTTCAATCTGTAATTGGAAACGAGTTGCGAGAGCAATGCCTCGAACGCTTTGATCGCTTGCCTGATTGTATTGTAGCCTGCATAGGTGGTGGTTCTAATGCTATTGGCTGTTTTGCTCCTTTTGTAGAAGAAAAAGAAGTAGAACTTATTGGAGTAGAAGCTGGTGGAAAGGGAAAAGAACTCGGAGAACATGCTGCTCGTTTTCAAGGAGGGTGTCCTGGAGTTCTACATGGAGCTTATAGTTACCTTCTACAAGATAAAAATGGACAAGTTCAAGAGACCCATTCAGTTTCAGCTGGTTTAGATTATCCTTCTGTGGGACCAGAACACGCCTACTTACATGATTCTGGTCGAGCTCAATACCGATCAGTAAACGATCAAGAAGCTGTAGAAGCCATGCAAATACTCTCGAAACTTGAAGGAATCATTCCCGCCTTAGAGAGTAGCCATGCTCTTGCCTATGTACTAAGAGAGTACCGTAATTGCGCACAGGATAAAATTCTTGTGATTAATTTATCTGGACGAGGAGACAAAGACCTTCCTCAGTTGTTTGATCATCTATTGAAAGGAGACAAAGGTGTCTAAACTGCGCAACACTTTGGAAAAAGGCTCCAATTTCATCGCCTACCTCACCGCAGGAGATCCATCTATTGACTATACTGTAGAGGCCATATTAGCTCTGGAGTCTGCAGGAGTGAGCATCATTGAACTTGGCATTCCATTTAGTGATCCTGTAGCAGATGGTCCAGTCATTCAACGAGCCATGCAACGTTCTCTTGATCGTGGTTTTGTAATGGCTGATATTCTTACCATTCTTCAAAGAGTGCGAGAAAAATCGGCCATACCGATTATCTTGTTTACATATTGTAACCCTATTCTACAGGCAGGTGAAGAGTTTCTCATTCAAGCCAAACAATGTGGCTGTGACGCATTATTGATTGTAGATGCTCCACTCGAAGAACTTGAACCCTTTGAGCAAATAACGGATGCTATTGATTTAGAATTAGTCTTACTCGCAACTCCTTCAAGCTCCAAAGAGCGTCTTGAGTTTTTAAGTAGTCGTGCGAAATCTTGTATTTATTACGTATCGCGAAAAGGGGTCACAGGAGAAAAGTCGTCTCTTCCTGCTGATTTTGCAAAAAACGTCGAGAAGATTCGTCAGATATGCTCTGTACCTATCATGAGTGGTTTTGGCATCTCAGAAAAAAACATGGCTCACGAAGTTTTAGAACTTGCTGACGGTTTTGTTGTAGGCTCTGCCATTGTATCTGCTATAGAAAAAGGCAGTACAACAACAGAGCTTGCCTCATTGGCAAAAAGCATCAATCCTCTACATCATCTAGTGGAGGAACTGTGAATTCAACGATGATTAAGGTTCTATCATCACCTTCTTTAAGTAAATTCGCCAGTGGAGTTTCTTTGCCAAAATTCATGTTGTTTAATTTTTGATTTATCTCTACGTTCACTTCCTCTGCTGATTTTCCTTGAGATAAGCCCTCATCGATAAATTTGGAAAGAGTTTCTGCACTAAGTATATCCGATATACCATCAGAAAAAACAGCCATACGATACTTTTTTCCTGGTTCTAAGCGTCTTGAGGATACTTCTGGAGTAAAAATTGTTTTAAATTGAGCATCACCCAAAGATCTTGAAGAAGGAATCCCTCCCTCCTCTCCTGCTAACCCTTTTAATACAGGCCTTGCACGCCATTCTTGTTTATTTTGACTATAACAAAAAGTTTGTCCTTCCATGGCAGCAGCTCTAGATTGAGATAAATCATCATGAGAACTATCTCTACTAAGAAACTCGACAGAAGATGCGTCCCCAGTTTCCCATATACACGCCCTTGAATCTCCCAAATTAGCACAAAATATTTCTCCTTTAAAAAGCACAGGACAACAGACATCTGCACCACTTGATTCACTTTTAAGCTCTGATCCTAAATCATAAAAAGCCTTTTTTATAGCCCCACGAATAGCTTCCGTTCTTTGACTAGGATTTTGAATACTGGACAAAGAGTTTTCTAACTTCTCAATAATCTTCTTTGGAAGCTTTTCTTGAACTTTATGTGCTACATCTTTTCCATGATGACCATCAATAACAGCTGGAATCAAAAAGGGCACTTCTTTATCATCCACATTCAATTTATGTTCATATATGATCATACGGTCTTCGCACCCTATACCACGATGTTGAAAACCTTGACGTATAGATCCATTTATGTGAGAAACTCCTAAATTTTCAGATTGTGTTGAATAAGAAAGTAGGCTGGTTTTTTCTGCAGGCGTAGTTGCACTTCCATAAGTAAATCGTCTAGGCTCTTGTTGGAGCAACTCTTCTTGAGAACCTTTAAACTCTTCTACTTCAATAGCACAACTCTTGTGCCGCTCTTCATTTGGTTTAGAACTAGCATTATTAAACAGTGATTCGTAACTATCTTTTTCTGTCCCGTTAATTTTCTTACTTTTTCCTGGTTTATTTGCTTCTGTCTGAATTTCTAAATCTAGGGCTTTTCCTTCTTCCTCAGTTAAATCACTATCTAACTCCAAAGACTCACGTAATTTCGTTATTTGATTACCAGAAACTAAAGTCACAAGCCTCTTAGGCGTATTATTAAATGAAGAATCTACTTTCTCTTTTCCTGCAGAAAGAACCTGTAAATTTTTATATAATTTTTTATTCTGTTCTCTACTTTGTGCTGAATGATTGTTTACTAAAGAACTTACATTTATTCCAAAAGAATCTCCTGCAGAAGTATCATCTTTATGTAAATCTTTTCGAAGAGAGCCTGAAATCAAGGTATATAGAGATTCAGCTTTTGCTTCATCTATTGTACCAGTCAAAGAAAATAATGATATTTCTATTTCTATATCGTTTATTTTCTCTAGAAGAGAATTATATCTGTTTTTTATTTTACTTTCTTGTTTTTTTTCAAGATCTATAATAACTTTATTATCCTCTGTAACTTCTTTTTGTATCTCTCTTTGATTTTTTTCAAAATCTGTAATTGCCTTTCTTAGTTGGCTAGAGAACTCTCTGCCTATTTCTTGTTTTTTTTCAACTATTTTATTAAACTCTGATAGAAAATCTTTCCCTTGTTCACTGTCGATATAATTTTTAAAGTCATTCAAATCTTGAGACGTAACTTTGTCTAAATCCAAGCTAAATCCTGGCGAAAGCATTGCTGCCATAATTCTATCCTGCGCCAATTTAGGATTGGTATTCGACAAAATATCTTGTAAATTCCGATTACCTACAACATTTTCAATTCTTTTCTTTATTATTTGATTAGCTAAATCTACAGAACTACTAAAACCTCTACGTTCTCGATTCGGGGAGAATTTATTTTTAAATTGAGAAACGACTTTGGAAACTTGTCCACGTAATCCACTTTGATGATAGTTTGAGCGTAATTGTAGATTATTATAAATTGTCAGTAATTCATCAAAATCTTCAGTTTTTTCTACTCGATCAACTAAATCCTTAATAGAACCACCTGCTTCAGTTAAATTTCGAAAAGCTTTTCCATGAATAATCGCCCCAGATACTTCTCCATCTTCTAGGTTTTCTGGCTTAATGCCTTTTTTAGATAAGAACTTAGAAAAATTTTCTTTTTGATAAGCCTGAATAAAGTTGTAAGCTGCTTTTTTGAGTGCTTTATCTTCATCACTTTTTACATTACCAGCTTTAGTAGGGGCTTTTTTAAGACTCTTAGAGTCTCTAGCACGTTCTTTTCCCCAATTTTCGGCTATACGAGCTAGGTTAGGAGACTCTTTATTAGAATCCCATCTTAAATAATTTTGCCGGTTCGTCTTGGTTAGAAATACTGTTTTTGTCTTTCCATCTTTCGTATATTGGACCTTAATGATCTGCAATAAACTAACATCCCTTTTTTTCCCCCCATCTCCAAGTTCTTCTTTCCCTCCTATATAGACGGTACCTATCAACTCAGTGCTTTTTATTTTCTCTGCCCCATCAAGAACACTCCAGTCAGATTTCCAATTACCTTCCTCTATGTTATGCCCCTCTTGCATTGGAATATGTTCATTATTGTTTAATGGATTTACAGAGTCTGAACACATAAAAATCCTTTTTATTTATTTTTTAATTTCACTTTTAAATATTTTATTACTTAAAGAAAAAAAAGACACTTTTTTTTAAAAACAAAAAAAAGCACATGTCTTTTATAAAAACTTTATAGTTTTATTTACTCACCAGGAAATGGCTGAATAGAAGGTAAAAAATCTTCGATATCTAATAAAGTATCTGAATTCTTTTTCTTTGAATAAGCAGGCTTGTCTACTATAGGAAACTCTTCTAGCTCAATAGAATTTACTTCTTCTTCAGAATCAAGAATTTCTATTTCTTCACTTGTTTCTTCAGGTAATTCCTCAAGAATCTCTTTTGGATTCTCTTTTATAGGCTCTACAGTAGTTTTTATTTGGGATTTAGCTTCTTTTTTTGGGGTATCAACAGGAACTGCTGCGGGTTTTGCTTTTACCTCTTTCTTCTTAAGAGGTTCTTTAATTTTTACTTTTTTTTGATCTTGCATGATCATTTGTCGGCGCTGTTCTAAAAGAAGCTCCAACTCATCACCAAGCTTTACTGCCTTTTCACGATATCCTCGAGAAAGATCCATTTCATAGCGAGAGCGGAGAATATCAAAGCGTTGTAAACGCCAAGCCTCTCTTTCATGGAAACGAGCTTGGCCTAAAAACTTACGACGACTTTGATCTTTGGCTTGAATGTCTTTATCTAAGTCTTTGATTTGATTGCGTGTTTCTAAATCTAAATCTTCCGGCAAAGGGTTTTCTTTATCTAAAACTCCAGCTACCGTAGCGTTTGCATGCAATTCAAAATAGATTCCTGAAGCAAATACAAAGAAGAAAAATAAGAATATAGAAAAACGAGTAGACATGAAGAGATTATTCCTTATCACATAGCTCTACTTCACCTATACCACAGTATTTATTGGGAACAAAGAAACAAAATCAATTATTTTATGACGGAAATAAAAGGAGCAAGCTTTTTCAATAGAAGATCTAACAAGCAATGCTTTGGTTTTTTCATAGACTCTTGAAAACTAAAAAGGTCTCTTACGGCAAGTACTTCTTGAAAACACGGGTTATTTTCCCCTTTTTTTTGTCCTACTACAGCTATACAAGGGACTCCTAGTTCTTGGGCTAATTGCGCAGCTGCCACAGTTCCCTTACCATAGTTACTTTGCTTATCTATTTGGCCTTCTCCAACAATTAACAAATCACTATTTTTCAAATACTTGCGAAATTCAAGTTCTTCTAAAAAGTATTGAGCACCTGCTATGCATTTGCTTCCTGGCAAAATGCTTAAGCCTGCTGCTAAGCCTCCTGCGGCTCCTCCCATGGGAAATGTATCGATTTTTTTTCCTAAGTCTCGAGCAACAATTTCAGCAAAAATTTCTAGGCCTTCTTCTATTTTCTTAAGGTCATCATTCTTTGATGCTTTCTGTTCTCCATATATTCTTGTTGCTCCTTCATTTCCTATAAGAGGATTTTGCACATCGCAGAGTATTGTAATTTCTATATCTTCTTTCTCTATCATTACTGGAGGCTTTATCTCTTTTAGATGTAAGAGCTCAATAGGTCCTGGACCTAGAGGTTTTCCTTGGAAATCAAGAAGTTGATAAGAAAGAGCTTGTAATGCTCCTGCTCCCCCATCATTTGTAGCGCTTCCCCCGAGTCCAATAGATAAACGAGTTAGCCCTTCTTCAATCCTGTCTTTAATCCACTTACCTACACCATACGAGGTTCCGCTACTCAGATTTTTTTGTTCTTCGTTAAGCTGAGCCAAGCCTATAATAGACGCCGATTCGAGAAAGGCCTTTTTCTCTTCTGTATTTTCCGCCCAATTGATATTTCTATGTTCTAAAAAAGGGTTAATTCCTTCTCCTGTTCGCAGCCAATATTTTTTTTGTGTTCTTAACAATACCTGTAAGCTTCCATCGCCTCCATCTGCTATTGGAAGTTCTAAGCATTGTAAATTAGGATTAAGAGTATGTACTGCTGCAGTGATCATTTCTGCTACTTCAATAGCAGAAAGAGTACCTTTGAAACTTTGAGGAGCGATAAGGATATTCATCACACACCTGTAGCCATATAGAAGAAAATCGACTATACTATAAAATAAATAGTCGAGTTTTATTTATCATATGAATACACCTGTTCTCCACTTTTTATTTCTTTTTTTGTTTGCTGCGAATCTTTTGAGCTCTCAAGATTTTTTTGAAAGTCGTGACCTAAGAAACCGATATAATGTTTCCTCTGATGAGGATAATGTAAGTGATGGTTCTCTAGAACATGGGGAAGATTTTCTTCGTAGAAATTTGCGTAAGGCAAAAAAAGGTGATTTCATTGTCACCAGTCAGAGAAAGAACATTACCCTGATTCATATTCATAGTAAAAGTGAAAAAACAGTGGTTTTCGAGGAAATTTCTATTCCTTCGCACTTGGCACCTCGAAATGATGTGAATTGGGCAGCTTGGGTTCAAGAAGGCGCTCCTAGCCATAGCTCTTGGATTATGTATGAGGTGAGCCTTACAAGTGGTCGAATTCTAGAGTTTTTCTCGTTTACACAGAATGGCTGGAAGGATATTCCTTCGGAAGACAATTTTATTTCTGTTTTATTGAACATGAAGTTCAATAAGATTCCTATGGATAAGCGTAAGAAAATTGGTCCTCGTAGTGGAGGAAGCTATAAAGACGCGCGGAAACCATGGAATCCACCTATGCGCGTCAATGGAGAGTTTATTAAGGGTGTTCCCTTTGATGCGTGGCGTACGACTTGGCCAAAAGATGGAACAGACCTAGCTGGTAGAGATGTAACAATCTACATTCCACAAGACAGCGATCGTTACCCTTCTTATTTTCCTTATTGGTTAGAAATTAGTCACGCTGTGGGTTCTGTAAAAGTTCGAATTATTGATTCAGGAACAGGCTTGGAGTCACCTAAGTTTGATCTACCTAGACGCCCACCTTCTTTTGTGCATAACGGAATATTTGAAGATCATACCTTGCATATAGAGATCAATACTCATCCTTATTATGAGGAGTACCGTCTTCTTGCTAGTGAAGTGAGTGATTACATGCTACAGACTGTTGAGCTGGAACATAAAACGATTTCGTTGGCAGATGGACACAGAGCACGAATTGAAGTTTCTGAGAAGGAATTGATTGAAAACCTTAAGGCAAACACTCCTTATCGTTTCATTTTGATCCCTGTAGGCCATCCAAAACAACATATCGAAACTAAGTCTCCTATCACATGGATTCCTCATTAAAAGTCATACTACTACCGGCGCGAGCATTTAATCTATAGACTACCCCGGGATGAATCCCTTGTCATTACCCAAATTTTTTAAGTATTGATAGGCATGACTAAACGAGCTCCTTCAACAAGTGACTTTAGACA
>PAQS01000017.1 GCA_002709385.1 Waddliaceae bacterium
CTCCAGGCCATGGGTACCTCTTGTTTTAGTTGCCATGGCCTATTATAAATTTATCGCAAAAGTGTTACCTATGTTAGTGAATCAATCTGTTACCTATGTTAGTGAATTGTACCAACTATCTCTTCATCTTTCTCTGTGATCTTAGTGGCTCTGTGCTCCATTTACTCTAAACGATAGAATAACCGAGAGATCATCTCTAAATAAGTTACCACTGAGTCACTGAGTTCACTGAGAACTATCTCTTTATCTTCCTCTGTGACCTTAATGGCTCTGTGGTCCGTTTACTCTAAATAATAGAGTGACCGAGAGATCATCTCTAAATAAGTTACCACTGAGTCACTGAGTTCACTGAGAACTATCTCTTCATTTTTTCCTGTGATCTTAGTGGCTCTGTGCTTCGTTTACTCTAAACGATAGAATGACCGAGAGATAATCTCTGAATAAGTTACCACTGAGTCACTGACTTCACTGAGAGCTATCTCTTCATCTTTCTCTGTGATCTTAGTGGCTCTGTGGTCCGTTTACTCTAAACGATAGAATAATCGAGAGATAATCTCTAAATAACTCACCACTGAGTCAATGAGATCACTGAGAACTATCTCTTCATCTTTCTCTGTGATCTTAGTGGCTCTGTGCTCCATTTACTCTAAACGATAGAATAACCGAGAGATAGTCTCTGAATAAGTTACCACTGAGTCACTGAGTTCACTGAGAGCTATCTCTTTATCTTCCTCTGTGATCTTAGCGGCTCTGTGGTCCGTTTACTCTAAACGATAGAATGATCAAGAGATAATCTCTCTTACCATTGCGATAAAAGCCTCTAAACGATAGAGTGACCCATCACGGCAACTCTGTTTTCATATGTATATTGAAATAAGACAGTTAACTTTTTTACTTAGAAGTTTTTGGAAAAAATATCCTGCATTACTTTATGCCTGTGCAGTCCTTCTCGGAACCTACGCTTGTTTAAGCTTTAATCTTTCCCTCTTATTCGTAGAATTCTTATTTCTTTTTCCTTTTCTGAATTCTTGGCAAAAACTTACTACTCTACTTAGCATACAAGCATTAACAGCTATTTATGTATTCAACGCTTTTCAAGAGCCTGAATTAGAAGAAGAAAAAGTAAAAGGTGAGGCTTGGGTCTATCCCATCAAAATTCGTGAAAAACCAGGACGAAGCAAATACAATTCACTACAAGCTTCTATTCGATACTTTTCCCCCTACTCACAAAAAGAAAAAGCTTACGGCCATCACTTTCAAGCAACTGTATTAATTGGAAAAACTCAAAAAATTCCCTCTTTAAGAAAAGCCTATCGAATCCCAGGAACACTTCAAAAACAAGGCGATACTTATCTCTTTTACCCCTCGGCAAGTAGAAACTGGAAAAGTATTCCTTATACATTCAGCCTAGCATCATGGCGTAAAATTTGTGGTGATTGGGTTCGTGAAAAAATCTCTTCTTCAACAAAAAACCAATACACTCAACAATTCCTTTACTCTTTAGCTCTTGCAGATCCTGGAGGAGACTACCTTACTTATGAGTTTAGACGTTTTGGTCTACAACATATATTGGTTGTATCCGGCTTTCATTTTGCTCTATTAGCACTTTTACTTGAGAATTTTCTTAGCCTTTTCCTTCCAATCTCAATCAAACGCTCACTCACTCTTACCCTACTCACTCTCTATTTTCTTTTCTTGGGTAGCAGCGCATCTATTGAGCGAGCTTGGTGCATGGTCTGCCTAGCTCAAATAAGTCAAATACGCTCAAGACCTGCATATGCTCTGAATAATTTAGGGATTGCTATGATCTTCATACTCTTTATAAGACCTCAAGCTTGTTTATCTATTGGCTTTCAATTTAGCTTTCTTGCCACTGCTGCCATTCTACTCATGCACCAACCTTGCGAATATCTACTACGGAGAATTATTCCTCAGCGATCTTTTACATACTGTGTACAGATACAAGTAATGGATCAAATCGCTTGCTTGATCTTACAATTTTTACGCAATGCTCTAGCCCTTAGCATCGCCGTTAATTGCTTTACTCTTCCTCTTGTTCTTTTTCATTTTCATCGCTTTTCCTGGACAAGTCTCCTTTACAATTTATTTTTTCCTCTTCTAGTCAGCTTTTCTTTAATGCTTCTTTTCCTTGCTCTATTCACCCCTTTGATGGGGACTTACTTACATAAGATCAATTCACTCTACACAGAAAAAATATTAAATATTGTTACTCATACCCCTACAAATTGGGACTTTGCTTTAAGAATAAACGAAATATCTCCAATTTTTGTCATAAGCTACCTTTCAATACTTACAATATTCATTGTTTGTCTAAGAGAGTCTTTAGAACAGCATGAAAAACTTTTAATCAATTGGCGTTATTTATAGAGTTATTTGGCTTTTTTCTTAGATGCAGCTATATGAACTAAAAAGTACTTATATTCATACATCTTATGTTCAGGCTACTCCAATGGAACTAGTATTGAGTTATACATTTTTAGTAAGTCTTTTATCCCTTACGGCATTGGAAATTATTTTAGGCGTAGACAATGTCATATTTATTGCTCTTCTAGTCAATCATCTTCCAGAAGATAAGCGTGAGCGAGCACGTACTCTTGGTCTAGGACTTGCCTTAATCATGAGAATCGCCATGTTATTTGGTATTGTTTGGATCATTGGCCTTAAAGCCCCTTGGATAGAATTTTGGGGTAATGCACTTTCAGCTAAAGACTTACTCATGTTATGCGGAGGAATTTTTTTACTCTACAAAGCCACCGATGGCATTCATAATGAAGTAACTGGCGATAAAAAAAGTGAATTCATAAAATTTACTGGTGGATTTATCAGTACAATCACCCAAATTGTTCTTATTGACCTTGTTTTTTCTTTTGATTCTGTTATGACCGCTGTTGGGATTACAGAACAAATCTGGGTTATTATCGCAGCTATGATCATTGCAATGATTGTGATGGTTGCATCTTCTGCATATATTTCTACATTCATGGAAAGGCACCCTACAATAAAAATGCTTGCTCTATCGTTTGTCATGATGATTGGAGTATTTCTAGTTGCAGAAGGCTTAGGTTTTCATGTTCCTAAAGGCTACATCTATTTTGGAATGGCCTTTTCACTCGGAGTAGAGACTTTAAATCTCCTAGCAAGAAAAGAAGAAGCTGAGTAAACTCCTAAAAAATAAATATTTGAATAAACCATCTAAAAAACCCAAGCACCTCAAGTTTACCTCACATGAAATACATAGCTTGACGAAAATAGGGGTATTTAGGGCATAATGTGTACTTCAATGGCGGGGGGAGCTCAGTTGGTTAGAGCACTGGATTGTGGTTCCAGGGGTCGCGGGTTCGAGCCCCGTTCTTCGCCCTTTTTTCTTGACCTTACCCTACATATCTCTTGTATATGTGAGGTACACTCTTTAGGGTGTACCAAACTGTAGGAATGTAATGTCTTCTCTTGATGCATTGATCATGGGAGTGCTGCAAGGTCTCACAGAATTCCTTCCGGTAAGCTCTTCTGGTCATCTCAAACTAGCTCAAATCATTTTAGGTTACAAAGATTTAGGTAAGTACATACTTTTCGATCTTCTTTGTCACTTAGGAACTCTACTTGCTATCCTTATCGTATTTCACAAAGATATTCGTGACCTTCTGCGCAATAACAGAAAGCAAGTTTTTTTTATTTTTATTGGAATGCTACCACTCGTCCCTGTTTATTTATTGCGAGATCAACTTAATGTCATCATCAACAATACGCAGTTACTTGGAGCGTTTTTTCTTTTAACAGCAGCTTTTCTAGCGCTAGGTGAACGTAAAACAGACATCAACCCAAACCCTTCACGTTCTCGCTGGTATATTTTGCAACTTATTGTGGTTGGCTGCGCTCAAGCAATTGCTGTTATTCCAGGAGTTTCTCGATCTGGACTAACCATTTCTACAGCGAGAGCCTTTTCTTGGTCTCCTCAAGAAGCTGCTCGCTTTTCTTTCCTACTTGCAATTCCAACAATTTTGGGTGGGGTTTTTGTAGAAGGACTAAGAGCTTGTACTCACTGTGAATGTGTAGCGAATCTTTCATGGAAATCTTCACTAATTGCTTTCGTAAGTTCTGCAGTTTGTGGCTATCTTGCTTTAAATTGGCTACTTACTCTTCTTCAAAGGGGGAAATTAACCCTGTTCGTATGGTATTGTGGAGTCATTGGTATTCTTACACTCATTCTCACGAACAAGTGAATAAAATATGTCTAAAAAGCAGCGTAAAAAGCGTAAAAAGAAACTAGAACAAAATTCAGAAAAGCCAATAAGTCCTTTTTTAGAGGGCTTAGCTTATTGTATGATAGCAGCACTTACATGGTTTTGTATTAGTACGTTTCACCATGGAGAATCTGAGCTTAATATACTTGGCCTTGCTGGATACTCTTGGGCTTATATCCATATATTCCTTTTTGGTTTAACAGCATACATCCCGCTTTTATTCCTAGCTTGGGTAGGTTGGAAAAAAGTTCTTGGTCAACCCCCTGAAGGATTCAAAAGAAAAGCTTCTTATATTGCTCTACTTACTTTTAGTTTATCTGTATTATTTAATGTATATGCTGATAGTTTTTCTGCTTATGCTGCAGGTCTTTCTCATAAAGTGCTCAGTCAATATCACTTTTCTGCAGATCGTGAACTGACAATATATTTAGGCGGAAAGCCAAGCTACTATCTCTATGAACAAATCCCAAGCTATAATTTTTTAAGAGTATTCAACCGTGTAGGTACTGCTCTTATTTTTTCTTCTCTTACATTCTTTAGCCTCGCAGCTTTATTTGAGTGGAAAATTTTAGCTTTCTTACAAAATCAAGTAGCGGCTTACAAAGAAAGACGTAAAGAACGTGACGAGAGAAAACTTGCTCTTAACAGAGAACAGGCTGAAGATGTTGAAACTTGGGAGCTTGAGCGTAGTGCTCCTAGACCTAATCTAGAAACAACCCCGAAACGAGAAATTCGTCTTATTGAAGCATCTGAAACAGATGAAGTAGAAGAACCTTCTTCTCCTCCCTCACAAGCTCAAGCACAGAAAGCAAATATAAAACCGCCACCTAGAAAGACTCAAGAATCTGAAGCTATAGAAAAACGACAGGCTGCTCTCATGGCTCAGGCAGTACATAATGGAGATTTTGAAAACTACCAACTTCCCCCTCTGTCTTCATTAACTTCAGCCAAAAAAATTGAACAATCTTCTTTAAAAAGGGTTCTACAACATCAAGCGACTGTTTTAGAAGAAACCCTAGAAAGTTTTGGTATTGATGCTAAAGTAGATCAAATTAACTGCGGACCGACAATTGCAAGCTTTGAAGTACTTCCATCTGTAGGAGTAAAAGTTCAAAAAATCAAAGCTTTGGAAAGCGACATTGCGTTGAACCTACGTGCTAAATCTATTCGCATCATTGCTCCAATACCAGGAAAAGCTGCTGTGGGAGTTGAAATTCCTTCACCTTGTCCACAAGAAGTCAGCTTCAAAGAAATGCTAGCTAGCTACCAAAAGAGCGGCAAGCGCTTAATGATTCCTATTATTCTAGGTAAAGCAGTTAATGGCGAACTAGTGATTTCTGATTTATCTAAAATGCCTCACCTTATTATTGCTGGTGCAACAGGATCAGGTAAGTCGGTTTGTATTAATACAATTGTTATGTCAATTGTCATGAATGCTAAACCCGATGAAATCAAGTTATTGATGGTTGACCCTAAAAAAGTTGAGTTGACTCCATACAGTAAACTTCCTCATATGATTGCTCCTGTAATCACAGAACCTCCAGGTGCATGTACTGCTTTAAACTGGTTGGTTAAAGAAATGGAACGTCGCTATGAACTACTCAAACAACTTGGTTTACGTAATATCGCGGCCTTTAACAAAAGAACCGTCAATAAAGAGACAGAAGAAACTTTAGACATCGATGTTCCTGAGAAAATGTTTTATATTGTGGGAATTATTGACGAACTCGCTGATTTAATGATGGTTTCTGCGAGCGATATTGAAGGGCCTATTGCAAGAATTGCTCAAATGGCTCGTGCGGTAGGTATTCACTTAATTCTAGCTACACAACGGCCTTCTCGAGAAGTCATTACAGGAATTATCAAGGCAAACTTTCCTACTCGCATCGCATTTAAAGTGGCTAGTCGAGTCAACAGTCAAATTATCATCGATGAAAACGGAGCTGAGTCACTTCTTGGAAATGGAGATATGCTTTTTCTTCCTCCAGGAACAAGTAACCTCACTCGTGCTCAAGGAGCTTATATCCGAGATGAAGATATTAACGAGGTGCTCAAACATATTTGTAGCCAGTCCCCCACTCATTACTTAATTTCTTCTTTTGATCAGATGGAAGACGATGTCTTAGGTATGGGTAAACAAGGCGGTGGCGAACAACTAGATAGCTTGTATGACCAAGCATATACTACTGTTGTTGAAGCTCAAAATGCTTCCACCACTTTTTTACAAAGAAAGCTGAAAATTGGTTATGCACGAGCGGCAAGCATTATGGACCAACTGGAACAAGAAGGGGTAATTGGTCCAGCTGAAGGAAGCAAAGGAAGAAAAGTTCTACACAGCTCCCGCTATGCTGAAGAAAATAATTAAAAACGAAGCTAAACAGGCTCTCTAACATGCGTAAATACCAAGAACAACGGCTAAGACGTATTTTTTATTGTGGTGTAACATTTATTTTACTAAGCATTACATGTTTAGTCTTGGCTGTCTTTATCTATACTCCAAGTCATTTTTCAGAAGAAAGCCTTACGCAAGATTTGATTAGTCTTCGCAAAGAACGCTTTCTTACCCAAGAAAAACGATCTAATGCTTTTACATTTAGCGCTTTATTTTTTTTAATGGGTACATTTTGTATTGCTTCTACAAAACATAAGTATCCTGCTCTGCCTCTGAGATAGAAAAAAGAAACGATTTTCATAAGTTGATTTTATTTCCTCTCGTGGTAGAGTACGAAAAAAGAGCTTTAATTACCCACTATCTGGTATAGCGAGGTTTCCCTATGGGGGAAGAAACAAAAAAGATTCTGATCACTGATGACTCCATGATTATGGAGAAAATTTATACGGAAGCGCTTTCCCAAGATGGTGTAGAGCTTCGCATTGCACGAGATGGAAAAGAAGGCCTAGAAATGCTTGAAAGTTTCCAGCCAGACCTTGTGTTTCTTGATCTTATGCTTCCTTCTGTTCATGGAATCGATATTCTGAAAGCAATTAAATCCAACCCTAAAACTCGTAATACCGGTGTAATTATTTCCACCGGAAAAGCTTTAATTCAAGATTATCAAGCAGCAGTGACATTAGGGGCTGACTACTATCTTATCAAACCTTTCAAGCCAACTTTGTTACAAAATTTGGTAAGTCGTTTCTTTACCGGAGCCCTAGAGGTTGGTCCTTTTCCTCAGAATGCTGCTAAACAAAAAGGAAAAGAAGAAAATTTATATAACCCTCAAGTACGAAAAAGTACTTCAAACCTTCGTTTTTTAGGTACTCGAGGATCTATCCCTGTAGCTGGATTAGAATACTATCGCTACGGAGGTAACACTGTATGTATCGAACACCGAACCAATAATGAACTTGTTGTTATTGATGCTGGAACAGGGATACGAGAATTAGGCAATGAAATCATGAATTCTGATATTCGAGATATTCATTTGTTCATTGGCCACACTCACTGGGACCACATACTCGGTTTTCCATTTTTCGCCCCTGTTTATGATTCTAAATTTACCATTAATATTTACGCTGCTCGTGGCTTTAAAAAGAGTGTTAAAGAACTTTTTACAGGCATGCTCGATCATGACTACTTTCCTGTTCGCTTAGATGAAATGCAAGCTGGATTTGTGTTCCATGATTTAGATGATGGCGAACCAATACAGGTTGGTGAGACAAAAATCCACTACCATTATGCGATGCATCCTGGAGCTACTTTATGTTTCAAAATTGAAACTCCTCGCAAGACAATTGGATATGCGACAGATAACGAATTTTTAGTAGGCTATCATGGCCACCCAAATGACTTAGGACCAGAACACCCTATTGTGCAAAACTACCGTCACTTGATCAATTTCTACACAGGCTGCGATATTCTTGTTCATGAAGCTCAGTACACTTCTGAAGACTATTTAAGCAAAGTAGGATGGGGACACAGCTCCATTCCTAACGCTGCAGCTTTGTTAAAATACACAGGAGTTAAAGAATGGATCATCACCCATCATGATCCATCAGAAACCGATCTTACCTTACTAGACAAACTGTCATTAGCTCGTACAATATTAGACGAGTGTGAAATCGATGCAAGCGTACATATGGCCTATGATGGGCTTGTTTTACCTATATAAAACAGAGATATACTACTACGATAAAGTATTGATTTTTCCGTTTGACTTTCTTGATTTATTTTCTGTTTTCTTCACGTAAACCTTTTTCACGCTATTAAGATTTTTACGTGTACGCCGGAGATCATTCACCTCAAAGCGAATCAATCCTTTTCTTATAGACAAATTACTAACAAATGACTCGTTCATCTGCTGAAAAATATCTATTTTATTTACAATATCTTTCCAAAAACCAGATAGATCAGCTTCAGAATCAGCTAAACCATGAATTTCTTTATCCAGAGCTAAAAGAACTTCCACTAACTCTTCTTGCTTTTCTTGATATTCTTTAATCTCTTCCATTGGATCAGGAGATTTTGATAACTCAAGAAGCGTTGTAGCATTGCTGATAAGATCAGCAGCAACTTTACTCATTTCATCGCATAACTGCTTTACTGTCGCCATAAAACTAGCCTTGTAAATTAAGTCCCGCATTGGGAGGGGGTTGCTGCCTAACGTTCTTTTCTCTATTCAAAATCTCTACCCATGATGATCTCAATGTAGTCAAGAGATCCCGCACTTCATGAATTGACCCATCATCTTTTTTGATGTTTGCATCCACCAAACGATAAATCATATAGTCATACAAATTGAATAGGTTTGTAGCGATTTCTCCACCTTTCTCTAAATCCAAGGAGGAAATCAACTCAGTAATGATATTCTGACAAGCAATCAGAGCGTTATGATATTTTTCAATACGCCTAGGAGTTGTATCTTCCATAGCCAACTCTGCTTTACCCAACTGATCAAGGGCTGCATCATAAAGCATAACGATAAGCTGAGCAGGGCTTGCACTCTCTACTTGCTTACGCTTGTAAAGTTTCGCAATACTTTTGTGCTGACTCTCTGCCATAACCTACTAACCTTCTTTGTTTTCAGTTTCTTCAGAAGGTGTAGAGTTGCCTTTATAGAGACCGTCACTTAAGTCAATTTTAGCAGAAATTCTTTCTACCAAACCAGGCAACTCTTCTTGCAACTGTTCCAAAACAGGAGCAAATTCATACTGTAGAAGATCGGCAGCTAGTACATAATCTTTGCCTTCCATTGCATTTACAATCTCCTGCAAAAAACCACGTAAGTCTTCAAATGCCTCGTCAAATGTCCGCCCACCTAACTTAGTCGCAGCAACTTCTGTAGGTATTAAAGCTCTTAGACGAATCCAAAACTGGAAAAACTCATTAAACTCCATTACCATTGTCGTTGGATTCAATGTCTTTTCCGTTGAATAAATTTCATCTGCGAAAGTATCGATCATCTTACGCATTTGCTCATTGGCTTGCTGCGATCCCTTAAGGTTATCAATAACAAAATCAATGACTTCACGTATGCCAAAGTGCAAAGTCTCTTTACCACTCAAGTGCTTATCTAAACGACTCTCTAAGTCTGCTTGACTCAACTCTTTATCGTCAATTTTCAAAGAAACAGGCACCTTGCCTACACTAAAAAGAAATGCCTCCACTTCGTCTACTACTTCCCGTAAACTAATTTTACGATTCGGAAGTTCAAAATCCATTTTAGCATCTTCAATGATGATATCCATCTTGGCGCCTCCTGCCCTTTCTTGAGCCTGCGTCTATCCCCTCTTTAAAAAATTTTGTATTTTATGGTCAATGAAGCTCATACCCTAAACTTATAAAAACAAAAGATACTCAAAAACATCATCACAAAGAACCCCCTTTGCAATTGACGAAGTCTCTGTATATCAATATGATATATAATTAACTCAAGGAAGAGAGGGAAGAAATGTTTTGGAGAATGATTGTTTTTTTTATAAGTATCACATCTACATCTTACGGACTTCTTCTTGAGACAATGATTGATTTAGGAGAGCTTGATGAAACTCTCAAAGGAAAAAAGTTAGGATATTATACAGGTTCTTTTGATCCGATCCATATTGGCCATCAAAATTTTTGTGAGGGAGTCATTAAAGCTGGGCTTTGTGACTACGTGATCATTGTCCCTGCTTGGGGCAAAGATCCTTACAAAAAACGAGCAGATCTAGCAATTCGCCTTGAAATGCTAGAATCTTTATTTTCTCTGCATCCGAATATTATTGTTACCCATCTTTCTCCTAAGAAAGTTCAAGAAGCACTTACAAAGATCCATCTAGAAAAGAGTATACGGGGGTATCCTTCTGTTCGAATGAAAGATGAAACGATTGAAGTGATTGCCTTAATTGGATCAGATACAGCCTTATCTTTAGGGCTTCCGTCAAATGATAATGAAGAAGAAATCAATCGAAAAAAACGCATGGAAATTTTCATGCAAGGCGTTGCTATACCAGAAAAATACGCAGAAAGTACGATTGGTGCCATCATGCTTCTACCTAGCTCGCATTTTATTGTAAATTTACGCGAGGGCGATGATTTATCCTTGCTAAATGGACAAGTTGGTGAAAAACTCATTTCTACAGTATACGAAACTTCACAAACCGCTCACGCTTCCTCAACTTTAGTGAAAAAACTTTTGAAAAATGGTGATTCCGTAAGTGATTTGATCGACCCAAAAGTCTTCGCTATTATCCAAAAGCATGGGCTCTACCAAAAGAACTAGAAAGAATGAATACAGGTTTTACTATTCTTGCATCAGGATCAAAAGGAAACTCTATTCTTTTGGTAAGTGAGGAGGCAAAAGTAATTATTGATGCAGGCCTCAGCACAAAAGCATTAGAAGCCCGGTTGGAAAGTATCGGGGTAAGTATGCAGGAAATCGATGCAATTTTGCTTACCCACGAACACCACGACCACATGTCCGCTTTACCTGTTCTCACAAAACGCTATCAAATCCCTATTTGCGCTAATGCAGAAACGGCAAAAGCAATTATGGAAAAGTTTAAAACACCTCCTCAATTTAAAATTTTTTCAACAGGTGAAACTTTTTCGTTTAAGGATTTAGAAATCCACCCTTTTAGTGTCCAACATGATTGTATGGACCCTGTAATGTTCACCATAAAAACAGGACAAGTCAAACTAGGTTTTTGTACTGATTTAGGCTTTGTTACAACCTTAGTTCGTCATCAACTAAAAAACTGTGATTATTTACATATAGAAGCAAACCACCGCCCAAGCATGGTACATGCATGTCCAAGACCCATGTCATACAAGCAAAGGGTTTTAGGTAGAAGTGGACACTTATCCAACGAGGCATGCGGAGAACTTTTACGTGAAATCGCTCATCCTGATCTAAAAAAAGTTTTCCTTGCTCACCTATCTCAAGAATGTAATCACCCAGATGTTGCTTTATCAACAGTTCGAGAAATCTTAGAAAAAGAAGGTATTGAACTGGAATTAGATATTGCACACCAAGATAAAGTGAGCACTAGTGTTGAGTTTTCACCTTCAAGCTCCAATGACTGCCTAATTCACGCTTCCAGTGCACTAGATGAGGGTGAGATTATTGAGAACAAAAGATAGGGTTAATCTCGAATAAAAACTAACCCTTTAATTCTCTGAACGAAACGATTAAAAATTTGTCTTAACCAACAAAAAACGATTTCAACCGTTCGAAAAACCCCTTTTTTTTTGGGTAATTTTCCTCCGTTTCTGTCCCTCCAAAACTACGCAAAATCTCTTTCTGCTCTTCTGTCAATCGAGTAGGTACCTCAATCATAACCTGAACAAGCATATCTCCTTTGCGACCACTGTGGAGATCAGGAACTCCGGAACCTCGAACACGGAAAACCTTTCCGGGTTGTGTTCCTTCAGGAATCGTAATACGACACTGATTACCATCTAAAGACGGTATTTCTTTTTTACAACCTAGAGTCGCTTCTACGAAAGTAACAGGCAACTCAACAATAATGTCGTCGCCATCACGATGGAAGTATTCATGCTCCTGAACTTGAACATAGACATACAAGTCCCCAGGAGGTCCCCCATTCTGCCCAGCATCACCATAGCCCGCCATGCGTAAACGCATACCATTGTCCACACCAGCAGGAATCTTAACCTTAACTGTTTGCTTCTCTGCTGTAGCTCCGCGACCACGACATTTTGGACAAGGATCTTTAATAACTTGCCCTTCCCCATTACACTGAGGACAAGTCATGGACATGCTAAAAAAGCCCCGGCTCTCTACAACTTGCCCAGCACCATTACAGCGCGAACACTGAGAAATCCCACTGGCACTTGCTGCACCACGACCATCACAAGCAGAACAGTTCACATTATTCGTGATACGAAGCTCTTTCTCTACACCCTGAACAGCTTCCAAAAATGAAATCTCAAGACCGACTTTCTTGCTGGCACCTTTACGAGCACGGCTTTGACCACCGCCTCCAGCTCCACCACCAAAAAAACTATCAAAACCGAAATCACCGCCGCCACCAAACGCACCCATGAACGTGCGCATAGCTTCTTCCATAGAACTAAAGTGAGCACCGCCACCATGACCTGCAGCACCACCGCCTAAAGCAGCCTCTTTACCATAACGATCATAAATCTGACGCTTCTGTTCATTACTTAAAACTTCATAAGCTTCAGAAATTTCCTTAAAACGCTCCGCCGCTTCCGGATTATCAGGGTTTTTATCCGGATGGTACTTAACAGCTTGACGGCGATAGCCTTTTTTTATCTCCGCTTGCGTAGCTTCACGAGGAACATCTAAAATCTGGTAAAAATCTTCAGACATAATAATCTAATCTTCCTTATATATTTTGTCTAAATCATAACACACTCGAAAGCATTCAAACAAGACAATTTTAGCACTCTTAATATTAATCTGCTAAAATAAAAAAAGACCGCCAATAGGCAGTCTTCTTCGGCAATCAATAGATAAGCGTACGAGAGTACGAACTATTTGCGACGATATTTAGCAGCGGCTTTAGATTTTGCACGCTTCTTCAATGAAGGCTTTAAGTGAAAGCGGTGCGCTCTCAGAGCTTTCATGATTCCCTCTTTATCTAATCTCTTTTTGAGAGCTCGAAGGGCTTTGTCGATTGGCTCTCCTTGACGTACTCGTACACTTGGCATGTAGACCTTTCCTAACCTTAATTTATTTTTGTGCTCAATAGCAGGTGATCTTTTGGATACAGGAGAGAATACAGAAACTCCCGATAATAATCAAGTCACCGCATCACGTTCTAATTCTGCTTGAGTTTTTCTAAGGTATAGAATCTCAAGCTTCCCATCAAGACTATAATCTCCTTGGGCAAAATTCTTGGCAACTTCACGCTGCATTTCCTCTAACTGAGGCTCTTTTTGCACCCACATTAACGAATCACTGATCGCGTGAGTAGCCATTCTTTTTTTAACTTTTTGAATATCTGGACCAATAACAGCATCTACATTTTCTAATAGATGTGCACACTCTTCCAGAGAACAAACTTGGGGCTCTTCATCCCATATTATTCCCTCTTCTGAACAAAAACCTCCGAGGTAATAAACCCCAGCAACTTTTGCATCAAAAAGAACAGCAAAACGACCGTTTTCAGAAGGAACAAAAGCTTTTAAACTGCAGATACCACAAAGCGGCAGAGACAAAGCATAAGCCAGGCATTGCGCCACACTGACTCCAACACGAATACCCGTGTAAGAACCAGGCCCAACACCAACTCCAATATAAGATATATCGGACACTTGAACATTCTCGCCTGCTAATAAATCCATCAACTTAGGTATTAACTCCTGAGAGCTGCTAAAGCCTGGAGTCAAATTCAATTGAGATTGAATTTGACCATTACAAGAGAGAGCCACTGCTGGCATCGTAGTACTACTTTCAATGATAAGAGTATAAATCGGTTTCATGGCTATGAATTTTAACAAATTACACTTTTCCAATAAACCTCTGAATTTAGAGAGTTTCTCCGACCCCAGCGAGCTTGCGAAAATAGTGAAGCTGATACAAATTTTTCTATCTATTTTAACCAACACTTCGAGGTATAGTGACCTCCATTCTCTAGACCAAAAATGTTGATTTTATTACCCCCCCAGGAGATAGCTTCAAGCTCAAAATATTCCCATTCAGAAAAACTCTCCTATCAACTATGTCTGCATTGCATGTAGACGAATTTGCTGAGGAACAAAAATTTCTTCTAAAGTACGAACGAAATAACTATCTGTCATACCTGCAATGTAATCGACAACCATTTGTCCACTAGCTGTTTTTTCAAGATATCTCGTAGCTTTATTCCATAAGAATTTTTTCCACAAATAACTTTTCTCTGTATTTTTCTCGTAATCTTCCAGGAGGTAATGAAACATTTGCTCATAACTTCTTCGGATTTTTAAAGATTCCACTTTCAACAAAGGGTGCGTGTAAATTTTTTGAAAATTAAAAGCCCTCAATTTTTTTACAGAATCTCTAATTCTTTTAGAAAGTGTGATGTATTCTTTTTCGTAGCTTTGCTCAATCAAATCTTGAGCTAAGATACCCAGTATTTCCCGGTTACTCCGTCCTAAACCATAATCAGGAATATCTTCCCGCTTTAAAATACCCAAAAAAATCGCATCTTCAATATCTCGTCCAATATAACTCATTGTATCACAAATTTTTACTAACGCACCTTCGAGGGTAGCTGGACTAAGATTGATTTCACCATTTTTTTTCTTAGCTTCAATTTCTTCTTCATGATCACTCCAGGTTTTCCCAAAATGAGGTTGAATAATCTCACTCTTCATTGAGCCATCATGGCATAAAAACCCGTCATAAACAGCAAAACCTAAATTTAATGGCTCAATTTCTTTGAATAGACGGACTGATTGAACAGGATGCGTAAAGGCTGTTCCTGTATATTTTTTAGATAATCCCGAAAGATAACGCTCCCCTTCGTGTCCAAACGGTGGATGCCCTACATCATGGCCTAAAGCAATTGCTTCAACAAGATCTACATTTAAAGCTAAAATTTCAGCTATACCTCTCGCAAAATTACTTACAAGTTGTACATGTAAACTTCTATGAGTAATATGATCATTTTCAATAAGGTATGCGACTTGTGTTTTATCTACATAACGAGAAAATGCTTTAGAGTGAACGATACGATCTACATCTCTTTTATAAGGGAGACGGTGGTCATCTTCTATCCCATCAAAACGACAATGTCCGCTTGAAAATGCTGCATGCTTGAAAAGTTGCATTTTCTCATTTTCAAGGGCCTTAATCTTAAAGCGTTTTAAATAATCTGTTTGTTTTTCGAATTCAGGATTATTTTTTACTGGATAGTGAAAAGATGCTTCACGATTTGAAAGTGTTTTTTTTTTTCTCAGTCATGACCCTAATTCCTGTAACAATTTTCTTGTTTTCACAGATCAACTCCCTTCTCTGAACTAAAAATAAATCTCTTTTTTTTGATTTTGAAGATATTTCTTAATCGAAATTTGTTCAAATATGTTAAGCAACAGATACCTCTAACTTCAAAATCCTCTCTTCAAAATCATAATATTTTTAATTCAGAGAAAGTCTCTTAATGAACTAATATGAAGATAGATTGTTATAAGTTTTTTCTACACAAAAACCCTCATCTTGCGCGTATGCCTAACCTTTGCTAAACTGTATGCACTATATAGATCTGAATCCTTCAATTAATGAGGTTTAGCTTGCAATCCCTCTCAGACGACGACATTTTAGACTCTGAACTTGAAGAGACGGTAATCGACTCTTTATCAGCTAATAGAAGCACTGATCCTTCAGTTAAATCACCTGATAAAGTTTTTATTTTCCCTCTTCTTAGACGCCCTTTCTTTCCTGGGATGGCTGCACCAATTGTTGTGGAACCAGGGCCTTTTTACGAAGTTCTAAAGAAAGTTTCAAAAACAGACCATAAATGCGTGGGTCTTTTGCTTGCCAAATCGGAAGAAGCAGATATCTACAAAATTGGCTTAAAAGATCTTCATGAGGTTGGAGTTCTTGCTCGTATTTTACGCATTATTCCTATGGAACAAGGCGGAGCGCAGGTCGTACTTAATATGGAAAAGCGCTTGATTGTCGATACAGCAGTTAAGCGAAGCAAGTACCTTCAGGCTAATGTTTCTTATTATGAAGATCCAGCAGACGAATCTTTAGAGCTAAAAGCTTATAGCATTAGTATTATCTCAACGATCAAAGAGTTACTAAAACTCAATCCTCTTTTCAAGGAAGAGTTACAAATTTTCTTAGGTCATTCCGAATTTACTGAACCTGGGAAACTTGCTGATTTTGCTGTTACCTTGACCACCGCATCAAGAGATGAGCTACAAAAACTTCTTGAAACTTTTGATATTCGTGAACGTGTTGATTGTGCTTTAACTTTGTTAAAAAATGAGTTAGATCTCAGCCATCTACAACATAAAATCAACCAGCAAATCGAATCTTCTATCACCAAAAGTCAGAAAGAGTTTTTTCTCCGCGAACAATTGCGTACGATCAAGCGTGAACTTGGCATTGAAAAAGATGAAAAGGTTTGTGACCGAGAAAAATTTGAAGCTCGTATAGCTGAACGTGAAATTCCTGAAGATACTCTTTCTATTATCAATGATGAACTGGAAAAGCTTTCTTCTCTTGATATGCAATCAGCTGAGTATTCTGTCTCTAGGGGTTACTTAGACTGGTTAACTATCTTGCCTTGGGGCTTACAGAGTGAAGAATGTCACGATCTACGTAAAGCTCAAAAAGTCCTTGAAGAAGATCATTATGGTCTAGAAGACATCAAAGAGCGAATTATCGAATTTATTGGTGTTGGTACACTTGCCGGTGGTGTTCGTGGTAGTATTATCTGTTTAGTTGGACCTCCTGGTGTAGGTAAGACAAGTATAGGACGTAGTATCGCACGAGCTCTTAACCGAAAATTTTATCGCTTTTCTGTAGGTGGAATGCGCGATGAAGCTGAAATTAAAGGTCACCGTCGCACCTATATCGGAGCTATGCCTGGAAAAATCATGCAGGCCTTGAAGATTAGCCAGACAATGAACCCTGTCATTATGTTAGATGAAGTGGATAAAATGGGTAAAAGCTTTCAAGGCGACCCTGGATCCGCTCTTCTTGAAGTTTTAGATCCAGAACAAAACAAAGAGTTTATGGATCATTTCTTAGATGTACCTGTTGACTTGTCTAATGTACTTTTCATTGTAACGGCAAATACCATAGAAGAAATTCCTGGGCCTCTACTGGACCGTATGGAAGTGATGCGTTTATCCGGTTATATTACCCAGGAAAAGCTTGCGATTGCCTCTAAATACCTTGTACCACGTAACCGAAAGGAAATGGGCTTAAAGGCTAAAGATGTAGTATTCACGAAAGAAGGCCTTCGCTACATGATCAATGGTTATGCACGCGAAGCTGGTGTTCGTACTCTTGAGAAGAAGATCAAGAAAATTCTGCGAAAAATTGCTGTAAATGTTGTGCGTGAACAACAGAAAAAGAAGCGTAAAGCAACTACTGAAGTTTCTCCTCCTACACGAATTACAGCAAAGAATATTGGGACATATTTAGGGAAGCCTGACTTCACTAGCGAACGTTTCTATGAAACAACTCCAACAGGGGTTGCTATGGGCTTGGCATGGACTGCAATGGGTGGTGCGACTCTTTACATCGAGAGTATTAAAGTTCCTGCAGAAAAGACAAGCATGCACCTTACCGGTCAAGCTGGTGATGTGATGAAAGAATCTTCAAAAATTGCATGGAGTTATCTCCACAGTGCCGTACATAAGTACTGTCCTGAATTCACTTTTTTTGAAGGTTCTACAATACATATGCACATTCCTGAAGGAGCTGTTCCTAAAGACGGTCCTTCTGCAGGGATTACGATGGTAACTTCTCTTCTTTCCCTACTAATGAATCGTCCTATTAAGTGTAATCTTGCTATGACTGGAGAACTTACCCTTACAGGCCGTGTTCTTCCTGTCGGCGGCATTCGAGAAAAAATTATTGCATCTAGACGATCTGATGCTTTTGAAATTATTCTCCCTGCTACTTGTAAGAGTGATGTTGCTGAATTACCTAAATATATCCTAGAAGGCTTGACTATACATTTTGTTGAGCACTATGATGAGGTTTTCAAAATCGCCTTTCCTCAAGATTAGGACGAAATATTATGCGGCATCTTGGCCAAATTGATCATAAAGACTCTCTACAACGATTCACTGCTTTTCTCGAAGCGGAGGATATCCGCTATAAGGCAGAAGAATCTGGAGAGTCTTTTGCTATTTGGATTCTAGAGGAAGATGACCTAGAGCGTGCATTAAAAGCTTTTGAACACTTTCAAAAGTTTCCTGATGATCCTATGTTTACTGATTTGGAAAAGAGTATTGCCAATCTTCGAATCACAAAGAAAACAGCACCTCTTATTGTGAAACCACCTTCACAGCGTGGACAAAGACAAAACCGAACAACACGGATCCGTCCAAGTAGGAACGTAACAGCAGCCTCTTTTAAAGGCATTACGTTCATGCTCTTACTCATTTGTATTTTCTCGTTTCTTCGAGACTCGGTAGAACAGTTTTCCCAAGAAACACAAAGAGTCACAACAAGCACACAACGTATGATGCTTTATGATTACCCTGAAGCATTAAGAATTCGTGATCGTTTAAAAGTGGCTTATGAAAAATCACTTTCACAAGACTCTGATCTTGCAGAACAAGAAATTGCTGATTTAGCAAAAGCTCTACCTCAAAAGAAAGTTTGGCCTGGTTTATATCCTTTGTTTCTTGAAGCAGCTAAAGAAGGAAAAGCTAATTCCAAATTCTGGGAATATGATGCCCCGTTATTTGAAAAAATTTCAGAAGGACAAATCTGGCGCCTATTTACTCCCATTTTCCTTCATGGCAATCTTCTTCATCTTTTGTTCAATATGTTGTGGTTGCTTGTTCTTGCCGGGCAAATTGAAGAGCGTTTAGGAAAAAATCGTTACCTTCTTTTTATCTTCCTCACTGCTACTTTAAGTAATACCGCTCAATATTTAATCAGCGGTTACTCTTTTGTGGGCTTTAGTGGAGTTATTTGCGCTATGGCTGGGTTTATTTGGATGCGCCAGCAGCGTGCTGCCTGGGAAGGGTATTCTATGCAACCAGGCACTCTTATGCTACTAAGCCTTGCAATCGGTGTATTTGTACTGATTACAACGATTTCCTTTGTTATGGAGCTTCTTGCTTATTCAGGTTTGGCTATTGGAATCGCAAATACTGCACATGTAGTTGGTGGACTCAGCGGTGCAGCATTAGGTAGGCTTAACTTTTTCTCATGGAAACGAGGTTCGTGATCTAGAGGATAGTGCTCAAGCTTCTGCACGTTCTAGACTGAGAAACATCTCACCACACAATACTCCATCATCTCTTTTCACTATGCCTTTGAACTCATGCAAAGTGCCTTCTACTCCGACATGTTCTAGTGTAAAATCCATTGAATGCCCTGTAAAACCGAGGTTTGGTGCCGAACCTTTCATTTGCCTAACAAAATAGGCAAAAGGAGCAGAATCTTGTCCTAATAGAGACCTAAACAACCTCCCTGCCAAAGCATTTGCCGTTCCCCCCATAATCGCAATAGGCAAACCAGGGAATTGGTCAAAATGTCCCATGCACATCTCAGCTTTTACTTCTGGCAATAAAGCATGTAGTTTTTTACCTTCTACAGGATCTACTTCTAAAGAGACCAAATGCTGATACGGACTCGTTTTTCTCAATAAAACTTCTTCTTTTTCAAAATGTTTAAAAATACGTCGAAACATCAAAAAAGGTATTATTTTATAACGAACCTCAAGACTAAATAAAGCTTCTGGACCATAAGACATGGTTCCACGTACGACAGCTTCTCTCTTAGAAAAACTTACAAGCTCAGCAAGACCTTGACACTGTAAACTTGGCTTCGGAGGTAAATCTTGTACACAGCTTAATCTCTGAAGATCAGCTTCTACAGCCAAATAATAGTGCTTTTCTTTTACTGGATTTTGCCGAGCTGCAGCAATCGAACCCAAAATAGCTAAATGCCTTCCAGCTTCAGCTATCGACAACTCCCCTTGTTCAAGAAAAGCTTCTTGTTCGGGTCTAACATTGCATTTGAGTAACCCCGGCTCCAGTTCTGTTACATCTTCTAGTTGATAATAAGGCTCAGTTACACAAATCATCTGAGTAATTTCATCAATACTGATTGATGTGCCACTTTGCTCCAGTAATCTCTTAAGCATAAAATTCCCTCTTTAAAACTTATTATGCTCTAAGTTTTCAAATACAATTGCTTGAGACTTCTGAAGCTTTCCCTTTACGCTTTTGATAATAAGCAATCGTTGTCCCTAAAACGAGGATTCCAAAAATTACCTCGCTAGCTTCACTCAAACGCCATTCAGGGTTTCCCCAGATCGCACGCTGACGATGATTATCTCCCATCAATAATGCAATCAACGTCCATGGAACGAACGCCAAAGGCCCTACTGGAATTCCTAATCTTTGGACAAGATAATGCATGTCTGCAAAAAGACGAGCTGTCACCGGCAAAAAAGCCAGATATACGAAGAAGAAAATCATCATCAATCGATTTGCCCAATACCCATATAAATTATGGATATTAAATTCTTTTTGCACGTTAATACTGCTCCACTCCTCCGAAGTTTCAAAATTAAATATACTTTGCCCCCAACTAATCTCTTCTCCTGCCCCTAAAAAAAACAAAGCTCCTAAAGACAAGGCTCCAAACATAGAACACCAAGTCAAATAAGTGTTTTTTTGTTTAATCAAACTTGTTAGAAAAATCATAGAAGAAGCAAAAAGAGAAATCGCCGTCAAACTTTCCCATACACCATTTTCACGAGCTATAGCATGGTACCAAGTAGCTGTTTCATCATACTCGTAAAGATGACTCCATTGCATTGTTTGTAATAAACCTAAAAAAATTAAACTCGTTAATAAGGTCCATCCCCATACAAGTTTTCGTCCATTTCTTAGATCATGTCCCTCTTGCAGAAAAGATCGAAAGTCGCTTGATATTGTCGCTTCTAAACGCAGTTTCCATGTAAGAATCCCTACAACTCCTAATATCCCTATTAAAATAAGAGCAATACGAAACCAATGTATTTCCATTACTGTAGCTTCTGAAAAAACTTTATCATCACTCAGCATGTAGTAAAAATGATAAGGAAAATTTACTAATGCTAATAAAATGAATAAAATAGATGATACAAGAACTCTTCTATACGTAAAAAAACGCATGATCAACATCCATAAAAACTGTTAATTTTTTTTCACACTATCATAAGAATTTTCAAAGATCAACATTGTAAGAAACTGCTTAATCTAAGCTTTTTACAACATTTTTCTTGAGAACTAGTCATTTGCACTTTTGCATGAACCTAGCTTATACTAGTGGAGCTACATAGGATGAAAAAATGAGTGTTCGAGATTTAACAATTTTAGGCTGTTCTAGTCAGCAACCCACACGTCGTCGTAATCATGGGGCCTACTTAATGCGATGGAATGGTGAAGGTCTGTTATTTGACCCGGGAGAAGGGACACAGCGACAGTTTATTTTTGCAAATATTGCTCCCCCCACTGTAACTCGAATATTTGTTAGTCATTTTCATGGTGATCACTGTTTAGGTCTTGGCTCGATGCTCATGCGTCTCAACTTAGACCGCGTAACTCATACCATTCATTGTTATTACCCAGCTAGCGGTAAAAAGTACTTTGACCGTTTACGTTACGGTACAATTTATCATGAACGCATCCATGTAATAGAACACCCTGTTCATGAAGATGGTCTTGTGCACGACGATGGAAAATTCCGTATAGAAGCAGCTTTTTTAGATCATGGGGTAGATAATGTAGGCTGGAGAATTACTGAAGCTGAACAACGAAAGTTCGATAAAGGTAAGCTTTCAGCAGCTGGGATTCATGGCCCACTAGTTCGAGAGCTTCAAAATAATGGTTCAGTCAATATCGAAGGAAAAGATATCACTTTAGATGACGTTAGCCATATTCGCTCTGGCGATACACTAGCGGTTGTCATTGACACTCTACCTTGTAAGGCGGCTGTAGCCTTAGCAAAAGATGCCCGTATTCTTTTATGCGAAAGCACATACTTAGATGAACACAAGCACCTAGCTAAGGAATACAATCACATGACGGCTACACAAGCTGCTAAAATTGCTCAAGAAGCGAATGCAAAAGAGCTGATTTTAACACATTTTAGTGCGAGATATAAAGATCTCGCTCCATTTGCAAGTGAAAGTAGAGTCGTGTTCAAAAATACTCAAGTGGCTGATGATTTGAAGGTATTTAGTTTTCCGAAAGGGACCTAGGTACCCCCTCTCCCCAAGAGAGCTTTTTACTTAAGCGATAAAGCTCTTTATGTCTTTTAGAAACTGTCTTTTGAAGCAGGCCATTTTCTGTGCAAAGTTCTAAACGAAGATGTCCAGATTTTTTCTGAGGATGACCAACAACGCGATCTTCATTTAAAGGGTAGTTCTGGCGAGACACTACTAAATAAGAAAAATTTTCATCTTCATAAGATAGACTTGCTTGCTTCAAGCTACGGTGAATTTTTCCTCTTTGCAAACGTTCTTTAAAATGACACCATTTATCAGTGCCCCTCATAGGACAAGCTTTGCTGTGAGGACAAGGAGCTAAAATATATGCTCCCTCTGAAATCAAAAGATCTCGCGCCTGCATAATACGCTCAAAACCATCAGGAGTTCCAGGTTCGACAATAAGTAAAATCTTACTCGTTTTTTCCCAAGCCTTTTGAATAATCTTTTTTTGTGAGTCAGTATCTAATTCACCAATTACATAGGACAGGCTAACTAAATCATGACAATCAAGATCCAACTCAGAAGATAAATCCCCCGCTCGCCATTTCACATCAAAAGGTGCTGTTTTCTGAGAGTTACTAAGAAGTTTTTTTCCTAAACGAATCAACTCACTATCTTGCTCGATCAGTGTTGCTTCCTCTATTTCTGGAAATATCTCTTTTGCCATCCATAAAACTGAACCTGGTCCAGCTCCAAGATCTAACAAAGAACGAACTTGTATATCAGCAGCTATCTTTCGAAAAGCCTTTAAACAATGAGAAATCGCAGCGCATGTCGCTGGCATACGGCTAGCTAAATAAGCCACTCGATGTGCAGCCGATTCCATAAAACGTGACGTATGACTTTCCTTTCTTCGGTACTGACCAGATAAATCAAGTGCGGCTTCTTGCAAATCACGTAGTGAGTATTCTGCAGAAAGCTCTTCAATCGCTTCTTGTAAATCCTGAGGAATTTCCATAAATCTCTTTATCTCTTTAAAAATAAGAAGAGTATAACACTCCATACTATTTGAAACTATGAGATTAAGCAGGCTGTGAAGAGAAAAATGAAATGTTTTCTTGGCTTCTAAGGAAAGCAATAAGTTAATATTGCATACTTAACATCTATCGCCTTATATTTTAACGCAAAAATTTAAAAAAGATGGACTTATGACATATACTCTAGAAAAAAGTTCCGTATTAGAAGCATTATTCGTTCAACAAAAGCTTGCTGCTCAAAAATCTCCTTATCCTAGCTATGAACAACGGATAGAGGCGCTAAAGAAAGTACAAAAACTTGTTGTTGATAACGAGACTCTTCTTACCCAAGCTTTGTCTGAAGATTTTTCATACCGAAGCCCTCATGAAACACGTCTCCTCGAATTAATTAGTATTGTAGAAAACTGTAAATATACCTGTAAAAGACTAGCTAAATGGATGAAAGCAGAAAAACGTTCTGTTTCTCTTCTTTTTAAACCTGGAAAAGCTAGAGTACATTACCAACCCTTAGGCGTAATTGGTAATGTTGTTCCTTGGAACTACCCTATACATTTAGCCCTTGGACCCTTAATAGGTGCTTTAGCTGCGGGCAATCGTATGCTCATTAAAATGTCGGAATTGACTCCCAAAACAGGCGAAGTCTTACAAAATCTCATAGAAGAATATTTTTCTCCGGATGAAGTTGCTGTGATCAATGGCGGTACATCTGTTGCACAAGAATTTTGCTCCTTGCCCTTTGATCATCTTTTATTTACTGGGTCAAGTGCTGTAGGAAAACTTGTCATGCAAGAAGCCAGCAAAAATTTGACACCTGTCACACTTGAATTAGGTGGAAAATCACCGGTTATCGTTGATGAAGATGCCGATCTAAAGCACGCCGCAGAACGAGTTATTATAGGTAAATTACTCAATGCTGGACAAACCTGTGTAGCTCCCGACTACGTCCTTATTCATGAAAAATGCACAGAACAATTTATTCATCTATGTAAAGAAGTCGCAAATTCCCGCTACCCCAACCTCATGAATAACCCAGATTATTCAGCGATCATCAATGATCACCATGTGGAACGCCTCCAAAAATTACTCAAAGAAGCTGAAGAACAAGGCGCTCATCTCAGCAAACTCCAAGAAGGAGCTAATAAAGCCTCTTCTAAAGCGAGACTTTTTGAACCTATTATTATGACAAATGTGAAACCTTCTATGCGAATCATGCAAGAAGAGATATTTGGCCCCATTCTACCTATTCTGAGCTACCGATCAATCGATGAAGCAATCGACTATATTGCTCAACGCCCACATCCACTCGCTCTTTATTACTTTGGAAAAGATCGAAAAATTCAGGAAAAAGTCATCAAAAACACCCAATGTGGCGGAATGACAATCAATGGCACTATGACACACGTTGCACAAGAAGACTTGCCGTTCGGAGGTGTTGGCACAAGTGGAATGGGACAATACCACGGAAAAGAAACGTTTAAAACCTTTTCACATGCTAAAAGCATCTATCAAGAATCCTCTTGGTCACAAGGAAAAATACTTTATCCTCCTTACGGGAGAATAGTTAACTATTTAATAAATAAATTATTAATTAAAAATTGACTATTTAAAAAAAATCAAGCATAATTCTAATCATTTTAGAAATTATTAGTTCCGTGAGAGATAAAATGAAAACTAACTCTGTAAAAACTGAAGAAATAAATAAAAATGGCTTTTATAGTTATTTTGCTCCATCTAAAAATGTTCAATCTTTAAATCTAGCAACTTTAAGTTTTTCTCCTAAAGAGCCCAAAAAAAATCTATCAGAAATTAAACTTACTGCTTCCTCTTCTTATTTTACAAAACTTACTGATGATGCTGGAAAAAAAATCATCAGTAACACTTCAGCTTTTACAGATCCTAATCTTCCTCTTGAAAATGGAGAGCTTCCTCTTCATTTTGCTATTCGAACAAATAATCAAGAGCGCGTGATTGAGCTCATCGAACAGGGCGCTGATGTAGTCAAAAAAGATTTCCAAGGTCTTACAGCCATTGACCATGCTGTTTTGATGAATCGAGTAGATTTACTTCCCATACTTATGAAGGATAAGATCCAATGTAGTCTGGATCAACTTGAATCTGAAATGCCTAAAAATCCTGAATCTTTATGCAGAGATTTACTTTCAATATCTCGATCTCTTCTTAATAAAGACACCAGATCATTTCAAAAATTATCATTATTACAAAAAAGTATTGTATTAGGCCAAGAAGAAGCCACTTTGAATTTACTTTCTTCAGAAACAATGGCCGATCTAAAAAATATAAAAGATCCCCAAGGAAGAAATTTACTTCACTTCGCTGCTATGGGACCATCTAAGAGAATCGTAGAAGAGTTAATACAGCGTGGTTTTTCTCCAGATACTACTGATAACTTAGGGCGAACAGCTCTTCACTATGCTGCTGTTCAAGATAATTCAGCATTACTAACAACACTTTTGCAACACCCTAAAACAGATGTATGGGCTAAAGATTTCAAAGGCGCTTCACCTTTAGCTCTTATGGCTGCTTATGCGAAGATTCGTGATCCTTTAAACATTACAAAATCACAAGCCATCATTTTTCTTGGTATCCTCAGTGATTTAGGGGTAACAGGGATATACAGCTTAGGTTTAATTAGCACAGAAACTGCTGTAATTATGGGATTCAGTTCTCAAATTTTGAAAGCATGTGGTTCTCTCACTACGATATATCATGAAATGGATAAACCGTGGAAGACAATGCTTTTTTGGACTGGGCTTTTATTAGCAGAGAGCACTCCTGTTCTATCCATGCCTTACCACTGTTTTATGTCTTATCATTTGCTGCGTGGAACCGTTACAGGTCTACAAAGTGTGTGGAATAATGCTTCGTATCGTCCTTGGCAAGGAACAAAAAAAGGTATCGTTTACAGTACAAACTTCGTATTCGGTGCAATGAGCACTTATCAAACACTAAAAAAAGATGTCAATGACGTATACAATTGGTTTACTGGACAGCATCAATATACAGGGAATAATGGTTATAAGCCCCCTCTACAACAACCACGTATTCCCCGTCCAAGTGTTGAAGAGCTTAGAACAATGACTGATGCAGAGCGCTTAATGCACGAGGGCCTTAACCCAAGGAATGTTGGAGATGCTTTGCATATGCTTTCACCAGATCTTACAGAAGAAGGGTTTATACTATCTGGATTTGATAAGAAGTACTGGAGCAAGCCGTTTCGTAAATTAAATCTTCAGTATCACTCAGATAAGTGTAAAACAGACGAATGTGCAGAAATTATCACTCGTTTATCAAGTCTTGGTGACACTTTAAAAAACGTTGGTAAATAAAAAATAAGCAGAACAGTGAGAATTTTTCCACTGTTCTGCTTCATCTTTTGCAGAGCGTTCTTCTTCTATCTCTGATGATAACCTAATCTATACGTACCGCATCATAAGTCTTTCCATCTATCACTAATCGATAGTCTACCTTTGAATTGCGGTGGATCGGTCCACCAAAATGTAATCCTATCGGACCATCACGAAAACCTATAGAAAGATAAGAGTCCACTTCACGAGCTCGATAATAAACACGAACTAAATCCCCACGTCTTACACGTGGACGATCTTTAGATATGCGAAATACCATCCCGTTTTCAAGCTCGACAACCTGATGATTGCGTCCGCTACGATCCACATCTTCCACTTCAGATCTAAGATGATAATGATAAGCATTTCGATCTGCTACTTCACGATGATAGCGATAACGATATGGCTCACTATAATAGTAATGTCTCTGATAAACTCGAGATTGATTCCTGTAACGGTGTTGCACACGACCTTGACGATGATACACACGATCTTGGCGATGATGCCTCACATTTCCCTTAACATGACGATCTCTCGAATGACTACTAACACGAATATCTACATCTGACACAAACTGCTCGGCTTTTATTGATAACGGAGCAAGAATCATTGTTAATGCTAAAACTAAACTTTCTAACCTAATTCCCATTTCCCACCTCAATTAGTTTTATTAATTACCTACTAAATTATAACACAAATAATTAATATTAAATATTTTAAGTTTTTGTAAATAAAGACTCCTAAAAACTGCTTATGATTTGTAATCGAAGCTAGACAGTAAGAGAAAATCTAACTATGATTGCGTAGCAAAACCCCTAGCCCCAGTTTTTTCGGATGTATATTCAAGCTGCCTACGATTTTCTTCGCCATTTACGAGTTGTTCAAAATGCCTCAGAGCATACCATACGCAATTATGCCATCGATTTAAACAGTTTGAAAAACTATATAGAGCTTGGTTTATTAGAAAGACATAAACCTGATGAACTTCCCGAAAAAATTTATTACAATCGATCATACGAAGATCGCAAAGAGCATGAAAAAGACGAACTTATTGCTCTGAAGAGGGTCAATCGTCGTACAATACGTGGCTTACTTGCTCATTTAAATGATCAAAAAGTCAATAAGCGAACGATGGTGCGTCGTCTATCTTCTCTACGCACATTTTTTAAGTTTTGTATAAAACAAGGGTGGTTAGAAACAAGCCCTGCAGAAGATATTGAAAGTCCGAAGCTAGAAAAGCGTATTCCCCACTCCATGACTTACGCTGAACTTCAAACTCTATTTGACCAACCAGATACAAGCAGCTATCTAGGCTATCGTGATCGAGCAATTATGGAGCTATTTTATAGCTCTGGATTACGTGTAAGTGAGCTTGCTGCTTTAAGCCGTGAAGATTTCGACCCCGAACAGCTTCTGATGAAATTACGCGGAAAAGGAAAAAAAGAGCGTATTGTACCCATTACTAAAAATGCAGCAGATTGGATTCAATCTTATCTCAACCACGCAGAGCGACATCTTGATACGGACGAACATTTAGCTGAGTGTGATGCTCGAGCAATTTTTTTAAATAAATTTGGAACTCGTCTTACTACTCGATCGATAGATCGAAAATTTGATAAATATCTTGTTTCCAGTGGTCTTGCTCATAAAGTTACCCCTCACACCATTCGCCATACTATCGCTACTCATTGGCTTGAAAATGGGATGGATTTAAAGACTATTCAAGTTTTATTGGGTCATTCATGTTTAGCTACAACAACTCTTTATACACAGCTAAGTAAATCTCATAAAAAAGAAGCTTATGATCAAGCTCATCCTAGAGCTTTATAATAAAGATTTAAACTTGTTTTTTGATCAAATTATTGTTAAGCTTGTTTCCAAAAAAAAGAAACATCTAACACTTAGTAGAGATAATTAATTTATGATCACTCTTGATAAGATAAGCAAAAATTTTGGTTCCCGCGTATTATTTGAAGACGTTTCCGTAACTTTTAATACAGGTAAACGTTATGGCTTGACGGGTCCAAATGGATCAGGAAAATCGACTTTGCTTCGTATTATCATGGGTGTTGAAGAAGCAAGTACGGGTTCTGTTACTCTACCGGATCGTGTAGGGATTTTGAAGCAGGATATTGAATCTTATCGTGATTACACGGTACGTGATGTTGTGATTATGGGAAGTCCAAAACTTTGGGCAGCTTTAGAAGAACAAGACCATCTTTACACTGTGGAAATGACTGATGAAGTAGGAATGCGCCTAGGTGAATTACAAGATGTCATTTCTGAAGAAGATGGTTATACAGCCGACTCCGATGCAGAAATGCTTTTAGAGGGTATGGGAATCCAGGAAGAGTGGTTTGACCTTAAGATGCACCAGATTCCTACTGACCGACAATTCCGTGTTTTGCTTTGTCAGGCTCTTTTTGGTCACCCTGAAGCTTTATTACTCGATGAACCTACTAACCACTTGGACCTAGAATCTATCGGATGGTTAGAATCTTTCTTGAAGAACTACAATGGAACGTTGATTGTAGTCAGTCACGACCGTCACTTCTTAAACGCAATCACAACAGATATTACCGATATCGACTACGATACAATTATTGCATATCCAGGAAATTACGATTCTATGGTAGCTGCTAAGAGTTCTGTGCGTGAAAGAGAGGAGCACGATGCGCGATCTAAAGAAAAGAAAATTTCCCAGCTTCGCGAATTCGTTCAGCGCTTCAGTGCAGGTTCTCGTGCTAGCCAGGTACAATCTCGTCTCCGTGAAATTGACCGTTTAAAGCCACAAGATTTAAAAAAATCAAATATTCAACGTCCTTATATTCGTTTCATTCCTACCGAAAAACAGCCTGGTAAAGTTGTTTTACAACTAGAAGACTTAGGTAAGTCATACGACGATAATTCTGTATTTGAGCATTTTACACTTGATATTCTCCGCGGAGAAAAAATTGGCGTAATCGGAAATAATGGACGAGGAAAGACAACTTTACTCAAACTACTTGCTCAAGCACTTGAGCCTGATGCCGGTAAAGCAGGTCTTGGACATGAAGTACAGGTTGCTTACTTTCCTCAAAACCATAAAGAAATTGTGGAAAAAAGCGGTGAACACGACTGCTTTGAGTGGTTAAGAGAACGTCGTCAGGGCCTTTATGACCAAGATCTACGTAGTGCTTTAGGAAAACTCTTATTTGGTGGTGATGATGCTTTTAAAAAAGTAGCCACCCTTTCTGGTGGTGAAACTGCTCGTCTTATTATTGCTGGTATGATGCTTCAAGAACATAACGTCCTTATTCTTGACGAACCTAATAACCACTTAGACCTTGAAGCCGTCTCAGCTTTAGCTTGGGGACTTGAAGAATACAAAGGTACAGTCATTGTAGCGAGTCATGACCGTGATCTTATCTCTAAAGTAGCCACAAAATTGATTGCATTTGAAGAAGATGGCATTCATATCTTTGAAGGTGGTTTAGATACTTACCTAAAAAATAAAGCTGAACAAACAGCCTAAACTCTTATTAGCTCATTGCTTGAGGTTAAGATTAGCTTTTTCATACTCTCTAAACATACTATGTTAGAGAGTATGTGATTTTTTAAGCTCCAATGGCTAATTAGGAGCTTAAAACTCCTGCATCTAGTATTCAAATGCTCCTCTAAACATTTCTCTTAATTAAATATTAATAATCTTCTTTCTTCCTTTATTATTTCTCATTCACTTTAACTTAAAATTATTTTTACACAACATATTGTCATATAGGATAATAGTTCATATCTAATGTGATTGATTATTTGGTAATAATGGTTTCTTCAATTCAAACTTTCATTTCTGAAAAACTAAGAAGAGAAAAAAATCCGGAAGAAGAGTTGTACGGATTGGAAGATCTTTCTCTTAGACACCTTCATGTTTTATCTAAAAAATACGAAGGAGACCATAAGATTATCACAGAAAACACTCTAAATGTTCTCGAGTATATTCAAAAACAATCCTCAAAAGAAAAAGACCTTTACAAAGGGACTAGTGTAACTCCCATCCCTACAAATAAGAAAAATCAACTGAGTTCTAGAACAGGAAACTTCATTACGAAAAAGACACAACAAATTAACGAATTTTTAAGTACATACTTACTTCCAAATAAAGCTCGTGAAGTTAACGATTTTTTAAAATCATACGAAGGTATATATAAAGATATTTCAACAGAACTTGTAAATACACTAACACAAAACAATAAAAAATTTCACCTATATAGAGATAAAGCAAGCATCACCTCTAAAAGACTAAAAAAACTACAGATTCGAATAAAAAAACTGGCATCTTCCAATGCACAAGAAATTAGTAAAAAAAGAATACAAATAGAAATAGAGAAACAAAAAATACGATTTATAGAAAAAATAATTTACCTATCTAATTCTTGGGAAGAAAAAGTAAAAAAAGAATCAATTAGCCACATAGATACAGTCAAAGATACTATCTATGAACATGTAAAAAACACACCAGAAGATAAGTGTGATCAATCTTTTCTTAATGAAATATTCGGTTCTGATTTTAATATTTTTCTTAACTCTTTTGGATTAGAAAGCATAAATAACACAACAACATGGAAAGAGCTAAGAGATAGTTTAGACTATACAAAATATAATATAGACAGCGATATTAACGAACGAAATTTTTTTATTGAAAACCAACTAAACTCCTATGAAAATTTAAAAAATGAAAAACTTAATCTATCATGGAAAAATTGGAAAAATGAAAAATTACTTAACGAAAAAAATATACTAGAAAATAACTGCAGTAATTATGAAAAAGAGATACAGAAATTACATAATAAAAAAAATAGTACTCTTCTTGAAATACAAGAATGTCAAATTGAACTATTACGAACCGAAGAAAAATATTTAAAACAAGAAAGAAAAGCAAGTGAAAGAATAGCAAAACAATTATGTCGATTAGAATATCAACTTCAAAAATCTCAGGATGACCCTAACCTAAAAATCTCATCAGAAGTAAAAGATCTTCGATTACAAATAGATATAACTTTTGAGTCTATTCTTAAACAAATCGAAAGCAATGATGCTTCATTACAAGTAACAAGCCAAATCATTGCCACAAAAAAAGGCATGCGTTTACTTCTTCCTCAGAGGACACACGGAAATCTTCCAAATCTTGATCCACAATTCGCTCTCAAGCGAGATATAGATCAAGAAAGACAATTGTATACTCACCCAGAAAGTACTTTTACGAAACAACTAAAAAAGCATGCAGAAGCTCTTCGAATCAACTTTAAAGAACATGAAGATCTCTATAAAAAACACTGCGAAACAAGCCTTAGAAAAGAAATTGAATTAGAGAGAATCTATAAAGAAAAAAAAGAAACTACAGAAAAAAGCTTAAGTTCTTGGTTAAAGAAAAAAACAGAAAATCCTCTTCCCGATTATAAAACCTATACAGAAAGACTAAAAATTTCAAGCAAGAAACTTTCTAAAAACGCCTTCCCACCAGAACTCCCTAGTACATTTTCTGAAATGTCTCTAGGAGCAAAAAGAAAATCTTTGATCACTTTTTATGAAAAAAGCATTTCTCTTATTCATGAACTCATCAATAAATCTTGGATAGAATTTAAAGAAAACATTGCTTTTTCTGTAGAAGAAATTCTCACTGAACAAAGAAATCATTTTGTTTCTCAATACATCGAAGAATATAAAAATAATATAATGAAAGAAGAAGATGGAACAATAAAAATAAGAATAGATGGATTGAAGAGATCAAAAGAAGAAGAGATTCAATATATCCAAAATAATAATAAAAAATACATACATGATATATCTGAAAAAATCATCAAACAAAAAACAATAAAAAAACTCATAAAAAACAACTTAGAAGAAATCTTGAACTCACATCACTTTTTAAACGATGTAAACACTGAAAAAAAACATATCAACGAATATAGAAATAGTATTAATGAAAGAATAAACTCAGCATTACTTCTTATTCAAACAAGAGCTCTTGATCTTCATTTTTCATCTTCATATATAAATATATTAGATAAAAAAAATAATGATTTTGAATTTTTCAATAAAATAGAAGAGTCCGTAGACCTATTAATCGAATCTAAAAAAATATTAGAAAAATTAAAAGAAAATAAAAATTATCAATCTAACGGATTTGGAGAATCTCTAAAAGAAAGATTAAACACTTTTTCAGAGACTCAAAGAGCCGCTGAAAAAGTAGATAAAAATAACACTTTATACCTAAAAGAACAATTAAACCACACATCTAAATTAATAGAAAAATACAAATCAAGACTAAAAAAAACAAAAAAAGAAAAACTTAGAAAAATAAATAAATACACAGATGAAATAATAAAAACATCATACGAACAAAAAAACCTACTTCTTGATAAGTTAAATAAAATAGATCTATTTGAAAACAGTAATCAGAAAAAATATTACGAAAACACTATTTATATACTTAGAAAAAATATCGATTATTTTCAAAAAAATCTAGAACAAGAACTTAAAGACTATATGTATCAAAATGATAGTAACAACAAATCATTACTGGAAGAAGTGGAAATAAAAAAGCAAAACAACAAAAAATTAATAAAAGAAGCAATTCGAACACTTCCAGACGAACAAAAAAACACAATAAATAATTTAGTTGACTCTTTTTTTACAGAAATCAATACAGACATAAAAGAAAAATCAAATAAATTAGGTAAAAAAAATATTCTCATTAAAGAATTAGAGACACAAATAGTCACTCTTAAAGAAAACAAGAACAGTTTTTCCATTCGACATAATATGGCAAAAGAAAGTGAGCAAGCCAGAAAAGAACTGATTGAGGTTATAGAAGAAAAAAAAGACTCACTAGAATTTCATGCTGAAAAAATAGATCCGAATGTAGATGAGCTAGAAGAAATATTAAAATCTTGTTCAAAGCCTTCTTTAGAAGCAAATAAAAATTTCCTCAGTCCCGAACAACTACGTCGAATAAAACAAAAATCATCTATTGGTTATAATCTCGCTGAAGAATCTTTACATTTTTTTAGAGAGTATAAGAGTGATCCTGTAAATTATTTTAGAAAACTAAGACCTTCCATTGAGGCTCTTTATCAAATAGCTCTAAAAGACCCTAACAAAGATGCTCTTCGTATTGCAACAAATCTTCGTCTTATTCTGAGTATTAGTAGTAATTCTGACCGTATTTCAACAATGAGAAAACAATTAGAAATGACTGCTGTTATTGACTCATTATTGAAGGGCCTTTCTGGACGTGAACTTCCTATAACCTGGAAAGAAAGTACAGTATTTTCAGAGGACCCTAAAAAAGATCAAGAGTTACGCAAGCTCTGCCAATTTCTTGATGATCTTCCCATGCTTTTAGCTATTGCAAAAGGAGTAACAACTGAAGATCAATTATCCGGGCAAGTATTAGATTCAGCATTTAATATAGGAACAGCTGCACTAAAAATTATTCCAGGTTTAAGTGGTATTAGCGATGCTATTTCAGCTTCTTACAAGGCTCTTGCCCCCTCTGTTAAAGTAGGCTGGAGCGTTTGCACAAATGTTCAGTGGATAAATGGTGTTCAGAACCTTGAAAAATATATCAATCAACGTGATCGAGATATTCTTGTACAAGCTGGTTTCTTTTTAGAGGGTGAGTACATGAACCAGGCTTATTTTGCCGAACTCACAAAAAACATGGAAATGAAAGGAGAATTTGCTTCTTTAATTGTTAAAGATGGAGTTTTGCCCAAACCAAGTACGTGGCGCATCTTTCACTGGGGAAGAAATTTATTAGAACAATGGTGGTCCGCTTCTTTAAAAGAAAAACTTTATCGATTTTTACTCCAAGTTGCAATTCCAGTAGGGGTTATAGCAGGAACAACAACACTAAGCATACTAGGATTAGCTATTGGAGGTGTAACTGGTGTTGGACTCGTTGTAGCTATTCCTGGCATTCTGGCTACATTTTGGGCTTTATTTGAAGGTTTTTGGGTTTATCAAGAATGGATGGATACAGCCTTAGATGTTCATACTGGTACAAATCAAAAAGTACGGATGAGAAGAGCTAAAAGTGAGGCTAAAAAATGGATTGAAACAGGAGTAGTGAGAGAGCAAGTAAAAGAACAAATAGAAAAAATTACAAGAGAATTTGACATTAAACTTAATCTAGAATTATTTGACCTAGATATTTTTAAAAATATACAGAAAAGGTCAGAATTTGAAAAAACTGAAATCGAAAAAATATTCGGAACTAAAGAGCAGTTTTGGGTAGATTTAAAACTACATATATCATTGAAAAATTCGTTTTCTGATCCGCTAGCCGAGGATAGTTCTTCTTTATTAGATCTGCTAAAATTAGAAAAAGATTTCGATAAAAAAACAAAAACTTTAGAAAAATTTACCAAAATATGGACAGAAGAAGTGCAATTACTTCGCAAACAATGTAAAAAAGAAGCGGAAAAAATCATTAAAACTCAGTTAATAGATATAGCAAACGAGTGGATTCGTTATCAAACCTATGGAAAAGCCTGTATCCCTAATGATACAGGAACGGGTTTGCGTCATATTATTACATCCAATTTATCTGCTTTATCAAAAATTGATGTAGAAAAATATAGACAAAGAGATGAAGTGGATTTAGCTGCCTTAAAAAATATTTACGAATGGGAAGGAACTAAACAAGATAAAGAAAAAAATAGACGAGAACCTGGCCGTAAATACCTTGAAAAATTCCTTAGTACATCCGTAAAAAACAATATCTTTTTTGATCCATTAAGCGAAACTCATTCAAACGAAAAATAGATAGACCACTTATGTTTCCTCATTTTTCTAAAAAAAAATTCGATTTATTATCAAATGAACAAAAACATAAAAAAAGCGCAGAATTACTTCGTGCTATTTATGATGCTCTTCTACAAAAGAAAAATTGTATAGAGGCAGAAAAACATTACAACGAATTACAAAATTGGCTGATAAGTCCCCTTTTAAATATCTGGACTCCAGAAACCATCTCACAACGCTACCATGAGCATCTTGCTCTATGCGATCAGCAACACAAAGAGCATAATCTATTGCAATCAGTAAAGACGGAAGATCGAAAAGAAGCTGCACCTCTTCTTGATATACATATCTACTTGGACCATATTCGTTCAGCACATAATGTAGGAAGTATTTTACGAACTACTGAGGCTTTTGGATTGGGGACTTTATATTTTCCTGAATCAGCAATTAATCCTGAGCATTCTCAAGTAAAAAAAACTTCAATGGGCTGCTCTGAGTGGGTTGAATGGCATGCAAACGCTCAGCTAAAAAAACTCCATCAACCTATCATTATTGCAGAAACAAGTTCTGTCGCAATTCCTCTTTCTGATTTCATTTTTCCTTCTCAATTTACATTAGTTCTGGGAAATGAAGAATACGGCTGCTCACAAGAAGTATTAGATCATGCAGATTATATTATTGAAATTCCCCTATCAGGAAGAAAAAATTCATTGAATGTTGCCAATGCTTATACTGCAATAGCTTATGAGATAAGCCGCCAATTAAGGATATAATTTGCTTTAACCCCCGAGGCTATAAGACTTTCTTCGCACCCCGAGTATTTGCCAAAACACATGATTTTTTTCTTTGCGTTTCTGTGTCTTTGCCATATTGCGTTTAATAAAGGAAAAAAGCTGGGAAGACGATAAGCTGGATCTTGTCGAGCAGTACAGTGTACTGACGGGCAATCATTTATCTAGGAACTTTGTTAGCAAAGTTCTCAAGCGACTCTACGGTGGCAGCTCGGAGAGAGCTTTGCGCCTCCTCGTCTTGCTTCGGATGGGGTTTACAGCTCTCTAGGTTCCCCTAGATGAGACTAACTCTTAAAGATAGTATTTCACCCTGTATGCGGGCCGAAACCCGCACCGGTATATTTTCTGTTGCACTTTCCGTAGCCTTTCAGCCCCCAGCCTTTCGCTGGCATCCTCTCCTGCGAAGTCCAGACTTTCCTCTCCACCAACCCTGATGATTGGTGCAGCGATTGCCTGTCTTCCCAGCAAAAAATTATACTTGTGTAGCAGTACTTTTGCGACGGCGACGCTTGGTTGCCACTCCGGTTCCTTCAAGGTCTGCAGACTCTTGCCAGTAGTGAATACGCGAACAATGTTCACAGTAATGAAGCTTTTCACCTTTACGCACTAAATTCTCGTGCTGAGCAGTAACCATGATATGGCAACCACTACAAGTACGGTCTTCTAAAGGAACAACTACACGATCTTTCTTGTTCTTAAGTAGACGCTCGTAAATAGAAAACACTTCAGGATCAGCATCTTTTACTAGCATTTGACGCTCGTTCAGAATTTGCTGTCCTTCTTCATTAATCAAAGAAATACTTTGCTTAATTTCGCCTTCAATAACTTTACTACTTTCAGAAGTTGATTCAAGTGTTTCTCTTAGAGTGCCTAATACTTCTTCTTCAGCTGCAAGTTTTTCTTGCACATCGATCATTTTTTGTTCGCGATTGTGTCGGTCACGATCTTTAGCTGAGATCTGCTGAGTCAACGCATTGAAGTCTTCAATTTTTCGCACTTCATTCTGCTGCTCTTCGTATTTCTTGATATCTTCCTTGATATCAGAAACCTCACCTTCCATGATTCGAAGGTCCCTTTTCAAGTTGAGAACTTCTGTCTCCTTGATCACGATTTGTTTCCGTAGATCAGACTTGATGTCATCGATATCATTTAACTCTTTCTGACGGTCACGCTTTAGACGCATCAGACGAATCATCTTCGTATCAAGTTCTTGAATTTCTAGGATTTTCTTTAAAGCAGTTAACATACTTTTTCTGACCTCTAAATTTCCTGCGTTTCATACCCTCGATCTTAACAATTCCATGCCGCAGAATAGGAGCATAAAACCTGTGAGATGAAGACCTCAGATGATCTGGAAACTCTTAGATATAAATAAGTGGAATAAAACCGGTTTCTGACTTAATACTTTAGTGTTTTGTTTCATAATACTCAAGAAAAAAGAAGCTTTACGAGAGATTAGAAGGAAAGGAAAGTAAGTTTATTTTTGTTGACAAGACTCCTCTCTTTAGGAATAGAAGAACTAAGCTTTTACTGATCTCAAGGTTTTTCAATGACAGTTAAAACATCAATCACAAGTCTGATTAAAGAGAAAAAAACAAAAAAAATTTCCATAGGGTTCCCTAAAGCTCCTAGAACTACTCTTACTGTAATCATTGACGTTGGATTTGAAAATCAACTTTACATTCGAGGAACAGGAGCGGGGCTAAAGTGGGATCAAGGAATTCTACTCAAAAATAGAGGTCCGAATCAATGGATTTGGGAATCTGATAAAGCCTTTGATAGTTGTTATTTTAAGGTTCTTATCAATGATCAAAATTTTGAAATCGGGAAAGACCATTATATTGAATGTGGTGAAAAACGTTCATACTCACCTGTCTTCACCTCATAAAAATTTCTAAATATAGACTTTTTTGAAATTTCTCCTCACAATGTACTTTTTACAAAAAGACATTGGAGAGGAAATATGACTTATCTCGACCGTTATTTTGAGCATTGTGATGCAAATGAACGCAAAAGTAGTGCTATTGCATTTTGGGCTAGTTTAGACCATATTTCCAGTCAAAATCCTGAAGTCTGCTCAGGAATACTTCGGGAATTTCAAGATCAAAGTAGCTACCTTAAACTCATTGCTTCTGAGAACTATAGCTCTCTTGCTACACAGCAAGCTATGGGCAACCTATTGACTGACAAGTATGCTGAAGGTATTTCAGGTAAGCGTTTTTATGCTGGATGTGGAAATGTAGACGACTTAGAGGCACGCGCTAGCCAATTATTAATCGATATTTTTGCCTGTGATCACGCTTATGTACAGCCTCATTCTGGAGCTGATGCAAATCTTGTGGCATTTTGGGCTATTCTCCAAACTCGCGTACAAAATAAGGAAGTTGAGCGCTTAGGAAAAAAATCTATAGACGAACTAAGCCCTGAAGAGTACGAGCAGGTACGGCAGCTTTTGGTAAATCAAAAAGTCCTAGGAATGTCTTTGAATTCAGGTGGGCATCTTACTCATGGCTACCGTCATAATATCTCATCTAAAATGATGCAGTCTTTTTCCTATGATGTAGACCCTAAAACAAATCTTTTAGATTATGACCAAATTGCCAAGCGTGCTCGGGAAGTACAACCTACTATTCTTTTAGCTGGTTATTCTGCATACCCTAGAAAGATCAATTTCGCAAAAATGCGTGAGATTGCTGATGATGTAAATGCTGTGCTAATGGTAGATATGGCACATTTTTCTGGTTTGGTTGCAGGAAAAGTATTCACAGGTGATTACAACCCTATACCCCATGCTCATGTTGTGACATCTACCACACACAAAACTTTAAGAGGTCCTCGTGGCGGCTTGGTTCTTTGCCAAAAAGAATTTGCTGAAGCTGTCGATAAAGGTTGCCCGTTAGTATTAGGTGGTCCTCTTCCTCATGTTATGGCTGCAAAAGCCGTGGCGTTTTACGAAGCTTCTTTGCCAAGTTTTCAAAACTATGCACAGAAAATTGTAGAAAATGCTTCTGCTTTAGCCGAGTCATTGATGCAACGTGGGGTTCCTGTTTTAACCAATGGAACAGATAACCACCTTTTAATCACAGATATTAGAAAATTTGGTTTAACAGGACGCCAAGGAGAACTTGCTCTAAGAGAAGCTGGTGTTACCCTCAACCGTAACACCATTCCATTTGATGAAAATGGCCCATGGTACACATCAGGTCTTCGCATGGGAACACCTGCACTCACAAGCCTTGGAATGGGGAAAGAAGAAATGAATGAAGTTGCTAGCATTATTGTTGAAGTATTAGAAAATACTAAAGCAACTGTGGTGGAGAGAACAGGCCAGGCAAGTAAGGCAAAGAGCGAAACTTTAGAAAATGTACGTCTTGAATCTCTTGATCGCGTTCATAAACTATTGGATCAATTTCATTTATACCCAGAACTTAAACTACGCGAAGTTGCTGGCTTAAAGGCAGACAAAGTTTCACCCATGACTACCTAATCCGAAATTAGACCCCCGATGGTGACCTAATCTCGCCGAACTAGGTAATTTCAAGTATTCAGATACGTGTTTACACAGCGAAGCGCAGCTCGTATGAGCTTCGTGAGATGTGTAAGTACGTAGA
>PAQS01000018.1 GCA_002709385.1 Waddliaceae bacterium
AAAAGATTCTCTCTTTCTTCTTTAGCATTACCAGAAGGGATTCCTCCAGAAGCAATCCAACTATCTTTTTGATCCCACTTATCAAATATTTTAGAAATTTTTTGTTCGGATTTTATTACAAAGCTTGCTTTTTCTTTAGTATTTTTTCCATTAAAAAGAACTCCAACATTTGCATCTATAGCCAAGTTTCGGCTACTGACACGTAAATTCATAGCATTTCCAAGCCCTTTAAGAGCGCTTCGAATCCATTTAAAAGTTGCGTTGTTAGATTCATTTGTTTGCCGATTTTTAAGTTCTTGTAAAATAGTTTTCGCATTCTCTAATTTTTTAGCATCCATTTCCCCAGAATTACTAATCTGTTTATTGATTACACTTTGCAGAGTTTTTCTTTCAGACTGACTCAAAGACTTAAAAGACTGAGCAAAAAGATCCTCCCTTTCTTCTGAATAGATTTTTGTATTGTCATCACGGCTATTATCTGATATGTTTTTTAATTCACTAAAAATATTTTTATTAGGATTTATACTACCCACAACATTGCCTCTAAATAGTAAATAACTATTAACAATAATAACAAAAAAATTATTTAAATTTTTAAAAATAGAGTTTGTTTATTTAGTTATAAAATAATTTATATGCTAAAATACTAATGTGTATCTATTTAGATACAACTTATAAATAATATATTAATGTAATGGAGAAGCAATTATGAAAGACCTAGCCAGGCATCCAAAGCATTTGCAAAAGAAGATTTTAAAATCTGCAAGACAAGAAGCTGAAAAAACACAGTTTTTAAACGAAAATCAAACAAAACAAAAAGAAGAGCTTTTTAATCACTTAGAAGAAGCAGAGCAAATGTTAAACGAGCATGGTAAACGGGTTACGATCAAAAGGAATGGAAAACGCAACGTTCATTAATTTTATCTTAATGATAGATCTCTATTTCATCTGTGAAGAGAGCGCGGCATAAGACTGCGATCCACTATGCGCCCTCTCGGCGTCGTTGCGCTCGTGGCTTCGTTGCGTTTCTCTTCCCTTCTCTACTTTTTCCTTCTCTACTCTTCCTCTTCATTCACTCGGGCAAACAATCAATCCCAAAGTATTCCTGCAAAGAAACAGCTGAAATACGCTCTTTCCAAGGAGCAGCCTCAGCAGCTTGCCCTTCCTTCATCAAGATCACTTCATCGCAATATTCGCGACATAAAAGAAGATCATGTGAAGCACAAACAATGAGTGCGCCTTTATCTACAAGACGACGACAAAGCCTCCAAATGGCTACTTGGTGCTTAGGGTCTAAATTGACCGTTGGTTCGTCGAGAAGTAAAAGCAAAGATCCGGTAAGTAAAGCACGTGCAATGGACACTCTTTGTCGCTCACCGCTAGAAAGTTGGGTAACAGGACGATCACGTAGTTGCCAAATTTCTACCTCTTTTAGGGCGTTTTCTAACTCTTCTTCTTTTGAATTTACAGATTCTCTGGGATAAAATCCCATGCTAACCGATTCACGTACAGTGAAATCAAACAAAGGAGTTTTGTCTTGAGGAACAAGGCTAATGAGTTTGCTATGTTCACGTCTACTTAAAGCCAATAAACTCTTCTCATTCCAGCTCAGTCGCTCCGCATGAGCGGGCCAAACACCACTTAAACACTTCAATAAGGTGCTTTTTCCCGATCCATTCGCACCTAGCAGGCCATAAAGTTTGCCTGGTTCTAAGCGTAAGTTAATGTTTTGCAATACCGTGCGTTTTGCGTGAGAAAAGGAAAGCTTAGAAACAATTAGCATACGACAAGTCCTTTTCTTTGTTGTTGGTATTGGATCAAAACCACAAGAAAGTACACGCCTCCTAATAAGGCAAAAATATTGCCTATGGATAAGACTGTTACTTGGAAAAATCGTAGAAAAATATCCAGATATAAAAGAGTTGCCGCTCCAACAAAAATACTAAAAGGAATGAGAGTGCGGATATTTGGTCCGAGAATGGTCCGTAAAATATTCGGTAAGATAAGTCCGAAAAACGCAATATTTCCCATAGCGGCGACAGCGCCACTTACAAGCATAGAAACCCAAATGAACAAGTGCCAACGTACTTTAGGAACGTCAATGCCTAAGTTGCTTGCTTCTTCATCGCCCAAGCAAAGGATATTGAGTTCGTGGCGATAAGAGTAGCAGCCAAGGAGACCGTAAATAGTCAAAGGAACTTGCATATGAACATGTTGCCAGTTGCGGTCGACAGTAGCACCCACCATCCACTCACTCATGCTCTGTACCAAATTCCAATTTGCTCTGAGTGCATAAAGAATAGTTTGTAATGATGCTGTTAAAACAGTAGCTAAAGCAATACTCGTCAAAACCAACGCATTCATATCATTCAGTGAGAAAAGACGGGAGACGGAGTAAATAAATAAGAGAGTAAAAAAGCAACCACAAAAAGCAGAGAGAGAAAGCATCCAAGGATAGAGGTGCTGGATATTCAAAAGAAAACAAAAAAGCACACAGAGTGCAGCTCCGGCAGGGAGCCCTAACACACTAGGACTCGCCAAAGGATTGCGGAACAATGTTTGCATCACAGTACCGGCAGTTGCAAGGCTTGCTCCTGTGCAAAGAATGGTGATTAAGCGGGGGAGGCGCTCGTCTAAAAGAGGGTTCCAGCTATTGTCTAGGCCACTAATACGTTTTTGAACACCAGACCAGACATCAGAAAAAGGGGTTGGTCCAGCTAAAAGGGTCCACAAAGCCCCAATAAAAAGAAGCAAAAGCAAAGCACAGAGAACAAAGGTCTTTTTACGATCCATGATTAGCTGCCTTGTATTCGATAAGAGGAGAAAGCAAGTCGTAATAAGCAAGCACAACAAAGTGATTCGGAGATTCTTGCACACTCTCATCAATCAGGTGAACTTGTCCGTTTCTCACCGCAGGAATTTCTTGAAAAGTGGGATCATTAAAAAATGAATGAGCAATACTATTATCTTGTGGAGTGCTGAGGTAAAGATAATCAGGAGCTAAATGGTGAATTTCTTCTTTAGATAAAGGAATTTTTCTTTCGTGCTCATGGAGAGAAGAAGCCAGTAAAGAATCAAGCTTAGCTCGTTTTAAAAGTTCTCCCTGAAGAATATTTTTACTTGGTGTGTAGTAACGTGTGTAATAACTCAGGTAAAGAGGGCGTTTGGGGTTTGAATAAGCTTCTTGTTTTGCCAATATTAAACGGTTATCTAAAGCGGCCATAGCAGATTGAATGAATAGAGAAAGTAAGTGGGCTTTTTGGGGAACAGCACAGAGTTCTCCAACACGAAGAATGTTTTCTTGGATTCCTGCAATCGAATCTGTTTGGTCTAAAAAACAAAGATCAATTCCTTGTTTTTCTAAGGCACTCACTGTTGAGGGAAGAGAGTAAGAAGCAACAAAGGCCAGGTCTGGTTTATTGCGGTAAATATGTTCTTCGTTGACGGATCCGCTATAAATGGTTAAAGGAACTCGTTCGTGTTGTGGGTATAAATGAGACTGGGTACGTACGTATTCAGGTAGAGCAACAATTTGTTCTGGATCAAGGAGAGTCAGTAAAAGGCTTGCAGCATTCACAGTTTGAGGAAGAAAGCGTCCTTTTTTTATCTCAGAATTTTCTCGTATATTTTCTATGCAATGACTTGCTTGAATCAAGTCTTCAGGTTCTAATCTTTCTACATTTAAGCCTTGCTTTTGTAGGAGTCCGGCTTCGGCATCCCATAAAACCATCAAGTGATAGATGAGCTCCATATCACCCTGTAAGGCTTGATGTAGCTTTTCTCTATCTATAGAAGATACAAGAGATTGTTTAATGGATGAGTTTTTTTGTGATTCATAGTGAGAAGGAATATAATTTATAGATTGTCCTTGAAAAGCCAAAAGCCACCAAGCCGCAATACTGCAAGGAATAAAGAAGCGTAAAAAGGAAGAACTCATTGCAGTTTACGTTTTTGTTGATGATGAATTTTCTTAGAAAAGAAAGAGAGTTATTTTTGAATTTGTTTTATTTAGTGAGACCCTATGTATTCCACATAGGGTCTCAAAAGAACGAATGTAAAGTTGTTTACGCTTCGTTTTCTTCTTCTTCAGCATCACGAATAAGAGCTTCAGAAATCAATACGATTCCTGCTGTAGAAGCTGCGATAGAGAGTGCTGTTTTTGTTACTTTTGCTGGATCTACAATACCTGCTAAAACGAGATCTTCCATTTCTTCTGTTAAAGCATTGAAACCGAAGTTCTCTTTAGCATTAGCGATTTCTGCTACGATGACAGAACCGTCTTTACCTGTATTTCTGGCAATTTGCTCAGCAGGGATGCTACAAGCTTTGTAAATCACTTGTGCGCCCATTGCTTCTTCGCTATCTAATTCTAGAGCATCAATAGCTGCACGAGCACGCATAAGAGCAACACCACCACCAGCAACAGTACCAGATTCGATAGCGGCACGTGTGCTGTTTAAGCTGTCTTCAAATACTTGCTTGCGTTGCTTTTGTTCTGTTTCAGATAGAGCGCCAACTTGAATTACTGCAACACCACCGCTTAGTTTTGCTTTACGTGTGTTCAGTTTTTCTTTGTCGTAAGTGCTTGTGCTGCGATCGATCTCAGCGTCGATTTGCTTGATGCGAGCTTGGATCATTTCTTCGCTGCCAGATCCATTTACAAGAGTTGTGTTGTCTTTGCTTACAGTGATCTTTTCTAACTGTCCAAGGAAGCTAGCATCAATTTCTTTTGCGCTCACACCTGTATCGTCAGAAACAACTGTTGCACCAGTAAGAACAGCGATGTCTTCCATCATTTCTTTACGGTTGTCGCCAAAGCCAGGAGCTTTTACTGCGCAAACCTTTAATCCGCCTTGAAGCTTGTTTACAACAAGTGTAGAAAGAGCTGTTCCTTCTAGATCTTCTGCAACGATCAACAATTCTTGTCCGCTTGCGGCAATCGACTGAAGAGCTGGTAGAATTTCATGAACGGTAGAAATCTTTTTGTTGACCAAGAGAATCTTAGGATTCTGCATTTCAACGATCATTTTTTCTGCGTTTGTGCAGAAGTACGGGCTCAAGTAACCACGATCAAACTGCATTCCTTCAACAAGTTCGATAGAAGTTTCTGTGCCTTTCGCATTTTCAATAGTAATTACACCTTCGCGACCTACTTTAGCGTAAGCAGCACCGATGATTTTTCCAACTTCAGCAGAACCAGAAGCAGAAACAGTGGCAATATGTTCGATTGCTTTATCGTCAGAAATTGGAGTTGCAGCTTGGTCAATTGCCTTTAATACAGCGTCAACAGCTTTTTCCATACCTCTTTTAAGGAAGATAGGGCTGATTCCACTTGTAATGTGTTTTACACCAGATTTTACCATAGCAGCAAGCAAGAGAGTTGCAGTTGTGGTTCCATCACCACAAGATTCTTTAACCTTGCCTACCATTTCTTTAGCCATGGAAGCACCCATATTTTCGAAGCTGTCCGATAGCTCAATGCTATCTACGATGCTACCACCGTCGTTGGTGATTGTGGGAGAGCCCCAGCTTTCCATACCAACATTGCGTCCTTTAGGTCCAAGAGTAAAACTCACAACTTCAGCAATCTGCTCAATACCAGAACGAAGCTTTTCACGAGCATCTTCTTCAAAAATGATTTCTTTAGGTGTTTGTGTCATTTATTCACTCCACAGAATCTTATAAAACACTTGGTTCAAGGAATTGGTTCAGGTGCTGGGCGTACTGTTCTTTAAAAATTTCATAAACACCAGAAACCGTGAGTTCAGGGTCGAAGTAATCTACCACAGAAGATAAGTCTTCACTTAACGCTTGTGCAGTAGGAGAGCCTCCGCGAGCACCGTTAGATAAAGTCTCGGTAATTCCACCTGTTGCAATGACAACAGCAGGACTATCAGCGAACACTTCAGATTGTATACGAGAAACAAGCTTCTCAATAGTTCCTAAAATGCCGTAGTACAAACCACTTTGAATAGAAGGAATGGTTGCACGCCCTAAGCAATTTTTAGGTTTAGCAAAATTTACAATAGGCAAGGCATCTGTATGATCCGATAAGGCTCGGGCTGCAATCATTGGCCCCGGAGATATCACAGTGCCTAAAAAACTACGATCAGCTCCAACAGCTTGTACAGTCAAAGCCGTCCCTAAATCAACAACAATACTATTTCCAGGGTAACGGGAAAGAGCACCGTAAGTATTCGCAATTAAATCAGCCCCAACGGCCTCGACAGACTCCACATTCAAATCAATAGAAAGAGAATCACGACGTAAATGCAAAATAGGGATATTCGCCAATTGCAAAAGACGCTCGACTTTAATCGACGCTAAATGATTGACGGAAGTAATGAAAGCTGTGCTAATAGGACTTGTCTGTATCGCTAAATTTCTTTCTAAATCAGGAAGAAGCTGCCCGCCCTGATCAATACGAAACAAATGAGTAATCTCATCGTCTTTATAAAAAGCACCAGTTACCTGAGAGTTACCAATATCTAAGACAAGATGTAATGGAAGAGCTGATTTCATGAGGACTCCCGAAAGCGAAGGCTAATATCTAAAGAAGGTATAGCTAAAGTCAATGTAGTAATAGCAATGCCATCAACGCCCGTAGCTGCATAATCACGAATCGTATCCATTGTTAACCCTGAAGTTGACTCTAGATAAAGATTCTTTTTAGTTGGGCGCAAACGCTGAACACATTTGTAAACTTGGCCAGGAAGCATATTACGGAACATCACAGTATCTACATCACAAGCCAATACTTCATCTAACTGAGCTACGCGATCAATCTCTACTTCAACAACAGAATGCTTGCCACAAGCTCTAGCGCGACGAACTGCTTCGATAATAGGGGTCTGTGTTTGATGAGATAACAAAGCAATATGATGATGCTTGATCAGATACTGATCATCTAAACCCCAACGATGGTTTTGCCCACCACCAACTTGAACAGCATATTTTTCCAAAGCCCGTAAACCAGGAAGTGTTTTACGCGTATCTAAAATCGCACAGCGATAAGCCGATACACGACGAACAAATGCCGCAGTTGCAGTTGCTACTCCAGAAGCATGCTGTAATAAATTTAGTGCAACACGCTCGGCACTAAAAATACTTTTTGCAGGACCAGATACCGTTCCAATCAATGCACCTGCATGACGGTACTCACCCTCTTTTATAAAAAAAGAAACTTCAATACGAGGATCAATTAAAGTAAAAACTTTTTCCATAAAAGGCAAACCAGCAACAACACCAGCCTGCTTCAAAATTAACTTTCCTGTAACCATTGCATGCTCGGGTATACATGCTTCTGCTGTGATGTCACCACTGCGAATATCCTCCGCGATGGCTCTCTCTATCAAACCCGTAATTTCGTGCTCAAAATCCATTTGTGAGGCCCCTTGCCAGAAGCTGTCTATTGTAGTGTGAATGGACGCAAGATGCAAGAAAAATGGATAAGGTAAAAGTTTAATTGATTTAAAGAGAGCGCTCAAGGCATGGTGGCCAAGGTAATGGTTTTCATTAATACGATACAAGGAGTTCCTTATGGTTGAGATGATCCCAATTCCGTCAAATCTAGATCTTTTTCTTGATGTATCAATCAACATTCCAGGGTGTAATTGTCAGTTTCACAATTGCTCGGCTGGATGGTTCGAAGAAGGGTGTAGCAATGGAAGAGATGGACAAACAACAATTATTGATCGGGAATTTAATGAGGTAGAACATACACAGGTTCCAAGTAATATGCGTCTGGTTGTAGACAAAACAAATCGAATATTGAAAACAAGAACAACAATCAGCTCTTTAATTAGATTAAAAAGCCCTAAAAAAGAAAATCGAACAACTGTCGCTACTTATTATAATGGTTTAAAAGGACAGGTAAGAGATGGTTTAATCTGTGGAAACTTAGACGCAGATCAAGCAAAAAAAGTATTAGAAGTGGTTTTCGCTTTAGAAAAGGTAAACCTATTTGAATTATACGCTTATAAAGAACCTTTACGTATTGGAGAGCTCAACCGCACATCAAGAAGCCTGAAACGAATAGACAGTTGTAGCAAGACCTTATGTGACCTTATTATAGACATTTCTGGAAGCGATTTTACAAATGAAAAAGAAAAAAAAACATTTAAACAAAAGGTATCCGTATTATCAACCCTCGATGACAGTGATCTAACAAGAATTCAGAAGCGTCTGAATGCTGTACCTAACCGTATTGAAGATGTCACCCCAGAAACCATTCCTATTCCATTAAATCAGTGGGATGCAGAAAAACTGGTTAGTGCAGCAAGAGAAATGGCAGGAGTTACGGAGTCGTAAACGGAAAAGTCCCAACTGCCAAACAAAAAATATTTAATTAGCAGTTGGGGAGTTTTTTTGGAGATCTTAAAATTATGCGGCTGGGTCAAGTAAATGCTCAGCGTCTTCTTTGATGTTTTCAGAGCCTAGGGTAATATGAAAATCATGGTTTTGAAGTTTATTTCCTAAACCATATTTCTGTCGCAGACGCTCTAAAGCAGGAGCTTCTACAGCTAAAAGCCAAGTTCTCTTCCCTTGTGCTTCAAAATAACGAAGCTCTTTGACTTCAAAAGGAAACCATTGTCCCACTTCTTCATAAAACCAAATCGCATTAGATATCGTCTCATTTTCATGAATGACACTAATGTGAGCTCCCATTTTTTTAGATCCTGTTGAAAGGGGAAGAAAAGTTGAGTTAACAGGAATGTCACCTACAATATCAGTAATATAAGCATCATCAACGTCTAAATACACAAAACCGTTACTCTTTAAATGAAGTTGAGCTAAGGCTGAAATTTTTTGTGCGGTTTTTAAGAGTTTTGGAGCATCTACGACAGTAAAATTTCCTGATGTATATAGGCCTTCGGTAGGAGCGTTTTCTTCGCTAAGTGAAGTGATTTCACAGCTTTCATAACAATTTTCTGCTGCGATAGGCTTTTGTTTTCCAAGAGTAATGTGAAATTCATGGCCTTTAAGCTTGGGCTTGAGACCATACTCAATTCGTAAATGCTCTAGCTGAGGGGCATGCACTCCAATCACCCAATCACGCTTATCTCCATCTCTTCCATGAACAGTAAAACTACGAATATCTGTCACTTCAAAAGAAAAATTTTGTCCGATTTCAAAAGGCGCAATCCCTTCGCTCTCATCAAAAATACTAATATGAGCGCCCATAGAACGAGAACTCGTAGGTAAAGGACTCAAAACCCCAGGTAAATCTAAAAGAGGAACAATTTTATCAATAAATTCATTGGATACATCAAGGTAAACGAAGCCATTAGACTTTTGCTTAAGCTCGCCTTCCCATGAAAGACAAGTCATCGCTTCCATAGCACGAGGCTGACTCTCTATAGTAAAGTCATCTTTTGCAGAAAGAGCACAGAATGTTAAGGATAATAAAAAGAAAAATAATTTGATCTGTTTCATGACATATTACTTTTAGTTAGTTTTACTAAATAAATATGCCAAAAGGTTTATAAAACAATTGCTAATTTAGTAACAATAAAAAAGAAACGAGATTAAATCTGTGTTTTATTGTTTAGATTTCTTATGTTCTACAACTTTTTTTAAAGGAGCGAGGTTGATTTCTTCAATGAGCATATTAGGGCCTTGCTCGATTGTGTATATAATAGCTGTAGCTACTTGTTCTGGAGTGATGGCGTTTTCTTCAGATGGGCCTGGTGCAATATTAAGTTCGTTAAAGAACTCGGTACGAACCATCCCTGGATTAATGATGTTAATGGAGATTCCAGAGCTTGCGCATTCTTCTCTTAAAGCTTGGGCAAAACTGCGTAAAGCAGCTTTAGAAGCGCAATAAAGGCTCCCTCTTTGACGTCCTTGCAGAGCCGCTTCAGAAGCAATAAAAACGATTTTACCTTTCTTCTTTTTTTTCATATTTGGAATAAAAACTTTGCTAAGTATTGCATGGCTTAGAAAGTTTAGGTTCATGAGTTCTTGCATAGCATGGTAGCTGTATTCTTCTAAGGAGCCGAAGAGTCCTTTACCAGCATTACAAATTAAGATATCGATATCTGGATGTTCTTTTTGAATTTGCTCAAGGGGTTTTTGAATTTGTGAGCATTTTGCGAGATTGAGATCGTAGGGAGTATAAAGTGATGAGTTAAAAGAAATTTGGCTCGCGTTTCGAGAAACTCCTAGCACATGGATATTTTTTTGGATGAGAGCTTCACAAGTAGCTTTACCTATGCCAGAACTTACACCTGTGATCAAAACTTTCATGAATTTAACTCCGGATACATAAAAAGTTTTTCTGTGCTTGTGTATTGTGCGATTTCGTTGTGACAAAAAGAGAGGAGGGATTTTTCTAGGTTTTCCTCATAAGATACTGTGGAGCCTTTTTTTTCTAAAGGACCAGCGAAAAGCTTTTCATCGGGATAAAGCTGTTTCATTTTTGCAAAATTACCTTTAGGTAAGCGGAAAGTTCCCATTGTCATAGAATGAACAGAGTTTAGATCAACACGTGAAAAAACATTTTCGAAAAAGTCGCGGTAGATATTTTCGTAGTTTTGGCAAAAAATCAAAGGATCAAAGCGCAAGCCAATTTTCCACCCATGCTTTTGTAGTTTTTCAATCGCTTCTAAACGTTTGTCTAATGAAGGTGTTTTTGCTTCAAACTGTTTCTGTATAGAATCAGGACTCAATGTGAAAGCGACAACACAGTTTGGAAAAGCTTCGTGTTTTAAAAGCTGACGAATGTATACGCTTTTACTGCGCAGTTCTAAAATAGCTCGGGGATTTTCGGCAAAAAAAGGTAAAAAATCTTCTAAAAATCCGGTAATCGGGTTCATTGCCAAGCTATCACAGTCATAACCAGAAAAGAAGTACACATCTTCGCCAGTATGTTCTGTACAAGTATTGATGATTCCTTCTTTAAAGGATTCATGATTGACAAAGTGTACCATGTGAGCAGATTGATACATTCCTTGTAAAAAACAGTAGCGGCAGTCGAAAACACAATTTAGCATATGGGAAAAGTAGTAATTATTTTTTCCTCCAATGCCGTAGTCTGGGGGAGTGGGAAGAACAGTTTTTCCATGTTTTTCAGCAAGAATGAGAGAGGCTGATTTTTTTTGAAGACGAAAATTTTGTCCTTTTCGATTGAAGATTTCACCGTATCTTTGACAAGGAACAACTGTGGCTCGAGGGTATTTTAGAAGAGTTTCTTGTGTTTGTGGGTGTTCACGGATCGCGTCTTCTACATAAATATACTGAAACATCTTAGCGTGTCATCGCTCCTTCTAGAGTGTCTTTACGTAATACATGAAGAAATTCTTTGCTGTTTCGGAGTTTTTCTGTGGGAATAAGAGGTAAAGAAAGAACTTCTCTTTGCCGTAAAAGGTCTCTTAACTCAATTTCTTGAGTCTTTGTAAAATGAAAAATTTCAAGTAAATTTTTGTAAGACCGAGGCTCTTTTTCTAAGTTTTTAAGTTCTAAACTTAGTTCTTTTAAAGACTTGAACCAGGAGCTCAATTTGGGAAGAGCTTGTACGATCATTTTACTAACGCGTTCGTGGTCCAGATCTTTCCAGTGTGATTCGCGATTATCGGATACAACTTTTACGCAATGAACAAGTTCTGCGGGTGAAACTCGATTTGCAATAGAATAGAAAGCCGTTGCTTCCATCTCATAAATGACATTATCTGGATAATTTTCTTCAGGTTTATCCACCGTATGTACCGTGGTACTTGGGTAAGGTAGAGGCGTTACATGTACAGGGTAAAATGTTGCTCGATTTGTTGAGCAGAAGAGTTTATGTGCAATACGTGTTTCGCCTAGTTCTAGTGTTGGGTGACCACCGATTCCAATATTGATCCATACTTCATGTTTTGGTTCAGAGTATCTCCCAATCAAATAGGCGGTAGCTGCAGCAGCTTTTATTTGTCCAATTCCACTTTCTATTAAGCGTATTTCATCGCCTTCATAGATTGGAAAGAGGGATTGAGTGGAGGAGCGTTTTAAACCGTAAAAATTGATCAAGGCTCGGGCTTCGCCAGGGCAAGCAACAACGAAGTTGATCATATTAGAGACCTTCTTTGTAAAGCTCTCTCCTCGAAAGACCGCGTAAATCAGCTACGAGTCGAATGGCATCTTTGTGAGAAATATCTAAGAGCTTTTCATATTCAGCAATCTGCTCTTGAGGAGAAACATCGTTCCAAAGATTTTGTGGGTTACCTTCGATCATGAGAACAAATTCACCACGTGGTTCTCTTTCTTCCCAATTTTTTGCTAAGTCTTCCGCTGAAGCTAACTGTTGTTCTTCAAACTTTTTCGTGAGTTCACGGCTGATTGCCACGCGAGTGTTTGGAGACAAAGCAGCAAGGTCACTCAAAGTATCTTTGATGCGGTGTGGGCTTTCATAAGAAACCGTTGAACCATCATAAAATAAGGCTCGGAAAAGAAATTTTCGGCGCTCAGCCTTCTTTTTAGGTACAAAACCTAAAAATTGAAAAGAGGAACAGTTGAGTCCTGATGATGTAAGGGCTTGAAGAAACGCACAAGCTCCAGGAATGCTTTGGACTTCAATACTTTTTTCTCGGCATAGAGCAACAAGTCGCTCACCTGGATCACAGATACCAGGAGTACCAGCATCTGAAATTAAAGCAATATCTTTGCCAGATAAAAGATCTTCTATAAGTTCTTTTTCTCGAGCAGCCTCATTGAATTTGTGGAAACTGCGAGTTGGAACAGAAATTTCGTAGTGCTTGAGTAAAATACCGCTGTGTCTGGTGTCTTCACATAGAACATATTCACAGTTACGAAGAACTTCTACAGCTCGGAAAGAAAAGTCTTGAAGGTTTCCAATAGGAGTCGCGACTAAATATAACACAATATTTAAGAAAAGAAGAAGGTGGCACCCAGATTCGAACTGGGGATAGAGGCTTTGCAGGCCCCTGCCTTACCACTTGGCCATGCCACCATCGTTACGAAGGCAAAGTTATAACGCAGAAGTCTTAAGGAAGTCAAGCTGTTTCGTTCTGAATCTTTGAGTGGCCTATTGTTTACTTGAATGAGATGTAGTGCAGCTTCTTTTTTTATATATTTAAAAATTGGTATTTAGGCATCCCGACTCTTTAGAAAAGAAAACGCAATGAGGCTACGACGCGGGGTTGTGATTTTTTCTTTGCGTCTTGGCTTCTTAGATTTGCCGCGTTTAAATAAAGCACTGTGATGTATTGAAGAGTTGAGTTTTACTCTATAAGCAAATTTCTTGCTTGAAACTGATATCCTAGAGTAAGTTCGATCCAGTTAGAATAAGCCAACCTTACTAATATATATATAACCGTACAGATAGATGATTTTTCTATTACTAGAGTTTTTTAGCCATACTTTGGGTTTAAAAATACCAGCTGTATTTACCTACTATTCTTCACGTATGATTCTTTCTGCTCTTACAGCTTTAGGAGTGAATATTTTTTTAGGTCCTTGCTTTATTCGAAAGCTACAAGAGTTTGGTGTTGGGCAAGCAATTCGTACAGAGAAAGATCAATGTGCGAAGTTGGGAGAACTACATAGCGAGAAAAAAAATACTCCTACCATGGGTGGGTTACTCATCCTTGGATCTATGCTTTTATCACTTATACTATGGATGAATTGGCATAGTATTTTCACCTTGATTCTATTCATCAGTACAATTTGGCTAGGTGCCATTGGAATCTATGATGATTCCTTGAAATTACGAAAAAAAAATGTACAAGGCTTAGGTGCTAGGAAAAAACTCCTTTTTCAATCTTTATTAGTAGCCCTCATTTCTGCTTATTTTTTCTATCCTCCAGTAGGAAATTTTTTTGAAAATGCTGCTTGGTTTGAAATTCCTAGTATACGAGACCCTCTTCTGATGGAAGCAGGTGCGGATTTAGCTCCAGAAATTCCATTACATGATTACATTACGAGGCTGTATATTCCTTTTGTTAAAGGACATGTTTGTAGCTTTGGTGTTATCGCTTCTCTTCTTTTCACTGCTTTTGTCGTATTAGGAAGTTCGAACTCTGTAAATTTAACAGATGGTCTAGATGGACTTGCAGCAGGTTGCCTTGTTATTGTGTCTGCTTGCTTAGCATTTTTTGCTTTTCTTTCTAACAACAGTGATTTGGCAGAGTACCTCAATATTCTTTACATTGAAGGCAGTGGAGAAATAGCCATTTACCTTTGTGCATTTGCAGGAGCTTGTTTAGGTTTTTTATGGTATAACGGTCATCCAGCAGAAGTTTTTATGGGTGATACAGGCTCTTTAGGCTTAGGAGGTGTTCTCGGAGTATGTGCGTTTTTACTTCGTCGAGAATTCCTTTTAGGGCTCATTGGTGGCATTTTTGTTGTAGAAGCTCTTTCAGTAATTCTACAAGTGGCAAGTTTTCGATTACGACAGAAACGTATATTCTTAATTGCGCCACTACACCATCATTTTGAGTATAAAGGGTGGCATGAAACAAAAGTTGTGATGCGTTTTTGGATCGTTGCTTTGATTTTAGCTATGGTAGGGATTGCTTCACTCAAATTCCAATAATTAAGGAGCAGGATTTCCAATGAATGGGGAATGGGAGCTGAAAAATAAACAGATTTTAGTATTGGGCTTTGGCGTTTCAGGTTTAGCGGCTACGTCGCTTTTACTTCGAAAAGGGGCTACCGTATGGGTTTGGGATGATGAACTAAATGAAGAGCTTGCTGACAAAATAGTTCAAACTGGAGCACGGGTTTTTGCCAATCCTGAATTAAATCCAGAAATCATCGATATGCTCGTTGTTTCACCTGGTATGCCTCCAAAACATCTCCTCTACCAAGAAGCGATCGAGGCTGAAATACCAATTATCGGTGAGGCAGAACTGGCAGCACGAGAAATTCAAGGGCCATGTGTAGGAATTACAGGAACTAATGGTAAAACGACTGTAACAATGATGGTTGCTCACGTATTGAATGAAGCAGGGCGTAAAGCCAGAGCTTTAGGAAATATTGGACAGGCTTTAACTTCTGAAGTAGAAGAGCTGGAAGAACAAGAGATCGTTGTTGCAGAACTAAGTTCTGCACAGTTAGAAACTCTCAAAACGCCTGTTTTAGATGCAGCTGTAATTCTTAATTTAAGTCCTGATCATCTAGATCGTTATGAAAACTACCCAGATTATGTTGCTGCTAAGTTTCGTATAGGTAGGTGTTTGAAAAATAATGGTATTCTTTTTATTCAGGAAGAATTGAGTAAATCCCATTTGTCTTTGATTGATGGAGTAGAATTGCAGACTTTTGGTTGGTCTGATGGAGCACGTTATCGTAGTGACCGTACACATATCTATCATCAAGATCAGCGAGAGCTTACGCTTCCTTCGCAGTGGATTTCGAGCGGTGATCATGATATAGAAAATGCTATGGCGGCTTATGCTTTATGTCGTCAGCTTGGTTTGAGTGCAGACGAGTTTGTTCAGGGAATAAAAACATTTAAAAAACCTTTGCATCGTTTAGAATTTGTCGCAGAAATTCGCGGTGTTTATTATTACAATGATAGTAAGGGTACAAATGTTGCTGCGGTTATGCGAGCGGTTGAGGCTTTGAAGGGCCAAATCGTATTGATTGCAGGTGGACAAGAGAAGGGAATTTCTTTTGAACCTTGGGTTGAGGCATTCAAAGGAAAAGTAAAGTATATTTGTGTTATTGGGGAAGCAGCTCCACGTATTTCTCGAGAAGTTGGAGCGGCGATTCCAGTAGAGTTATGTGATTGCATGGAAAGTGCTGTGCGTACTGCTGCAACAGTTGCAGAGGCGGGAGATAATGTTTTGTTATCACCAGGAGCAGCAAGTTTTGACATGTTTAAAAGTTATCAGCATCGTGGTGATGTATTCAAAAGTTTGGTGAAAAGCCTATAGAGGGGGAGAAGTCATGGGGCTAAGTCGAAGAGACACGATCATTGTAGCGGTCCTAATTAACGCAGGGCTCTTAACCATGCTGTTTGCTACAGCCATGAATAGCGATCACGATCGAGTCAGCTCCCCAGCAGAGGCTTATCAAGATCTAGCACTCAACGAGGAGCTTGTTGAAGAGGTTAAGGCAGAGGTCACTGAAAAAGGAGCAGAAGATGAAATTGATCAAATGCTTCAGGAAATGGCGGATCGAGCTGCAAAAGAGAAAGAGCGTGAACTCTTAGCGAAAAAAGAAAAAGCTAAAGCTGAAGAGACAAAAAAAGAGGCGCCTAAGAATACTTTTGCTTACAAAGTACAATCAGGCGACTCACTTGATAAAATTTCACGCAAACACGGAGTAAGCATTCGCGATATTAACGAGGTGAATGACTTACAGTCGAGCGCCCTTCGCATTGGCCAAGTTTTAAATATTCCAGAAACCCCTCAAGCAAAACAAAAACTGGAAGAGATGACTAAGGAAATTGCTGAAGTAGATGTGGAAGAGCAGGAGTTCTACACAGTAGGCAACGGTGATAGTCCTTGGAAGATTGCAAGAAAAACAGGAATTGCTTTGCAAAAGCTTCTAGATATTAACGGACTAGATGCTGATTCGGCTCGTCGTTTACGTCCAGGTGACCGCCTACGTATTCGGTAGCCCCATGCCAAATATGCGCTTTCTACTCCTAACTACAGTCTTATTGATTTTTTCGTTAGGAGTAGTCATGATTTTTAATACATCTTCTGCAGAGGTTCTTGATCATGCGTCTACTAGAGGTATGCATTATGCCTTGATTCGACAAATGATTTTTGCTGCGCTTAGTCTTTTAGCAGCAGCAACAGTGTGGCATTTAGGTTATCACAACGTTATTCGTCTTAGTTTGCCTCTTTTGGTGTTTTTTTCTTTTTTATTAGTTTTAACGTTAATTCCTGGAATTGGACAAGAACGTAATGGTGCTCGGCGTTGGGTTGGTTTTGGGGCGCTAGGCTTACAACCCTCAGAATTTGTGAAGTACATTATTCCTGTCTATTTTGTTTCCTGTATGTCCTCTTTTGGAACAACTGAAATTTCTATTAGACAATTTCTTAGAGTTTTAGGAGTCGTTCTTATTCCCATGCTCTTGATCATGGCAGAGCCGGATAATGGAACAGTTGCTGTGATTGGGGTTTCTTTACTTGGTCTCTGCGTCATTACTGGCATTCCCTTACGTTATTGGGGATGGCCGATGTTAGGAATTATTGTTGTTGCTGTGATTGCAGCACTGAATATGCCTTATGTACAAGGACGTATACAAGTATATTTGAATCCTGAACTCGATCTCTTAGGAAGAGGGCACCAAGCCTTCCAATCAAAAATTGCAGCAGGTTCTGGAGGAGTGTTTGGAAGAGGACCTGGGATGAGCCTACAGAAACTCAGTTATCTCCCAGAGGCTCAAAACGATTACATCGCAGCAATTTATGCGGAAGAATTTGGCTTTGTAGGAATTTCTTTTCTCATAGGCCTTTACATGCTTCTTGTATATATTGGCTTCCATATAGCTCACCAAGCCCGTGATCGCCAAGGCTATTGCTTAGCAGCGGCTCTTACTTTTCTTATTTGTATTCAGGCCTTTTTTAATTTAGGTGTTGTTTCCGGACTTCTTCCTAGTACTGGTTTGAATCTACCTTTCTTTAGTCAAGGAGGTACTTCTTTGATGGTTAATGTAGTAAGTATTGCTGTTCTACTTCGTATTAGTCAGTCTTCAGAAGAGCTTCGACATTTTGACCTTTAATTTGGCTTGAATACTGAGCTATACTCCCGTTAATACTGAGTAGTACAGAGTAAACAAAAATAGCGGTAATTTTCTATGAAGAAGAAAGTATTGATTGCTTCAGGTGGCACTGGAGGGCATGTAATTCCAGCTCAAGCTTTAGCGTCTCAATTACAGGCGATAGAGGATGAGTGTGAATTGCTCTTTGTGGGTGGAGGACTTAAAGGAAATGCTTTTTTTGATAAAAGTGAATACCTCTATCGTGACGTTCATTGTGCTTCTCTAGCGAGTCGGAAGATGCGAGATATTTTCAATGCCTCTTGGGATATTTGGAAAGGGATCCGTGAAAGCCGCCAGATCATCAAAGAGTTTCAACCGGATCTTGTTGTCGGTTTTGGAAGCTATCATTCTTTACCAGTTCTTACAGCTGCTAGATGGGCACAGGTTCCTATTGTTCTCCTAGAAGGAAATGCTGTTCCAGGAAAAGTTGTGCGTATGTTTAGTAAATCAGCTAGAGTTACAGGCTTGGCAATTCCTAGTGCAGCTTCACAAATGAAAGGTAAAACTATAGAAGTGAATATGCCTTTGCGAGAAGGGTATACTTTATCTTGGACCTCAAAAGAGAGTGCTCGTTCTCATTATTATTTGGATCCGGATAAATTTACGTTTCTCATCTTTGGTGGATCGCAAGGGGCGAAAGCAATCAATCATTTAACTGTAGCTGCTTTTACTAAGTATCTCAATACGCAAAAACGAAACTTTCAATTGATTCACTTGGTGGGAGATAGTGCTACGCAAAAGGCTTTACAGAATGCGTATGATGATCACGGAATCATTGCTCGTGTAAAAGCTTATGAGCATGAAATGGATCGAGCATGGATGGCCGCGGATTTAGTGATTTCACGTGCTGGTGCGGCGGCTATTGCAGAACAAATTGAGATGGAAGTGCCAGGAATTCTTATTCCATATCCACATGCAACGGATAGTCATCAAGATTTAAATGCTGACTTTATGACAAATCAAGTAGGGGCTGCGGTGAAAGTACAAGAAAAAGACTTGAATCCAGAGCTTTTAGCGAATCTTATTCGTCAGTTAATTAGCGACGATCAGGTACGCTTACAGCAAATGCGGGAAGCAGTACAAACTTATAAGCGATCAGAGAGACGTCGGGATTTTTGTTCTGTCGTTTGTGAAGTTGCAGGAATAAAAATTCGTTAGAGGTGACTTTTGAAGGAACATTTTCACTTTATTGGTATTGGCGGAATTGGAATGAGTAGCTTAGCGCGTATTCTTCTTGAAAAAGGAGAACACGTTAGCGGAAGTGATTTAGTTGAAACAGCCATAAGCAAAAACTTAGTAGAGCTTGGGGCTGAAATTTTTTATAGCCAATCTGCTGAGCATATTCGTGAAAATATGATCGTGGTTTATAGCTCTGCAGTAAAAAAAGAGAATGTAGAGTTTCTTGCAGCTCAAAGCCATGGCTGTACTCTTTATCATCGATCAGAGTTACTTGGATATTTGATGAAAGAGAAAAAAGCGTTGGCCGTAACAGGAACACATGGAAAGACAAGTGTATCTTCTTTATTGGCTTGGGTACTGAATGGTGATTCTTCAAAAACGGCTTTTTCTGTTGGTGGAATGATTTTAGGAATCGAAAGCAATGGGGCAAATGGAACAAGCCCTTACTTTGTAGCAGAAGCCGATGAAAGTGACGGGTCGTTTTTAAATTATCCAGCTCATGGTGGCATTGTTACAAATATTGAAGCTGAACACCTTGATCACTATGGCAATGAGGGAAATTTATATCGCGCTATGCAGACATTCATCAAGAATGTAGAAAATCCCGAGCTACTTTTCTACTGTGGAGATGATCCTCTACTTTGTGAAATGGTAGAAAAAGGATTTAGCTATGGGTGTTCTGAGCATTGTGATGTGAGATTACTCAAATGGCGACAAAAAAATTGGACTCTTTTCTTTGATTTAGAATTTGAAGGAAAAACGTTTGAAGAAATTGAGCTACATGCCTGTGGTCAACATCAAGTTCTCAATGCCTTAGGTGTTTTTTCTATGGCTCTTCGATTGGGAATGAAAGAAGAATTGATCCGGAATCGTTTTAAAACCTTTCCTGGGGTTAAGCGTCGCTGTGAAAGAAAAGGCGAAGTGGATGGGATTCTTGTTATTGATGATTATGCCCATCATCCCACCGAGATTCAAGCAATTTTACAAGCAATTCGAAAGTCTATTCCTTCAAGAAGAATGATCGCACTGATGCAACCTCATCGTTATTCCAGAACGGCTCAATGTTTGGGAGAGTATGGTTCGATTTTTGATGCAGCAGATAAGGTTTATATCACGGATATTTATGGGGCAGGGGAGTCACCTATTACTCATTTAAACTCTACACTGCTTGTAAAAGAAGTAGAAGAAGAAGGAAAATGCCCTGCAGAGTATCTTCCTTATGAGAATCTTCTAGCTAAGTTTGTGAATGAGCTCCAGGAAGGTGATGTTCTCATTACTTTGGGAGCAGGAAATATTACTGCTTTTTCTGACTTACTTCTAAAGAGTTTGAATCAGAAGATTCATGAAATAGGAGTATCATAAGCTACTGTGTCGACCGAAAAAGAAAAACTTACCTTAAGTCAGGCTTTGATTCTTATTTTTTTGTCGACTGTTGTGGTATCGGGTTCGGCGACACTTGTTTGGTTATATTTTATTCGTGTGCAAGAGCAGCGTTCTAATGATCCCGCTTATGAAATTACAGAAATTGAGCAGCGTTCTCGTTCGAGTATTTCTCTGCCATCTGCTTATTTGGCAGAGATCATGAATTTGTCTGTAGACAAATCGAGTAATCTTTATCGTTTTGATACTAGGCTGGCTCGCCAAGAGCTTAAGAAAAGTCCTTATATCAAAGCTGCACGAGTTTGGAAGTTAGAGCCTGGGCGTGTTTTTGTGGATTATATCCCAAGAGAACCGTTGGCTTTTTTGATCGATTATCAGGATGTGTTAATGGATCGAAGCGGTGTACTTATGCCACAGTTTCCTTGTTATGGTCCTTTACTTTTACCTGAAATCCGACTGGGTCTTTCTGGCTTTTCTAAAGAAAATGGGGGCAAGTGGAATCAGGCGATAGAGAACAGCCGTCTTGATTTAGCTTTTGATATATTAGATCTCTGTAAAAGAATTTTTCCATCTTCCCGGATACAACGTATTGATGTAGCTCAAGCTGAAGCGAAGAGTTATGGGGAGAGGCAAGTCATTGTGATGATAGATGAAGAGTTTCTTGTGAGTGAAGAAAAGACTTTAGTTATGCCTCGTACTTTACGTTTAAATGTACGTTCTTATTATCAAGAGTTACACGATTATTTGGTTTTGTCACAGCATTTGAAAGAATTGGAATTAAAAAAAGCAGAGGCATCTAGCGAACGATTTTACATTGCAGATGAACTGGTGATTGATTTACGCATACCTCAATTAGCTTATATTGAGAAGATTCGATCTTAGCTTTTGTCCATTATTAACTCTGTGATAAGATTTGTTTTAATGAAAGTTTCATGATCCTAAAAGGAGAAAGTAGATGAGTACTGAAAAAGACGTGGTTGAAATGACTTGGAGTAGCGGAAGTATCGATGAAGCGCGAAAGGTAACACGCTTTCTTGTTCAAGAAGGTCATGTTGCTAGCGCGCAGATCGTACCGTGGGTAGAAACAATCAGTTTACTAGATGGTAATCTAGAAACAGAGCAAGAAACTCGCGTTGTGATGCTCACAAAAGAGTCTGAAGTTGAAGCTGTAAAATCTGTGATTGAAGAAAATACAACTTACGAACTTCCTGTGATTACTTGGACTCATATCGATGGCGCTAACAAAGATAGCGTTGAGTGGGTAAACCAAAGTGTTACAGAAGTAAGCTCTAAAAAGTAGTGTATTCTGGAGCGGTGTGTAAAAAATTACACACCGTTCGCATGTTCTTTGAGAGCCACTCCTGTACGAGTATTCTTTTTTAAAAGGTTTTTTGGAGGACCTTGAAAAACGACTTCTCCTCCATTCGGGCCAGCTCCAGGCCCTAATTCAATCAAATAATCACATTGTTCTAAAAGTTCTAATCGATGCTCGATCATATACACAGAATGTCCCGAATCAACTAGTCGATGGAGTATTTGCAGTAATTTTTCTGTATCTTCAAAATGCAGGCCAGATGAAGGCTCATCAAGAATGAATAAGGTGGGAACTTCGTTTTCTTTTGAAAGCTCTGTAACAAGTTTTAAACGCTGGATTTCTCCACCTGATAAAGTGTGAAAGGCTTGTCCAAGAGTCAAATAATCGAGTCCAAGCTCCACCATCAAACGTAGTTTTGAGGCAATATCAGGGATAGCTTGAAACTGTTCGAGAGCCTCTTCAGCAGTCATTTCTAAAATTTCAGAAATATTTTTTCCATTCCAAGCAACTTGGAGTGTTTCATAGTTAAAGCGTTTGCCATCACATAGTTCGCAAGGGACGTAGAGATCGGATAGAAACTCTAAACGTACGCGTACTTGTCCTAATCCCTCACACCCATCACAACGACCACCCCTCTTATTCAAACTAAAACGACCGGCATCATAGCCTCGAGCTTTAGCGAGTTTCGTTTCTGATAGAAGGCGGCGTAAGGTGTTCATGATCCCAATATAGGTAGCTGGAATAGAGCGGGTGTTTACAGCTCCACGTTCTTGATTAACAAGTAAAACCCTGGAAACTTCTTCAGGGTTTTGTACGTATTTACTCGTTTCTTGATGTTGAAGAAAACGCTGGAGTTCATTTGCTACACAATGGAGAAGTAACGAAGATTTTCCAGAGCCAGATACTCCACAAAACCCAACTAAGATGCCAAGTGGTATTTGTAGATTAAGGTTTTTAAGATTGTGACTATCTACGTTAGAAATTTGTAGATGTTTTGTGCTTCGTCTAGGTCTTGAAGCTGCGGGTAGACGTTTGCTTCCGTTAAGCCAAGGACTGCTTACACTTTTGCTTTTAAGAAGTTCATCTAATGTGCCTTGAAAACAAAGCTTTCCACCATGTACCCCGGCACCTGGTCCAATTTCCACAAGATGATCTGCTTGCCGAATGAGCATGGGATTATGTTCAACTAAAAGCAGACTATTTCCCTGTTCTTTCATGTGTTTCAAGGTATTTTGGAGATACTGAATATCGTGTGAATGTAGCCCATGAGAAGGCTCATCAAGAATGTAAAGAACTCCCGATAGTTTTGCGGCGACTTGAGCAGCAAGGTGCACTCTTTGAGCTTCTCCTTCACTGAGTTCCTTGCAAAGGCGTCCAAGCTCTAAATAATCAAGCCCTAAATCAAGAAAAAATTGTAAACGTTCTTTAATCAAAGGGACTAGCTCATTTGCAATACTTTCTTCGATCCCTGTTAATTTGATCGTGGAAAACCAGTGGAGTAATTCTTTGATGGGTTTTTGGCAGAGCTCAACAATGTTTTCTTTTTCGATGCGGCAAAATAAAACTTCTTGTTTGAGTCCGCTTCCTAAACAAAGAGCACATTCTTTCCATCTGCAATAGGGTTTCCCGTAAAATAAGGACTCTTCTTTCTTTTGAGCGAGGTCTTCTTCAATAAGATGGATGAGGCCTTTCCATTGAGCTTGAAGAGAACGCTCTTCACCTTGTACTCGGAGGCTAATACTAAGAGGGTGAGAATCGCCTTCAAGAACAGTTGACCATTCATCATCGCTTAAATCTTTAAGGAGTTTATCTCCTGGTCCTGCACCAGATTCTTGATATGCCACCCACAGTTTTTGGTAGGTGGAAGATTGACGAGAGGAAAAATGTCGAAGAAGCTCCGTAACTTGCTCGTCAATATTCTGTTTAGGATTCCATTGAACTTGATCGTTTAGAAAATGAAAACGCCCTTTTTTCCCTTGGCAGTGAGGGCAGGCTCCTTTTGAACGGGGACGAAAATCGGCGGGATCAAGTGGAGCAAAGGAAAGCCCGCTTTCAGGGCATACGTAAATTTCCGTAAATAGGACTGTATCGCCATCATGTCCTTCTTGAACTTCCACAACGCCTTTGCTGAGGTCTAATATTGTTTCAATAGACTGGCTCAGACGTTCACGAATTCCTTCTCGCATACTGATGCGGTCCACAACAACATCAATACTTGAAACGACTTGATCTGGCCATCGATCCATGTCAGGGTCCCAAGCATGTTTTTGCAAGCGGAATTTCACATAACCCATGCGTTGTAAGCGAGATACAGTATCAGTGAGGGCTTCGTCTTGAATTTGTATAGGAGCAATGAGTTGCAGCTTCGTCTTTTCAGGGTATCGCTTTAGGATATTTTCAACGATTTCCTGACGAGAGAGGCGTTGGAGTTTTTTTCCTGTGGCGGGGCTGTATTGTTCTCCAATACGCGCAAAAAGCAGCGCGAGAAGGTCATAAAGATCTGTGTGAGAAGCTACTGTAGTTTGTGGATGAAATAAGAGGCGTTGTTGGAACAGTGCAAGAGTTGGTCCTAAGCCTTCAATAGAGTCAAAATCTGGTTTTGGGATTTGTTTGAGTGATTGTCGTAATTGAGAAGATAGGCAAGCTAAATAGCGTCTTTGTCCCTCTGTATGAAGAGTATCCAAAGCTAAAGACGATTTACCCGAGCCACTGACCCCAGTAATTACAATAATTTTATGTAAAGGCAAGTCAAGAGATAAGCCTTTAAGGTTGTTTTGGCGACAAGCGCGAATACGTATCTGTTCCATAAAACGCACTATAGCATGCTCGAATTCAATAAGAAAGAGTGAATAATTACCTTTTTTTACTTGTTTTATCGTGGTTTTTATAAAGATGATTGTTTTTTTAATTATTGTTATAATCATTTTATTATATGTTTATTTGAGTTGTAGTTTTATGAGCGGTGATCTCAATATAAAAAATAGTGTTTCTGAAGCCCTTAGTTCAGCGACTTGGAATAAGTTTATTGAAGTTGAAGATAACTCTATCAACTCATTGGTACGTTTGTACATTACCCCTGAAAATAAAACTGGTAAGCTTCAAGCAAAACCTATAACAGAGCACGACATCAAAATCTGGACAGGAAACCCTCTTACAACTCTCATCGGTTATTTTAAACAAGACTCTAAATACAGCCGTCAATCTCGCGCTAAGGTACAAAGTGAAGAACGTCAAAAGCACTTTGGATTTGCTCAAAAATTAGTCGAAAGATGTCATGGAAATATAGAAAACTTAAAAGACTGTAAGTTTTCTGAAGAAGATGGCTTTACCTTAAGTGATGAGGTAATTGGGGATATAAAAGAAGATTTAGATGCAGCTGGAAAAGTCAAATTTAAACAAATGCTATCTGCGGTAGCAAATCATTATGTACCTAAAAATGGAAATCGTCCAGGTGATCATTGCCCTCCTCTAGAAACTCAACACGGAGGTGAGTGGGTATCGCTGAGAGTAAAAAATGATGAGGTTGTTCCAAACCAAACAGAAGGAACAAGTAGACGCATCGAAGAAAAAGCAAATGGTCCTAAAAACAATCTTGCTAATTTTAAATACCAAATCGATGTTGAAGCAGGTACCCTCTCTATTACTAGTGGCGTTGTAGATACTGATACTAAAGGAGACCAATATATCCTTTGCGTTCAGCATGCAATCGAGAAATTTGTCGAAGCACGCACGGAAGCAAGCAAAACTAATGAGAATTTACCTAAACTCAAGCTTCGTTTATCGATGCATCAATTAAACTCTGGTTTAGGCGAAAAAAAGCTCATTGTAGGTCAGCAAAAACAAGCAAAAAGAATTGATTCTGCGTTAAAGGAATTTATTAACAAAGAAAATAATGATGCCCTCAAGGAGCACATAGATTACAAAGAGGGAAAGCCTATCGTAGCTTATCAAAATAAAGCGATGAACTTTATGAGTATGTTACCAAGCTATATTGAGGGGAAGGGAGGTTTATCTGGTCTATTGAGTTTGTTAGGTATAAAAGTCGCTCGCTATGACCATGCTAATCAAGCAAATATCACAGTGCGTGGATCTTGGATTAGTGATGATCTCAGTGCATTTCCGGTTAGCGAAGGAAACTCCGAAGTGGAAAAATTTCAGGAAAAAAGTAAGCTATGTCAAGAGCTACAAAATGAGATTAGCTACCTAGAGGAAACACTTGAAAAACCTCATGAAAAGACAGGCGAGCGTAGTGAATTAGCAGAAAAGTGGTTGAGAAAATATCCAGATTTGGCATCTGGTCTTCCTGAAAAATTTAAAACGCTCCCAAAGTCAAAAAAGAGACCAGAAAACATCTCCGATAAAGATCTTCAAGGACTTTACTTCTTTTTTCGCAAGGATTTGAAAATACATCTTAAACAAAAACGCAGTGACTTAGTCGAGGCAAATAAAGAACTTGCCAAATCAGCAATTGCAGCTTCAAATGAACTGAAAGAAAATAAGGAAGCTTCTTTGTTAAGCACACAACTTAAGCTTTTTGGAATTATAGCAGCAAAAGAAAATAAAATTTTAGATCAATTGACCCTTGATCCTCCACAAGAAAACTTTTCCCGCATGACCGAAATCGAATTAAATCTTCTTCTTGATATGACTCAAAATTGCATCACTCATGGGAATTGTAAAAGTGGTCTTGATCGCACAGGTTTAGAACGCAATGCCTGGGATGCACTTAAAACAATGTTAAAAGATTATAAGCAAGCTGGCTTAAATCCTGAGAAAGCCCTCGAGCGTCTTAGCAACTTAGTTCTGAATCAAGATCGACTAGGATTAGAGTTGGATCAAATTCAAAAAGAAAACATTAACAGTGAAACTAAGCTAGAAAATGACAAAGGCCTTTTAAAGATAATAGAAGAAAAAATAGAAGATAAGCATACAGGCGATAAAAAAGAACAGATGATAGACGCTCTTAAATACCGTCATTATTTTGTTCAGCACTTTATTACAGTAGGGCAACCTATTACAGCTTGGAGTACTGGAGTAGCAGGTGGGAAATATACCCTGGAAAAGTGGCGGGCTAATCCTTTAGCAATGGCTAGAGTACCTATGTTGTTAGTGCAGAGTAATCAAGGAGACGGAGAAAAAAGCAAAAAAATTGTTAAAATGTACGATTTAGAAAATAGTCGAATTTCTCAACAAAAGCTTCTTTCTAAAGATATTTATGAAAGGCCTCAAAGAAAAGTTTCTACCACTGAAGGTGCCAATATTATTGAAAGACTTGCTCAGTGGCGTGGAGCTTAAGAGACTTTCTCTAAACATTGAGGCTTAAATTCCCTTGAGCCTAATCCCCAGCAATTGCTATAAGTATTCTCCTAAGTCCACTTTAATCAAAGAGAAACATGAAAGAGTTCCTTCGCTATCTTGTTCAAAATTTAGTTGACCGTCCAGATGCAGTAGAGATTCATTGTTCTGAAGAAGACGAGGTGTTTATCGCCCAAGTACGCGTAGATCCCGATGACGTTGGTAAAGTAGTAGGGCGTCGTGGCACGGTTGTGAAAGCTCTTCGTACCATTGCCAGTATTGCAGCAGCACGTTTGGGACGGCGAGTACGCATTGAAGTTCTCAACTAAATTTTTCTACTTCTCTCCTGCTCTAGGAGAGTAAAAAATCTTGTGGTGATATTTTAAAATTATCTATAATCACCACTCAAGCTAAAAATTTCTTGGTTTTTTGTTTGTGAAAAAAAAGTTTCTGATAGGTTCAGGTTCTAGAGAAGGTACCTCTAGAGACGCCCTTAATATGGTCGTCGACGATTTTTTGTATAAATCGAAGCAATCAACTTGTTTATCAGGAATTTAGTCTATCTTTTTCCTTTATCAAGTTTTGTTCGTTAAAAAATCTTCGATGTAGTCAAGGTGTATGGCAAGAGGGTACTCATCTGATATATGGACGCTGTATTGATAGTGTTTAGGTGAACACTTCAAATAGGCTTAGGAGAGACTCTTTATGGTAGCGTTAAACAAAGTATTTATCGCTGGACGCTTGACACGTAAACCAGAACTACGCAAGACCCCTAATGGAGTATCTGTCACAGATCTTTTAGTGGCACTCAATCGTGAGTTTACTACATTAAATGGGGAACGGCAGCAAGAAGTGTGTTTTGTTGACGTCGTAGTATGGGGCAAACAAGCAGAAAATTGTGTGACTACTTTGGATTGTTCTTCACCGGTTATGGTTGAAGGGCGCCTGCAGCTTGATACTTGGTATGGGAAAGATGGTGAAAAACGTTGTAAGCTGCGAGTTGCTGCTGAACGCGTCCAGTTTCTTGATAAGAAAACCACACCAGAACGAGTTAAAGCATCTGCGATTGACTCCAATTAGGCACATAAAAACTACATGAGAACTGAATAGATCTCTTGACTGTGGTCCGTTTGGATCAAGGGACTCAAGAAATGTGGCGTGAAATCGCAAGTGTCTTTGAAACGAATGAAAAAATTGCTGTAACAACTCATGTAAATCCAGATGGCGATGGGATTGGCGCAGCTTGCGCCTTGGCGGATTATCTTATTCGACAAGGAAAGCAGGTGCGCTTTATCTGTGATTCTTTTTTGCCAGAAAAATTTCATTTCTTAGATACTCATGCTGTATTTGAGGTTTATGCCTCTACAGTTGATTATTCTGATATCCAGGTTTTGGTAACTCTTGATGCTCACCGTAAGGGAAGAATTGGACAAGTAGCCAAAATTTTAGATAATCCTGGTATCGTTTCGGTATGTATTGATCATCATCCTGAAACAGAAGGTTTTTCAGATTATCAGGTGATTGATCCTTACGCTTGTTCAGTTGGTGCAATGATTTATGATTTTCTTGATTTTCAAGATTTTCCATTGAATCATAAATCCGCGCAAGGGATTTACACAAGTATCGTTACTGATACCAGCCGTTTTTGTAACTCTTCAACAGATGATAAAGCTCACAGGATTGCTGAGCATTGCTTAGCGGTAGGGGTAGATACTGATGATATGTTCAGTCGTATTTACCGTCAGTTACCTCTAGAACAAGTTTCTATTTTTGCTACAGTACTGAGTCGGATGGAGAGCTTTTTTAATGGAAAAGTCATCTTACAAGAACTTCGTCAAGAAGATCTTCTTCATCAAGCAAGAAAAATATCTCCAATAGATCTTGAACTTGATTATTTTCATGATTTCAATAAATGGATTCATGGAATAGATGGTGCAGTTGTTTTACAAGAATTATCTAATAATGAAGTACGTATTTCTTTACGTAGTAGTGCAAATTTAGATGCAAGCCAAGTGATGGCTTGTTTGGGTGGTGGTGGACACCGAAGAGCAGCTGGAGCAACAGTCAATGCCTCTCTTAAAGAAGCTAAAATCGCCGTATTAAAAGCTATGGGTGAAGCTTTTGATGAAGTTTCTCTAGAGCTCTCTGTTAGCTCTTAATAAAAATATTAGATTCACTTTCTTTCTTTTCATTAGTGACAATAGATAAAGGATCGAGTTAGTGTCAGGGCTTTCACTTAATAGCCTCAAATGACATAATAACAATAGACAAAAACTTAGATACTTTAATTATCTGTAAATCATTCATTCAAATTTTTTCTGAGAACTTGCGGTGTGACTAGCGGAATTATATACGAAGAAGAACAAATACAGCGCCTTCTTGAAGGTTTAATTCCTCAAGAAAAAGAAGAGCGTTGTGAGCAAGAAGAGCTGAAGTCTAATCGCGTTATCGTAATCTCAGGCCCCACAGCTTCGGGAAAAACTGAACTGAGTCTTATTCTGGCTTCTCAATTGAATGGAGAAGTAATTTCAGCAGATTCTATGCAAGTTTATAAAGGAATGGATGTCGGAACGGCAAAGGTTACTTTGCAAGAGCAAAAAGGGATTCGTCACCATTTGATTGATTTGTGTGATGTTGATGATCCTTTTACTGTAGTCCATTTTTTTCATGCGGCCCGTCAAGCTATTCGGGATATTCAATCACGTAATAAGGTACCGATTGTTGTGGGAGGAACGGGGTTTTATTTGCGCGCCTTGCTATATGGTCCGCCTAGTGGTCCAGCTCCTATCCCTGAGTTACGAGAATCTTTAGAAAGAGAAGCTGACCGCTTAGGTTGTGAGTCGCTTTATGAGCACTTGCAGCATTTAGACCCAATTTATGCAGAAACCATTACTCCAAGAGATCGTCAAAAAATCATTAGAGGTTTAGAGATTGTTACTCTTAGTGGAGGAAAGGTAAGTGATCTTCCGTGGGAGAAGCGTGATCAGCCATTAGACTATGATTTTCGTTGTTGGTTTGTATACCGCCCCCGTGAAATTTTATATGAGCGCATAGAAGATCGTTGTGAACATATGTTAGAGCAAGGTCTCATTCACGAAGTACAAGGGCTATTGCAGAAAGGCTTAAAAGATAACCGTTCTGCATCGAATGCAATTGGATATCGGCAAACCATTCAATTTTTGGAAAGTAAACAAGGTGAAGCTGATTACGAGCATTATGTTCAAGAATTCAAAAAAGCTTCTCGTCATTATGCTAAAAGACAATTCACTTGGTTTAAGCGACAAAAAGAATTCCGTTGGTTGAACGTAGATATTCATGATATCGAAACAGCAGCCGAATTTATCATGCAAGATGTGAGATATTGATACTCTGTTATTGAGTAACGTATTTCAGTATTAAAGTATCACCACAGAGACGCAGAGTTCACAGAGAAGTGTACCTTCCTCAGTGAGCTCTGAGACTCGGTGGTCACTCTTTCCATTTCAGTATTAGCGATATCTACGTAGATAATGACCACAGAGGCGGTGAGTTCCCAGAGAATTGTACTTTCCTCAGTGAACTCTGAGACTCGGTGGTCACTTCTTAAACCTCAGCAGTAGCCATATCTAATATACGAACTTGGTCTGCTTCTTGATTTTTTTGTAGCTCAGGAACAAAAACCTCATCGTCTGATTTATAGACACGTAGTATATCATAAAACGTGTTGCGTTCTGCGGGGAGATAGCCTCCAGAGCGGATCATATCTACCATTCCTTTTACGTTTGCCTTATTGATAAAGCCCGTAGCTCGGTGAACATTTTCTTCTAAGATCGTTCCACCAAAGTCATCAGCCCCATAACCTAATGCGCTTACCCCTGTTTCTTTTCCTTCTCCAAACCAAGAAGCTTGAATGTGATCAAAGTTATCGAGATAGATACGAGAAAACGCCAGAATACGGAAGTAGGCATCTACCCCAGCCCAGTTTTTTACACTGCGTCGTAAAGCAGTTCGGTCGCGTTTATAGCTCCATGGAATGAACGCAGTAAAACCTGGGATTTCGTCTTGTGCTTGGCGAATGGTTTCCAAATGTTCCAGAATATCTTCAGGTTCTTCCACGTGTCCATACATCATTGTCGCTGTTGTACGGAAGCCAATTTGGTGAGCTGTTTTATGAATATCGATCCATGCCCCTTGAGTCATTTTTTTAGGGGACACTTGTTGACGTACTCGTTCACTGATGATTTCAGCGCCACCACCTGGCAAACTACGTTGACCAGCATCATAAAGAGCCTGTAAGACATCTCTTATGCTACATTCTGATACTTTGGCACAGTTGTAGATTTCTGGAGCGGTAAAGAAGTGGGGGTTGATCTCGGGAAAGCGTGCTTTAGCGTTACGTACTAAATCAGTATAGTAGTCTAATGATAAATCAGGGTGAAGACCACCTTGTAATAAAACGGTTGTGCACCCAGCATCTTTTGCGTATTGGAGATGCTCCATGACTTCTTCACAGTTTTTGGTGTAGGCATCTTTTGCACTTTTATGGCGGTAAAATGCGCAAAATTTACAGTCTGCATTGCATACGTTTGTGTAGTTTGGGTTACTATCAACGACGAAGGTCACCCGATTGGCTGGATTTTTTTCGTTTCGAATTTCAACTGCGCGAGCTTTCAGTTCTTCTAGAGAGCCTTCTTTGAAAAGTCTTAGTCCTTCTTCCTGGCTAATACGTTGGGCCATGGAGTCGTCTCCTGTGCATAGTTAGGCAAAATTTTTCCACGAGCTTAATTGAAAAAACTTAGCTTTTCAACAGGCGTTTCGTATTCTGTTGCTTTATTGTAAAAAATATTCTTTGTTTTCTTTTTGTTACCCCTCCAACCTTAGTACAATATCTTTACATAAATACATCTCACCAAGTAAGATTGTGTACCACAATATCTAAAGTAATCATGCGAATACGCAAATCATCTATCAGAGGTAGAGTGAAAGTTTGCGGTTGAAGGAGAGCGTGCGATGGTTGATCCTAAGGAAGAGCAGAGCCCCAGTGAAACTGAAGATTCGGAATCGCTAGGAACAACAGATTTTTCCGCTTCAGAGAAAAGTTCAAACATGGATCAGGAGCCTGTTTCTGCAGAAGAAGCCTCATCATCACAAGAAAGCATAAGTACGGTACAAACAGAGACAGCAGAGCAAGTTTCTGAAGAAAGTTCAAGTGAAGAACCAAGTACTCCAGCTAAAGACACATCAGAATGGCCAAGTACACCAGAAGCGTTTGATGAGATTTTTGCGAATACTCAAGATCTAGAAGAGAAAGTGCAGTATAGTATTCGTTATATGCGTGCTATGCTAGCTCAAGCAGGGAGTCCTAACTTCCGGAATTTTTGGCATGCACGTCGACAAGTACTTCCTTTATTTAAAGAGCAAATCAATCCGGGTTCTCGTGTAAAACTTTGGAAAGATTTTAGTGATTTATCCAAAGAAGCGCGTCAATTAAAAGAAATGTTTGACGAGCAGAGTGCTTTTGCTGTTGAGCAAATTGACATTGCGATTAAAGCTTTGGAAGAAATGCTAGCAAATTTAGAGCAGACTGCAGAGGAAACACCGCTTCCAGAATTGCCTGAAGTTCCTGTTGCTTTGGAAGAAGCCAGCGACCGTTACTTGACAATTCAGCGTAATTTAAATCTTTTGAATACGCATGCTGCCCGTATTAATGAGTTGCGAAAAGAGTTAATTCGTACAGATATGCGAGTACGCAACAAAAACGAGTTTTTCCGCCGTCTTTCAGCAGCTGGAGATCAAGTTTTTCCTCGTCGCAAGGAATTAATTAAAGAAATTAGCACGCTTTTTGTTGCTGATGTTAATGCTTTTGTAAAAGAGCATTTTGGAGGGGAGCGTATCAAGTGCCCTCTTTACCAGCTTCGTGAAGAGATTAAAGGTCTTCAGTCGATTGCTAAAATTTTGACTTTGAATACTCATTCTTTCACTTCGACTCGTATGCAGTTGAGTGAGTGCTGGGATTTAGTGAAGCTAGCAGAAAAAGAATGGAAGAAGCACAAAGCTGAGCAAAAAGAAGCTTTCAAAGTAAATGCCAAAGAATTTTTAGATAAATTATCTGCTTTGGCAGAGAGTTTCGCTAAAGGTGAACTTGTGGCTGGAAAGGGCTTGAAAGAGCTGGATCTTCTACAGAAAGAAATGCGAAAGATAGATCTTGGTCGGGATGAAGTACGTTTACTTCGTGACGAAGTTTCTAAAGTCAAGCAGCCGATGCTAGATAAAATCAAAGAAGAAGAAGAAGCTCGTCGCAAGGAAGAAGAAGAGCGCGTCCAACAGCGCAGAGAACTTCTTGGAAATCTTGAAACGAAAGCTCAAGTGATTCTTGATGAAGCAAGTTCTTTGGATTTAGATACGATCAAACAGCGCCGCGAAGCATTTTTTGCAGAAGTGGAAGAAGCAGCTGTCTTAAAGCAAGATAAGCAGAAGCTTGAACGTGCTCTTCGTCCTTTAAAAGATATTATTGTTGATAAAGAAGAGGAAGCTCTACTTTCTCTTTCTCAAGATGATCAGGAAGCGTTGCAAAGTCATCGTAATGTATATTGCAGTCGCCAAAATCGTCGCAAAGAAATTAAAGCAAAAGTTGAAGAGTACCGCAAATTACTAGGTGCTTCTAGCTTGGATTTTGAAAAAGCTATCGAGTATACCGAGCGTATGCAAGAAGAAAAAGATCGCCTCGATAAAATTGATGCCGATATTGCTTCTATCGAGAGCGAAATTCGCGCTTTAAAAACAAAAATCAACTAATTTCGATCTAAAAAGCACAAAAAGACCTTTATTACTTAAGTAAATTTAGCCTTTTTGTGCTTTTCTGTTTTTTTCCTTTTCCTTTTCTTTTTTTTGTTTTTTGCTTTTCTGATTGATTCTTTAAATCTACCAAATCAAGTTGCTCATGTGGACAATGTGGATGAGCAAAAATGCACTCGTAAAAAACCCCTTCCTCCATATATTGTAGGCTTGTCTCAGTCTACTGCCTGATCAAGAAGGAGGGGGTATCTATGAAAGTTCGGTTTCAAGCTGTTGAAACAGCCGGGAAAAGACAACGTGTGGAAGAAGGACCAAGCTCCACAACCAATGCAGAGCGCTTTGGTGCGTATGTTTGGACTCGGAGCGTCATGGAAAAAATGCTTCCTTCAGGTATTTATGAGAATCTTTGTCGTGCTCAGGATGGTCTGGAAAAAATCAAACCAGAATATGCCGATGTAATCGCCATGGCCATGAAAGAATGGGCGATTAGCCAGGGAGCAACACACTACACACACTGGTTTCAACCTCTATCTGGGGTAATTGCTGAAAAGCACGATGCCTTCTTGAATCATAAGACACAAGATATCGTAATCGAAACTTTTGGCGGTAAAGAACTCATCCAGGGTGAGCCTGATGCTAGCTCTTTTCCGAGTGGCGGATTGCGTAGCACTTATGAGGCAAGAGGCTATACTGGGTGGGATCCTAGCTCTCCCGTTTTCATCTGGAAAGCTGGGGATGGAATTACTCTATGCATTCCTTCTGTATTCTTTTCGTGGTCTGGAGATGTTCTAGATTTTAAGATCCCTTTGTTGAGATCAGACCAATTAATCAACAGCGCCTCTTTACGTTTACTCGAGCTTATGGGGAAACCAGCAAAACGAGTCGTCTCTACCCTTGGTGTTGAACAAGAATACTTCATTGTCGACCGTGCTTTACGCAACTTGCGCCCTGATCTAGTTCTAGGTGGCCGTACCGTTTTAGGCGCCCCTTCTCCGAAAGGGCAGGAACTAATGGATCACTATTTTGGTGCAGTGAAAGATCGCATCTTATCTTTTATGAGCCATTTTGAAGCAGAAGCACTTTATTTAGGAATTCCTGTTAAAACACGGCATAATGAAGTAGCTCCGGCCCAGCATGAGGTGGCTCCTGTTTTTGAAAAAGCTTCTTTAGCAGTAGATCATAACCTTCTCTTAATGGAGCTGATGCGGCAAGTAGCAGTTAAGCATGATCTCTGTTGTCTTTTACATGAAAAGCCTTTTGCAGGACTCAATGGTTCTGGTAAACATTGCAACTGGTCGTTGATGTCAGATTCAGGACAAAATCTCCTGAATCCTAAAGATGGCATGCAGTTTATTATTTTATTGGTTGCTATTTTGCGTGCAGTTCATCGCCATGCAGGGCTTCTTCGTGCATCCATAGCTTCTCCAGGAAATGATCATCGCTTAGGTGGGCATGAAGCTCCTCCAGCAATTATTTCTGTGTATTTGGGAGATAGTCTAGAGAAAATTCTTATAGAAATAGAAGAAGAAGGAAAACTGCAATCAGGAATCCCAAAAGAAGGGTATGATTTAGGAGTTTGCGGACTTCCGGAGATGGAAAAAGATAATACAGACCGCAATCGTACTTCTCCTTTTGCCTTTACTGGAAATAAGTTTGAGTTTCGTGCCGTAGGCTCTTCAGCTAACTGCTCTTTCCCTGTTACTGTAATCAATGTTGCTGTAGCGCAAAGTTTGCAGGAAATTCTTAATGAAATAGAAGAGCGAATGGAAAAAGGGAAAACTTATCAACAAGAAGAGTTTTCTTCACTCGTTATGCCTGTATTGCAAAAGCATATTAAAGAATCTCGTTCCATTCGTTTTACAGGTGATAATTATAGTGGTCATTGGCAGGAAGAGGCAGAATTACGTGGCTTACCTTCCGTAGCTAAATCTCTTGATGCTTACAAGTATCTTGTTGATCCTGCTACGATTTCTGTGTTTGAAGGTGTGCTTCGTGAGCATGAATTAAAGAGTCGTTATGAAGCTTCCATTGGTCAGCATGTAAGTAGTCTTTTGATTGAAGCAAATATTTTGACAGATATGTTCCGCACACAAATTTTACCTGCGGCATTGAAATACCAGAAAACAGTAGCTCATGGTTTGCGTTTACTAGTCAAATTAGGTAAGGATTTATCTGGAAGTCAACAAGAGCGTGTGTTGGAAGAGCTTACAAATACTATTGAAGAATCTTTAGATGCTATAGATATCGTATCGAGTGTGCGAGAAAAGCTTGAAGCAGCTCCTCTTGAAATTTCTCCTCAGTTGGCTGCTGCTTGTGAAAAAGCTCGTGAGGCAATAGACCAATTAGAGTTGATTGTTGAGGATGAAATTTGGCCTTTGCCTAAATATAGAGAGCTTTTATTTCACATATGATCAGTGAAGGTGCCCGAAGGATTGGTTTTTTTGGGGGAAGTTTTGACCCTCCTCATCTTGGTCATTTAGAACTGGCGCGTTCTTTAATGGACGCGCATGGATTAGATGAGGTTTTATTTTCCCCTGCACAGATTAGCCCCTTTAAGACAGGATATCCTCCAGCTTCTGCAGAGCATCGTTTGCAGATGCTGCGTTTAGCGACAGAAGATGAGCCTCGTTTTCGAGTTATTGATATTGAACTAGAGGATAAAGGAGCGTCTTATACTGTTGATACAGTAAAGAAAATTATTGGTTTTCTGAAAGATGGACAAGTTTTGTATCTCTTATTGGGAGAAGATAGTGTTCAGCATTTTCATCGATGGAAGGAAGCGGAGAAACTTGCAGAAATGGTGCCTTTGTTAGTAGGACGGCGCCCTGGTTTTGTTTTTATTTCTACTGGCAATTTTTATTTGGATGAAAAGATAAAAGAAGGTCTCACTGAGACTCCTTTATTAGAGATTAGTAGTACAGAATTAAGAGAAAAACTTGCTAAAGAAGCTGATTGTACTCAGATGCTTCCCTCTAAAGTACTGGACTACATAACTCAAAATCAATTATACTCTTGCACGAATGAATAACTAATTATCCAAATTTATTTATATGTCTTTGAGTTCTGAAGAAATTGTACAATCTATTGCTAAATCGATTTATGACCGTAAAGGGATGAATATTATAGCGATTGATGTTCGAAAGCTCACCTCTCTTACTGATTTTTGTATTATTGCTGAGGGAAATGTGAGTCGCCACTTGAAAGCTTTGAGTTCTGAAATAACAGAGCAGCTAAAAGCACAGGGGGTTGCACCGGTTCATGTTGATGGTGATATGAATTCTGATTGGATTGTGGTGGATTACGGTGTTGTTGTTGTACATTTGTTTATTCCAGAAGTTCGATTGAAGTATCGTTTGGAAGAGCTATGGCAAGAGGGTGAATTAGTCCCATTAGACATAGTAATGGAAGAAGTGTAATGTCGTTTACTATAGGTGGCGACTTTATTCCTCCGGAAAAACGAAACAAGCATAGCGATCAAGAGACAAAGCAAAAGAAAAGCGGTCGGCCGGTTAAAGTTCGTAAAGAACGACGTGGAAATTCTTGGGTAACAAAGGTTTTAAATTTAGACCTAAGTGAAGAGAATTTAGTAGATCTTGCAACACGTTTAAAGCGGAGTTGCGCCTGTGGGGGGACGATCAAAGAGGGTGTGATCGAAATTCAGGGTGAAAAAGAAGAAGAGCTAAAAAAGCTATTGCGTGATCAAGGGATCAAAGCGCAATAGGTTCATCAGCGTGAAGTGGGGAAGCAAATGGCGAAACGTCGTGTAGTAGTGACAGGCTTGGGTGTAGTTTCTTGTTTAGGGCAAGATACAGAGAAGTTTTATGATCAACTTCTGGCAGGCAAGAGTGGAATAAGTAATATAGAACGTTTTCCACTTGATGATCACACAACGCGAATAGCGGGAGAAATAAAAGATTTTTCTTGTGAAGATTTGGTAGATCGTAAACTTGCCCGGCGTGCAGATGAGTCAATTTTATATGGCCTTGTTGGTGGAAAGAAAGCTCTAGCTCATGCTGGTTTAGATGAAGCAGCGCTTTCTCAATTTGACAAACGTCGCTGTGGTGTTTTAATTGGTTCAGGAATGGGCGGTATGCGTGTTTTTTCTGAGCAAGTGCAAGCGATGTTAGAAGGAACGTATAAAAGAGTAAGTCCTTTTTTCATTCCTTATGTCATTACAAATATGCCCGGAGCTCTTCTTGGTATTGATTTAGGTTTTATGGGACCTAACTATTCTGTATCTACAGCTTGTGCTACTGGTAGTTATGCTTTACATTTAGCTGCAGAACATATTCGCTCTGGTGAAGCAGATCTTATGGTAGCCGGTGGTGTTGAAGGTGGTATTACACCAATTAGTCTTGCTGGTTTCATTTCTGTAAAAGCTCTTTCTCGTCGTAATGAAGATCCACAAAAAGCTTCTCGTCCTTGGGACAAAGATCGTGATGGTTTTGTTCTTGGAGAAGGGTGTGGAGTTCTTGTTCTTGAGAGTCTTGAAAGTGCCCAAAAGCGTGGCGCAACTATTTTGGCTGAGTATCTTGGTGGAGCTTTTTCTTGTGATGCATTCCATATGACCCAGCCAGAACCTAATGGTGAAGGGATTGCTCTTTGCTTGGAAAAAGCACTTTCAGATGCTGGTATTCAAGCTGAAGATGTTGACTATGTTAATGCACATGCCACATCTACTCCACTTGGGGATATGGGAGAGTTAAACGCCGTTCATCGTGCATTGAAAGGTAAAAAAGTTACGATCAATGCAACGAAATCAATGATTGGTCACTGTCTAGGAGCAGCGGGTGGTTTAGAGGCTGTTGTATGTGTACAAGCAATTTCTAGAGGTGTAGTACATCCGACAATTAACTTAGATCATCCAGATGAAGGCTGTGAGCGCTTTGATTTGCCAAGAGAAGCAAAAGAGATGAAAGTCAACGTGGCTGTAAATAACTCTTTTGGTTTTGGCGGTCACAATTCAGCAAATATTTTTGGTCGCTATACACCTTAGGTCTTAAAGGCCTCTATCATGCAAAAACATGTATCATATGGTGTTATTCCTTTAAAAAAAGTGAACCATCAGTGGCAAGTATTTCTGGTACAACACCAAGCTGGCCACTGGGGCTTTCCCAAAGGTTTTCCTGAGGAAAATGAGGGGGAGCGAGAAGCTGCTGAGCGCGAACTCATGGAAGAGTGTGGTCTTCATGTGCAGCGCTGGCTTTCAGATAAAGCCATTCAAGAGCATTATGTTCATGATGCTTATGGTCCAAAAACAGAAAAAACAGTACACTACTTTCTCGCTGAGGTTGAGGGAATTTTAAGACTACAAAAAGCAGAAATTCAAGATGGAAAATGGTTAGATCTTGATTCTGCGTTCTTTCTTCTTACTTTTCCAGCTTCAAAATTTGTAATGAAAGAAGTAAAACAGTTGCTTATTTTGATTTAAAAATTATCTAAATTCTTTTCAGAGTAAAATATTGTTTGTTTATTAGAAATCAAGATGTTTAAATCTTGATTTCTTTGTATTCGGGCACTTTGTATGAGTTTGATAATAAAATTTTGATCAGTGTATTTGTGATTATTTAGTAGGTTGATATGGATTATAACGAAATAAACAATTTAGCATGCAGCACATCAAATATTCCTTTAAGAACTGATTTTCGTTCTCGCTCTCGAATGAGAGCGACACAAAGAGGTACTTATCCTTTTGATAATCACGATCAAAGAATTTATGAAATTGGAGTTCAGTGTTTATCTATAGAAACGGAAGAAGATACTTATGAAAAGTATTGGGAATGGTACTTAGATAATCGAATAATACGTTATTCTAAAGAATTACCAAATCAGCAAATGGAATTCAGTTTTAGACTGCCTTATTATATAAGTAAAGATTTAATAGGAAGTAAGATAACTTATAAATGCTCTTTGCAGGAAAGTAAGCAGTTATATTTTTTATATGCAACAGAAAATATATTTCATGCCGAAGGATCAGAAACTCTTCTTTTAGAAGAGTTTTTAAGGGAGTACTATGAGAAAATGATCTTAAGCGAAAATTCTGTTAAATCCGCCAGAATTAGTTTTTCTTAACCTCTTTTATCACATGACTTAGTCGCATCAGGTAGCAATTGGAGATCTAATTAATTGTTATATTTTTTTAATATTTTTGTTGGATACCAGGTATCAAAAATATTAAACAACTTGGTCTAAAAAACTAAAAAAGCTAAAGTGCCTTTTCCCTGAATTTTGAAAACTGTTGTTTTCAAATAATGAAAAATAAAATAGTAGGTTTTCTTGTTTTTCTTAGTTCAATATATCTGATGAAATCAATTGAAGATCTAATTCAATGTAGGTCATAGAAGGAGAGAGATGTCTGTTTCTGGAAATAGTGTAATAAGAAATGAAAACGATTCATGGCCAGTAGTTCCTGAGTTCAATGAAGCTCAAAGTAATCAAGAAGAAAGAGTTCACAGGTTATGTGTTGAATATCTTGTGTTAAAGTACTCTGACGGTGATGCTGAAGAATGGTATCAATGGTACTACGATGGTTATTCCATAGGCTGTATAGATACGAAAAAAGAATTTGCATTAACGCTTCCGGCTAGGGTGCAAGCTTGGATAATTAACGAAGAAACATCCTATGAGCTCTCCAGTGAAAAGGATCAATTACTCATTAGTATCATTAATAATATTAATGACACTAATAACTTTGTAAATAACTCTTTTTCTCATACTCATGCATTAGAAAGTTTAAAGAATTTTCTTTCTGATTATCCATGGTTAAATCCTAACGAAAGCTTTAATGAGCTATAATGCCTACTACTTTGACGAAGAATAAATTTATTTTTATCGAAAAGGAACTAGAAGAAAAAACACGCCGATTTCAAAGGCGTGTTTTTTTGCAAAATCAGACCGATATTATTGATTTTACAAGTAATGATTACCTAGGTTTTTCTCAGAATGATTGTTTGATTGAACGCTCAAAACACTTTACACAGTGTTATGGAGTAGGAGCACAAGCATCGCGTTTACTTAGTGGTAATCTTCCTTGCCATGAGAACCTTGAAGAAAAACTAAAGTCTTTAAGTCATTCCGAAGCGATTGTTTTAATGAATTCAGGCTTTCAGGCTAATATCAGCACTCTTCCCGCTTTGGCAAATCGTCATAGTTTGTTGATTATGGACCGGCTTGTTCATAATAGCCTTGTACAAGGGGCTTTATTGAGTAAAGCAACAATTTGGCGTTATAGGCATCAAGATCTTATACACATGGAGTCTTTGCTTAAAAAGGCATCAGAAGCTTCTTTTAATCGTATTATTGTGCTTACAGAAAGTCTTTTTGGAATGGATGGAGATCAAACAGATCTTTCTTCTTTCTGCTCTTTATGTGAGAAGTATGGAGCGATTAGCTACATTGATGAAGCGCATGCTTTTGGCGTTTTTGGAAAGAATGGGATGGGCTTGGTAGAACCTTCTATGAAAGCAGACTTTGTTCTACGCACATTTGGCAAAGCATTAGGAAGTTTTGGGGCTTGTATTTCAGGTTCACAAATGCTTATTGATTTTCTTTGTAACTTTTGCAATGGACTCATTTATGCCACAGCGCTTCCTCCACCTATTCTTGGAGCAGTTGATGGAGCTTTAGATCTATTGCCATCGATGTGTAAGGAACGAAAACAATTACAAGAAAAAGCAAAACTGCTTCGAGAGGAATTAAGAAAACTTGATTATGATACGGGCCTTTCAGATAGTCATCTTATCCCTCTTATAATGGGAAAAGAGAATAATGCTCTTGATCTTTCAAATTACCTGAAATCTCATAAAATTTTAGCCATGGCAATACGTCCTCCCACAGTTCCTAGTGGAGAATCACGTCTTCGCTTATCAATTCGATTGAATCATAGTGAAGAAGATTTTGAAGCATTGTTTACGGCACTTGCAAGCTACAAAGGACCTCGTCATGCATGAGGAAGTTCTCGTATTTCATGGATGGGGGTGTACGGGAAAAGATTGGGAAAAATACTTTAAATCTAGCTCAGAGAGAAAGTATCACTTTTTTGATAGAGGTTATCAAAATAAGCCATTTCTTCCGTCTTTTTCTAATCAGCAGGCAAGAAAAGAACTGATTTTCCATTCTATGGGTCTATATTTTGCTCCTTTGAAGCTTTTACAAGAGGCAGATAAAATCACTTTTCTTTCATGTTTTAACTCTTTTCATCCACAAGAGACCTTCCAATACAAGCTTAGCCAGCGTTCTCTAGCTTTAATGCAAAAAAAAATGAATTCAGACCCATCATCACTTCTTCAGGAATTTCGTCGTCGTTGTGGAATTATGGAAAGCTTTGATTTTTCTGCGATATGGGATTGGGATCTTTTGATACGTGATTTAGAGATCTTAGACCAACATCGTTTGGAAATTGGGAAGCTTAATGCAGAGCTAAAGATATATTGGAGTACAAAAGATCTAATCGTTCACCAAGAGGTCTTACAGCGCTTCTCTGAACAGTTTTTTCATAAATGTTGTGTTGTTTTAGAAGGAAAAGATCATAGTCTAGGTTTATTATCAGGAAGAGGAGAAGAATTGACATAAGAGAGATCTAAATCCTATAATATGAAAACTTTACTTATTGTTTTCAGAATTTTTATGCTGCAGTCCATTTCTCAAGTTTCTTCTTCGAATTCTCAAAAAAAATCAACTCATTTCAGTAAGTCAAAGATTCTTCGCAATTTTTCTCTCGCATCATCTTCTTATAACAAAGTAGCACAAGTTCAAGAAGAAGCCGCACATAGAATGGAAATGTATTTGCCTTTTACTCATGGGAAAGTACTGGAGTTGGGCTGTGGTACAGGGATTTTAAGTCAGAAGCTTCTAAAAAAGTACAATTCAGAACAATTGCAAATTAGTGACTTAAGTATGAATATGCTCCATGAGTGTAGGAAATCTCTGAATGACGATAAACTAGAATATCTCCTTCTTGATGCAGAGAAGTTAAAAGTAGAAAATGAGTATGAGGTGATTGTTTCTAACTTTGTTGTTCAATGGTTTGAGGATTTACAAGGAAGTCTTTTACGCTTATTTAGAGCTCTTAAGTTAGGTGGCAGTTTACTTTTTTCTTGTCCCATTGACGGTTCATTTCCTCAGTGGAAAAATGCTTGCTCTCAAGCAGCTCTTCCTTTTACAGCCCATCCTTTGCCAAAAGTTCACGATATTCTCCAAGTTTTTTCAGAAATAGCCTCTACTTGCCATTATGAAATTTATGAGTTTCACACTAAACATGTAGGTCCTTTAGAGTTTTTACGCTCTTTAAAAAGTTTAGGGGCAGGAGCAACGACTTGTCATAAAACGGGAGGAGTTTCCTTGCGTCGTCTACTTAAAGCTTGGAGACAAGACAAAAATGGGCAAGTACAAGTAACTTATAAGACGCTGTTTTTTCACGTAAAAAAATAAGCCACCTTAAGTCTTTTAGTGAGCTTCAGAAACAGGATTAATAAAAAAAAAACATTTTCAATTTGAGTAGCGTCGTATATGAAGGGTTTTACACAAATAAATTTTAGAGATGACGTGAAATAAAAGCTGCGGAGAATTATGTTTGAACAACTTAGATCGAGCAGAAAAATTTTTGTAACAGGAACAGATACAGGGGTTGGGAAGACACTTGTATCAGCGATTTTAATGCGTGCTTTATCGGCTACTTATTGGAAACCTATTCAATCAGGCTTAGATGAAGAAACCGATACAGATTTTGTTCGAAGAATTACAGAGCTTCCTCGTAAGCATTTTCTTCCTGAAGGAATACGTCTACAAGCTCCTCTTTCTCCTCATGCTTCAGCAGCATTGGAAGGCCGAAGAATTTGGATGCACGAGCTTACCCCACCTAATAACTTTAACGGTGAACAGTTAATTATTGAAGGTGCTGGGGGCTTAATGGTTCCGTTAAATGATCACGATTTACTGGTTGATTATATTGTAGAGCTGGCTGTTCCTGTTGTGTTAGTTGCGAGATCTGGACTAGGAACAATCAATCATACACTTTTAAGTTTGGAACTCTTGAGAAACAGAGAAGTTCCTATATTGGGTGTGGTAATGAATGGAAAGCCGAATCCTTCAAATCGTCAAGCGATAGAGAATTACGGACATGTAGATGTGCTAGCAGAAATTCCTGAAATCCCTGTGATGAGCCCAGCAGTTATTGAAAAACTGGGTAGAAGATTTGATGTAAGAAGTGAGATATTAGTGTAATGAAAAACGCAGTACAAACAACAAGAAGCAACATATGGCGCCCCTTTACTACTGTTAAAGAAGCACGAGACCCACTTCCTGTAAAACGTGGATATGGCACAACACTTGAGCTTGAAGATGGTAGAAAAGTTCTTGATTGCATTTCAAGTTGGTGGGTAACTTTACATGGACATGGTAACCATACAATTGCAGAAGCTATCTATGAGCAAGCAAAAGAACTTGAACAAGTAATTTTTGCTGATTTTACTCACGCTCCAGCTCGAAGACTTTCCGAAAAACTTTTATCGATGCTCCCCAGCAATTTAGGAAAGGTATTCTTTTCTGATAATGGATCAACTTCTGTTGAAGTTGCTCTGAAAACAGCTTATCAATACTGGGTCAATAAGGGAGTTAAATCGAAAAAATCGTTCATCGCTTTTGAAGGGGCTTATCATGGCGATACTATGGGGGCGATGTCTGTAAGTGCTCCTTCAGACTTTTCTCGCGTTTTCGAAGAGCTCTTATTTTCAGTCACACATATTCCTTATCCAGCCACGTTTTGTGGAGATGAAGAAGTAGAAAAAAAAGAGTTAAAGGTTCTTAGTCATTTTGAAGAGCTTTTAGAAAAAAAAGCAGATCAGTTTGCTGCCATCATTCTTGAGCCTTTGGTTCAAGGAGCTGGTGGGATGCGTATGTGCCGGCCTGAGTTCTTGCGCGAACTCCAAAAAGTCGCACACCGTTATCATCTATTAGTGATTTATGATGAGGTAATGACAGGCTTTGGGCGCACAGGCGATATTTTCGCTTGCAGAAAGGCACAAACACACCCCGATTTAATCTGCCTCTCGAAAGGAATCACAGGTGGAACAATGCCACTTGCTGTTACTGTTTGCAGTGATGAAATATACAAAGCATTCGCAAGCGATGACCCCATGAAAACATTTTGGCATGGGCACTCTTATACGGCGAATCCTGTCGGTTGTGCGGCTGCTTTGGCTTCTTTTAATTTATTACAAGAGAACCACTTTACTTGGAGCTCGATGGAAGAAAAGCATTTAGCTTTCTTAGAACTCCTAGCTAAACATGAAAGAGTTGCTCGTCCTCGTGTATGTGGAACAATTTCTGCAATGGATATTGTCACAGAAGAAGCTGATGGATACATGAACCAAATTGGGAAAATCATGCAGCAACGCTTTATGGATAAAGGGATTTATCTACGACCACTCGGTAATACTCTTTATCTTATGCCTCCATATTGCATCAAAGATGAAGAGCTAGAGTATGTATATGGAGTGATGGGGGAGATTTTAAGTAGCCTCTAAAAATTATGCTGAAGCTCGAAGAACGGTTCTTCGGGGGGCTTAGGAGATAGACGCACAATCAGTGCTGCTCTATCTCTAGCCCATTTTAACCTTTTAATAAGGTTCTCGCACTATTTCTATTTTCAATTTATTAAATTTTAATAAATATACAATAATAAAACAAAAACACGGTTTATTACTCTTATTGTTTATTCTAAAAGAAAAGTATTGTTATAATAGCTATATGTTTTAATTATTTGTAATCTAATAGAACTGGTGGCAATTAAATGCAAGAAGAAGACTATGAACAGTTTGCGAAAGCCATAGAGTTGGTCATTCACTGCTGTAAACAAGTCCATACAGAGCCTCGTTTAGTTTTTTTTGGTCTTGAAGATCAGGATTTTGTGAATATTCATTTACCTACTTGGTTGCAGCATACGCACCAGGCTCATCTTGCAATTCGAAAAAGCGGTCGCTTTCTTCATAAAGAAGTTTTGCAAGAAAAGCGGGAATTATATCGCAGAGTTTATCTGGCAAAAGCTCATATTCATCATGCTATTAGTGTTTTAGAGAAAAATATTCAATCACAGAAGTTGAAAAATGCTACAGACGAGCAAGTAGAATTTAATATGAGTGCTCTTGAGCACATGGAGATGAGTCTTGTTAGCATATTGGAGTGTTTGTCTCGTTCTTTACAGCCAAAGGGATCTCGTCCTTTCGGCAGTGAAGAAACAGAAAGTACTGAAACGACTGATTCAGAATCGGATACATCAGAAATTTTAGAAGAAGAAGAAAGAGAAGCGGTTACTTGTCCAAGTGAGATGGCTAAACTTCCTCAGAGTGTTTTAGCTCGTGTAGAGGGGCTTGGTTCTTGGGTAGCTGATTTTATAGCGGGACAATGGGCCTACTGGCGTGGTTTGCCTTGGGATTGTGCTCGTTTATGGCGGCGCTCTCGTTGGGCAGCGTTATTTATGTTGTTATTCTTTCCTCTCACTTTATTGATTTATTTAATTGGTGGTTTTTACGAAGTCTTGCAACGTCGTTTGATGAGACGTTTCTATGCTGTCAAAGATAAAGTGAATGAAATTTATGAAGAAGATAATGAGTTATGGGAGCCTGAGTCTCGCGCTTTAGTAGAAGACTATATTCGGATGATTTGTCTTTTAGCAGGACGTAGTTACGACTTTCAACTTCGCTCTTCTTTTAAAGGTTTACCTTGGAAAGCTGTGGAATATTATCTTCAGTTAGCTGATGAGTGTCAGAACGAAGAGAAAAGCCACTGCCAACAAGAAGCAGAAGATCTTATTGATAGCTTTGATGATTTACGCGAAGAAATTAATCAAATTTATCCGGGAACTTTCGAAGATTTTGAAGAAGAGTGCTACAACAATCATCAAACAATCACGAGTGTAATTGAGTATAGACAAGATTTAGTGGCGGACCATTTTGGGCGGCTACAGCAAATATTGGGACAATTTGCCTCCCAAGTGAAGCTAGAGCTTGATAGTGAAGAAGAAGAAACACGAGCTCATGAGCGTGAAACATTTGAAGAAATGCGTATGAATTTGATGTTTGACGCACTACGCCAAGGTATTGAACATAAGCTGTTTGATCCACATAACGATTTTTCTCAGGCCCGTATAAAGCAAACTATGTTAGAGCTACATATGTTAGCTGTGATTCATGATCTTGTTGAGCCTCGTTTGATGGCAACATATTGCCGTAAGGATGTGACTCAGAAAAAATTATTAGAAGATTTAGAGATTGCTGCTCAGACAGTGGCGAATCTTAGTACTGAAGAATTGGAATTACTGAAGATACGCACTTTAGATCCGCATATGCCAGTAAAAACAAGTATGCCTAATCGCATTGAAATAATGCGTCTCAGTGAAAGGCTAATTCCAGCCTTAGCAATTCGTTTATTTCATCATCCAATGTTTGACTATTTTACCTTTTTGAATAGAATTCCTGGAGATCTAGTTCCTAGAGAGCGTATTGCTTTTGAGGATTAAATGATATTTTTTGGAATGGTAAAACATGTCGTGTACAGGACAAAATTTTGTATCTCGTTTACTCTGTAAGCTTCCCATTTTAGGGACATGGATAAAGTCGAAAAGCGAGTTACAATCAATGTTGAAGCAAGTGAACCCCTTAAACGTAGAGAAAACAAAAGAACTCCTTAATCAAGGAGCAGCAATTCTCGATCTACGTCCTTTTCCAGAATATGGAAAAGCGCATATTCCTCATTCTTACCAAGTAGGCGTACATCGCATTATGGGTAAGTGGGCATCTTTAGTAGTCCCAGAAGAACAAGACCTTATTTTACTTCTTCCTGATGAAAAAGATTGTAAGCTTGTTTGCGAACATCTTTTCCACTGGGGGATTCGTAAAATTCATGGTTATTTGGAAGGGGGAGTAGAAGCTTGGCGTAAAGCAGGCGAAAATTTGCTTTCTACAGAACAAGTTCCCTCTAAAGATCTATATAAACAATTAGAAACGAATAGTTCGGTACAAATTTTTGATGTACGCTCTCAAAGAGAGTGGAATGCAGGACATATTGCCGGTGCTGTACATGTTCCTGGTGAAGAAATCCATGCTCAAATGGAGAAACTTTCACCAAATCAAGAAGCCGTTTATGTCGTTTGCGGAATCGGTTATCGCTCTAGTATTATCGGTAGTATCTTGGAAAGAGCTGGTTTTGGCAAAGTCATGAATGTATCGGATGGTATGGATGGCTGGAAGCAAGAAGGACTACCGCTTGAATATTGATTGCTTTTTTTGAATGAATATCTCCAATAGCTACCTAATCTCACCCTCAGCTAATGTACTGGAAAGTGCGAACTAGGTAGCTATTGGGGATTCTATAGTTTTAGTGACCTTTTGATTTTTTGAGGATCATTGCTAATGATTCCTTCTACACCAAATTCTAATAGTTCTTGTGCTGTTTCTACCTCATCTACCGTATAGACCCAAGTTCGCGCATTTTGTTTTTTTAGAAGATCAAAAAGAGAATCTTTGGCTTGTTTTTTCGAAATAGCAATGTGCTTTAAGCCCATTTGAATGTATTCATGAACAGCTTCATCTGTTTCTGTGATGCCAATGACCGCTTGTTCTGGATTCAGTTCTCTTACACGAGAAACGATTTTATGAGAAAAACTACCAATAATGACTGCTTTGTTGCTTGGCTTTTTCATCCATTTTTCAAGAACTGTCAGTACAGCCTTTGCAAGTTGAGCTTCTTGTCCTTCACTACTCTTTAACTCCAGCATTAAGCCGATTTTTCCCCAAAGAAGCTGCAGAGTTTGCTCAAGCGTGGGAATCGTTTCTCCAGAAAATTTCTCATGAAACCAAGACCCAGCATCTAATTGTTTAAGGTAGTCTAGTGAGGCATCAGCTACAGATAAATCTTTGCTCTCGTTTGTTGTACGAGACAAGGTTTCATCGTGAATAACGATGGGGATACCTTCTTTATTCAAATGAATATCCATTTCAATAAAAGGAAGATCCAGCTCCACAGCTCGTTTAAAAGCAGCAAGTGTATTTTCAGGAGCTTCAGCAGAAACCCCTCTGTGAGCAATTAAGATCGCTTTCTTCATAGAAAAATCCTGGGGTTCTGAGTAGAGAGTCATAGAAACTAAATATAGTATACTTATGAAAAAGTATTGCACTCTGATCTCCTGCAGCGATGCCATTTACTCTCTATTTAGAGAAAGAATATAAAACTTACAACGCAATTCGAAAAAAGATTTCTATCTTTGTGAAGCTTATTTATGATTTTTTATTTGAGAAAATTTCATAAGGTTTTGCTATGCGCATTCTAAGCTTTGCTTTTTTGTATTTGCTAAATTTTTTACATTTGAGTGCTTCTGTTGAAGAGTCTTTGAATGATCAAATAAAAGAGCAGGAAGAGCTTATTGAAGAGCTCGCTACGATAAGCTCTATTTATCCTCGATACGATATGAGTGGAGATATAGAAGATCTGTACCAAGATTTATATGAAGCCTGTGGAAAGAAATTGCCAGCATTATTTTTTTATGATGGTCTTACCTGCGCAGAAGGGCTTGATCTTTCTTCTGAAAGTAGAGATTGCGCATTGATCTTTGGGCATAGGGCAGCTTTTCAATTGTGCCAGACATATGCTCTTGATGGACATGGAGATCTCCATTGTTTAGGAGAAGGAACGGTTTTAGACCTCATGGAAACACGTCGTGCACGTGATATTGTTTCCGGAGTTAAGTTACATTTGAATAAAGAACAGTTCATTAAAGTTTTAGAAAAAAACAAAGCTTTTGACTTAGTTCCCGTTTTGAGTGTGACCTGGAATGAGCTTCTTGAAGGGAAAAACTTAGAGAAACAAGTTCGTATTGCTTACACTTTTCAAGCTAAAGAGAAAGACCGTTTTTCTGCTCATGAACAACTTTTGCCTGAACAAGCTTATTATGAAACAGTCAAACATAATGTGGAAAAGTTAGGAGAAGATGTTCTCTATTACTGGATGCAAAATACGTACCTAGGAGATCATAAAAGCCCTGTTTGGGCATGGGATCGTTTTGGAGTTTTACCTTTAACTGCCAAAAGCGGGCAAGATCGTTTATGGGAATCTAAGTGGGCTTCAGATTTTTGGAAGACAGGAATTCACTTAGAAACGCAAAAAAATGGCCACTATTGCGGAATTGCAAGCGCGGTGACTGTATTGAATTCGCTCCCTGTTCCCGCCGAAAAAGTTCAAGGCTTTGCAGGGTTTCATCATCATACACAAGATGCTTTCTATGATGACTGTGTTGTACCAATTGTAGGCAAAGACAATCATGGAATAGGCTTATTGAATTTGGCTGCAGCACTAGAAATACATGGTTTGAAAGTAGAGGCGATTCCTGGTGATTCTATCGATTTGGATGAAATGAGGGAAAAGCTAAAAGCAGCTCTGAAGGATCCAAGTAAACGTGCAATCATTCATTATCATCGAGCGTTTGTTGGACAAAAAATGATTGGGCATTTTTCACCGATTGGAGCTTATCACGAAGAAAGTGATTCGTTTTTAATTTTAGATGTTACTCGTTATAAGTATCCACCAGCTTGGATACCAGCTATACATATGCTTCAGGCCGCTGCTTCGTGGGATGAGGATTCAGGAATGTCTCGTGGTTTTATTATCGTGAGGTACTAAAAGACTTTCTATGACCGCCATTGGGTAAGCATTGGGGGCTAAGGTTGGCAACTTCTTAGTTTTTTGCTGCAAATGGAGTAAATAACCTATAATTGCCCTTAATTGATTAATAAAAATTGGAGCTGGATATGAAGAAAATACTTCTTTTCTTTATTCACTATATTATTCGTATCAGTTTAAAAATTCGCTATCGGATTACGATAAAAGGGAAAGAAAACTTATCGAAAGAAGCTTTGAGCCGTTCAAAGGGAATTTTATTCTTACCGAATCACCCTTGTCAAATGGACCCAGTGATTGTAGCTTCTCTTCTTTGGGGACGCTTTTCTCCTCGTGCTATGATGGCAGAATATGTCTATTACACACCTGGAATTCATTGGATAGCAAAAAAAATTCGTGCAGTACCTATCCCTAATTTTGATCTTTCTATGAATTCGTACAAACGCAAAGTAAACGACAAAGCGTTTGATGAAGCTATTGATACAATAGAGAATAATGGAAATTTCTTGATTTATCCAGGTGCTCGCTTAAAGCATACAAATAAAGAAGTTGTAGGGGGAGCGAGTGGGGTTCATCGAATTTTACAAGATGTACCAGAAGCAAATATTGTTTTGGTTCGTACGACCGGTCTGTGGGGAAGTCGCTTTTCTCGCGCGATTTCTGGGACTGTTCCTTCTTTTGGTTCGACGTTTTTCGGTGCCATCAAAGATGCTTTTAAAAATCTTATTTTCTTTATGCCTAAGCGTAGAGTAACTGTTGAATTTGTAAGTAATCCTCCAGACTTTCCTTACAATGGAACTCGTTCTGAAATCAATCAGTACCTAGAAACATTCTATAATACGGGTCATGAAGGACAAGAAGAAGAAGGGGAGCCTTTAGTGCTTGTTTCTAATTATTTTTGGAAACAAGAGTACCCTGAAATTACTGCGAATAAATCTCAATATGAAGATGTTGTTGATGTAAGTTCTGTATCACAAAAAATAAAAGATACGGTTTTATCTGAGCTTTCTCAGATGTCTCATAAGCCTGTAGCGGAAATCAAAGAAAATATGCACCTGTCTATGGATCTTGGTTTAGATTCGTTAGATGGTGCAGATCTTGTTGTATTTCTTGAAAATCACTTTGAAGTCTCAGGTGTGTTGCCAGGGCATTTAACAACCGTAAGCCGTGTGATTAGTATTGCTGCTAAACAAACCGAGATAGAAGAAACAGTTGATGAAGATGTGAAGTCTGGAGAGGCTTGGTTCAAGAATCAAGATCGACCAGACGCTATTATTCCTGCTGGAAAAACCATTGGAGAGGTATTTCTTAAACAGTGTGATCGCATGGGCAATGTAATGGCTTGTGTTGACGATAAGGGAAATACCATGACTTATCGCCAACTTAAAATGCGTGCCATTCTTCTGGCTCGTTACATACGACAGCTTCCAGGTGATACAGTAGGAATTCTTCTTCCTTCCACTATAGCGTCAACTTTATGCATTTTTGCTTGTCAGTTAGCACGTAAAGTACCTGTTATGGTCAATTGGACAGTTGGACCTCGTCACTTAAAGACGGTTGTAGAGGTTAGTGAAATTCAATCTGTATTGACTTCTTGGAAATTTTTAGATCGTTTGGATGGAGTTGATTTAGATGGCATCGATGATAAGCTTTTGATGCTTGAAGATATCGTACGTGATTTAACATTGCTTGATAAGGTGAAAACAGGGCTTCTTTCTACAAGAAAGGCAAGCGCTCTCATGAAACATTTTGGCTTAAATGAAGTAAGTGAGAACTCTCCTTCTGTGATGCTCTTTACTAGTGGTACAGAAGGGGCTCCAAAAGGGGTACCTCTTAGTCACCGCAATATTTTATTCAATCAAAGATCAACAATAGAAAAAATTATTTTAGAGAAGTCGGACGTCCTTTACGGTATGCTTCCTCCTTTTCATTCGTTTGGTTTCAATGTTACAGGAATCTTACCTATTTTAGCGGGAGTTAAGGCGGTTTACTATCCGAATCCTACAGATAGCGTAGCTCTTGCAAAAGGGGTCGAAAAATGGAAAGTAACCCTTTTATGTAGTGCCCCAACTTTCCTTAATGCCATTCTTCGTTCGGGAGAAAAATCCTTATTTGATAGTGTGCGTTACTTCATGGTAGGGGCTGAAAAAGCACCGCCAGAATTACGTACACTTGTAAATAGTATGGGAGGAGATCGTGAGCTTTTAGATGGGTATGGCATTACAGAGTGTGCTCCTGTTCTTACAATCACAATACCTGGGGAAAAAGCGAAGGGAGTGGGAAAACCTATTCCCGGCATCGAAATGAAAATTATTCATGCCGAAACTCACGCTCCTATAGAGCAAGGAGAACAAGGGCTGATTATTGCTCATGGACCTAATGTATTTCCTGGCTATGCAAATGCAGGTATTCGCAATCCTTTCATTGATCTGGATGGGAAACGCTGGTACAACACAGGAGATTTAGGCTTCTTCGACGAAGAAGGATGTTTGCATTTATCCGGACGTCTCAAACGTTTCATTAAGGTTGGGGGAGAAATGGTGAGTCTTCTTGCTATCGAAAGCGCCCTCTTAGAAGCAATCCCTCAAATGGAATGGAAAATACGTAAAGATCAAGAAGGACCACTACTTGCTGTATGTGCAGAGGAAGTAGCAGGTGAAAAACCAAATGTTTACCTCTTCACCACATTTCCTTGCTCTGTAGAAGAAGCAAACCAAGCATTGCGTTCACAAGGTTTTAGCAATATTGTTCGCATTTCATCAGTGGAAGAACTGGAAGAAATCCCAGTAATGGGAACAGGCAAAATCTTTTATCGTCGGCTCGAGCAGTGGTATGTTCACGCAAGTGAGTAAATAAAATTTGAGTAATTGATATTTAGAGAAAATATCTATAAACTATTTGATTTTAATTAGTATAAGTTATTGTTTATGAGTATAAAAACCGAACTACGCCTTTTTAATACTGAAACACGGACAAAAGAACCGCTAAAAACGATGCAAGCGAATTATGTGAAGTTGTATACCTGCGGACCTACGGTATACGATTACGCACATATTGGAAATTTTCGTACTTATATTTTCGAAGATCTTCTTCGCCGTACACTCTCTTTTATGGGGTATCAGGTGGAGCAGGTAATGAATCTTACAGATGTTGATGATAAAACCATTAGGGGAGCTATTAAGCAAGGTGTCACTCTTGATGAGTATACTCAACCCTATAAAGATTCTTTTTTTGAAGATTTAGATACTTTGGGGATTCAGAGAGCGGAACATTATCCGGCAGCTACAGAATATGTTCCTGAAATGATCGCTTTTATTCAAGATTTGATTGAGAAAGGGGTCGCCTATCAGGGAGCTGATGGAAGTGTGTATTTTTCTATTCAGCAATTTCCTCGCTACGGCTGCCTATCTCATTTACGTTTGGATGAGTTGGAAGCTGGTCGATCTAATCGTATTAGCTCTGATGAGTATGAAAAAGACTGTGTTGCTGATTTTGTTTTGTGGAAAGCTTTAGATGCTGAGCGAGATGGAAATATTTATTGGGAAAGTCCTTTTGGTAAAGGAAGACCGGGTTGGCATTTAGAGTGTTCTACGATGGCCATGAGTATTCTTGGTGAAACGGTGGATATTCATGTGGGTGGAGTGGATAATATGTTTCCGCACCATGAAAATGAGATTGCCCAGTCTGAGTGTCGTTCAGGTAAGCGTTTTGCTAATTTATGGATGCACTCTGAGCATTTGATTGTGAATAACAAGAAGATGTCTAAGAGTCTCGGTAACTTTTATACTCTTCGAGATCTTTTGAAGCAGGGATATGAAGGGGCACATGTTCGATATTTGCTTTTGAGTACTCACTATAAAACACAGCTAAATTTCACCTTAGATGGTCTTGCTGCGGCAAAAGCCTCTTTACAGAGGGTGAATGACTTCATTGCTCGTATCAAGGAGCAAGAAGGAGCTGGAGATAGCAGCGCGATTGATCGTGTTTTAGAAGATGCTATGGAGAAGTTTTATCAAGCCTTAGCGGATGACTTGAATATATCAGTTGCTCTTGCCTCGGTGTTTGATCTTGTTCGTGAAGTCAATGCTCTTGTTGATGCGGGTAAGGTTGGAAAAATTGAAGCTGAAAAAGTTGTGGCATTGATGCAGCGTTTTGATGAAGTGCTTTGTGTGTTTTCTTTTGAGCAAGAAGAAACAAAAGCTCCGCAAGAGCTAGAAGAAGCTTTAGTAAAAAGGCAGCAAGCGAGAGCGGATAAGAATTGGGCTTTAGCGGATGAGTTGAGGGACTTGATTCAGTCTAGAGGGTATATCATTTTAGACGGACCAGAAGGGTCTAAATTAAAAAAAACAGAAGAAAGTAGGTCTTAAGAGAATGGCAAGAACAAAAGACGAAAAGCTTTTGGTGAAGTTATATCAAGAAGCCCGGAGACATGAAGATACAGATATCAATTTAGATCCTTATCTAATTGGTAAAGCCATGGGCTTACGTGAGCATGCCGTTAAAGTTATGGTTAATACCCTCACACAAGCCAATTTCGTTAAAAAAGTAGGTAAGCTCGTTTATATTACCAGTAATGGGTATAAGCTAGCTGAAGAGCTTTGTGGGGCTCCTGCTTAATGGAACGGAAGGAGTTCTTTGGTGCAGCATTAAAATATTTTACTGGTAAGGCGTTAGAAGTTGTAGAAGAGAATCCTCTTCTTGAACAGTTGGAAGCGCTTGCTGATAAAAAATCTGATGAACGTCGCCAACGACCTCCGGGAGCTCCAGAATCAGACCACAAATTCCAAGAAATGTGTACAGGATGTGATGGCTGTATGGTGGCATGTCCTGTAAATATTCTTATGGTAGAGGATATGGATACCCGTCACCCTCTCCTCTACCCAGATAAGAATCCCTGCATTCAATGTAGTGCTTTTCCTTGTATCACAGCTTGCCCTACGGGAGCTCTGTCTTTTAATCATGGGACAGAACTACGAGAGATATAGATTTGAGAAAAGTAAAACAGCGCTTTAGAGATTTAACTCTGTGACTCGGTAGTGATTTTTTAAGTAGGCAATTTATAAAAGCTGGCTAGTACTTAAATCATATAAAAAAACTCCCGAATAAGCACAGTGTTTAATTAGGAATTTTTCTTTTAGCTTATAAGTTCACCACGGAGTCACCGAGTATTTAACTAAGTAAAAAAAGTTATTTTCTTCTAGCTCGTACTAATACTTAAAAAGCAGTATTCTTTTGGAAATGTACTTTTAAGAATTTCTTGTATTTCTTCTAAAACAAAATCACGAGCTCCATTTTTTCCATGCCCAAAAGAGCCTTGGTAAAAAGGAGAGATGTGAGCGTGGAGCATCGGATTAGGGTCTATACTGATTACTGTCAGGGTAACTTGGTATTCACATGCATTGAAGGTATGGTTTCCATATGAAAGATGATCAGTAAAGTGACGAAGGTTTGCCTTGTAGGTTTCTAGGTCAGGTCGTTCTTCACATTGAACATGCTTTTGAGGAAAGACATCTTGAATAGCTTCTATCGTTTTTTTTCTCGTTTCTTGTTCAAGAGAAGAACAAGTTGTAGAGCTTGGAACAATTGAATATTGACACAGGTCTTTTTGTCCTTCTTTATGTGTAAGATAAAGCCAGACAGAGAACTTATCTATCTGAAATATTTCTTCTGAAACAGTGTTAGATTGATTTTCCATGCTCCAGTTAGAGAGCTCATTTTGAAAAATTTCTACAGCATTCATCATGATATCCTTTTTTTTATGTCATGACCAAAAGATGACAGGATCTTATACGGTAGTTATTTAAATATTTATTTCATAGTGCTTAATATGATAGAGAAGGTAGAAAAGATGAGAATTTTTTATGGGATTAATAGAATCTTTAATAAATCAACAAAATCACAATAATCTTTCTGCTTTGTTGAGTTATTTAAAATCTTTTAATCAAAACAAAAAATTAGTTAGTAGTATATGTTCAGATAAAAAATCTGTATTTTTCGAACTAACAGATGAGCAAATTGATTATGTAAGAGAATGTATTAATCCTGAGGTTTTAAAAAATCTTGGTTGGACTGGAGAAGGCGCTGTTTTTGAAAATAAACAATAGAAAGCAGAAGGCTCTACATTCTAATCGGCGGGAAAGAGGATCCCCGCCGAATTTTACCTAGTAGAAGAAGAATTAGGTACAAGCTTTTTCTGTAGCGCTTGCTTCTTCTTCTGATGGATGATTTCCGTGATCAAGAGGTTTCATCCATGGGAAGTAGAGAACATCTCGTATAGAAAGAGCTTGGGTAAAGACCATAACGAGACGGTCGATTCCAATTCCTACTCCACCAGCTGGTGGCATACCCTGGCAAATCGCTTCAATAAACTCTTCATCTAAAGGATTTGCTTCATCATCGCCTTTTTCTAGCTTTTCCGCTTGGTCTTCTAAGAGACGGCGCTGAATTTGTGGGTCATTCAGTTCAGAGTACGCATTACATGCCTCGCTACCCACAATGAAACTTTCAAAACGCTCTACAATACCTTGTTCTTTTTCTTTAGGATCACGGTGCAGTTTGCAGAGAGGGGTTGTTTCAATAGGGTGATCAATGATGTGATGAGGTTGTACCAAATGCTCTTCAGCAGTTTCTTCGAATAGTTTGGCGATTAAAAGGCCTCTAGGAAGTTTCTTAGCATCTTCAGCTGAAATTTTCGGGAAAGTACTGAGCTTTTCTCGAAGTTCATCATCACTCATTTGATCTACATCAATTTTTCCAAATTTCTTGATCGCATCTTTTACTGTAAGACGCGCCCAAGGAGCTTTCATGTCGATCATGACAGGCTCTTCGCCTTCGTTGCGAATATAAGGAATCTTAGTATCACCAAACAGCTCTAAAGCAATCTTCTCATACAAAGTTTCAACACAATGCATCATGTCATTGTAATCCCAATAAGAAGCATAAGCTTCTAGCATGGTAAATTCAGGATTGTGTGTTCTATCAATACCTTCATTACGGAATACTTTAGATAGTTCGAAAACACGACCCATACCACCGACTAAAAGCTTCTTCAAAGAAATCTCTAAAGAGATGCGAAGGAACATATGTTGATTTAAGGCGTTGAGTTTTGTCTCAAAAGGAGCCGCTTCCGCACCACCATAAATACTCTGTATTACAGGAGTTTCAACTTCTAAGAAGGATTGCTCTTCAAAGTGCTTACGTACAATGCGTAAAATGTGGCTTCGTGTGCGGAAACGCTTTTGTACATCAGCATTGCTGATAAGATCCAACCAACGCTTACGATAGCGTTGTTCTTTATCGCTAAGGCCAGAATGCTTATCAGGTAAAGGAAGTAAAGTTTTACAAAGCAATGTTACCGTTTTTACAAAAATTGTAAGCTCTCCCTTTCCAGTACGGAAAAGATGCCCTTTAACTCCAATGATATCGCCTAAATCAAGCTTTTTCTCAATAAATTTAATAGGAGAAGGAGCTTGAGCTACAGAAGAAGATTCTGGGTTATAACCATCCACAGAACTATGGTCTCTGTTGAACATAATTTGTATTCTGCCATGTTCATCTTGCAGCTGCCCAAAAGCGTTTTTTCCCATGGCACGGAAAAGAACAAGGCGCCCAGCTAAACAAACTTCTCCAGTTTTTCCTAATTCAGCATCTTCGCTATTTCCAACTTCATGGCCAGTCCATTGTTTATGGAGCTCATGAGAAAAATGAGTGGGGGTGAATTTGTGAGGGTAGGGTTCAACACCGAGCTCACGGATTTCAGCTAACTTTTGGCTGCGGTTGATGAATTCTTCATGCTCATGATAATCAGGACGGCTCATCTTATAATAAATCTTTTTTCAGGTTGAATCAGAGTGGTTATTTACTAACAAAAAATAGTTTAGATCTTAGGTGTTTATTTGTCTAGATTCTCAGATTTCTATTATTTACAGTAATAAATTTATTTTTTTAACATAACAACCTCAGATACCCCTAGTCTTTCTTTACAAAAATAGAAAAACCGAAACAATAGCAGGTAGAGAGTCAATTTATTGTTTTGTGAGTGAGTGGCATGAGAAGGGCAGTCTTTTTGGTCTTAGGAATCCTAGTATTGATGATGGGGGCAGGGTGTAATCGAGCAGCGGAACGAGGTGGGGCACGAGCACAAACCCTTCTGGCAGAAGTAGAACTGCTCAATGAAAGCCGGAAGTTCGATAAAGCTCAAGAGACTTTAGAAGAGGTTTTCTCTATTTTAGATGAACTCAATCAAAAAGATCCGAGTAATTTAGATTTTATTTTTATGCGTAGCAAAGCGTATATGCTTCGCTTTTTGAGTTTAAATACTCAAATCATCGAGAAGGCAGATATCCGTAAGCGCAGTCTTGTTCGTATGGCAGAAATGCATGAATATGAGGGATATGACGAAAATATTGAGGCTCTGCAGGCGCTTTTGATTAAGGTATTGAATTCAGAACGTGAACTAACTTTAAGCAATCGTGGCTTTATACATGGAATGTTGGCAGCTTCTTGTCGTCTAAGTGATGAAAAAACCAATGAAGCCATCACACAATATGGTCTTGCTATCAAAGCCTATCAAACTCAGCTTAAAAAACTAAAAGAAGAGCATAGTAAGATGTCTCCTCATACACTGGCGATTCAAAAGCTTGAAAATACGATTCGCCAGATACAATTGCAGCAGGTAGAGGTTTTGCTTCTGGGTGAAGATTGGACACAGGCTTTAGGGCAATTACAGACAAATATGGCAGGAACGGATTTACAGTTTTTTTCCACGCAATTTGAGATTGTAGAAGATCATTTAGAGCAAATTAAAGAAAAAATAGCGTTGGCTGATCAGCAAGAAGCAAAGACAAGAGGTGATAAACTAGCAAAGGCTTTGGAAGATAGACGTGGAGCTTGGTCTGCAGTACGTGATGAGGTAGGTGGAGTCAATCCCTATCGTTCGGAACAGCTTCTCAATCAAATTTACCTTGCAGATTTAAAAAATAACCTCATTTACAGAATTATTTGTTACTATAACTTGAAGCAAGAAAGTGAGTTAAAAGAAGCAGAAAAAGTGCTCGGGACCTATTATCCTGATGTAAAAGCAGATCTTATGGAAATGCTGGAGCAGTATCAGTAGTCAATTGTTAAAAGATGGCACTTGCTTGAAGGAGCTGAATTTATGTTTGATGCGTTTCGAAAATTTCGTGATGCAAGTAGCGCGACAAAGTGGTTTATCATTAATGTAGGAATGGTTCTTCTCATTGTATTTGTTACGACCATATACGCTTATGGTCGTTTAAACAATGCAAGAAGCTACGATACAAGTAAGAAAATGACAGAGGATGTCGCTGATTAATGATGCAGTAAAGGCGCAAGATATTGCGCCTTTACTTCGTTTACTACACTTCTTTTATCGGAATGCTAATAACGAAAGAGCAGCCTCGATCTTTGCTTGAACGTACTTGAACTGTTCCGTTGAGACTTTCTACGTTTCTTTTCACAATTCCAAGGCCCATCCCTCTTTCAGGGTATTCAGCCTGTTCCGATGAAGTACTGAGGCCTGATTGGAACATCCAATGGTAAACTTGAGCTTCAGAAGCTTTAGATTGATGAGGAATCATGTTTTTTTCTAGAGCTTTGGTCATCACAGCCCAGTAATCTACTCCGCTTCCATCATCAGATACTTCGCAGACTAATTGGTCGTTTCGAACAAAAACTCTAAAGGTGATGTTTGCTTGTGCAAGCTTCCCTTTACGTAGTCTTTCTGCGGTAGATTCAATTCCATGATCAATGGCGTTATAAATGAGATGAATGATTGGTTCGCGCATACGATCAACAATATAACGGTCCACCTGCAAATCAGCACCAATAGTACTGAGGCGCACTTGTTTATTTCTTTTTGTTGAAAGCGTACGAACAAGACCATGTAGCATTTTAAAAAATGGACGAAGCTTCACCTTTCTCATTGAATCTAAGTTTTTTTGTAGATCCTGAAGAAGGAAGTTCATGTGCCGCAAATGATCACGCAATACAAGAGCATTAAGTGCAGGTTTTTGGCTTAATTCTATATTAGATTCGTTTAATTCAAAAATTTGTGTAACTTTTTGCCCCAGCCTTTGCCAAGCCTTAAGATCTACTGGTAATACGGAACCTCTCTCAATACCTGTTTGATTACTTGCAACAACTCCACGGGTATTAGTTTCTTCAGTTTCTTCGAAAGAATACAGAGAAATGACGGCATTACGAATTGTTTCTGTAACTTGGGGAAGTTCTGAGCAGGAAAGAATTTTAGTTTCTTGGTCTAGAGCCTGCTTGATTCCTGCCATAAGTTTTCTTAGTAAAGAAAGGCCCTTTAAAACAGCTTGTACAATGTTGAGTTGAAGTTGCTCGTGTCGTTGAGCAAGAGTTCTTAGTAGTGCTTCTAACTCTCTACTCAATTCACGTAATTCACGTAGGTGAAGAGCAGTGGATTCATCATGAATCCATCGAACTGTTTTTAAGGTGCTAAGTATAAGTTTTTCATTATAGATATCTTGATCAGCTGTTAACCATTCAGATTGTTGTCCATTCAGCCGACGTTGCATACCTGCAAGTAGTTGTCGCACACGGTGTTCATCCGAAGGAAGTGGTTGTGATACTGTCTGATTCAAGTCACTTGTACGATTTTCAACTGTTTCGCCAGCCTGAACTAAGTTTGTGGAGAAATTTATCTCTTGCTCTTTGCCAGTCATAATCCCTCTCTTAATCCATAGCATAAAAGTATAGTCCAACAAAAAATCGCCGGGTAAAGACGAGGTCCCGTTGGGTTTTTAACCCTATATCAAATCATTTATTTTATCGTCTATGAAGGGGAAAAGAGTGAGTAAAATAATAACTTTTATTTATTTAAGATTTGGTTTGGAGTTAAGGCGTTTTTTAGAAGAATGTTGAGTTAGGGTCAATATCAACATGAATTCGTATGTGTTTTGGAGGGCGAAGAGATTGCTTGAGTTGTAAAATGGCTTTGTTTAGGAAGATCATACTCGATCCTTTCACGAGAAATTGAAAGCGAAACCGATCTTTAATACGAGCGTAGCCACAGGGAACAAGCGGGTTGATTTCGTAATTAGATGGAAGAAGAGGAAGAAGACCTTGGCGCATACTTTGAGCAAATTGTGTGACTTCGTCAGGATTTATCCCTGTAAAGCTCAGTTTTGCTAAGTGGGTAAAAGGTGGGTAGTCAAAGATTTGACGGACAGCGATTTCTTCTTCATAAAAAGCTTTGTAATCCTGTAAAGCTGCTTTTTGAATGGTTGAGTTTTCAGGAACTGTTGTTTGAATGAAGACTTCGCCTTTGCTTACCCCGCGGCCTGCTCGACCAGCTACCTGGGTTGTGAGTTGAAAAGCATTTTCGGAAGCACGGAAGTCAGGAATATTGATTGTCCCATCACAATTAATGATTCCTACCAGTGTTACTTGGGGAAAATGGAGGCCTTTTGCAATCATTTGTGTTCCAATGAGAACATCGGCTTTTCCTGAACGGAACTCACGAATCAGTTTTTGGTGGCTTCCTTTATGCTTCGTTGTATCAGCATCCATACGTAAAGTACGTACTTCAGGAAAAATAGCATGTATTGCTCGTTCAATTTGTTCCGTTCCTATCCCACGGAATTTCATGGTCTCTTCATTACATTCAGGGCAGTTTTTTGGAGGGGGACAAATCTGGTGGCCACATAAATGGCAGGCTAGCTGGTTCTCTCCTAAATGAAAAGTAAGAGAAAGATCACAGTGAGAACATTTTACAGCTTCCCCACAGCTTAGGCATTTTAAAAGAGAGTGATAACCACGGCGATTGAGAAAGAGAATACATTGTTCACCAAGTTCTAAACGTTTTTGGATTCCGTTAAGCAATTGCTCTGAAAAAGAAGTAAACCCTTTATTACGTTCAAACTCTCTTTTCATATCTACAATATGTACACTAGGTAAGCTTGCTTCTTTTTGCGCACGATGTGTGAGTTCACTTAGGCAATATTTGCCATTTTGCGCGTTGTAGTAACTTTCCAAGCTTGGCGTAGCAGTTCCTAACAAAACCGTAGCTTGATGTAAATGTCCACGCATCACCGCAATATCCCGCGCGTGGTAACAAGGACTTTCATCATTTTGCTTGTAAGAGCTTTCGTGTTCTTCATCAACAATGATAAGTCCGAGGTTCTCAACTGGGCTAAATACTGCCGATCGAGCACCAATCACAATTTTCGCTTCACCGCGTTTAATTCGGTGCCACTCATCGTAGCGCTCTCCTTCACTTAAGCGGTGATGAAGAATTGCAATAGAGTTATCGAAACGGCTTCGAAAGCGTTCAATTGTTTGCTCTGTCAATGCAATTTCAGGAACAAGAACAATACTTCCCTTGTTTAATGATAGAGCATGTTGAATCGCTTGAAGGTATACTTCCGTTTTGCCGCTTCCTGTTACCCCAAAAAGTAAGCGAGTCTCGTGTCTATTTTCATCGAGACTCTTTTTTATACATTGTAGGGCTTGTTCTTGCTCGGAATTTAGAGATTTAGCCTGGCTACGAAAATAGTCAGCTTTTTCCAAAGGAGAACGATCTACTTGTACTTGTTGTATAGATAGAAAGCCTTGTTTAACAAGAGTGTCTACTGGACTTCGTGAAACATCAGCTTTTTCCAAAAGTTCACTTAGGAAAATCTCTTTCTTTACTTGTAGCATTGCTTCAAGAACACGCAAGCGGGAAGGATAAGAATTTAATAGTTGAATACACTCTTGGCGAATGAACTCTTTGCTTTTTGCTCTACGGACCGTCCACTGCTGTTTTGCTCCTTTATCTTTTCGTATCGCAGCAGGAATCAAGCAGCGAAAGACGGAACCTAAAGGGCTGCCATAGTATTGAGCCATCCATAGTGCAAGCTTAAGAAGCTCTTTAGATAAAAGCTCTTCTTCAGAAAGAACACGTCGAACACCTTTTACTTTTGGGAATGAGCATGAAGAGTTAATAGATAGAACATAGGCTCGGTAGGGTTTATTGCGCATGGGAACTTCTACAAGAGTTCCAGGCTTTATTTGTTCTATGATGTCCTCAGGAATACCGTAATCCAAAGGTTGAGGAAAACCTTGATCAAGAACAACAGAAGCAAATTGTTTGAAACTACTTTGACTCATGGATTTGCTTCCAGGCATTGTGTATATCGGTCCAAAGACTACGTTTTGCATCAGCGTTCCCTAATAGAGATTGCCATGACTCGATGGAAATAATGCCGATATGCTGGTTCTCTTGTGTACGAGAAAAGTCTAATGTCTTGGGAACAAGCATGTACTGGGGTTTGTATTCTTTGATCGCTTCATGGATTTGAGCTGGGCTGATAATAGCCGCAGGGCCTAGCTCTTGCTGAATTGCTCGGAAAAGATTGCGAACTAAAGTTTGGCAAGGAAGAGCGTTGCTATCACAAATTAAAAGAATGTTTGCTTGTTTTTTTGTGTTACTTATCTCGTTTTGTGTGGAACTATGATCACTGCGGAGCTTGAGTTGTGGAAAAAGACTCTGCATTTGCTTACGCATCTCTTCAGTACTAGAGCGGGTTTCTTGAGTAAGGGGAAGAAGTTCAAACTCTTCTTTACTTTTTTTCTCTAATAAAGGTTTTTGACTATGAGCTTTTGCGATGGGCTTTTGAACTTGAGAGTGTCGCTTAAGTGGCTTTGGCTGCGCTTTTTCTTTAGGTACGGGATTTGGGCTAGGGACTTTTGTTTGTAAAGGTACAGGTTCTTGAGGTAAAGAGGGGTTTTTAGGTTTGGGAGTCGATTTTGGGGAGTTGCGATAGAGTTCTTGAAAATACTTATGATATTCAGAATTAGTAAATAAGTGACTGCTATTGCTACTGTCTTCGCGAAGGAGAAGACGCGTAAGACCAACAAGTTCCTGATATTCTTTTAGGATTGGGTTCATCCTTAAACCGTAAGCTGAGAAAATTTTTGTCGTATTAATGGAAGAAGATCTTTAAATCCACGTTCTTCAAAACGCTTACTTACTTTTAAATCAGCATCTGAAAGACCATTGGGGTGAAGATCTAAGAAAAAACTTAAAATAAACTTTTCACTATAACTTCTTTCAAATTCATCTTTATGAAGAAGGAGAAAGAGCAATACGTTTTCATCTTCAGAAAAATGCTTTAGTGTAGATTTGAGTTGTTCCGATAACTGCTTTATTTGAGATGTAAGTGCTTGAATTTTTGTTTGTAAGCGATGGATACGTGGAGCTTGTTCAATAGATAAAGTTTTGATGTTGATTTGCTGAAAATGATCTACGCAGCGATTCACTAAACGTTGCATTTTGTTACAGGACTGAGTAAAGCGAAACAGAGTAGGGCGCTCCTCTGGGAAACGGTCGAGAAATCGATGACAATAGTCACGTAATTTATTGATGATTCCTGTTTTATATTTTGCTGAATGAGTGTTTAATCCAGGAAAATCATGGCCAGAAACTTCACTTAAACAGTTTGCTAGTTCAGAAAGAGAGCTTTTAATATTAGATATAACGAAATTTTTCTGAAGTTCTTGAGTCAGTTTTTCTTCTATTTCATGGATGCGAAGTGAGGCGCTTGCCAAGTCCAAGAATTCGTTCAAAATAAATTGAAATAGAAGCCCGTGGCTTTGGCAATAGGAGTCCGTATAGGAATTAAATTCGTCCTCCGATTTGCTACCCATTGGATGGAATTCTCCGTTTGATTGCTTGGAGATTAACAAGAAAAATGGCAAAAGTCAAGTTTACGGTCTTAGGGGGGGGGCGTGAACGTTGGCATTCTATTTTAAACGTAACTAAGCAAAGAAGCTAAGATACAGGTACGTTATTATTAGAGCTTATAATACATGTGTTTACATCTTTTTTTTGAATGGTAAATGTTTATAATACAAAATTATTACAGTTACAAAAAAAATATATGATATAATAAGTAATGATTTTGTGTTTAAAAACTCTATAATTAGTAGTTATTTTCTGTTTTTATGTTTGTTTTGGGGTGTAAGTAATGTCTGGTAATAAAATTTCTTTTAATCCTGATTCTGTTAATTCTAATATAGATTGCAAAAATTTTGAATCACAGTTAAGTGATAGTGAAACCAGAACTTATAAAGAATATAAAAATAAATTATTAGAAAATGAATTGAATGTTGCCCTTCCAATTTTTAATGAAATGGGAGAATACTTCTGTTTTAATCAAGGTTTATGTGGAAAATTTGAAAACCGTAATTTTCATACTGTTTCATTAGAAGGTGAAAGACGTTTAGATGATTTAATTTCTATTAATAATTTAGATTCTGATAAAGATAATACTGTAGATAGTTTAAATAAAAATGAAAATGGCAATTTACTTGTTGTTGATTTAGAGTTTAGTCAAGATGAGATTGTAAATCAATTAAATCATTTAAATTTTTTAAATGAAATAAATGAAATAAATGAAATAAATGAAATAAATGAAATAAATGAAAATAAAACTGATAAAAATAAAACTGATAAAAATAAAACTGATGAAAATAAAACTGATGAAAATAAAACTGATGATTATGCGAAGATTAATAAAATTCATTCTCGATTTAATGGATTATGTGAGTTGGTTTGTAATCATGTTTTACAAGAAGATTTATTAGGTAAAGGAGAGGCTAATAGCTCTTTTTTACAAGATGAAGTCGGGCTTAAAGAATTAAATAAAGATAATGTAAAAAATAGTCATCTTTTAGAAGTTAATAATGTAGCGAGGGTGATAATTGCTTATTTATTTCGTATATATCCTGACAATGTTTTTTCTCGTTCAGATCAAGTTAAATTAATTGAAAATAAGAAGGCTGGTTCAGAACCTGATAAGAAGGTTGTCAACAATGAACTTTTAAAGAAAGCTTTAGAGGATATTGGTAATGGAGAATACCTAAAACTCGAAGTAATTAATAAAACAGGATTAAAATTTAATGGGCATTCTTTACTTATTAAAAAGGAATCTGAAAATAGTTTTATGTTTTTTGATCCAAATACAGGAGAGAAAAGAGGTCTTAAAATAAAAAATCTTGAATATGAAATTAATAATCAAATTGAAAGAATAAATGCAACAGATCTTCTTTTTATTAACGGTAATAAATATATTGAGAAATTGAAAAAGAAAAAAATAATAACTTTAAATAATATTGCATCTAACCGCTTTTCTTCCTAATAGGTTGATGTCTTTCGTCAGAAATGGCTTTGTATTGTACAGGGAATTTATCTATAAAAACATATTTTTAAACTCACTGTAGTTTTTTTGAATTTAAAGTCCGGAAGATAGTCAACTAACTCATGTAATTATTTTCTTCAGATAAATCTGAAATAATCGGGTCGCTTTGGGTTTCAACTGGTGCGATTTCAGATAGGCTTTTCTCAAACTCTAACATTCGATTTTGAGTAACCGTGTGTGTAGAGAGGAAACGATTATCTTGACGATTAAAATCATTCATCAATTTTTTCCAGAATTCAGCTGCTTCATGCAAGTCCATTTTAGCCAATGCAAGTAACTGAAAGGCTTTCCGATCGGCTGCAATTTCTACACTTTCAGGGTAGCCTTTACTAATTTCGGCAAAAGGACCTTTGTCCAAAGCAAAACTACTCAGTGGAAGATGGTGGCGAACATGATTCTTAGCAGCCATCTTCGCAATCGTATCAGCGAGATCCATAGATAAATTATGAGCTAAAGCATGAGCAACAACTGCCGCAAGAGCGTTTTTAGAACCCGCGTAATCAACCATCTCACGGGACACATAAATACTTACACCGTTAGCTTCCGCATTGATATAGGGACTATCTACCAGTTCCAGTTTGTAGTCTATAATGGTTGCAGGACTTACACTAAAACTTACAATCTTCTTATCTCTCTCAACAGCAATATCTAAGCGCTCACTTCCCGTTTTGCTGAGTTTTTGAACAAGACGATTTAATTCTGCTGCTGTTTTTTTACGAACACCTTTACCGTTAATCGCTAGGACGCGGTCTCCTACATGAAGACCTGATTGTGCTACAGGTAAATCTGGATGAATGTAACGCACAATATTATAAAAGCCATCGCCCTGAGTTTCATTGTGAAAAGGAAGAGGGACGGAGGCAAAACGAACTCCCCAAACAGTGCGCGTTTTTTCTCCATGTCTTGAAGCTGCAATCAGTAAAGGATATGCAGCATCTCTCAAAAGATCTTCTTGGGCAAGCAATATAGGTAGGGAGCGTTGCTTTAGAGCTTTTTCTCCTAGTGCAAGCTCTTGTTTCTGAGTTTGGCAAGAACTTAAGCTCAGTAAGATAGAAAGAATAGCGAGGATGTAGCTAGAACCCTTGTGACGCATAGCAGTTGCTCCTTCGGTAACTTGCATCTTCCGTCACTATTCCCTTTGATCATTTTTTTGTCATTAGCACTCAAACATCGTTTTTAATTCTACTAACTTTTGATGAGCGTCTATAGGACTTAGCTTGTTTAAATCGAGTTTTTTAAGCTCTCTCACAAGAGGATGAACTTTTTGCTTTTGATTAGGCGGTTCAAACATGAGAAGCTGGATTTCATGTTCATTGCCTTTTAACTTGCTAGCTATGACTGTTTTAGAGTTTGCTTGAGGTCCGTTTGTCTCTTGAGGAGAGCCTGCTTTGCTTTCTAAATCGAGTAGAATTTGACGCGCACGTTCTAAAACAGGTTTGGGTAGTCCGGCCAAACGACCTACGTGAATTCCGTAACTTTTATCGGTATCACCTCGTACAATTTTCCGTAGAAAGGTGATTTCATCTTCGCATTCTCTAACGGCAACATGGTAGTTTGCGGCACCATGTACTTCAGTCTCTAGTTTTGTAAGTTCCCAATAGTGAGTAGCAAAAAGTGTTTTTGCTGTTCTTCCTTCTGTAGTTAGGAGGTATTCGGCAACAGACCATGCAATAGAAATCCCGTCGTAAGTGCTTGTTCCACGGCCAATTTCATCTAAAATTACAAGAGAGCGGGGACTTACGTTGTGCAAAATATTGGCAGTTTCAGTCATTTCCACCATGAAAGTAGATTGACCTCTAGAAAGATCATCACTAGCACCGATACGAGTAAATACTTTATCGACGATACCCATAGAAGCTCTGCGAGCAGGGATAAAAGACCCTATTTGTGCGAGGATAACGAGAAGAGCAACTTGACGGATATAAGTAGATTTACCAGCCATGTTAGGTCCTGTAATCAAAAGCAAGCGGTTCTGTTCAGGATCCATAATAGTATCGTTAGGGATGAAGCGTTCTGCGCAATTTGCTGATTCAACAACAGGGTGGCGGCCTTCTTCAATATTGAGCTCTAGACCATCGTGGATTTGAGGACGGATATAAGCGTAATCAGCTGCTACTTTAGCTAGTCCAAGAAGACAGTCAATAGTCGCCAATCCCTCAGCAATACGCATAATAGGTTCAGCATACTTCGCAGTCTCCTGTCTGATCCAATTATATAACTGAGATTCTAAAGCTGTAATACGATCCTGTGCGGATAAAACTTTTTGTTCAAATTCTTTCAGCTCAGGAGATAGAAAGCGTTCGTTATTCGTTAGAGTTTGGCGGCGTAAAAAAGTTTCAGGCATTCGAGAAGCCTGACCTTTACTTACATCAATATAGTATCCAAATGCTCGGGTATAACCAACCTTTAAGGTTTTGATACCTAATTCTTCTCTTAAGCCTTCTTGGTAACGGTTGAGCCATTCTTTACTGTTACGGCTTATTGTGCGTAGTTCATCTAGCTCTTTATGATAGCCTGCTCTGATCACCTGTCCATCTGTGACTTTAGCAGGGACCTCATCTTCTAGAGTAGTTTCTAAAAACGAACAAAGAGTAGAGACATCTTCAAGAGAGGCTAATTTGTTTTCTAAAAGTGAACTAGGAACTTTCTCTAGTAGGCTTCGAATTTGTGGGAGTTGTTCTAAAGAAAAACGCAAACTTAGTAGATCTCTTGGTCCAGCATATCCAGAACTAATACGTGTCATCAAACGTTCTAAATCACGGACTTTAGCAAATTCTATTCTAAGGTCAGCACTGACTTCTTCTTTTTCTAAAAAGCCTTGAATAGCACCTTGTCGCTCTTCAATAGCAGTCACAGATAAGAGAGGTTTTTTGATCCATTGCTGTAATAGGCGACCACCCATAGGGGTTTGTGTTTGGTCAATAACAGAAAGTAAAGTGTTGCGACGGGTACCATCTTGTAGTGCTTCTGTAAGCTCTAAGTTCCGTAAAGTTGCTCGGTCGAGTAAAAGATGCTGGCTATTATCATATGTAGAAATTTTGAGTACATGTTCGGTAGGAAGGCAAAGTTGTTCTTGAATGTACTTTAATAAAGCCCCTGCAGCAGTGATTCCTGCAGGCATCTCTTTAAGTCCGAAACCATCTAAACCTTGAACGCGAAAATGCTGACAAAGAAACGACTCGGTACTTTGTAAATCAAAAACCCAGTCTTCTTGTACATCCAGAAGATACTGATAGCTATGTTGTAACTCATTAAGAAGCTCTTCGTAGCGCTTCTTAAAGTTACGAGAGCATAAAATCTCAGAAGGTCGTAAGCGATGGAGTTCATTTAAAAGTTCTTTTGGATCGTCAAATTCGACAACGCGAAACTCACTTGTTCCTAAATCAATAAAAGAAAATCCAAGAGTAGAACCTTTGTGGTGCAATGCCGCAAAAAAATTATTACTTTTTTCAGCAAGTAAACTAGAAGTTAAAACAGTTCCTGGAGTGACGACACGTGTAATCCCGCGCTTAACAATTCCTTTTGTTTTTTTAGGGTCTTCTAATTGTTCTGCTACAGCGACTCGAATACCACTCGCAACTAAACGGTCAATATACCCTTCACAAGCATGGTGAGGGATACCTGCCATAGGAATTCCTTGACGCTTGGTTAGAGTAAGGTTAAGTAACCTGGCTAGCGTAGCAGCGTCATCGTAAAACGCTTCGTAAAAATCTCCCATACGGAAAAATAAAACTGCATCTTTTGCTGCCTGCTTACATTGTTCCCACTGACTCATCATTGGAGTCGTTTTTCCTGAAGATACTTGCGCCATAGGTGTCGAACTGTTTTGAAATTTCTAAAGAAAAAAAAAGGCAGTTCGCCTACAAAGATGAACTGCCTGAAGAAACTCCGGATGTTGGACTCGAACCAACGACAAATGGATTAACAGTCCACTGCTCTACCAACTGAGCTAATCCGGATCGTTTGAAGTTCCATCTTAAACGAGAACGAATTTAGATGGCAAGAGATAAAATACGATAAAGGGAAAAAATTATGGACGCCGCTTTTTTTGAAGCGGCGTCTCAAGGCTAATTAAAAAGGTTTTTGATCGTTTCTTTTCCTTTTTCAAAACGACTTTTACCTTCCTCATCTCCTTTAACTTTATCTAATAGGTTCTTCGGTTGATCTTTTAGATTATCAACTAAGCCACCCATGTTGCTTTTCAAAGCAACTTCTTTAAAAACTTTTCGAGTGATAATCAACATCAATTCACGCATGCTAAGAGGATTTTCTGTTGAAAAATCTTTTAACTCAAAAGTCATAGGAGAAGGTTTGATAGGTTTTTTGTTTAAAACTTTATTGATGATTTCTACTTGTAGATCTTTGATTACAACTTTTTTAACCAGAAGTTGCTTACTTGGAGCATCAGCAGCATCGTCCGTATTTGCAGAAGCTTCTTCTTCAGCAACCATCTTATTGATCATTCGAGACCAGTTGCTATCGCGACCAGAAACATCAAATAATTCAATCCCCATATAAGCTGAATCTACAGAAATCTCATCAATGGTAACAAGGTCATTGAGAAGTTCCATGGGTGAAGCCTGAACATAAATACGAGGACCAGAAAACGCAGTATCTATCTCAGAAGGAGGAGGGTTTTTAATATCAAGATTGCGAATGGTTACACTGTTCGGGCTTAAAGATATAGTACTTACGTTTACATCTGTTTGTAGGGCATAGCTCATAGCAGAAGAAACCCAAGACTCTTTACGCATCCATCCATAAGCTAAAATGACTAACACAGCGATGAATACGAATAAAACTAACTTCTTGAACATGATAGTAGCTCTTTAGTGAAATTGTTATACTCTTAACTGCTATCTATCAATAAGGAGTATTTATAATCAAATAAGTAACTATTGAATAATCTAATTCAAAAGCTGAAGTTATAAATTAAATTATATAAGTTTTTTAATTACAGATTTTTATAAAAAAATGGCTCTTTCCCTGCGGAAAAGAGCCATTGAATCAGAAGAAAGTTGATGAGTACTTAATTAGTACATATCGTGAGCAGCTGGCATTGCAGCTTCTTTTTCTTCTGGGATATCAACGATTGTTGCTTCTGTTGTGATGAGCATGCTTGCGATAGACACAGCATTTTCAATTGCACAACGTACAACTTTTGTTGGGTCAAGAATACCAGCTTGAATCATGTCTGTGTATTCACCGCTTTGTGCGTTGAAGCCGTAGTTGCGTGATGCTTCTTTCAGAACGTTTTGTGAAATGATAGCACCTTCGTGTCCAGCGTTTTCTGCAATTTGTCGTAGAGGAGCACTTAGGCTACGTTCAATGATTTTAATTCCTGTACGAACATCGCCTTCAGCTGTTTGTGCTAGTTGAGCTAGCTCTGCAGCGCAACGTAGGAGAGCTGTTCCACCACCAGGAAGAACACCTTCTTCTACAGCAGCGGCTGTTGCAGCTTGAGCATCGTCTACGCGGTCTTTCTTTTCTTTCATTGCAACTTCAGTTGCAGCACCAACACGGATCACTCCAACACCGCCAGCTAGTTTAGCAAGACGTTCTTGTAGTTTTTCGCGGTCGTAATCAGACTTTGTTTCTTCGATCTGACGCTTGATTTGACCTACGCGGTCTTTAATTTTTTGTGCATCACCTGCACCTTCGATCATTGTTGTATCGTCTTTCTTGATACGAACTTTTTTCACTTGACCAAGTTGGTCAATTGTTACTGTGTCAAGCTTGATACCAAGATCTTCACTGATGAACTGTCCACCTGTTAAAACAGCGATGTCTTCTAGCATTGCTTTACGACGGTCGCCAAATCCAGGAGCTTTAACTGCACATACTTTAAGGCCAGCACGCAGACGGTTAACAACAAGCGTAGCAAGAGCTTCGCCTTCGATGTCTTCTGCAATGATCAATAAAGGGCGGCCTGTTTCAGCAACAGCTTGAAGAACAGGGATCATATCTTTGATCGAGCTAATTTTCTTTTCGTGAATAAGAACGTAAGCATCATCAAAGTTACACTCTTGTGTATCAGGATCTGTGATGAAGTAAGCAGAAAGGTAACCGCGATCGAAGTTCATTCCTTCCACAACGTCTAAAGTCGTTTCGAAGCCTTTTGCTTCTTCAACAGCGATGGTACCATCTTTACCTACACGCTCCATAGCATCGGCAATGATATTTCCAATTTCTTCGTCGCTATTAGCAGAAATAGTTGCTACCTGAGCGATTTCTGTTTTTGTCTTAATCGGAGTGCTCATCTCAGTAAGTTGAGATACGGTGCTCTTAAGAGCTTGTTCCATTCCACGCTTAAGATCCATTGGATTCGCACCAGCTGCGACGTTGCGAAGACCTTCTTTGTAGATTGCTTCAGCTAAAACAGTAGCAGTTGTTGTACCATCACCTGCAATGTCAGCTGTCTTACTAGCAACTTCGCGCACCATCTGAGCGCCCATGTTTTCGATCTTGTCGTCAAGCTCAATCTCTTTGGCAACAGTAACACCGTCTTTCGTTACGTGAGGAGCGCCAAAAGATTTGTCGATGATAACATTACGACCCTTAGGCCCTAAAGTTACTTTAACCGCAGCAGCAAGGGTTTCAACCCCTTTTAAAATCTTTTTGCGAGCGTCTTCTTTAAACTTAATGTCTTTAGCTGTCATTTTGCTTAATAACTCCTGTTATAGATTAGGTATTTATTCTTCTATGATTGCAATAATGTCACCCACGCGGCAGATACTGTACTCTTCACCGTCAATCGTCACTTCTTGACCCGCATACTTGTCCATTAACACAATATCACCTTCTTTCACTGAAGGAGCAATCAACTCACCAGCTTTGTCTTTTTTACCTGGACCAACCGCGATAACACGAGCCGTTTCCTGCTTTTTCTTCGCAGAATCAGGTAAAATAATTCCATTTACTGTCTGTTCTGCCTCTAAACGCTCAAGCAAAACACGGTCACCCAATGGGCGTAACTTCACTTTGGTCTCAGTCATCATAACAAATCTCCTAAACTATACGTGTTATTTTGGCTTTGTGATTGTCAGTCTAAACTATTTAACACTTTTTGCCAAGGTTAAATTAGCACACAAACAGAGAAACTGCTAATTAAATCAAAGAGGCAATTTTTTCCTCTATAACTTTCTGTTATCTTTTGATTTTTAGTTAGATACGACTTGGTACTTCTTTTGCTTTGAGAAGCGAGAGAACTTAGAATCTGGTGGGGTAGTATGGAAATTCGCTCAGGTTACGGTCGTGCGGACAAGGGGCAGACGGCTCAAGGGTCGAAAGCTGGAAAGATGAGATCAGCTGAGCTGGTTTCGGATTTATTTAATAACCAGGGGCAAAAAGACGATGATCAGCGTCCTATTCGAGTTCGTTTATCCCACGGTTCTCGTATTTTAAAAGAATCGTTTCAGCAAGATTTGGAACAGCTCTTTAAAGAGAGTCCAGATTTAAAAGAGCGTTTTGACCAAGTTGACTTGGGGAGTGAAGAGCAGCGAGGGAAAGACCTTTTGTTTCGGAAGGTACAAGCTTATATGCGTTGGATGGGGATACGGGAGAAAGAGGGGGTAGAGGAAGGTGATGAGTCTCATGCTTTCTCCAAGATATCCGAGCTTGGCAAGGATGAAGAGTTGAAGGCTTTAATGGATAATATGGAAACCCATCGCAAGGAAATTGCTCAAGCCCGTCAACGTCAGAATCCGAATTATTTTTATATGGTTTACCCTGAAACCTACTCTTTTAATTAAAGTCCTTAAGTAGCGAACGGAACTTATCAATTGTTGCTTGGACAGCTGTAGGACCTGTCATGTCTACTCCAGCAATTCGAAGAAGGTCTAAAGGTTTAGCACTGCTTCCAGCTTTTAAAAAGTTTAGATAGGCTGCTTTTTCAGCAGACCCTCCTTCGCTAACACCTTTACAAAGGGCGTGTGCTGCACTGATTCCGGTGGCATATTGGTACACATAAAAATTATAATAGAAGTGAGGTATACGTGCCCATTCCCAATCAATTTCTTTATCAATGTTCAGTGCATCTCCATAGTAAAAGGCCACAAGTTCACGATATAGTGTTCTAAGACGTTTTGGAGTTAATGGTTCATTTGCTTCTGCTAGTTGGTGGATACGGAGTTCAAATTCTGCAAACATGGTTTGTCGAAAGAGAGTTCCTCGAATCTCTTCTAATTGTTGATTGATGATATAAGCGCGCTTTTGTTCATCGTCTTGATAATAATGAAGAAGGTAGTTTGTAAGTAAATTTTCGTTAAATGTGGAAGCCACTTCAGCTACAAAGATACTGTATTGTGAGTAGTGAAAGGGTTGTGTTTTCCAAGTAAGGTAGCTGTGCATACTGTGCCCAGCTTCGTGAGCGAGGGTGTAGATATCATTAAGCGTTCCTGTATAGTTGTGCAGTATATAAGGGTGGCTATCATAGCAACCTGATGAGTAGGCACCAGAGCGTTTATGAAGGTTTTCGTAACGATCAACCCATCGTTGTTCTTTTAAGCCCTGCGCTAGAGCTTTTTGATAATCAGAGCCAAGAACCCGCACAGATTCGATGACACAGTCTGCTGCTTCTTCGTATGACATTTCGATGGAGCAGGATTTGACTAAAGGAACATAAAGATCATAGTAGTGCAAATCGCCTAGAGAAAGAATGTCTTTACGCACTTGGGTATATTCGTGAAGAGCATCAATGTTATTTCTTACTGTATCAATGAGTGTTTCATAAACGGTTGTTTCAACGGCATCAGGAAAAAGAGCCGCTTCTAGAGCTGATTTATAATGACGTGCTTTTGCGTAGAAAATTTGCGTTTCAACTTGTCCGCTTAAATTAGAAGATAAGGTGTTTTCGAAAGAAGCATAATGTTGGTGCAGTAGTTTACATGCGCGTTCTCGAAGGATTCTATCTGGACTGCGCATGTACTGAGAGTAGAGTGCATGTGTGAGTTCTCGTTCTTCACCATACCCATCTCTAAAAGAAGGAAAATCAAAATCAGCATCATCCATTGAGGAAAAAATTTGTTGGTATCCGCTAAGGGGCTTTGCTGCTAATGCAAGTAATTTCTCTGTGTTTTTTGAAAGGGTATGAGGTTTCATTCGAATAATTTTTTCTAAATGAAAACGGTAGTCAATGATTTGAGGGGCATTTAAGTAAGAGGTGATTTGTTCTTCTGACAAAGAAAGCAATTCTGGGTGAATCCATGAAGAAGCTGTGTGAAATGTGTGAAGGAGGCTGCTAATACGTTCAAAAGCTGTTTTGTAGAGATCGTTTGTCGTATCTTCATCGTGACGTAGGTGAGCATAAGTATAAAGTTTTTCTAAGCGACGCTCAATACGTAAAGTTATTTCAAAGGTTTCTACTAGCTTATCAATGCCTTCCGAAAGGGTTCCTTGTAAATTAATTAGAGAAGGCCAGTAGGGCGTTTCTGAGGTTTCTGTAGCAAATTTGAAGTCTTGTTCCCATGATTCAAAGTCAGGATAAAAAGATTTAATATCCCAAGTGTCTTTTTCTTGAATATCTGTGCGCTTTTTGAGCATGGGTCTTTAACTCCTTAGATAGTTGGAAAAAAAAAGTTGAAAAAAGGTTTGCTAGAAAACGTGTGGCAAAGTATCTGTAAAAATGAATATGACACATGATATCCAAGGGGCTGCCTTTTCTATATAAAATATAGAGTAGCCTTATAATTTCGGCACTAGAGACTAGTATTGAATATGTATCAAAAAAAAGCCAAAGTTCAGTGTGTGGAAAGTGCCCAAGGGCAATTTATTATCCGCAATGCACGAGGTCTCCATACTCGCCCCTCTACAGAGCTTGTAAAGTGTGCGGCGAATTTTAAATCTCTGGTTCTTCTAAAAATTCATAATACAACAGTAAACGCAAAGTCTCTTCTTGGGATATTGACGCTTGCAGCTGTAAGAGGAACTCGAATTAGAATTGAGGCTGAAGGAGAGGATGCTGAAGAAGCTGTGAACACCATCCTTGAGTTAGCTGAAAATAATTTCAATACGAAGTACTAGAACTCCAATAGCTATCTAATCTTGCATCAGATTATATAGCCATTGAAGCTTAGAGATCTTGTATTTTGCTCACAGATCTGTAGCGATAGACCTGATATTAACTCAGAATCTTGAATATCATGTGAAATTTTAATCTTCTACCGGGACTGTTTTAGCCAAAACATCTTTTGTACAGTAAACAGGCACATCGTTAGTGAGCGCTAGAGTAATGCAATCACTAGGGCGAGCATCTATTTCCATGATGGTTTTGACTTCTTCAGTTTCATGCTCTAGAAAAAGACGAGCAAAATAAATCGTATCTTGAATGTCATTGATGACGACTTGTTTCACTTGAATATTCATACCTTTCATGATCATGTTGATGAGATCATGTGTGAGGGGGCGAGGTTTCTCTGCCCCTGTAAGGTGCATTTGCAATGTTCTGCCAATGCTTGGATCAGTATAAATAGCAAATCTCTTATCCTTAGTACCGAGAATAACAACGGTATAAGAACGGGTTTGCATAATCTTATCGAATGTGACTTGTACGAGTTCGGAGTCCATGTAGCCTCACAGAAGATCCTTCTATTCGTATTGTAATTTCAAGTCTTTTTTTGTCACGTACGAATTTCAATTCGCCCATCTTCGTGTCCGATGTAAACTTGAGATACAAGGTTAAAAAAAAAGCCAGTTTCAACGACTCCGGGAATGGAAATCAAATTTTGATGGGTTTTTTCTGCATCGTGACAAAGATCAGGAAACTGTAAATCGATGAGATAATTTCCGTTGTCTGTGTGGTATAAATCGCCGTCATTTTGTTGTCTTAAATTACCCTTGTAACCTTTTGCTTTCATTGCTCTTATGGTCTGTTTATAGCCAAAGGGTACAATTTCAACAGGTAAACCAAAAGCGCCTAGAACTTCTACACACTTTGAAGAGTCCACAATAACAACCATTTTTTTGCTGCTACTAGCGATGATTTTTTCGCGGAGTAAGGCGCCACCACCACCTTTGATCATGCGGTTTTGTGGGTCAATTTCATCTGCACCATCAACAGTAAGATCAATACTCTTTACTTCGTTCACATCTAGAACTTTGAGGCCTCCTTCATGAGCCTGTTCGGCGGAACGCTGACTCGTCGCAACAGTAAGGATATTTAGGCCTTCAGCGGCTCGTTCAATCAAACGCTGAATAAAGTAAAATGCTGTTGAACCAGTACCTAAACCAACAACCATTCCTGATTGAACAAGTTCTGCTGCAGCGTAAGCAACTCGTTGTTTAACAGATGAAGAAGGACTTTCAATCATAGCTACTTACCCATTTGCTCTAAAACATGTAAATAAAGGAACATTATTTGCAATTTCAGGCATCCATTTTAGCTAGGTAATAGAGTTTGGGTGTAGAGATAAGAAATAAGTGGATGATGCCATATAGACTAATACTGGAGAGGATATGATTTCCTTACAAGAACTTTGTACTTATTTAGATGATCTTTTAGAAGCGAAATTGATTAAAGATTTTTGTCCAAACGGACTTCAAGTTGAAGGAAAAAAAGAAATTAAAAAAGTAGCTGTAGCAGTTTCTGCAAGCTTAAAAACAATCGAGTTATTTGTTGAATCTGGGGCAGAAGCACTAATCGTTCATCACGGAATGTTTTGGAATCGAGATGACTACGCTATTACAGGAACAAAATTACGTAAACTACAGCTTCTAATCGAAAATAAGCTTTCTCTTTTAGGATATCATTTACCACTTGATTTTCATAAGGAATTAGGAAACAACTACAAAGCAGCTCAAGATATGGGCTGGAAAGATTTACAGCCCTTTACTTTATATGAAGGTTACCCCTGTGGGGTAATGGGAACTTTTTCACCCATTTCTGTTCAAGAATTTCAAGATAAATTAGAGACGTATTACAAGCATCCTGCACATGTAGCCCTTGGAGGAAAAGAGCGTATTTGTTCGGCTGCTTTGATTTCAGGTGGAGCACATAAACAAATATATGATGCTGTACGATGCGGTGTTGATTGCTTTATTACAGGGTCATTTGATGAGCCTATATGGCACGCTGCTCATGAAGAAGGGATTCATTTTATGGCAATGGGACATTCAGCAACAGAAACCGTTGGTCCTAAAGCAATAGGCCAACGGCTTCATGAAAAATTTGGATTAGAATGGGAGTTTTTAGATGTTCCTAACCCATTTTAAATATTATGTAGATCGTCTATTACATCATTCAATTTTTGACCTTCTCTAGAGATCGTAGGAGAAGGTACTTCCATTTGCTTAGCTACTTTGATTCTTCCTTTAAGTTGTTCCATAGTAGCATTGGATCTTTGAATCTCACTTTCTAAGTGCGTACGCAAATCTCTAATGTGTGCACTTGTTGTACGTGCGCTAGATTTGTTTTCGTCAAATAACTCAATACCTTTGTCTTGCAAACTAATACGTTCTGAAGCGTGGCGAGCAATCCAACCTTGAATTTGAGTTGCTGTTTTCTTGATAGCCTCAGGTGTTATTTGTTCTGTATCTTTCTCTAGTTGAGCAGCAAGTTTAGCTCGGGCTTTTTGGATCTGTTTGCTTTCTTTTGACTTAGTAGCCATTTGACCTCCCCTTATTATTTATATAGCTTCTTATTTTTAAGTTTATGTTTTGATTGTAACACATTTGTTTAAAAAATTGTTGTTTTATTAAGATTTCTTAATTTTTTTATGTTATGTGATTTTTATTAAGTTGTTTTAGTAATGTTTTTATTAAGTGTCTTAAGAAAATCTTGTAAAACATCTACTTAATCTTAAATACTTTGTGCTCACTCTTTCAGCTATATATGAGCCCATTTCATTGACAGAAAAGTACTTATAACTTTATAAAACTATGCGTAGGTCTACTCAAACTGAGGAAATCATGAGCAGTATTATTGAAGTTTTAGAAGAGCGGGGTTTTATAGAGTCTAAGACGAGCGAATCGTTTCGTCCTTACTCAGAAGATTCTGTGCGTCTTTATGCTGGTTTTGACCCGACAGGAGATAGCCTACATATAGGGCATTTGATTCCTTTGATGGGTCTTGCGTGGTTTCAAAAGTTTGGGCATCAACCGATTGCATTGATCGGTGGTGCAACAGCTTTAGTGGGAGATCCTTCAGGTAAAGATAAAGAACGGCCTTTACTATCAGAAGATACTGTAAATCAGAATATTGAAGGTATTCGCCGTAATCTTCATCAAGTATTAGATTTTGAAAACGAGTCTACTAAGCCTTTGGTTTTAAATAATTATGATTGGCATAGTCGTTTTACTTTCATTGATTTTCTTCGTGATGTAGGTAAGTACTTTCGTTTAGGTACTATGTTATCCAAAGAATCAGTGAAAAAGCGTTTACAATCTGATGAAGGAATGAGTTATACGGAGTTTGCTTATCAAACTTTGCAAGGGTATGACTTCTATCATTTATTTAAAGAGCACAAAGTGTGTTTGCAATTAGGTGGAAGTGATCAGTGGGGAAATATTATTGCCGGTACAGAGCTAGTACGTAAATTAACTAGTAAAGAAGTATATGGCGTAACTTTTCCTTTATTAACTCGAAGTGATGGAAAGAAATTTGGTAAAACAGAAGGTGGTGCTATTTGGTTATCATCTGATCGTTGTTCACCTTATGATTTTTACCAGTACCTTTATGGTACCCCTGATGCCGATGTAGTGAAGTTCATGCGTCTTTTGACTTTTATGGACATGGCTGAAATTCAAAAGTATGAGGAGCTTTTGAAAGACCCGGAAAGTCCTCCTAATCAAGCACAAAAGCGCTTAGCGCAAGAAGTGACGCGTATTGTGCATGGTGAAGAAGGCCTTAGAATTGCCGAAGAAGTGACTTCAGCGGCGAGACCTGGTTCTCAAGCTAGTTTAGATGCCAAAACTTTGGAATCTTTAGCAGGGGATATGCCTACAGTTACCCTACAGCGCCAAGATTTAATAGGTTTATCGTACATAGACCTTCTTGTTAAAATTGATCTACAGAAAAGTAAAGGTGAAGCAAGACGTCTAATTAGAAATGGCGGAGCTTACCTTAACAATAAAAAAATAGTGGATGAAGATTTTCAACTATCAAACGATGAATTTATTGAAGATCGTTTGATCTTAGTTGGCGCAGGGAAAAAAAAGAAAGTTCTTGTGAAAGTAATCAATTCTTAAGAACTAGAAAAGGGGATCTCACCTCGTATTCGAGGTATTTTATCTACAAATGAAGTAGCTAAATAGGCCTAGATTTGAGCTTAAAAAAGACAAATTTTGAACGTTTGGTTAAAAATTATTCTTGAATCGAAAGTAAGATTGGCTATTATGAGGGACAATTGACCCAGTTTCCTCTATTTGTGCTTCTTGGAGAAATCCATAAAAAAGCATAAAAAAAGTAGGGAAGAGGGATATATAGAGACAGATGGATCTGCCTTAGTCGATTACGATACGGATATAGAATTGAATCTTTTTTTGCTTTGACCCAGCAATAAAAGATAGCATTCAAGAGATGTTAGTATCTTGAGTAAACTGCTAAAGAAAAATTAGATAGGGGCTTGTTGCCCTGGGTCATCCTTGACTGTTTTAGTTACCGTTGAAACGCAGGAGTTCACCATCATGTCAACCATGACTAAAAAAACTACAATAACAAAAAAGAAGCTCATCAATTCTATTTCACAAGAAAAAGGGATTCACCCTAATGATGTGAGAAGTGTAATTCAAGCTTTCTTAGACAAAATGACAGACAGTTTGTCCGATGGCAACCGTCTAGAATTCCGTGATTTCGGAGTTTTTGAGGTTGTTGAGCGTAAGCAAAAAATTGGTCGTAACCCTAAAAATGCATCAGTACCTATCATCATCCCAGCAAGAATGGCTGTGAAGTTTACACCAGGGAAGAAGATGCGTCGTCTGATTGAAGGTGACATGTCAACTACAGATGTATAATCAAGTTGATTGAAAACTTGATTTGTCGAGGTGGTGCAAGAACCTGGTTTTTACTAGGAAATAGACTGCCGGGTAGCTAAACGACGCTCAGAAGATTGGTAGAGTTTCTCTACCAATTTTCTTTTTTTTTCATATTTGAGCTTATATTAGCATCACCTACTAGCGGGCCTCTGTCAATTATGCTAAGGTGAAAAAAGAATCACTATTCGGAACGCATTATGAGCATTCGTGTTTTAGGCGAGTTATATTTACGCAGTCTCCCGGTTGAGGCTGAAATGTCTCCAATTGATAGAGCAATCAAGCACTACTTAGAAGGTGGAGAGCCTGACCTTTTTGAGCTTAGTGATGCTTTAAAAGACATGACTAGTGATCGTGAATTTTTGCCTCCGGAAGTTTTAGACTACGGTAGAACACTTCTTGCTCTCAATTTACTTTGTGCGATGCATCAACCTTTGCATCCTTTGCAAGCTCTTTTGTACAAATTGGTGCAGCGTTTTCGTCATATTCCTACATGGAAAGAGTTTCAGTTATCATCAGCTTTAGGTGATGTGAATGCTCTTTTAAGAAATGTAGATGGAGATTTATCGAATCCTAAACAGTCTCAAAGTGGTGCCATTCCTCTGGAATGGGGAGGTCATTGGGATTGGGCGACTTCACCACATGCACATGCCCACGCAGAGCAGGGGCTTTTATGGGCGATAATAGGCAAATTGAGTGGCACACAACACTACTTACAAGCAGCCTTGAGAGGGGCGCAATGGCTACTGAATACTTTGGATGGGCAGTACTTTCCCATGCAAGGCTTGTATGTGCAAGAAGCAAGTGCAGCGCTTGATCGTCAACTTATTCTTAATTACCTCTATTTTCATGCTGTTGCAAAGTTGTGTGACCAAGGGCAGTTCGCTTATTTAGCTCAACGTCAATTAGGGCATATACAAAATTTAGCAAGTAGTCATTCTATTAAAGTTCCCTTGCATCTTGCTATGATTGAAAGGTGGATAGAAAAAGAAGGGGCTGATGTAGCTCCTCATTTTACACCTTTGAATGAATTGATTTGCGATCCCAATACAGCTTTAGTTGGTTATCGAAACGCTCAACAGAGCGCTGTATGTAGCCTTGTAGGAGGAAACACGGGTTTAGGGCACTTTGCTTATAAAGATGTAGCCATTTTGGCTTATGGACCACAACAGTTCCCTATTGAAGATTGTTCATGTTTCGGAGTAGAGCAAGCGTGTACAGTGAATCACAATCATTTGAGTAATGTATCTATAGACCTTGAAGAGAAAGATTTTCGCTTAGAAGGTCGTGTACGTATACGTGGTACGCGTCCAAACTTGAATACATTTGCAAGTTATGGAAATACCAAACCGAGCGGTGTATGGATGAATGCGATTCAAGAGTTTCGCTCAGGTAAGCTATCTCTAATGACTTCGTTTTATGGTGTAAATTCATTAAGTGAGTTAGCTTTTTCTTTCTTTGTTAAAGCTTCTCAGTGTGTCGTAGATCAATCTCATCACTTGAACAAGCAGTCACTTGATCGTTATAGTGGTGATCTTGCTAGTATTTGTTTTGAAAGTGAGCAGGCTCAGTTGCAGATTTCTCCCCGTCACAATAGAGGAGAAATGCAAGTTCTTCCTCTTGGTGGAAGTGGAAATTTTTGGGGAGCGGATTATCTTGTTTCATTTTATTTGGCAACAGACCCTCAGACCTATCATTGGGAACTCACACCTTCCGATCGACGTTCTTAATTAGTCATTAGAGGTCCGAGGCGCTTGCAAGAATAGTCAATTAAGTGTCAGTTGTTCCATTTAAGCAATTTTCAAAATTTGAAGAACGTTTTTATGTGTTTTTGTAAATGTCTCGAGGGTATGAGGCTTTCTTGGCGTCTTAGTTTTTTTTGTTTCGCTGCGTTTAAATATTCTACAGTAGCTTTTTCGTTGAGATACAGAACCACGAAAGAGCTATAAAATTACAAAGAGGACTAGCGACTTCTCAACTTGTCAGAAAGTCTTTAGCTGCCTACCATTATTATTTAATCGGTCTCTTTCTAATATTGAAAAAAGGTTCTTTTGATGTCTTTACCTAGAGCATTGTTACTATTAGTTTTGTGTTTGTTTGGTGCAATAGCCTTAGCAGCTTTACGAAAAGATAAAGGGGATGCACCTTCATCTGCGATTCTTCTAGAAGCTCCTACTGAGTTAGTTTTTTCTCAAGCAGAAGAAAAAAAAGCAGAGATTATGGAAGAAAGTTTTTCTACAGAAGAAATTTCTGAAGAAACAAAACAAGTACGTAATGAGGAATTGCCTTATGCGAATCGAATAGATGAGTTTTTTAATCTAGGTGATTACAAATTCCCTATTGTGGAGACAATTTCTTATAGTAGTAGAGTAGACTGGTTGAAAGGGCGTCCTGCATGGGTGGCAGATTATGCATCACATTTCCGAACTTCAAGGCATTTTATTGCTCGTAGTTTAAATGGAAATACAGATTATTTTCGTCAGAATGTTTCTAATGGCGATCGTTTTAATGTTCTTAGAGATGATAAAGATTTCCATTTTCATTTATTAATTGACTTATCGCGTGCGAAAATGTGGTTTTATTTCATTGATGATGAAACAAGTGAAGTGACTTTAGTTAAGGTGTATGATGTAGGTTTAGGTCGCCTAAATGAAGGAAAAATTTCAGGTTCTTTAACCCCTATTGGGCAGTATTCTCTTGGTGATAGAATTGCCATTTACAAGCCTAAGATGATGGGGCAGTTCAATAATGAACGTGTAGAGATGATGCGGGTATTTGGTACTCGTTGGATTCCATTTGATAGAGAAATTAAAGGAACGACAGCTCCAGCGAAGGGTTTTGGCTTACACGGAGCTCCTTGGAATTATAACGAAGCAACAAATCAGCTTGAAGAAGACCGCGATACGATCGGAAAGAATGAAAGTGACGGCTGTATTCGCTTGAAAAGTGAAGATATTGAAGAGCTTTTTGCTATTATCATTAGTAGGTCTACAATTGTAGAAATTGTTAAAGATTTTTATGATGCCGAACTCTCTGGAAATAGAGCGAAAATTTAGTTAAATTTATTGTTTATCTAAGTTATAATGGGTTAGCGTTTCTAATCATTTAATATAAGGGGAAGGTTTTGGCTAACTTACCTCACGAGAAAAAGATTGAAGAGTACGAAAACAATGTTCGGCGTTTTAAGGAGCAGAATAAGGATAACCCCTTATTTGCTAGTGAAATTTCGAAGCTTGAGAGTAAATTAGACAATCTCAAGGCGAAAATTTACAGCGAGCTGAATCCAACTGAGCGTTTAGCGATTTGTCGTCATCCATCGAGACCGCACACGATTCACTATATAGAGAATATTTGCGATGAGTTTACCGAGCTTTTTGGAGATCGGAACTATGCAGATGATTCAGCTGTTGTGGGTGGAATTGCTCGAATTGGTGGTCAGAAATTCATGATCATTGGTCAAGAAAAAGGCCATGATACTGAAACTCGTGTGCAGCGTAATTTTGGTATGTTAAACCCTGAGGGGTTTCGTAAAGCGTTACGTTTGGCCAAGCTTGCAGAAAAATTCCATATTCCCATTGTTTCCTTATTAGATACTCCAGGAGCTTTCCCAGGTCTTGAGGCGGAAGAGCGCGGTCAGGGTTGGGCTATTGCCATGAATCTTCGTGAGTTTGCTCGTTTAAAGACTCCGATTTTGATTATTATTATTGGTGAAGGTTTTTCTGGTGGTGCTTTGGGAACTGGGGTAGGTGATGTTGTAGGAATGTTGCAGCATGCGTATTATTCTGTGATTTCTCCAGAGGGCTGTGCTTCGATTCTTTGGAAAGATGCAGCAAAGAAAAATGATGCAACGGTGGCTTTAAAAGGAAATGCTGAAGATCTTTTGGAATTAGGCGTGATTGATGCGATGATTCCAGAGCCTCTTGGTGGAGCGCACAAAAACCCTGGTGTTGTGTTTACTAATGTGAAGGCATTTATTTTAGAGCAATATGACGAGTTGAAAGATCTTTCTCCTGAGATTCTTGTAGAAAATCGCTATGTAAAATACCGAAAGATGGGTGTGACTCAAAGCGATTAAATATTTAGTGACATACTCTTAATAGGACCTAATTCAATCCATGCGACTTCTTTTTAAGGCGGCTCTAACGAACCGCCGGCATTTGGTACTTTTGGTATTTACGCTCTGTGCCATGTTTGCTCTTACGATTTCTTCCCAGTTAGAGATTTTTGGACTACGAGTAATCACAGATAAGGGCCCTGACTTTTTTGAGCTTTTTGCTCCTGTAGAAAATGGTCAATTACAGCCTCAAGAGCAGGTAACTCTAGCTGAAGTAGAGGAGCGTTGGTCTCGTATTGATGTGGAGGGCGACGGACTCATAGATAAAGAGTCAGCAGATCGTTATTTGACTCAGTGGACAGGGACCGGTGCGATTACTCAGGCGATTGCTTGGTTAGATGCGAAGCTTTTACTGAAACAAGATTTGAGTCGTCTTGCCTTATTTTTAGTTGTGATTGCTCTTTTGAGAGCAGTCTCTTTATTTGCTCATCGGTATACAACTCAGCTGGTTGCCATTCGAGTGAGTCGAGATTTAAGGCAGTCTTATTTTGAGCATATACAAAGTTTACCTATGTCTTTCTTTCAAAAGCATGATGTAGGTGGATTATCATCTCGTGTTGTGGGTGATGCTCAGTTGATTTCAGAAGCAATCAACGCTGCTTTGATCAATTATATTCAAATGCCGTTTACGAGTATTTCGACTCTTATTTTATGTTTTATCGCTTCCCCTCAGTTATCTATTATCTTATTTTGTGCGCTTCCGTTAGTTTTTCTTCCTATTGTTTATTTAGCTGATCGAGTGCGAAAAATTTCTAAGCGTATTCAGAAAAATCAAGAAGGGTTTGCTGGTACGCTTGTTGAGTTTTTAACAGGAGTACAAACTGTTAAGATCTTTGCTATGGAAGATTTCTCTCTTCGCAAATACACGAGTAGTAACGATCGTATGGCGAAATTAGAAGAGCGCAATGCACGTTATGACTTTGCAGCTCGTCCAATTATCCATACAGTGGGAACTTTGTGTCTTTCAGTAAGTATCATGTATGGTCTTCATGTCGTACATATGAGTGTTTCTGAGATTTTGTTTTTTTGCGGACTTCTCTATGTTTTTTATGAGCCTATTAAGAAGTTTGCGGAAGAGAATACTCGTATTCAGCGTGGTGTAGCGGCCGCAGACCGAATGTATGAAGTGATGAATCAGTTGCCTTTGATTCAAGATAAAGAAGGGGCGAAAGAAATCAAGGAATTTAAGGACTCTATTGAATTTCGAGATGTTTGGTTTCGTTACAATGAAGAGCATGATTGGATTTTGAAAGGCCTTAGCTTTAAAGCAAAGAAAGGGGAAACAGTTGCTATTGTAGGTCCTACTGGAGCGGGTAAATCTACTATCGTGCAGCTTGTTCCTCGTTTGTATGATGTGGCTAAAGGAGAAATCTTAGTAGATGGTCATGGAGTTGGAGAATATACCCAACGTTCTCTTCGAGATCTTATTGCCTTTGTTCCGCAAAAATCATTTCTCTTTCTAGACAGTATCGCAGCGAATATTGCTTTTGGACGCGACTATGATGAAAAAGCTATTCGTGACGCTGCAAAGCGTGCTCATGCTGATGAGTTTATTCAGAATTTACCTGAGACGTATGATTCGCCTGTATCTGAAGGTGGAAAGAATTTGTCGGGTGGACAACAGCAGCGGCTTGCTATTGCGCGAGCGTTAGTGAAAGAGGCTCCAATTCTTATTATGGATGAGGCAACTTCCTCTTTAGACTCTGTAAGTGAAGCAAAAATTAAGCAAGCGATTCAAGAGTTACATGGGGAAATTACACAGATTCTTATTGCTCATCGTTTGAGTACAATTGAGCATGCAGATCGGATTGTTTACCTTGAAGATGGACAAAAAATAGCTGAAGGAACAAGAGAAGAGCTTTTAGAGATTTGTCCACAATTCAAAATTATGTGGGAAACCATGCATCAAAGTGAAGAGGCAAGCAGTGCTTAAAACAAAAAAAGCGATTGTTGTTGTACATAGTGGTGGAATGGATTCTTCTATATGTTTAGCTTTAGCCATAAAAAAATATTCTGCTGATGAGGTACTCAGTCTTTCTTTTCGTTATGGACAAAGGCATAGTCCAGAACTAATTCAAGCCAAAAAAATTAGTGAAGAGTGGAATGTAGACCACATTGAATTGTCTATCGACTGTTTACAAGAGATTACAGACAATGCTTTGATGAACACAGATATGGTCATTGATTATACCGAGCAAGTACCTAATACCTTGGTTTTAGGAAGAAATGGCCTTATGGCTAGAATAGCAGCAATTCATGCTCATTCCTTAGGTGCCAAAAAAATTGCACTTGGAGTGATGGGGCTAGAAGAAGCGAATTCTGGATATCGCGATTGTTCTCGTCGTTATATGAATCTTATGGAAGAAATTCTCCGAATTGACTTAGATGATGAGTCTTTTGAAGTGTTAACTCCTTTAGTGGATATGACAAAGGCTGAGACGATGAAGCTGGCTGACGAGCTAGGGGTGCTTGATTACTTATTAGAAAACACCATTACTTGTTATGAAGGCCTTCCCAAAGAAGGATGTAAGGTTTGTCCTGCCTGTAAGCTTCGTAATGAAGGAATCTTAGAGTACCGTCAAACCCAGTACGCTACAAGTCTTTGAAAAAGTAAAGTCATTTCATGGCACTTGCTTTTTGTAAAAAACACCACAAAGTAGAGCTAGAAGTCGCAATTTCTCTGTGCTCTCTCGTGTCTCAGTGGTAATGAAAAAAAACACCACAGAGTCACAAGAGTTCACAGAGTAGAAATAGAATCACAATTTCTCTGTGTTTTCTCGTGCCTCAGTGGTAATGAAAAAAAACACCACAGAGCCACAAGAGTTCACAGAGTAGAGGTAGAAATCGCAATTTCTCTGTGTTCTCTCGTGTCTCGGTGGTGATCAAAAAAACACCACAGAGCCACAAGAGTTCACAGAGTAGAGGTAGAAATCACAATTTCTCTGTATTCTCTCTTGTCTCGGTGGTGATCAAAAAAACATGTAAATTGGCATTGTTGAACCCGCCTCTTGCTTTTTTGTTTATTCTTGTTTGAGTTATAAAAGCGAACTCAAATAGGAGTTCGTTTATGATTCACTCTCTCCAACACACACCATATGCCAAATTTATCAGTACAACTCATGTAGAAAACCGTTTACGAGAAATTTTTGATGAAAATCCTTTGTTTTGGAAAGAAAAAGTCCCCGATTGGAACGAAGAAGGATGGCAAAAGAAACTAAAAGAACAAAAACATTTAGATTTAAGTATTAAAACGGAAAATGGTCCCAAATGTGTGTTAAAGCGTATAGAAGAGTTAGCCTATCTACTAGATTCTTGCCCATCTTTGAATAGCTTAAGTTTGAAAGGCTGTAAAAATATCTTTTTTCTTCGCTTAGTTTCTAATAAAAATCCAAAACTGATTCATTTGAATTTAAGTAGTTCCATTCTTCCTAAATGTGAAGGGGGATTATTAGATCGATTTTCTAAACTCAAATATTTAGATATATCTGATAGTCAATTAGATGATGAATGGTTACCTTGCATCTATTCTTTGAAAAATCTAGAACAGCTAAACCTTTCGAACAATCAATTTACAGATAAAGGTTTACCTGATCTTTTAGGACGTCTTCATAAACTCAAATCCCTTAATCTTTCATCTTGTAATGCTGTTACTCATAGAGCATTAAAACCTCTCCTTTTTTCAAAAAGTATTCGATCTTTAAATATTCAGGATTGTGCCGTAACAAAGGAAATTAATAAAACGATTCGCTTGTTACGTAGATTTAATAACTTAGAGTCTCTAATTATTGGGAGTGCCAGTATAAAGCTAGAAAAGTCCTCTAAAAGTAAAAGTGTATTATTTAAATTGAAGCGCTTTGTTAGAAAAAACTCTTTAGAATCACAATGCTTAAAATTTCCTCATCTTCAAAAATTGTTTGTTAATGGGAAGGTGATTGTTATCAAAAAGTAGTGAGTTTTAAAAAGCTAAAGCTTTTCCTCCGTTTCTGCTCTCATCGGCAACGGCGCGAATGAGTCCAGTTTCAGGAATTACTTTATAGTGGACCCCATTGTCTAGACCAAAAATGCTGATTTTATTACTCCCTCAGGAGATAGCTACATTGTTGGTCTTAGTTTATGATTTTGCTTATGTTTTCCGGTCACCTCTTTAGTAAA
>PAQS01000019.1 GCA_002709385.1 Waddliaceae bacterium
AAGCTTTGCTTTGTTTCTATCATCATACTCATTGACTACATCTCTTCCTGAAAGTTCATTTATCTTGATTGTTTTATCTTAGCTTGAAGAGACTCTTGTTCCGTCTCCTCACCCATCCAATAATCTTCTTTCATAGCCATACATTCTTGCCATGAACGAAGAGGCAATGCATCAATATCGAGATTTGCCAAGCATGACAAAAATAACTGTGCAATTTGTAGATTTGTAATGAGTGGTATATGGTGATCAATAGATAAACGACGAATACGGAAACCATCTGTTTGCTGAGAAGTATGTATACGCCTAGGTATATTGATGATTAAATCAACTTCTTTATTAGAAATGGTAGACACAATATTCGGTTCGAAACGTTCACTTGCTTTATAAAGAAAACGTGAACCAACACCATGACGAGATAGGTATTCATGGGTGCCTTCTGTAGCAAAAATCTCCCAGCCATTTTCTTCCAGACTACGAAGTCCTTCTAGTAGCTTTTGCTTAACAGAACCTCCAATACTTACGAGGAGTCGTTTTCCTTTTACAGACTGTTCTGTAGCAAGCCATGAAGTCATGAATGCTTCAAGATAAGTATCGCTGATACAGGCCACCTCTCCTGTAGAAGCCATTTCTACATGAGCAACTGGGTTTGCTCCTTTTAAGCGCTGATAAGAAAATTGTGGTGTTTTCATTCCCACATAACCCAGCTCTAATGTTTCGTAAGGACCATACTGTTGAATCCCCATCAAAACCTTACTGGCAATATGAATAAAATTGTGATTAACCACTTTTGAAACAAAAGGAAAGGAACGTGATGCGCGAACATTACATTCAATTACTTTGATTTCATTATCTTTAGCCAAAAACTGAATGTTAAATGGTCCAGTAATATTGAGTGCTCGAACAATTTGCCGAGTAATTTTTTTTGTCTTTCGAATGGTCTCAAGATACAAGCGCTGTGGTGGAAGTACAATCGTTGCATCTCCAGAGTGTACTCCTGCATTTTCCACGTGTTCTGAAATAGCTTCAATAACTACACGTCCTTTATCAGCAACACCATCAATTTCTAATTCTTTTGCGTTACTGATGAAACGAGTCATTACAACAGGTTGATCAGGTGAAACAACTGTAGCCTCTTTTAAGTATTTACTTAACTCATCTTGGGTCCAAACAACATTCATTGCCGCACCAGACAAGACATAAGAAGGTCGAACCAAAATAGGATAGCCTACAGAACGTGCAAACTCTTTAGCTTTTTCGATGGTACTTACTTCTTCCCAAGCTGGCTGATCGATTCCTAAATCATTCAATAAACTACTAAAACGTCTTCTATTTTCTGCACGATCAATATCTTCAGGAGATGTCCCCATGATATGATAAGAAGCTTTATGTAAAGGTAGGGCTAAATTATTTGCTATTTGTCCTCCTACCGAAACGACAATACCCTTTGCTGATTCGAAATCCGCAATGTCTCGCACACGCTCTAAACTAAGTTCTTCAAAGTAGAGGCGATCAGATTCATCAAAATCTGTAGAAACGGTTTCTGGATTTGAATTAATGATGATCGCTTGCTCCCCTTCTGAACGAAGGGTTTTTGCTGTATTTACAGCACACCAATCAAATTCTACAGAAGAACCAATACAGTAAGGCCCTGAACCTAAGACTATAATCGGTTCTTGTTCTGTTGCTTTTAGATCAGATTCTGAGCCATGATAGGTCAAATATAAGTAGTTTGTTTCTGCTTCAAATTCACCAGCTAGAGTATCAATCTGCTTAACAAAAGGAGTTATTTTATTATTGATTCGAATAGTACGAATCTCTTCTTCTCCAACATGTTTTCTAATGGCAATACACTTATCTGAAAAACCTGCTTTTTTAGCGATTCGGAGACGCTCGAGATCTACAGAAGGACTACGAAGTTCTTGATCAATATTTACAATATGCTTCAAGTGATGCAAAAACCATGGATTGATTCCCGACCACTGATGAATTTGCTCAAGAGTAATTCCATGTTTAAGAGCATCACAAATCGCAAAAATCCGTCGATCTGTCGCTTTTCTTATTTCTTTTTCTGGAGAAGGAATATCAAAAGGATGTTCTGTGAGCCCTTCAGCACCAATATTTAGCATACGAAGTGCTTTTTGAAGTGCTTCAGGGAATGATCGACCGATTGCCATGACCTCGCCGACACTTTTCATTTCTGAACCAAGGCTTCGATCGGCAAATCGTAATTTATGAATATCCCATCTCGGAATTTTAACAACTAAGTAGTCAAGAGCAGGTTCAAAAAATGCACTTGTTTTCTGAGTAACTGCATTTTTGATTTCATGGAGAGGTATGCCAAGAGAAAGCAAAGTTGCTACATAGGCTAAAGGATATCCCGTTGCTTTAGATGCTAATGCAGAGGAGCGAGATAAACGTGCATTCATTTCAATAACACGATAATCTCCGGTATCGGGATTAAGAGCATATTGAATATTGCACTCTCCTATAATTCCCATGTGCCGAGCTGTTTTCAGAGCAACTTCTCGAAGCATGTGGTATTCTTGATTATTGAGTGTTTGAGAAGGCGCTACAACGATACTTTCACCTGTATGGATACCCATGGGGTCCATATTTTCCATATTACAAACAGTGACTGCGTTGTCGTGACAATCACGAACAATCTCGTACTCAATCTCTTTCCAGCCCATCAAGTATTCTTCGATTAATACTTGAGGAACAGCGTGAAGAGCTTCGGTGACTCGTAGCGTTAATTCTTTTTCGTTTTGAATCAGTCCAGACCCAAGTCCTCCCAGACTAAATCCACAACGCATCATAATAGGATAACCGATAGCTTCAGCAGCTTCTTTAGCTTCTTCTAAAGTATTAGCTACTCTGCTGACTGCTGTTTTAACGGAAATTTCTTGAAGGGCTTCTTTGAATAATTCTCTATCTTCAGTAAGACGAATACTGGAAACAGGAGTACCTAGTATCTCTACTCCAAATTCTTCGAAGACTTTTTGACTTTCAAGTTCGAGACCGAGATTTAAAGCTGTTTGTCCTCCAAATCCCAATAAAATTCCATCAGGGCGCTCTTTAGCAATGATTCGCTTTACCGTAGATACATTGAGTGGCTGTAAATAAACACGGTCAGCCATCCCTTCATCCGTTTGCACTGTTGCGATATTCGGATTCACGAGGACACAGAAAATTCCTTGTGACTTCAGAGCTTTAATACATTGAGAGCCTGAATAATCGAATTCTCCAGCCTGACCGATACGTAGTCCACCCGACCCTAATATTAGTACTTTTTTACCTGAAAATTGACTCATGCTACTTGTTCCTTCACGCTCTTATAGAATTGCTCAAAAATCCAAAATGTATCAGTAGGTCCTGGACAAGCCTCAGGATGAAACTGAACAGCTCCAAAGGGAAGAAATTTATGAGAAATTCCTTCAATAGATTGGTCATTAAGGTTCCGGTAGCTCACTTCCCACTCTTCCGGTAAACTATTTTCCTCAATGGCATATCCATGGTTTTGACTTGTGATAAAGCACTTTCCTGTAGGGATATGCATACAAGGTTGATTGTGACCTCTATGACCAAAAGGAAGTTTGTACGTTTTAGCTCCAGCTGCCAAAGCCATTAGCTGTGTTCCTAAGCAAATACCAAATATCGGCTTCCGGAACTTCATTGCTTTTTGAAGAACTGTAATTGTTTCACTGGCTCTAGTAGGATCACCAGGACCATTTGAATAAAAAACTCCATCAAAGTCCTCACCTGTATAGTCGTAATCATGAGGTACTCGTTTGATACGAAGAGGCCACTTTTGTAATTGTCGTAGAATATTTTCCTTCATCCCACAGTCGACAAGCACAACCGTCTTCTCTTCTGTTTCGTTATATATGGATATTTCTTCTGTTGATACTGAAGCGACAATATTTTTTTCATGAGGATTAGGGAACTTTTTAGGTAAACCCTCGCCACAGCAAATTGCTCCGGGAACAGTTCCACGACTCCTTAAATAACGAGTTAAAGCACGAGTATCAATACCTGTTATAAGAGGGACATTTTGCTCTTCTAGAAACTCGATAAAAGAACGTGTCCCTTCATGATGCGACCAATTCTCACATAATTCATCAATAACAACTCCAAATGCATGCGCCTTACTAGACTCCCAATGCTCTTTATCGGGAACACCATAGTTACCGATAAGAGGATAGGTAAACGTTAGGATCTCACCAGTATAGGAAGGGTCTGTAATTGACTCACAGTAGCCTGTCATTCCTGTTGAAAAAACAAGTTCTCCAAAATAATGACCATCTTGCCATGACGGCGATAAACCATGAAAAATTGTTCCATCTTGAAGCACAAGTCGCGCTGATTGCATGCTTTTTCCCTCATAAAAAAAAACCATCCTTATTTAAAGGATGGCTTAACTCTAGCAAACAAAGTATGATACCGTTTTACTAACAATATTATTCTGCGGTGAACACACCTGTTTCATCTTGCCTCTATTTGATTCTTTCTAAAAATAACCTGCTGAGAAAGTACCAAAGCCACTTATTAATCGCAAGACAGCAAAGTCGCAAAAACCTTGCTCACAAAATGAAGTCATCCTAAAGTACAACTAGTTACCCAATAGATAAATATTTGTTATTTAAAGCCTATTCTAAAAATTGGAAAATATTTCATATGAGAAAAACAGTTGTCACTCTTTTAGTACTAACTATCTCACTACTGGTTACCTATGGTTGTTCTTGGCCTTTTCAATATGATAGTTTACGTGTAGGCCGAGACCCTACTTGGTATCCATTAGAGTTGCATGGCCGTGAACGCAACATCCTTGCTTTCTCTGATGAACTTTTCCAGAGCATTGCAAATGATTTGGGCTTAAGTGTTGAGTTTATAGATACAAATTGGAGTTCGAGTGTTGAAGGCTTACACCAAGGAAAATTTGATGCGCTACTTACTCCATTAATGCCTAACCCTAGAAATTCTACTGTCTATGAGTTTTCTGAACTCTATTTTCATACAGGACCTGTATTGATTGTATTGGAAGAATCCCCCATAGGAAGCTTAGATGATTTATTTGATCAAGAGCTCAGCGTGCAACGTGGAGTAAGCTTTTCCGCTACCGTACAGCTTTTCCCATCATTAAACATCACTCCCTATGAAAATTACATTGTTGCCATTGAAGAACTCATTGCAGGGAAAAGTGAAGGGGTTGTTCTAGAATCAGTTCAAGCTCATGCAATCACTCAAGGTCTCTATAAAAACCGTGTTCGAATGATTCCTCCACCCCTTACTAAAGAAGGGTTACGTCTCGTTGAATTAAAAAATGGTAAACATGGCTTGGTAGAGCTATTCAATCACCGACTAAAAGAATTGAAAAGCTCTGGTAAGTTAAATGAACTTGCTAAGAAATGGAATTTAGGAACACAAAGTTGATAGTTTGTGTTCCTATTTCTAGAAAAAATCAATGATTTAAATGCTCTAATTTCTCTTGCAATAGTTTAAAAAAAGGAGCTTCTAGAAAAGTAATCGCTACAATGTCTGGATCAAGAGCTTTCTTATCTTGTTGATACATTCGAACAATATTAGATATTTTTTCCATTGTTACAGTAAGAGAACTTTCTACAATAGATTCTTCAATATCTAAAATTTCCGCAATTTCTTTAACTTCTTCTTTTTTTAAGTAAATATCTGTAATTAAATGCTGAAAACGTTGTTTTTCATCTTCTAATAGCTTGTCTTCCGGATAACTATCTTGATATGCTGTTACGAGCAAATCAATCGCATTAAAGATTATGGTCATTTTCTCAATAAGTACATCAAGTACATGAGATGGTTTAGAAGACCCTACAGATGAAGACTGTGGAATGTTCTCTATGAGAGCTTTAGGGGGATGATTGAGAAGAATATTTGTTAAGTTATCTTGGGACTGTTCCATTTATTTGCCTCTTGTATAGAGCGCAGACGATACTTAGAGAAGAGATTTAGCACAAGTTCATTTCTTTTCTCTTTTTACATTCATTAAAAAAAATATGGAAAGATAGATGAATACAGAAAGAACTAATTCAGTAAAAAATAATTCAATCAACGACCCTGCATATTGTTACAATAGACTTTTTGAATCCATTAAATTTTCTCCTATCCCAACTATCGAAACTATAAATATTGAAAAAAACACAAACAATAAAATTTGTTTTATTGTTACTCTCTACGAGTTTACTCTCGAGGATACACTGTCTAATTATTACATAAATTTAGAAATAGACCTTATTGATAGAGAAATCACCGACCATACATTCAATACTTGCAACAATAAAAATATTTTTCCTTCAAGTAAGAAAATTCACCAAGCATTGAAATGTTGGTTTTACAATAGAATTCAGTTTCATCGTGCCTCTATTCAGGATACCTTGAACGAAACAGCTAGATATATAAAAGAACTTCAAGAAGATCTTGAAAGATATAGAGAAACACCTTCTTCTATTGATCGCGATAATTATGATCTTGCGTTTTTTGAATGTAAAGAATTTCAAGAAGACCTTGAAAGATATAAAGAAACACCTTCTTCTATTGGTCCCGATGATTATGATCTTGCGTTTTTTGAATGTGAAGAATAGAGAAATCGATCTCTCTTTAGTATAGATAAAAAGAGAGATCGATTTTTTACCTATGAATACTATGCAAGTATTCCTGAAACGCATCCGTTTGAGCTTCGACAGAACGGTAATCTCCTGTCATTTTGAAAAACCAGATTCCATGTTTATAAGGAACAAGTACAGCAACAATACGATCTCCACTGAACTCTCCTGTTGCAAAATCTACTAATTGCCCTTCTCCTAGTTCTGTTCTCACATTAACTACAGCTTCAGAAAAATCATTTGCTGACCAAGGTGATAAATTAATTTGCTGACGCCAACGGTTTACATTTGCAAGATCACCTCCTACATTTCCTTCTAAGAAAATCGCAGAGATATCAACTCCCCCTCTAGCAGAAAAGCTTCCTTTTCGCATGCCTCCTGCAGGTTTTTCTTCCCAAGAAGATGGTATCTGCCATGAAATACCTGCAGAAGCCACTCTAGGTATAGGTAAATTTTCTTGCTCGTGTTCGCCTGAAGCCAGATCTGGCGAATTCAGCTCTTTTCCCTTTGCAAGACGATAAACTTTGATTTCTTTTTCTGAGCTACATCCAAAAAGAAAAAAACTCATTAAAAATAATCCGAGAGATAACCAATTTCTCACTGTATTCTCCACTCTATTTTTTGCTTTTGATTCATCATACGACTTTTCTTCTAGCTCTCCCAGAAACAATCTACTTATCCTCTATGTCTTCAAGTTGCTAAGATGCAGATGGGATGTTTCAGCTAAGAAGGAAAATGAATAATAGACCGCAACTAAAACAATTCAAAATCATTCAAGCATTAGCGTCACTACGTATTACCATTGCTTGCTTGTTCTGTACCATTGTTCTTGTTCTCATTGGAACGTTAGAACAAACTGATAGCGGTGTGTTCGCTGTTCAAGAGCGCTACTTTCGTTGCTGGTTTGTTTACTGGCCAATAGAAAGTCTCGATCTCAACCTCGCAATTTTCCCTGGAGCCTACTCTCTATCAGTAATTTTCCTGATCAATCTTTCCGCAGCTACTATTTCACGCTTTCGATTCAATAGAAAAGGTGCTGGTATTCTTTTGATTCATTTCAGTTTGGCTTTTCTACTTTTGGGCGAATTAGTTACAGGATTATTTTCTGTAGAAAGTCAAATTACTCTCGAATTGGGAGAAGTGACCAATTATTCACAAAGCCCTCATGCAAAAGAACTGATTCTTGTGGATACAACAGACCCTGAATATGATCAAATTGTGAGTATTCCTGAAAAACTTTTAAGAAGCGGAAAAAGATACAAAATTCCTCATAGTCCTTTTACACTACAAGTACGTCATGTATTTCCTAATGCTGAGCTTTCATATAGAAGTGAACATGATGTTGGATTTACTCCATTAGCAAATCGAGGAATTGGTGGTGAAATTGTTGTTCGTCCTGTAGCTCCTAGTCAACAAGATCATATTGTAGACTTTTTAACCGTATCCATTGCACTCATCGATGAACAAGGAAGGTCTCTTGGTACGTGGCTTTTGTCTAACGGACTTTCTGCTTCTCAGGTATTTTCTTTTAGCGGACATCATTATGAATTACAAATTCGCCGTGCAAGACACTACGAAGAGCATAGTATTCAATTAAGTGAATTTATACATGAAATACACGCAGGAACAAATGTTCCAAAAAGCTTCTGCAGTAAGATCAATCTTTTCAATGAGAAACAAGAATTTGATCGTGAAATCTCGATTTCGATGAATCAACCTCTACATTATAAGGGAAAAACATACTACCAAGCTAGTTATGGAGAAGGAGGAAATGTTTCTGTGTTACAAGTTGTTGAAAATCCGGGAAAATGGGTGCCGTATATTTCTTCTTCTCTTGTGGCTATAGGCTTACTTATGCAATTTTTCTCTAGTCTATCCCAATTTCGAAAGAAAAAAGGATAAAGCCATGAAACGATTTGCTCCATTTATTAGTTCTTTAGTTTTTCTTCTCTTACTCACTATCAGTACTTATCGATCATCTAGTACACATTCTTCTTTAGCACTTGAATCTTGGGGTAAAATCCCTGTTTTACATGAAGGAAGAGTAAAGCCATTAGATAGTATCGCAAGGAGTGCTCTTTTAACATTACGTGAGAAGCAATCTTTCTCAGGTCCCTACTCCTCTCTTGCTCCAATAGATTGGTTAGCAAAGGTACTCATGAATAATGAAGAGAGTGATAAAATCCCTGTCTTTCGTATCGATCATCCAGATATTATTCATCTACTCAATCAAGAAAATAGCCATTCTAAATACTTCTCATTTGAAGAAATTGAGCCATACTTAGAAAAGCTCCGTGAACAGGCTGTTGTCATTGGCGAAATGGAGAGTAAATCTCGCGATGCCTATCAAAATGCCCTCTTACAATTGTGGGAAAAAGTAATCTTATATACTGGTCTTAGCCATACACTCTATATTGCCAACGCAGAACTACCATTAGATGAACTTCTCTTATTTGAGGAAGGAATTAAAATCATTGTTCCTCTTTGGCTCAACGATGGTGAGCACACGGAAATCGACCAAAGAGACCAAGCCCTCTTTCAATGGTTTTGGGAGCGTTATCAATTTATTTCTAGAGCTGCTCATTTCCAAATTCTTTATCCCTTAAGTCAAGACGAAGAATGGAAAAATATGGGATCAGGAATTTTATCTTTAATATCTGGATCAGAAAAACACCCTGCAATTGATCCAATTTTGACCATGATTAAACATTATCGTGAATCAGATAAAGTGGCTTTCCAGAAAACCCTTGATGAATACTATTTCCAAGTAAACTCTCTGCAAACAGGGCTCAGTAATAGCGTTCGTTTAGAATCATTCTTTAATCATATTCAGCCATTTTACGTAAGCATTGTTCTATATATCTGCTCCTTTTTACTCCTGATGTTTACAGGGCTTTTTGAAAGTCATTTTTTAAAGAAAACAAGTTTTTCTTTTCTAGTTACTGCATGTACTTTGCACACCTTAGGCCTGATTTGCAGGATCATTATTGAACAACGCCCTCCTGTTACAAACTTATATTCTTCTGCTATTTTTGTAGGCTGGGGAGCTGTATGTTTAGGGATTGTGTTAGAACGCATTTACCGTAATGGTTTAGGTAGTATTGTCGCTTCAGTGCTAGGCTGCCTCACTTTAATTATTGCCCATCATCTTTCATTGCAAGGTGATACAATGGAAGTGATGCGAGCGGTCCTTGATTCTAATTTTTGGTTGAGCACCCATGTTGTCACAGTAACTCTGGGCTATAGTGCTTCTTTTCTTGCGGGTTTTCTTGCGATTGCTTATGTCATCCGCCAATGCTTTTCTCCTCAATTAGATCAAGCTTCAAGTGTATCTGTGGGCAAAATGGTTTATGGCATCATTTGTTTTAGTCTCTTTTTCAGTTTTGTTGGAACTGTTCTTGGAGGGATTTGGGCTGATCAATCATGGGGCCGTTTTTGGGGTTGGGACCCCAAAGAAAATGGAGCTTTAATGATCGTACTATGGAATGCCATCATTCTACATGCAAGATGGGGTGGAATGATCAAGTTGCGAGGAACCATTCTCCTCGCTATTGTTGGTAATATCATTACAAGCTTTTCTTGGTTTGGTGTGAATATGCTAGGTGTTGGGCTACATTCTTATGGATTCATGGAAGAAGCTTTTTTCTGGCTTCTGGCTTTTATGGGAACACAAGTCTTATTCATCGCCATAGGAGCTTTTAATCTTCGCTCTAAAAAACTCAAGTCACTTTGAAGGGAGTTCCATATGTTACAACGTATTCATCAAAGAATTTTTCAGATTGGTTTTGTCTTTATGCTATCTGGATTCATTGGTTTTATGATTTTTGTTCTTTGCTTTGCCCAGTCTAGAAAAAGTGGTAGTACAGGCATCGATGCATCCAAACTTTCGGAAATACGTCATCCTAAAATTACAGAACTTAGCGAAAAATGAAGCTTTTACTCACAATGCTCCCCATTTACTTAGTTGGTAACCTTCATTGTATTGGTATGTGTGGTCCTTTAGCCATGCTTTTGTCACGACACACACATCGAAATTGGTACTTTATTGGTCGCTTATTCTCTTTTTCTCTAGCGGGTCTTATTGCAGGAGGAATTGGTTGGCTCTTTGTGGCTACTTTAAAACAAGGTTATGTTACAGCAGCTTTAAGTATTGGTTTTGGTGCTTTGATTTTTCTTCTTGGCCTATCTCAGTTATTCCATACAATTTTACCCATCAATCGCTGGCTCTCAAAAAAAAGCGCGCGTGTTACACAATCATTAACTTTACTTATTAGTCGGGATCATCCTTGGGCAACTTTTTTATTTGGCCTTTTTACCATTGCTTTGCCTTGTGGACAAACCCTTATTGTGTACTCAGCTTGTGCCTTAAGTGCTAGTGCATGGGAAGGTTTCATTAATGGCTTTGCCTTCGCTTTGCTTACATCCCCTGCTCTCATTTTAGCAATGAATGCCAACAAGCTACTAAGACGCTTTCATCAGTACCAAAGCGAAATTATGGGGTCTTTAGCTTGTTTGGTTGGAATGCTTTCCATTCTCAGAGGCTTTGCAGACTTAGAATGGATTCCACATCTTGTACTATCTAGTGAGTGGCATTTTGTAATTTATTGACGCATTTGTGATTTCGTCGTACCAAATGGATTAAAATACAACTCCTGCTCACCTAAAGATTCTTTTGTATCTGCATTGATTAACTCAACAGTCATAGGAACGAAGGTTTCGCTATCGCCTAAATAATGTATCGAGACTGTCTGCTCTTTTTTTTCAAACGCTTGAACAGAAATACTTTCTTTTAAAGATAGGAAAAACTCATCATCATTTGACACAAGAATACAATTCAATGCATCGGCACTTAAGTTTCTAACTTTAAGAATAAAACTGTTCACTCCTTTTTGTTCTGCTAGTAAACGTTCCTCTGCACTTGCTTGTTCCATTAATCCATAATCTAAGCGGAACGAAGCTACTGGACGATAGACAAAAGCACATACCAAAGATACAATTCCTATAATTAAAGAAAGAGCGAGAACTTTTTTATCCCAAGTGTTAAACCCCCAACGAGATTGCTTTTGATGATTTTCTACTTTATCTTCGAAAGCAAAGCTCAATAAAGAACTCTCTTTTCTACGACCGTAGACTCGCTCACAAGCATCAACACAGGCTCCACACATGGTACAATCCATATGGAAAGGTGTTTTTTTTACATCTAAATCTACATAACATGCTTTCACACAAGCTGTACAAACTCCGCACTTATTGCCTGGACGTTGTTCCCATTGAACATGTAATGAATTTTCTGTCTGTAGCGATTTCTGAAGAAAAGCATAAGGGCAAGCTGATTCGCAAAACTTATGCTTAAGAACATGAAGGTCGTAAGTCGTCCACAAAAACAAGACTAAAAACATCGGAACAAGAAATACAGGGCTAGCACCGATAAAGTATCGTAAAGCACCAAGTCCTATCGCTGTCCCCCAAAAAAGTGCAAACGCTAAATCCACAGTATTTTGCATTTTTTTACTGTGCCGATAGCTCGGGTAACGTTTTTTCAAACTCTTATCTAATGATGCAAACATCTCAAAGAAAATGTTTTGTGGGCAAACCCAACCACAAAATACTTTACTATAGAGTCTAGAAGAAACGGTAAGCCCCCAAAGAGCTAAGATAATCCCTAAAAAAGCTAAGTGAAAGAGACCCTGAACTAAAGTTACTCCAAAAAAGTAAATGCGCCACTGATCGAAATCAAATGCCACAATTCCATGCTCCATTCCTGAAAAAGGTAAAGACATAGGAAGGATGAAGTAAAGTGCAAGAATGGTGTAGTGAACGATTTCTCTCCATGACTTCCAAGTCACTAGATATTTGTTTGTTCTAATTGTCATTCCAGCATCCTAGTTCAGATTATCAACTACTTAAAGTATCGGAAATAATCAAAAACTCTACAAATAAAATTATCTCTATATAAAAGTTCGTGCAGAAGAGAAGGTTTTTGAGTATTGTGACGATTAGATGAGCAATTTCAGGAGAGTCGAGAATGAAGGAATACGATCTCGTTGTTGTGGGTGGTGGACCAGCAGGAGAAAAAGCCGCAGTAAAGGCTGCCTATTTTGGCTATAAAGTCGCATTAATCGAAAAACAAGCCCAAGTAGGTGGAGCTGGTATTCATACAGGAACGCTGCCTAGTAAGACTCTTAAAGAGACCGCTATTTTCTTTTCAGGAAAACATGATAAGGGCCTTTATGGTGTTGACCGTCAATTTACTCGTACTACATCCGTCGAAGATTTTATGTTTCGTAAAAACTTCGTAGAGAAGAGTGAAACAGAGCAAATGACCTCTAATCTTCAAAAGCACCTTGTAGATATTTTTCATGGTACAGCAAGTTTTGAAGACCCTCATACTCTAAAAGTTTCAGGGGAAAAAGAACTCTGTCTTAAAGGTGATCACATTCTCATTGCCACTGGATCTACCCCTCATCACCCCCCTGGAATCCCTTTTGATAATAAGAGAGTGCATGACTCTGACTCTATTCTTACGACTCAACGTATCCCCAAAAGTCTCTGTGTTGTAGGAGCCGGAGTAATTGGCTGTGAGTATGCTACCATCTTCTCGACAATGGGAACAAAAGTTTATCTTATTAATCATTCAGACAAAATTCTTCCTTTTCTAGATAATGAAATTAGCTCCGCTCTTGTATCTAATATGCAAGAAGAAGGTATTGAGATCTTATTTAATACCTCTATTGAAAGAGTAGAATCACCTGATAGTGAAGACCTTCCTCTACGCATTCCTCTCAGTTCAGGAGAAACTCTTAATGTAGATATGTTTTTATTTGCAGCTGGACGTCAGGGTAACACTCAATCTCTTGGTTTGGAAAAAGCTGGTCTTCAAGCAACAAAGCGAGGCCTATTAGAAGTTAGCCCTCAATACCAAAGTAGCGTTCCTCATATCTTTGCGGTTGGTGATGTCATTGGCTTCCCAGCTCTTGCTAGTACAAGTATGGATCAAGGACGTGTTGCTGTTACTAACATGTTCAATACTGGTGATTTAGATCAAGTCACTGATATTTTCCCTTACGGAATTTATACAATACCAGAAGTTTCATGCGTAGGCCTTAGCGAAGAAGCAGCACAAAAACAAGGCATTAATTATGAAGTAGGCCGAGCTTATTACGCTGATTTACCCCGTGGAAAAATCATGGGTCTAGATCACGGTATGTTGAAATTGGTTTTTCACAAAGAGAGTTTAGAGATTTTAGGTGCCCATTTAATAGGTAAAATTGCTTCAGAAGTTGTTCACTATGGAGCAAGCCTAGTTGAAAATAAAAAAACATTGAAAGATGTGATTAGTACAATTTTCAACTTCCCCACACTACATGATCTTTATAAGTACGCGAGTTATGACGGCTTAGGAACAGTTAAAGGACATAGGGTTAAATAAGTCATATGAATAAAGAACCAATAGCACTGTATTTATTTCGCTTTGTTTTAGGGCTAGGACTCTTCGCTTTTATGGGAATGCTATACTGGTCTTCTGAACTTGTGGAGCAAGACTTACGTTATCTCAAACAAGAGTTCCAAACGATACAAGTCGATCTCGATCAAATGCGCTCTCAGAACCAGAGAATGGAAAGAGAGCTCCTACAAACTCTTATAAGAGATCAAAAAGATCGACAGGCTTTGGTTAAAGCAATTCAACATAATCAAAATGAAATTCAACATATAGAGAAAAAGCTAACATCTCTTCCAACACAAGATCTCGCTTCTAATATAAAAAAAATTCCCACTCATCCTAATACTCAAAAATCCCAAAAAGAAGCTGTTATTCAACTGAGTGACAGTGACAATAAATTTGAAAATAATATAGAAGAACTCAGTGAAGAAGAACCATTACTTCTTGCTAATGAAGAAGAAATAGAATCAGTGAATCTTCTAAATGAAGACCCTTTTTATCAAAAGTCTCTCCCAAATTTACTCGGTGATTCATGGCAAGCGCAAGGAACACTACGCTCGGCTATGGTCGGTAAACCTGACAATTTACATCCATTTAACAATTTTAGATCAGTTAGTAGTTTAATTGGTCGTTGTACAGTATCAATTGCTGAGGCTGCTTTTGGTAAATATGAAGAAATGACGCCTGGAATGGCTGAAAAGCTTGAAATTCGAAAAAATGAAAAGACAGGTAGAGAAGAGTTTTGGGTTACTCTGAGAGATCATGTTTATTGGCAGCCCTTAGAAAAAAAACACTTCCCAGAAGATTTTTTTCTAGCTCCTCACTTTTTCCAGAGTCATAAAGTAACAGCTCATGATTTCAAATTTTATTTCGATGCAATCATGAATCCTTATGTTGAGGCCTCTGGTGCTGCTAGTCTTCGCACATATCTAAGTGATATTGAAGAGTTACGCGTAATTGATCCTCTCACATTTGTTGTGCGTTGGAAAGAAGAAGAAATCGAAGATCAAGAACAAGTCACCAAAAAAATTAAATACAAAGCAAAGCAGCTTACTGGTCAACTAATTCCTTTAGCTCGTTTTGTTTACCAGTATTATCCAGATGGCAGCAAGATTTTAGAAGATGATAACGCTCCATCTACCTACAGATTAAGTAGCCTTTGGGCTCAAACATTTGGAAAGCACTGGGCACAACATATTATACCTAGTTGTGGTCCATGGATATTCGACGGTATGTCAGATCGTGAAGTCCGTTTCCGCCGCAATCCAGATTTTTACAATCCATATGCAGCTCTTGCTCAAAACTGGATCATTACATTTAAAGAAAGTCCTGATGCGGTTTGGCAAGAATTTAAAGCAGGACATTTAGACACTTATTCACTGCGTCCTGACCAAGTCATTGAATTTGAAGATTTCTTAGAAAGTAAAGAATATCAGGAACAAAAGAAAGCAGGTTTAACTATTCATCGAATTGATTTTGTGGATCGAGTATACAACTATATTGGATGGAATCAAAATACTCCTCTTTTCAAATCTGCTACTGTTCGAAGAGCTTTAACCATGGCCATAGACCGTCAGAGGATCATTGAGCAAAATCTTAATGATATGGCTATTGAGACAACTGGTCCATTTTTTATCAATTCTCCTTCATACAACAAACAAATTGAGCCCTACCCATTCGACCCTGTTCAAGCACGCCAATTACTAGAAGAACAAGGATGGTATGATTCAGATGGAGATGGAGTTTTAGATAAAGAAATAAATGGAGAGAGAGTTCCGTTTCGTTTTAAACTCACTTATTTTGTTAAAAATCCTTCATCTAAATCAAATTGCGAATATGTTGCTACTACATTGAAGGAAATTGGAGTGGACTGTCAGCTAAACGGTGTTGATATTGCCGATCTATCTAATTCTTTTGATGAGAAGACGTTTGATGCTCTTTATTTAGGATGGGCTTTAGGTACTCCTCCAGAAGAGCCTAAACAGCTTTGGCACTCTGATGGAGCAAAAGAAAAAGGTTCATCTAATGCTGTTGGTTTTATGAATACAGAGGCTGATCAATTAATTGAACGCCTTCAATATGAATACAATCCAGATAAGCGTTTAGAGTACTATCACCGTTTCCATGAAATTCTTCACAAAGAAACGCCTTATACATTTTTATATACTCCTAAAACGACTCTTTTATACAGAGACTACGTGAAGAATGTGTTCATACCATCACAGAGACAAGATCTTGTTCCTGGAGCAGAAGTAGCGGAACCAGATTCACGCGTTTTTTGGCTTGAGAAATCAAGTCAAGACAAGCAGTCGATTAGTAATCATGTTGAGGATAACCCCACCCAGTAGTTAGATGTTAGCGTATATTATCAGGAGACTTTTACTCTTACCTCTTACGCTTTTTGTCATTGTACTAGTGAATTTTGTCATCATTAATCTAGCACCAGGTGACCCAATTAGCAGCTCCGAAATCTCTGAAGACGGAGCTGCCACTAGAGATGAAGAGCAAAATCTTGCTTTTGGGTCGGACTTTGCCTACTTACAATTCCGCGAACATTACGGTTTGACTCTTCCCGTTCTCTTCAATACTTGGCCATGGATTAGCGAAGAAAAAACTAAAGACGATTTACTTAGTTTATCTACAAGAAAATGGCATCCAGATGATCTAGAAGAAATGTCTGTTCAAAGCCATGAAAAATTACGGACAAGACTAGGTGATCAAGCACGTTTTACTATGCATAACCTCATTAGTATTGCCCGTTCCCCTAAAGCAGATCTAGAACTTCAGCAAAATGCGGTGCGTTTCTTCATCCGAGGAGGAACTCGACAAGCAATTGTTGGTCCTAACCCAAGCCCTGAAGATCGGTCGTACAACCGATTCATAGAGAAAAATAATCTTGCCCTTCGAGAGCTAAAAATTAGCGCCCTTGATGATCTTCAAACAAGAAAAGAAAAAATAGAAAAACTTTATGAATGGTATGAAGAAAATGATTCTCATTATCAATTCAACCCACCTATATGGAAAAAACCTCTGATTTTCTTATTTGAAACTCGTCTATGTAGATATTTAAGTAGAGTTTTTACTTTGAATTTTGGAACGATGAGAAATGATGACAATAAGCGTGTCATTGATGAAGTAACAAAACGCTTTAAGTACTCTCTGACTCTCGCTGTTATTCCTATGCTCATTACTTTTGTTCTCTGCCAAATTTTTGGCTTTTATATGGCTGTAAAGCAAAGTAAGTGGCAAGACTTTAGTCTCAATGTAATTTTTCTCATTCTTTATGCAACACCTGTTTTTGTTGTGGCTCCTTTTCTTATCGAAAAAGTCGCTTTGAATAATACCTTTCCTTTCACAGATATTCCGATTCCTTTTAGTGGTTTTACAAGTCAAGAGAGTAAATACGAGCTAATGGGAAGCTCAGAGCGCTTATTTGATATCCTGCAACATATTGCACTTCCTCTTATTGCTGTTATGTATGGAGGTCTTGCTGCACAGTCAAGACTTTCTCGTACAGCTGTTTTGGAAGTTCTAAGACAAGATTACGTACGTACAGCGCGCTCCAAAGGCTTATCTAAATTTACCATCTTATCAAAACATGTTGGACGAAATGCAGCGATTACGATTGTAACTTCTATTGCTGGTTCATTGGGAGTGGTTCTGGGCGGTTCACTTATTATTGAAACAATTTTCGAAATTAATGGTTTTGGTCGCTTTTTCTACGATGCAGTAGTAAATCGAGATTATAACGTCATTATGTTTTCCACTTTATCTGGATCTCTTTTGACATTGATGGGGTATTTTGTAGCAGACATTACCTATACCCTACTCGATCCACGCGTTACTTTGGATTAAGTATGAAAGAAAAAAAACAGATAAGACGCTCCTATTGGCAAATCGTATGGCAGCAATACAGTCGCCATAAAATTGGTATTCTTGCGCTGCTTATATTTTTCTGTTTTTTTCTTATCGCAATTTACGCTCCCTTTCTTGCCTCAAGTCAGCCTATTTTTATCTCTTATGATGGAAACTGGTATTTTCCTTTGCTTCGCCACCTTTTTTATCCTGGCTTTTTCTCAAAACGCCTTGATATTTTTTATAATCTCTTAATGTTCACACTGCCATTAGCAGTTATATACGGAAAAATCTCTTCTAAATGGATTCAATCCCTTATCGGATTTACTATTTTTCAATTTACTATTTTCTCTGCTCTAGTGTTTTGGCCTCCCAAAGATCCAGGTAGTGATCCTTCTCTCAACCAGGCACGACATACACGTATTAGTGCCTCTTATCCTAAAGACAATCAAGACCCTTTACTTGCTCCTTTACCAGAAGCTATCGATTGGAATTTTGATCTCGAGTACATGAATGAATACGCTAAACTTGAAGAGCTCATTGCCTATACCCTTAATCAAAAGCAAAATAACCGTCTTAAACGCTACCAAGAGCTATATGCTGAAGAAGCTGAACGTTTATGGCTTTCTGGACAAAAGAGAAAATTGAAAAATTTTGGAAAAGATCCCGAAGAGAGTAAAATTGCTTTATTGAATAGCCTTTCCAAAGAAGAGCATTATCGAATTATACGAATGCCTACATTATGGGAAACTGAGAGAGAAAACGAACGCGATGAAATTCGAAGACAGGAAGTAATTCAGAATAAACTCAAAGAGAAATACTTAAATGCCATCGATCTTTATGAAAAAGATCTTGAGTTATACCGATCCTTGAGTGGTTTAGATCGTGATAAAAATGCTCTCAGAGGCCGTGTTGCTCGCCATCGTTATATCATTACTCAGTATCAATCTGCTGTAGCCAAAGAAAGATATATCAAGCAAAAACAAGCATGGCTAGAGAGTGAAAGTCAAAAAATTGGCCATTTGATCATGCCTTTGATTCGTCATTTCCACTGGGAAGACGATGCTGGAGGAGAGCAAAGTGTCAATCAATATGTCGATTGGTGGGAGCTTACAAGAAGTAACCGTAAAGACCTTGTGGCAGCTCTTATTTTTGGAACCCGTATTTCTCTTGTTGTAGGAGTTGCTGCTGTGGCTCTTTCTCTTCTCATTGGAATTCCCATCGGAGCTATTGCGGGATATTACGGCGGAAAGACGGATATTGTAATTAGTCGCATTTTAGAGGTTTGGGAAGGGATGCCTGTACTCTTTATGCTTTTACTCGTTACTGCAATTCTCCAAAGTAAATCTATTTTCTTAGTGATTTTTGTCATTGGCGTCTTTGGATGGACCGGAATCAGTCGCTATGTACGTGGTGAGTTCTTAAAACAACGCAACCTTCCTTATATCGATGCTTGTAGAGCTATGGGATTCTCTGATAGTCGTATTATTTTTTCACACGCCTTGCCAAACGCTATCCCTCCTCTTCTCACTCTTTTACCATTCGCTATCATGGGAGCTATTACCAGTGAAGCTGGCTTGTCTTTTCTAGGGCTTGGAGAAGAAGGATCTTGTTCATGGGGAGTTTTAATGGATGAAGGTCGTGCAGCATTTCCTGGAGAAAGCTATCTTCTCTGGCCTCCCGCTATATTACTCAGTGTACTTCTTATTTCTGTTGCTCTAGTAGGCGATGCCTTAAGAGATGCATTAGATCCAAAAATGCGAAGGTGAATTTTATTTCCTTTGCTTATATGGATTAGGATGAACATATGATAAGAAATTCAAAGCAAAATCTTAGTCGAAGCCGAGCATATACTTACGCGAAAACAGGAGACTATGCGACAACGAAAGTTGCAAAAGTCATTGCTCGTAAATCCTGGCGTTGGACTCTTCTAAATCTTGCCTGGACTGCTGGGCCTGTAACCTTAGGTAGTCTCTATATTGGTCGCTTAATGGGCTATGGTACAGCGCCTTCTAAAGAACTCATGATCTACTTTGTCTTTTTCACTGGAATGGTAGGTCTTAGTGCTGTACTTGCAAGTATTTTGCATGATGCTTTTTATACACCTCGAATTCACAAAGAAAAACAACGATTACTCGATACCATTGACAATGCTTTTTCATTAATTGTGCATTCTCGTGATTTGAATCTTTCTCTCCTTTCTCCAACTGAGAGAAGGGTAATGGGGGCATACTATACTTTAGAAAATCCCGGCTGTTCCGTACAGGCTGCTAAAACTGCTGTAATGGATTTAACTGGACGAAAGAGTCTCGTTCAAAGTCTTGAACGTACACTGTCTTACAATGAATTAGGAATGTCCAGTTTAGCAAATGACGAGTGGGAAGAAATAAAAGAAGAGGTAGATGAAATACGCCAAGAGCTTCAAAAATCTCATCCTTTAGTGTTTCAACAACTATTTAATTGGTTACAAGGGCAAGCTCCTCATCCTAGGGCTGGAAGAGAAAGGACTGAAGGTTTTATTCAGCGAGTTTTAGATGCTGATTTAGAAGATGATTTAGATTTAATGACACTGAATGATGCACATGAAATGTTTATCTTAGTATACGAATTACTCAATGGTAGAGAAGTTGCTGTATTGAATGCAGGATTTGCTGGAGATCGTTATCTTGCCAGAGAAAGAAAGCGTCTATCCTATACTTGGAACCGCTATCGTCTAGCTATTCGTTCAAGAAATAGTGCTGTTCATTTGATCTGTGATGAACTACGTAAAATGGAAGCCCTTGAAGCATTACCTGAAATATTATCTAACGACCGAAAACGTATTGCATATATTGCAGAAGCAATTAGAGCACTATCTTACTCTGAAAAAGGCACTATCTACCCATTTTTCAAACAATTGCAAGAAACTCACCAAGAAAGCGTTACACAAAGACAAGCTCTTCTTAAGTCCATTACTTTATATACTCGAGCATTAAATACTTATGGTGAAAAGTTAGAATTTAGCCTAAAAGAGAATGATATTACTCACGCTGGTTTCTATTTAGAAGAGAGTAGTATTGATCTTAGTGACGAAGAGAAAGTATTATTGTCTCGTTTTCTTGATCAAAAGCTACACAAAGACATCAAAAAATATAATGTAGATGAAACAAAACGCTTTGCTATCGATTTGGCTGTCGAATTAGATCAAATGATCCATATAAGCACTGCTGAAGTTCAATCTGCTATAGAAAGTTCTAATGCTGTTTCCATTGGTTTTCTTAGTCCACATTTTACCCCTATGACTAAAGTTGGATGGACAACACGCGCTATTCATAGTATGCAAAAAAATAAAAAAAAGGCCTCTCACCGACTTGCAAGACACTTAGTAAATCTTTACCTTGTTCCTATATCTGATTCATTTATTGAATTATTTGAACTTGAATTTGGAGCAGATCCTGAATATCTTCAGTCTTTAAAAAAACCAGAAACTCAAAAAGCCAAAAGAGTAGCTGACCGTGTACCCGAACTGAGTCCTTTACCATCCTGGGAAACTCTAGCAATTAATTAGGTCTCCATTGGAGCTTAAAGCCATTTCATTTTCCTGAAAAAATAAGCCTGTATAAAAACCAGAACACTTAATCCCGCACAGAATATCCAAAAAGCTTGTTCATTATCAGATCCTGGTATTCCTCCAACATTGATTCCTAGAAGTCCGGTCAAAAATCCTAGAGGCAAGAAAATGGCAGCAACAATAGATAATATATACATGTCTCTATTCAATTTATCTGCTAGGACACTTGCTAGCTCATCTTTTACAACTTGAGCACGTTCACGAGTGGTATCTAAATCTTCAAGATAGTGGGTAACATGATTATAAGACTCTTGCAAAAGGTGCCTATGTTGCTCATTCAGCCAAGCAGCCTCACACATACGTAATTGACCTATTGCATCACGTTGAGGGGCCATATAGCGACGGAACATAATGGCTTTTTTGCGAACATCAACAATTGATTTTCTTAACTTAATATCTGCTTCAGCAAGAACCTCTTCCTCAATATCGTCCATGGCTTCATTCAGATCAGTCAAAACAGGTTCCATTCTTTCAAAAAGCCGTAAAGCTAGCATGCAAATAAAGTTTCCTGCATCTTTAGGTCCTTTTCCCCCATTCATTCTCTCTATAATATCTCCAACCGCTTTCAAACGCCTTCTTTGAATGGTGATGATGCAGTTTTTATTCACCCATAAACGAATAGAGACCATATCTTCTGGATCAGCATTTTCATTGAGATTTACACCTCGTAGGATCAATAAAACTCCATCGTCAACTTGAGTCATACGAGGACGAGTTTCATCTGCTAACAAAGCTCGAATGATAAAATCACCTAAATAAGATACTTCTTTTCGAAGCCAAGATCTGGTGTCAGGATGTGAGCCATCTAAATGTACCCAAGTCAGAGTTTCTCCTCTTACTTCATCCGGTATTGAGTCATATTCTAATACACGTCCTCCACCTTTCCGATCTAAAGCATAAGCAAATAAAATATGAGAACCCATTACTACACCTCTGAACTTTTTCTGAACTTAAAAAGTTCAGATATTGATGTCAATTTTATCTAACTAATACAGAAAGTGATTAATAAATAAAAAGTAGTTTTAGATAGAACGTATTTTGTTTTTACTTAATTTTAAGACATAGAATCACCGAATACACTGAGAAAAATTGCTAAGCATCATTTCTTTGTGTTTCCGGTGACTTGTACAGTGAGATTAGATAGCTATTGGAGCTTATGCAAACAAATCCAATACGCTATAAATAAAAACAGCAAGAATAGCTCCAGCAGGAACAGTAATTACCCAAGACATGACGATATCGCGGACAACGTTCAAGTTAAGAGCGCCAATTCCTCGTGCAAAACCTACTCCCAATACTGCTCCCACTAAAATATGTGTTGTAGAAACAGGAATTCCTAAGCGAGAAGCTAAAACAATTGTAGTCGCTGCACCAAACTCTGCGGCAAATCCCCGTGAAGGTGTAAGCTCGGTAATTTTTTTACCGATAGTATCCATCACACGCCATCCCCAGGTAGCAAGACCAATAACAATTCCCATCCCACCAAAGGCTAAAACCCAAGGTTGTACTGCGTTAGGGAGAGCCATTGCTCCAGCTTTATTCACGGCTAAAATTCCAGCTAAAGGACCAATAGCATTTGCTACATCATTTGCTCCATGGGCAAATGCCATAAAGCAAGCACTCAGGATTTGCAAACGACCAAAAATACGCTCTACAGCTTGATTTTCCGGTGAGCTCATTGGTAGCTCGGTACCAATTTTCACTGCTTTTTGCATTTGTTTTGAATTATGCAACAAAGCTGAAGCCTGATTCCTTACCGTACCCGTTGCTACAGCTTTTACTCTACTAAGGTGCTTCACAACTTTATCTAGAGATTGCAACACAAACGGATGCTGAAAATGTTGCTCTCGAACAACATCACTATCTACATGAATACGACGTAAGAATAAGTAAGCAATTAAAGCTGCCACACTTCCTGCTGAAACACTAAAACCCAAAGCATTCCACAGAGTAAGATCTAAGCCAAGATTCTTTAAGCCTTTAAATGCCATCATCAGTGTTAAAATACTGACCACTAACATCACCAGCCAAGGAGTTACTCTTTTTGCTGCTTCAAAAGGATACCGTTGATAAAAAATTTGCCGCCTTAAAACGTTGAAACACACAAAGCTTAATGCTCCACCAAGAAGTGGAGAAATGACCCAACTGAGACCAATACGACCTACAGTATCCCAATAAATGGCCTCTGTTCCTCCAACAGCCATTCCAACACCAACCATTGCTCCCACAATGCTATGCGTTGTCGAAACTGGCCAACCGAACCAAGAAGCACATTGCAACCAAACACCAGCAGCTAAAAGTGCTGCCACCATTGCACGAATATACTGTAAAGGAATCTCTGTGAAAATAGTAGGATCAAAGATCCCACTCATAATCGTTTTGGAAACATGTGACCCAACTAATAAGGCCCCAGAAAACTCCAGAATAGCAGCGACAATCACTGCCCGTTTTAAAGTCAAAGCCCCTGAACCAACAGAAGTTCCCATGGCATTGGCTACGTCATTAGCTCCAATGTTCCAGGCCATGTAAAAGCCAACAACAAGAATTAGAACTAATATGCTGCTACTTAAAAGCACCTATCTCCAGCCACCCTATTTCAATTCTAAAGTTGTACGCACACGGCGAGATAAACCTTCCGATGCGTTTGATAAATCACCTATGCTCTCGAAAATTTGCATCCAAGCATAAAAAACAGCATAAGAAATTTTATCTTCTAAACTAAAAAGCTTCTTTAAAAGCTTTCTCTGAATGAGATCCACTTCATGTTCTAAATGACTGACCTCATCAATCAAACTATTCACTTTTTGAGCTTCCACTCCACCAAAAGAAGATTCTAACAACTCATGAAACTCACCAATCACTTGATGAGCACCTTCAAAAGCCCGGAGGTTCATATCCAAAAATTCATTAAAATCGTCTTTGAACTCAGGAAGCATTTCTAAATTTCTAAGAGTCAATACAATAGCTGCATCTTCTGCAGAATCAGCAATGTGATCTTGAATAGCGAGGATATCTAATAAATTTCCTCTATCTACAGGAAGAAAAACACTTTTAGGTAAATGATATCGAATATCATTTTTTAGAAGATCTGCCTCATGTTCAAGCTTAGAAATCGTTTTAGTGATCTCTTCAATTAGCTTGTAGTCTTTATCTTCCAACGCTTTAAAGAGAGGCTTCATGTATTTTACACACTCAGCTACTTTTTCCATATGAGCTTGAAGCGGAGTAATAGGCGAACGACTAAAAAGAGAGAGTATACTACGCATGTTTTACAATTAGACCCTCTCACATTATACAGGGATTTAGGTAAAAGTAGTAATGAGTTCAGTTACAAAAATACCTGGATTCTGTTCTTTCATGCAAACGGAAACTGGCTTAGCCATAAAAGACTTTAAAGAATTATGTATAGTAAACGTCGAAATAGACCAGCGCTAAGCGTTCGCAATTTACAGGTAGAACTGCAAATTGCTAAAGAAGTTTTTCCTGTCGTAAATGGTTTATCTTTCGACTTGTATCCAGGAAAAACCACAGCTATTGTAGGTGAATCTGGCTGTGGAAAATCCATGTCCGCTTTAGCGATTATGGGAATCTTACCTACACCTCCTGCCTTGCCTCCAAAAGGAAATATCTTTTATTTCAATAATGATCTACTTCAATTATCTGAAGGGGATATGCAGAAAATACGTGGGGCTAGAATAGGTATGATCTTCCAAGATCCTATGTCTGCTCTCAACCCTGTTTATACAATTGGCTATCAACTTATCGAAGTAGCAGAGTTACACTTAGGCTTATTTGGTTATGCAGCAACACAAAAGGCAATACAATGTCTCGAAGAAGTAGGTATCTCGTCACCTGAACAAAGGTTATACGATTACCCTCATCAATTATCGGGTGGAATGAAACAGCGAGTCATGATCGCTATGGCTCTTATGTGTGAGCCAGATGTATTGATTGCTGACGAACCAACTACAGCTTTAGATGTAACTATCCAAGCCCAAATCCTATCTCTCATCAAAAATCTTCAGAAAAAACGCAATATGGCTGTGTTATTGATTACACATGACATGGGAGTTGTTGCGGAAATGGCTGATGATGTGGTTGTCATGTACGCTACACAAGTTATTGAAAAGGGGCCTGTTAGACAAATATTTGATGATATGGCACATCCTTATACTAAGGGCTTGTTTGACTCTAGACCATCGCAGCATGAACCTAAAAGTGCGCTTCATACAATTGAGGGATCGGTTCCTCCTATCACAGGACTTCCAAAGGGGTGCCACTTTCATCCTAGATGTCCACATGCAATGCCTGTCTGCCGTGAACAGACATCCCCTGTATTCACTCCAAAACTTCAAGACCATGAGGTGAAATGTTGGCTGTATCGACAGAACGGCAAACACTGCTCTCCGTCAAAGGACTAAAGCAGTACTTTCCTATTACTTCGGGAGTATTCCGAAATACTGTTGCTCATGTAAAGGCAGTAGATGATGTTAGCTTTTCCCTAAAAGCTGGCGAAGTACTGGGTTTAGTTGGTGAATCTGGGAGTGGAAAAAGCACCGTAGGAAGAGCCGCACTTCGTTTGATTGAGCCAACAGCTGGTGAAGTATATTTCGAAGGAAAAGATCTACTTGCAGCAAGTAAAGACGAGCTGCGTCATTTACGCCAAGATATGCAAATGATCTTTCAAGATCCCTACTCTTCTCTAAATCCAAGAAAGACTATTGGAGAAGCTCTAGAAGAACCTCTTGCTTATCATGGGATCATTAAAGATCACGAAGAAAGACGAAACTATGTGGAAGAAATTATCGATAAAGTAGGGCTTCGAGTTGAGGCTTTAGATCGTTATCCTCATGAATTCTCAGGGGGACAACAACAACGAATCTGCATTGCTCGATCAATTTTACTAAAACCTAAAATGATCGTCTGTGATGAAGCTGTTTCTGCTCTAGATGTATCCGTTCAAGCCCAAATCCTTAATTTACTTCATGAACTGAAAGAAAGTATGGGCTTTAGTTATCTTTTTATTTCTCATGATTTATCTGTGGTACGTCATATTTGCGACCGAGTACTAGTGATGTATCTAGGAAAAATTGTAGAAGAAGCACCGGTAGAAGAACTATTTCGTTCACCAAAACATCCCTACACACAAGCTTTACTATCAGCTACACCAAAAGAGCACCCCGACGAAGAAAAAATTCGCTTAAGTCTCAAAGGAGAAATGCCCTCTCCTATTAATCCTCCTAAAGGTTGTCCATTTCACCCTAGATGCCCTTTTGCAGAACCTGTTTGTAAAGTGGACTATCCTCTTTTAAAAGAATATTCAAAAACTCATGGATATTATTGTATTAGAGACTAAATAGAAAATTAATCATTTTGACTCAATAAAATTGCAGTGTTAGAATTCCCATCTATTTATTAAAATATTTCCGAGTCACGAATGTATAAATATTTCTATCTGCTTGCGCTTTTATCAAATTCTTTATTTTCTTTAATAAACGCTAATTCTGAATCTCAATATCTCAATGCTGATGCAACAGTCAGACAGATTGAGCTAGAAAATGGAATACATGTTTTCCTCCAAAAAAACCTTCATCCTTCTCCTAAGCTTGTTACCATGCACCTTGCTATGCGCGATGTGGGTTCTTTATGGGAAGAAGAGCATGAACGTGGACTTGCCCATTTTCTGGAACACGCTGTTTTTTCAGGGACTAAGCATTTTTCAGGACAGCAAATTTTCGAATTACTAGAGAGAATAGGGGCTCAAGTAGGGGCTGATAGTAATGCTCATACTGGGTGGCGAGAAACTGTTTATAAACTAAATCTTCCTCTAGATGATTCTTCTCATTTACAGCAGGGTTTGAATGTCCTTTGCGATATGGTTTTTTATCCTGAACTTACAGACGAAGCCATTAATAAAGAACGCTCCATCATCATGCAAGAGTTGAAGTTGCATGAAGGAGTCATGAGCCGTTACCAGGAAAAACTACTTCCTTTGATGACTACGGGAACTCTTTATAATGAACGTCTAGCAATCGGCTTACCTGAAGTGATCCAAAATGCAGACCCAGAACTTATTCGAAATTTCCATGCTAAATGGTACAGACCTGATGCAGCAGGTTTATTTGTGGTAGGAGATATTGATTTGGACGAAACAGAAGCACTCGTTCGCGAAGTTTTTGGCCAAGTTCCTAAAACAGAAACAGTCGCAAAACGTCCAACTCAGACTCCAGTACCTCATCTTGATACAAAATTTCTAAGCTTCGTTGATTCAGAATTTCAATTTGCAGCCGTTGGTGAGCATTTCATTCATGAAGCTTCAAGAGTGCCTAACGGTGACACACAATCAGATATCCAAAAAGAAACCTTACACGGGCTTACAGAACTTATGTTGAATTTACGCTTACTTCAAAAAAGCGTAGACCCAAGCAATAATCTTCAAGCAGCCTACACAGAAGTATCTATTGCATTTGAAGAACAGTCTATTTTCTCTGTAGAAGGTTTTTGTTCTCCTCTTCATACAAAAGAGGTTTTTCAAATGATCGCAGATGAAGTCAATAAAGCACGCGAACATGGATTTTCAGAAGAAGAATTTGAGTGGGCTAAAAAAGAATGGAAGACATCACTTAAAAATGCTCTCGACCGAGTAGAGAAAAAAAATAATAGTGACTTAGTCGAATATATTCAAAAACGCTTTATTGAAAGACATGAAATCGTAGATAGAAAGCAAAGAATTCTTCGTTCTTTAGAGGAGCTAGAAAATCTTTCTCTAGAGTCAGCACAGATTTGGGTGAAAGAACTTTTACGAAAAGAAAACCGTTTTTGCACTGCTATTGGTCCTGATCAAGACTCCAATTTAATTCCAAATGAACGAGAATTAAACGAAATACTAAGCAGTATCGAATCTGTAGCTGCTGAGCAACATATTGCTAAAGTACAAAGTGGAAATCTCATCGAAGAAAAACCACAAGCTGGAACGATTGTGAGTTCACATAAGTTTCCTGATTCGGAAATCACTCAAATAGAGCTGAGTAATGGAATGACTGTTTTTTATAAGAAAACTGATTTCCAAAAAGATATGATTTACGGAAAAGCTATAGCAAAAGGAGGCCTCAATAATATTGACTATCAAAATAGAGTGAGCGCCTCACTAGCCTCTTCTATTGTATCTAGCTCTGGAGCAGGTGATTTCTCTCCTATTGATCTACTACAACTAAATGCTGGCAAATACGTAAGTGTTTTCCAAAGCATTAGTGATTTACATAGAAAATTTGAGTTCCGAACAAACAAAACAGACCTTCAAGCTTGCTTAGAAACCTTGCATCTTTACTTAACTAAGCCTCGTTATGATGAAGCAATTTTCGCAAAGAAAATCACAGACCTTCGTGAAGGAATTGTCCATCGCGACAATTCACCTCAAGAACTTTTCAGCCAGAAAATTACTGAAGTAAACACTCAAGGTCACCCTCTATATACCCCCCTTGCTCTAGAAGAGTTAGATCACGCATCCCTAGATTTTACAAAATCCTACCACCAAAGTTTATTCTCAAATCCAGAAGATTTTACTTTGGTTATCGTTGGTGATTTTGATGAAGAAAACTTACTTGAAAACTTAAAAATATACCTCGCTAGCCTAAGAAAAGGCACTCATTTACAAGATACACAAAAAGAGCTTGGAGACTTATTCCCTGAAAAAGTCACAAAAGCAGAGGTGCATGCAGGAAAGCAAGGAAGTACTTATGTGAACATGTACTTTCCTGTACCTGAAGATAATCACCTAGAAAGTTCTATTTACAATGGCCTGATATGCAACATCATGAAAACACGCTTACGCAATGCTTTAAGACATGATGAAGGAAATAACTACTCCATCGGAGTTAATTATAAGAGCAAAAATGCTCAAGACTTAAACGCTATGGTTACCATCAGCTTTGATTGCAACGGAGAAAAGAGTCATTCTTTTTCTGAAAAAGCATTAAACGAAATCCAACGTTTATCTGAATTCGGCATAGAAGAAGAAGAGTTTCATACAGCGGTAAAACAGGCTCTCCATAACGAACAAAAGTTATGGAATAACAACAAGGTATGGCTAAGCGATATCATTGAATACCATATGCGTAATTGGGACATCAACCAAGTGGGACTGATTCAGTCAATATACGAGCAAATGTCTCTTGAAGAGATCAACAGTATTGTTAAAAAAATGTTCAATTTTGACCGTTATACGCAAATAGCACTTATTCCTTTAGAAAGCTCTCAAGGAGAGACAGCAGAACTTCTCTAGCCTCTTCACCAACTACGCTGATTCAATGGACTTCATGAATTCAATAAAGAGTTTCTGAGGTCCATTGTTCTCTATCCAATTCACTCAAGCTTGCTCGTATATAGTTTTTTATTCATAACATTTTCATTTAAATAACCTTAGAAAGAAATTATTATTATACTAAACATCCTGATATAGATAATGGTTAGAAACAATTTATGAATAACAATGGAAAGGTATATTCAGATGAATTACAGAGTTATCTTTCTTTACTTTCTATCGTGCGTCAGCTCTTTTTCTATTTTTGCTGATGTTATTTTGGTCAAAATGGAGCTCTTCAACCCTAGTACAGAAAAATGGGAAGAAGTGATTGACCGGTATGATGGAGGGAAAAACCCTGCGGAAGTACAAGGCTTTGAACTAGAGACTAGCGGTATTATTCGTGATATTCGTGCTCCATCGGATTTTTCGGCTTATCTTCAGGAAAAAGGTACAAATTGGCATGCCAAAGTAGAAATACTGCAACAGCCTTTAAATATCTCTGTGCCCGCTTTAGATGACCAATTTAATTATAATTCAGTTGTTACTTATGCTTATGGATCTGAGAGAGTAGACAAACTGTATATCAAGCAACTGCCTGGAGCTTGGGGCATTACTCGTGCATTTTTCATGCAAAATGGAAAGCCAAAAGCTTTTTATACTTTTGACTATCGTGGGTCTATACATAAAACTTATGATGCTGAAACTCGTGCTCGTTTTGAGTTTGGGCTCGTTTTCTATATTCATCGAAAATTCATTGAATTGCGTCGAGGAAAAACAGGCTTTCCTCAAAGACATGATCATTGGCTTCGAACAGGAAAATGGGAGCTTGCTTTGCGATGAATGTTTTTTTAGCAGTGAAACGAAAATTCTTATCTTTAGTTTTACTTATTGGAATCGCTTCACTGCTAAGCAGCTTCACACATAGCAATCAAGGAGTTTCCATCGATTTTCCTGATGATTGGGGCTTAGAAAAAAAAAGTCCCTTATCTCTTATCTTGATAGAAAGCCCTAAACGAGATGAGAATAATAGACCTGAAGCCACAGTTGACCTCACCGTTGATACTTTATCGAACGATATCAATGTGAACAAAGTATTACTGGGTACTATTTATCGTATCTTACAGAGTTATGAAAATCTTGATTCATTCGAGTTTATTCGTCATGAAGACTCAGATCAAGACTTAGAACGATTTGATCTGAGTTATCCTATTCTTTTGGAAGGTATGGGACTTCAAGCCCAAGTCTATAGTGTGCGAAAAGGGGACAAACTCTGTACTCTTACTTGCATTGCTCAAGAAGATTTCTTCTATGATTACTCCAAGCTATTTGCCGATATGGCAGCGAGTATTCGCATTGAAACTACTGAAAAATAGCTTCTCTCTCGTTATTACCCAACTGACGATAGTGCCCTACTGGCAAAGAACCAAGATGCAAACCGCCAATACGAATACGTGTCAATTCACGTACTTTTAGCCCTGCTTTGGCCATTAAGCGTCGTACTTCGCGGTTTTTACCCTCACTAATGATAATGCGTAAGGTTCCTCTTCGCATTTTACGAACACGGATAGGCTGTACATGGGCGCCATCGATCCAAACACCTTGTTCGATTAAGCGTAAATGATCTAAATTGACAAATTTGTCTACTTTTACCAGGTATTCTTTATGAATATTCGAAGAAGGGTGAATGACTTTATGACCAAAATGTCCATCATTGGTCACAACAATCAGACCAGTTGTATCTCTATCAAGACGACCAACGGTAAAAACTCGCTCTTTACCAGGAAATAAATCAACGACTAAACGCTGGTTCTTGCTGTTTTCTCCCGGAACATTTGAGCAAAGAAGGCCTTTTGGCTTGTTAAGAATGTAATATACTTTTTTTGATTCCGGACTAGCCTTTTTCCCATTTACAACGATATTGTCTTCAATAGGATCGACCATAGTTTGTGGTAAAAGAATTTTTTCTCCATTTACCTCAACCTTACCTTCGAAAATCAACTCTTCACTAGCTCGGCGTGAAGCCACACCAGCTTGGGCTAAAGCCTTACTCAAACGAATCTTCACAGGGTCTTTCTACCTGATAATTAAATTGATAAAGCAAGTATTATAAGAAGATTATGATCTTAATTCAAGAAGAGTTTTAAGAGATTAAATTCTCCTTTAAATCTAACTCTTTTTTTAATTCAGCAAAAAACTCTCTACTTACTTTCCCAAACTTTTCTTCATCCATCAACAATTCATCAATAAGATACAAATCTGCTTGTCTAGGTCTCCTTTTTGCAAAAGGATCCTCTGGATGAAAAAGACTTCGTCCACAAAGAGCTGCTTCCCGGCATTTTTCTGCTATAGCTAATGCTTCTCCAGGTTTGTTTTCTAATTCGGATAAAATATAGCCACGAAATTCTTCTAAATAAGCGGAGCGCTCATAAGCAAGTTTTCTTCCTCCTTCCGTTTGCATCGTATCTTTTAAGTTCAAAAGTTTCAGGGCAAAATGATCTAGTGAATATTGACGATCATTTAATTCGCGTTTTTGAGCCATAGGATCTTCTTGGTGACAAATTTGACCATTCATCATGCCGGATACATAGAATGTACGGATTAATCCAAGCGCCCCTAAAGCTTCTAATCGGTCTGCATCTTGTACACACTTTGCTTCGATGGTTTCCGCTTTAACTTTTGCAGAAAAACTATGAGCATGGATTGCGTGTTCTACGGAAGAAATTTTCTCTTTCGGAAAGCCAATTCTTAAGAGAATTTCTCCTCCTTTTTCAGCTGCTAATCGTGAGGATTCTTTTGCTTGTGGATGATTTTTAGGTAAACTCACAATGTCATGTAGAAAAGCCGCTGCTAAAATGACTAAAGGATCGGCTCCTTCTTCTGAACGGGCAAAGAACAAAGCAGTGTGTACAACACGTTTAAAGTGGCTCAAATCATGAGAAGCGTCATCACATGAGGCCATAAGCTCCTGCTGTACACTCTCCTCTAATTTTTCATACCAGCATTTTAGATCTTCCATATCTAAAAAAGAACTTTTCTCTACAACCCCAGTACTCATTTCAAAACCTGTAATTTATCGTCAGCATTTATAAATAATAGCCTTCTCGAAAAAAATCTCCACCCATAATTCCTCTTAAAAGCTCTTTTGAATTGAGCTCTAAAGCGCGCTTTTCTAGACTTGGAAACGTTTTCTACATTTATTTCTATCTTAAGGATGACAACATGCGTTACGAACAATGGACCAATATGGCTCTCAATAATGAAGCGATTTCACCTGATGATGCTTTGTGTATTTTAGAAGGAACAGATATTGATCTTCTTCGTTTAGTTACCGCAGCTGGAGATGTTCGTATGAAACATTTTGGCCGCAGAGTACAACTCCACCAAATCAATAATATTAAAAATGGGTTTTGTCCTGAAGACTGTGGCTACTGCGGACAGTCAAAAATTTCTTGCGCTCCAGTGAAACGTTATCGAACTAAATCGGAAGACGATATTGTAGCAGAAGCTCATCAAGCCAAAAAAAATGGTGTTTTTCGTTATTGCATGGCTGCAAGTGGTCGAGGTCCAAGCCCCAAAGAAGCACAACAACTTGCTCACGTTCTCCGAAGAATTCGAGATGAGGTAGGAATTCGTACTTGCCTTTCTGCTGGTTTAGTAAGTGATGAACAAGCAGAAATGTTTAAAGAAGCTGGCCTAGATCGCTTGAATCATAATTTAAATACAAGCGAAAGCCATACAGCAAAAATTGTAACAACACATACCTATCAAGATCGTGTAAACACTTTGAAAGCAGCGAAAAAAGCGGGTATCGATAACTGTAGCGGAATGATTTGTGGAATGGGTGAAAGCAATGAAGATATCATTGAAGTTGCTTTTAACTTACGTAAAATGGAAGTCCCTTCCATTCCTATCAACTTTCTTCTCCCTATTCCTGGTAACCGTTTACAAAACTTTCATCAGTTAAGTCCGAGCCGATGCCTCAGAATTCTTTGTTTTTTCCGTTTTGTAAACCCTAAAGCAGAAATCCGCATTGCAGGTGGAAGAGAGTATCATTTACGCGGTATGCAATCCCTTGCTCTTTACCCTGCGAATTCCTTGTTTATTGAAGGATATTTAGTGACTAAAGGAGAAACTTTAGAAAGTACTTACCAATTTATTCACGATGCAGGTTTTGAAGTAGAAGGTGTAGATAACAAAAAGCCAGATCTCAATGAAGGCCATATACATGGCGATAAAAACATTTTGAACCCTAAGACAGCTTTTGTAGGAAATGAAACTTAATGTATTCAAGAAGGCTATCCATTAGTATTCTGGTAGTAACTTTTTTACAGATTTTTTTTGTCTGTTTTTCTATTCACGCGAATCCGAACTCGGGGAGCTCCAAAATGGGTAAATTAATTTTATTACGACATGGTCAATCACTTTGGAATAAAGCAAATTTATTTACCGGTTGGGTAGATGTTCCCTTATCTGAGCAAGGAATTGAAGAAGCATTCAAAGCCGGGGAGCTTATTCGAGATATCCCAATCGATGTGATATACACATCAACTCTTATTCGTGCTCAAATGACTGCAATGTTAGCTATGAGCAGACATGAAAGTAAAAAAACTCCGATTTTTTTACACGATGAAGGAAAGAGTGCAGATTGGGAAAAAATCTACGGTGAAGCAACATCAGCACAAACAATTCCAGTCCATCAATCCTGGCATCTTAATGAGCGGATGTATGGAGAGTTGCAAGGATTGAATAAAGCAGAAACGGCAGAAAAGTACGGTGCCGATCAGGTTCATATCTGGCGCCGTTCCTATGATGTTCCTCCTCCAAATGGTGAAAGCTTAGAAATGACTGCAGCCCGGACTATTCCTTACTTTTTGGAATCTATTCTTCCTGAATTGAAAGCAGGTAAAACTATTTTGATTGCTGCGCACGGTAACTCATTACGCTCGATCATTATGGAGCTTGATCATTTGAGTAAAGAAGAGGTTTTAAGTTTGGAGGTTGCCACAGGTCATCCAATCCTTTATGATTTCACGGATGGAAAATTTATTAAGCAAGAAGACCTCAGTTCTACATTATGAGTCGCTACGTCTATTTAGATAATATTACTCGTACAGCTCCTGCTGAAGAAGTTGTACGTGTTATTAAAAATTCTCTTTCGGAGCACTGGGCTTCTCCCATGGCTCCGCATCAAATCGGACAAGATCTGATCCCAGTTATCCAAGAGGCTCTTAAAACAATTTATAGCAGTTTAGGCGCCAGAGAAGTTGATACTTTTATACTCACTTCTTGCGGCGCTGAAGCAGTCAATCATGTTCTCCATTCGGTGTACCATGATATCACCCGCCATACAGGAAAAAACCACTATGTAAGTAGCAAGGTGGGCGAGGCTGCTACTATTGTTGGAGCTGGACACTTAGAGCAACTCGGCTGTAGCTCAACTATGGCTGAGGTGGATGAAGACGGCATGCTCAGCGCTGATAAAATATTGGATGCAATGACTCCCCGCACAGCTTTAGTCAGTATCTCTTGGGCCAACCCATTAACTGGTGTTGTGAACCCCATTCACGATATTTTAGACCTGTGCAAGGAACGTGGAGCTTTGCTTCATGTAGAAGCAAGCCAAGCTATAGGTAAAGAATTCTTTTATTTAGAAGATCTAGCTATTGACTATCTAACTTTTGATGGCTCTTTGATTCACGGCCCCCAAGGTACAGGCGGACTACACATACGTGCAGGAGCAGAACTTAGTCCTTTTATCTATGGTGAAGCCGATCAAGCAGGACGCCGAGCTGGAAATTGGAACATTCCTGGGCTATTAGGACTCTCTGAAGCGGTAAAACAAGCGATAGAGCAGCAAGATCTAATGGGAACAGAAGTCGCACGGCTTCGAAGAAAATTAGAAGAAGGGATTCAAAAAGCTTATCCTGAAGCAAAAATATTGTACGAAAGCAGTATTCGCCTACCTCACATTACTGCAATAAGTTTTCCAGGAATTGCAAACGATGCACTGCTTCACGCTTTAAACAAAGAGAAAGTTTACGCTAATTTCGGTGGAGGCGCTCTCCAGCAATTAAGCCTTATGTTGATGAATTCAGGAATTTCCCCTGAAATTGCTCAATCCACACTGAGTTTTAGTCTTTCACGCTACACAAGTGATGAAGAAATTGACTTAGCAGTGGAACGCATTGCTTCTTGTGCACAACATTTACGAAAACTATCCAAACACTTGGTATAAATGTGAGCTTGAAAGATTTACTAAAGCCTTTTCCATGGAGTTTATACGGCAAAAAACTCCAACAAAAAATACTAAATCCTCGCTCTCATGGATATTTTTCACAAGAAGATGCGAAAGAACGAGGTATGCGCCTAGTCGTGGCTTCTGCAGGAGAAGTGGAAGAAGGAAATAAAATTTCTTTTTACTTTTTAGTAGATCCAGAAGATGGGGTTATCGTGGATTGCCGCTTTCAATTATTCGGACAATCAGCCCTTATTGGAGCAGCTGAAATTACATGCGGTTTACTTGTAGGAAAAAACTACGTGCAAGCACAACGTATAAGTGCTGATTTAATCGATAAAGAAGTCCGTGAACGCGCAGAACTCAGCGCTTTTCCTGAAGAAACCGATTCACATCTAAATCTCATTTTAGATGCCATTGACCATGGTGTGGAACAGTGCTCTGATATCCCAGTAGAAGCAAGCTACGCTTCTCCTCCTCTACCAGATACTGACTCTTTAGAACATGGTGAAGAATACCCAGGGTGGATTGAACTCCCATTAAAAGAAAAAATCTCTCTTATTGAAGATGTCATTGATCGAGATATCCGTCCTTATGTCGAAATGGATGGAGGCGGCCTCGAAGTAATCAACTTTATCGATAATTATAAAGTAATTATTACCTATTCGGGAGCATGCAATGGTTGTTTTGCCGCAACCGGATCTACGTTAACCGCTATTCAAGAATGTTTACGCACTCGCTTACACCCCTCTATTGTGGTTGAGCCTGATTTAGAAATTAAATAGTTATATTATTGATTATTATTTAATTAATAACGCATAATTCACGTTTGTTTAATAAACCATAAAACAAACGTGAGGTTTTGTTTTGAAGATAGTTCAATTATTCTTATTATTTATTATTTGTTCCTTACAAGTTCCTTCTTTTGCTGATCTTCATGAGACACGAGAAGTTCTTGCTTCTTATTCGAATAATCATCATCTAATTCTTCAAAACTACGATCGTTTGAGTGAAGAGTGGAATATTTATGCATCTGAAAAAGGAGAAAATTGGGATTTAGATCGTCTATTACTTGCAATTGAGTACGCTGCTGAAAAACATCTAGGCCAAGTGAGAAAAGATCCAGATCAGACTCCTTATATTATTCATCCAATTGGTGTAGCTGGTTTACTTTGGAATGTTGGAGAGGTACGCAGTATAGATGTTCTTATAGCTGCGGTTTTACATGATACTCTTGAAGATACAGATGCTACAGAAGAAGAAATTGAAGCCTTATTTGGTCCTAGAGTTCTATACACAGTAAAAGAAGTAACAAACGACCCTTCTATTAGTGGAGAAGAAAACAAACTGCGACAAATAGAACACGCTCCACATATGTCTCTAGATGGAAAATTAGTTAAATTAGCTGACCGCGTATATAACGTGTCAGATCTTTCTCTTCCTCCACCGGCTTGGACGAAAGAGAAAGTCGATGCTTACTACTCTTGGGGACAAAAACTTTTAGATGTACTTCCTGGTACAAATACCGCTTTAGAAAAAAAGCTACAGTTCATGATTGATCATCAACGTGAAAACGCATTTACTCCTACTCCTATTAAATGTCCTCCTTTTACTATGTGGGTGGACGAAGACGGCAATGTCGTTTGCGGCTATTTCCCTACATCTAAGTAGTTTTTCTTTATCTACAGAGAAACTATTTCTTTAGTTTCTCTGTAGAATATTTATCTTTTTTCTAAAAATCATTCTCTCTTGATTCTGAAACTAAAAACCTTTAAGTTACGCCATCGTGTTTTTTATAAGGACAAAAGATGGATTTAGATAGTACCTTATGCTCTATTTGTCGTGAGCCCGCTCAAAAAGATGTAAAACTTACTGCTTGTTGCGGCTCTTTTTTACATCACAAATGTAGCATAGTGAAAACTCCATCAGATCTACCAAATTGTCCATTATGCAGAGATACAAAAAACTACCAATATAGTTACTCTCACCCCCGTTTACAGCGCTTGATTCAAGCTATCTTAAATCAAACTCCTCCTCAAAATATAAGCTGTGACCACTGTTACCGCCCTCTTCAAGGACAGGTTTTAGCAAGTGCTAACGGCGACAACATAATTGACCACTTAATTCATATCGATTGTGTTGAGGAATGTGAAAAATGTGCTCGGGGAACATTAATAGACAATATCACAGGAAATTTAGTTCAACTCTACTTGAATAACTCTACCCCTCAAGACCTTCAAGAAAAACTAGATCGTGAAAGCGATGTCTTTAGATCTTTAAAAGAGATTACTCAATGGATCCCCAAAATAAGCAATACAGAAATTGAAACTGAAAGGTGTATCATAAAACAAGATAAAGAATCCCTTCCTTGTTACACAAATCAAATTCACCAATATCTCTGTTCTCACCTAGAAACTAAATTCGATCTTAAAATAAAAAACGCATATGATGATCTAAAATCTCTTACTCTACCTGATGATTTAGAAACTCAAAAATTCATTGAAACTTTCGCATATGTTTCTTTGATGCAGAATTCTCTGTTTGAAGGAGAAGCCGAAACAAAAGATATTCTACTAAGCCTTATACCTAATAATTCGTGGCTTAAAGACTTGATTTATCTTCGGGAAAGCTATTCTTCTGCCGATTATGAAGGAGTTTGCAAACACTGGGACAATCTCATGCTACATGTACCAGACCCATCTAAAGTGGGACCGCAAGATCAAATATGTTTATATTTCCGCCTCTCTAGTGTAATTAGCCAGGTTTTACTTGCTCACCTAAAACTAGAAAATTTTGCACGTGTACGCAGTCTCATTTACCGTTTTTATCCAATAGCATTTCAGGAAAAAAGAGAAGAATTCTTGGTCATTAATGAAGGGTTAGCAAACACAAATTATTTTATACCTAACACTCTATAATTTCTATTCCGTTTCCTTTCTTGATTACAACAAAAAAGGTGCTTATAATGTTGTGCTTATTGAATTAAAAACGGATCATTTTATGAATATTTCTTACCTACAAACGGTGACATATGGAGAAGTACGAGATGAGTATACAAAGTACCGATCTGCTCGTAAATATGCAAAGACACAAAATGATAATCCTGAGTTTTTAGCACAAACATCTGGAATTAGTGGTCCGTACTCTTATCATGAAATGTGTTCTTCAAAAGAAACACCAAGAGATCAAATTTTTGAAGATAATCATTTTCCTATTGAGTATCAAAATAGTAAAGCTTAAATAAGTTCACCACTGTGAAATATTTTTTTCTTTCCTGATTTTAATAACAATTGTAAAGCACCATCATCTTCTAAACCTTCCATTCTTCCTGTCCATTTTTCGCTTAAGGAAGATACTGTGATTTCTCGTCCTAAGCTACTACAACGCTGCAAAAAAGCTTCTTTTGCAGCTACGAAGCCTTGTTTTACATGAACTTCAACATCTTTTTTTACTTGATGAACGAGTCCATTTAGTAGAAAAGAAAGATCCCATTTTTTTCCACTAATCATACGTAATGAAGCTGCTTTTTGCTTGAGGAGAGCAAAGTCTTTTTCTTCATTATTTACATTTATTCCTACACCTACAATACAAGCATAATATTTATCATCTCGTTCAATTAGTTCTGCAATGATTCCTGCTACTTTATGTTCACAAAGTAACAAGTCGTTAGGCCATTTTATCTTTGGAGCAAAACCTAGGCTTTCTAAGTATTTACAGAGAGATAACGTAAATATTTGTGTTGTACTTGAAGCATCTAAAAAGGATTTGGGAAATAAAAATAAAAAAGAAACACAAAGATTACTCTGAGGAATATGAACCCAAGATTTTCCTTGTCGTCCATAGCCGCATCTTTGCTCATCAGCAGACAGAGCCCAAATCTGCCCTGCTTGCACTGATGAAAGATGTTTTTTTATTTCTTTCTGGGTTGACTCGACAGATGAAAGATGATGTTGGATGAGTTCCCAAGGCATGATTATTCTCGAATCCTTTACAATTTAGTCGCAGTAATTGTACATAGCAGGTTCGTTTTATGTGGAGCCCTATTTATCTTAGTCGTATTGACCTTCGGACGATTCCAGTCATTCTCGCACTAATGGGTATTAGTCTAAGTATTATTTCATCAGCAACCGTTCAAGGATATGGTCCTGATACCATAGAACTTCCCTTTTTCACTTCTTTGGTCAAAGCCCAAGTACAATTTTTTGTAATTGGAACAGGAGTGTACCTTTTTTGCGCCGGACTTAACTACAATAAAATTCGTGAATGGACTTGGATCCTTTATGTGCTCATGCTTCTTGCTCTTGCTGGTCTCTTTTTTACAAACTCTATCCAACGTGTACACCGCTGGTACAAAATTCCTATTCTGAATGTAGGTTTACAACCATCTGAACTAGCTAAACTCGTTGTTGTTATTGCTCTCAGTTGGTTTCTAGAGAGAAGAAAAGAACAATCAGAAACGTGGAGTACTGCATTTATGGGGGGGATTATTGTAGGAATCCCTTTTCTTTTGATTTTAAAACAACCTGATTTAGGTTCTGCAATGGTTCTCTACCCTGTTACCTTAGTCATGTTCTATTTTGGTAATATTCGCCCTTGTATCATACGTGGAATGATCTACTTGGGTCTTATTGGATTACTTATTGGTTCATTGATTTTAACAGGGGTGCTTGATCATGAGCAGATGCGTCCTTACGCTTTAAAAGTGATGAAAAGTTATCAGTATGACCGCCTAGATCCCAATACACCTCACCAACGTGCTGCTGTTACAGCTATTGCTATAGGAGGATACTGGGGATCTGGATGGAGAAATGGAGAATTTTCTGGAGGTGGTTGGCTGCCCTACCCTTATACCGATTCTGTTTTTCCTGCATTCGGAGAAGAGTTTGGTTTGTTTGGCCTTATTGTCATTCTAGGTCTTTACTACACACTGATATACTTTGGATTTCAAGTAAGTGCTGTTGCACGAGATCACTTTGGCCGCTTACTATCCGCAGGAATCACGGTTTACCTGGCCATGCATATCATTGTAAATATTGGAATGATGTGCGGAGTTCTTCCTATTACTGGGGTTCCTCTTGTTCTAATGACTGCAGGTGGATCTTCTACACTTACATCAATGGCTGCTTTAGGTATTTTGCAAAGTATTTATAGTAGAAGGTTTATGTTCTAATTTTTCCACTTCTTGCTAATTAGCCCCCTTAACCGTATGTTGTGCTTAAGGGGAGGCTTACTTTATGGTTCATACTTTTTTATTAGAGCCCGGAGTTTGGCAAGGAAACGGTACTCTACTATTTAAGGGTACTCCTGAAAAGTGGCCTATTTTTATTCGCTGGGAAATTCATAAAGGGGCTCCTTTACTCATAGATGCCCTCCTCACCATTGATATCTCATCACTTTCTACCGTCCATCACTATCGTTATAAAATCATTCCCGGTGAAGATGAGAAAAAATTTCAAATTCGCTTACAAAATGAAGTGATTGGAAATTTAGAAGGCAAAGGGATCATTGATCAAAAATATATTGCTTGGGATTTCCATGATCCCAAACTTCCTTATGAAGGGCTAGAACGTTACCTTCTCCTAGAAAATGGAGGGTACAGAATCGCTAGTGAATTTTGTTCTACGGATCAAACTCGACTCCAAATCACGGGTGAAATCCATCAAAAAACAGCCTTAGATTAGAGGTCAACACCATGCAAAATTTATACACTCGTCTATTTGTTACTGTCTTAAGTATATTCCTCCTAAGCGCATGTTTTTCAACATCTAATCGTTATATGACTCAAGAACGTTATGCAGATATTCCTTTAGGAGCTCCAGTAGAGTCACTGGCAAAAACTGTTGGTGAACCCTTTGATATTACTACGCTAGAAAATGGGCACAAAGAGTACAGTTATTTGGAACGCATTCAAATCAATCGACATATGATTGAACACCGTGAGTATATACTTACTATTTCTAACAATCGCGTAATCCAGAAACGTTTTGAAGAAGAAGAAGAGTATTTGAAAGATTATATGAAATAGGACGTGTATAAACACGCCCTAGACTTGCGATTGGATAGCCGACCACATCTCAGCCATAGCAACGAGTGGGTTATGTCCTAAGTGATCCTTATAAGGAGAACCTAGTTCTCCAGACTGTCCATGTAAAGGTCTTGTACATTTCATAGGACGGTCACCTCTAGGATGATAAAACTCCCATATTGTACCTGAATCAGCATAATGAAAAGCTGTCATATCCAAAGCCTTCTCTAATAGCAAAGCTGCTGCATCTAAACGTCCATAACGCAAGCAAGCTCTTGCAGCCCAATAAGTCTGGCTATTTCTTGTAGGTCCTCGCCAATAATGACAAGTGAACTCTGTGCTATCTAAGCTTAAGCTTGTCACAGGATGCTCAGAGCAAAATCTCATCGGGTTTAACAACTGCTCATTGATCACTCTTTGTGCCTGAGCGGAACTAGCTGCCCCTACGATTACTGGCCATAGACCTTCAAATGGAATTGTTGCTGTACTCGTTTGTTTACCTACTTGCCATTGATCTAGAAAAATACCTTGTTCTTCGTCAAAAAGTTCATTTTGTATCCAGTGCCGTAAAATCGTGCGTTTGGCTTCCCAAGGACTTGCTGGCTCACCAATTACTGCAGCCCATCTAGCAGCAAAGTCATAAAGAAGAAACATATGTGCGCTAGCATCTACGCAACCTAAATCATCTGGGAATTCATCTGAAATATCGTAGCGTGCTCCTTCTTCCACACCACTCTCCCAAAAACGGTCCAAAATATCTAAATAGTAGAATCCTTGTTCATCAGCTTTACGATATTTTTCAAACCATCCGATTTGCTTGGTAAGAGCCTTCCAAACTTTGGGAATTGCGCCTATATTTCCCGTTTGCTCGATATAGTCTTGAACTACAACAGGCCAGAGGGGTGGACAAGAAATTTTAGAATTCCAACACAACTCACCGTCTTGCATCCAAACATGACCAGGTATCAAGCCCTCTTCTGTTTGCAAAGATAGTTGATTGAGTACTTGATAAAGAGCGTGTTGAGGCTCTGCGCTCAGGGTATCTAATGCCATGTGTACGGTGTCCCAATGTCCACACATCGCATTCCCTGTACCACCAGGCATGACTTCTTCCCATAAATATGGAAGTTCTCTTGTAGGAGCGTGAATTCCGCGCTCATGAAGAGTAGCCAAATAGATCAGTAGATCTCTCCACCCCGGTTTTCCAACATGTTTTACCTTGATCTTCAACGCTTCAAGCATATGCCTTGAACTTTATTGGTGGTTTATCATTAAAATGCAGGAAGAAATTCTTCAACACACATCCATTGACGGTACTAATGCTAGCAACAAATAAAGCAACTACTACTCAATCAATAGTAGATTCCTTAAATAGTAGCGACCACATTTCTATCGACATGCGTCGAGTAGCCAGTGTTATTTTGGGAGGTGGACAAGGTACACGCTTGTTTCCATTAACCCTAACACGCTGCAAACCAGCTATTAGTTTTGGTGGACGTTATCGTTTAATTGATGTTCCAGTGTCGAATTCATTAAATTCAAATATCGATAAAATTTTTATCATCACACAATTTCTTTCATCTTCACTTCACCAACACGTTTTTCAGACCTATCATTTTGACTCTTTTTCACAAGGGTTCATTGAACTTCTTTCTGCAGAAGTCAAGCCTAGCCAACAAAGCTGGTATCAAGGAACCGCAGATGCTGTTCGTCAAAACCTTAACTATTTAATTGAAGCACCTGTAGATTACTTTCTTATTCTATCTGGAGATCAATTATATAATTTTGATTTCCGTGCTATGCTTCATTTTGCAAAAACAACAGATGCTGATCTGACCCTAGCAGCGCTTCCTATCCCTGCTTCACAAGCCAAGCGCTTAGGTGTACTTAGTATAGATAAAAATTACCGTGTCGTTGACTTTGCAGAAAAACCTCAAGAAGAAGAGGTTCTTAAAAGACTAGAGCTTCCTCCTGAATTAATGGAGCAACTTGGTTCAAAGCTATCTAACGATGATAAGTGGCTTGGGTCGATGGGAATATATCTTTTTAAACGTAAGGTTCTTCTCGATCTATTAACTCAAGATGACCGAGTTGATTTTGGAAAACACCTTATCCCTACCCAACTAAAAAAAGGAAATGTAGCCTGTTATCTATACGATGGTTATTGGGAAGATATTGGTACCATTCAATCTTTTTTCGAAGCGAATTTAGACCTAGCACGCTCTACCCCTAAATTTGATTGCTATAATGAAAACAATCGAATTTACAGTTCTCAGCATGACTTACCTGGCCCTAAAATTCACAATACTCTCGTTAAAGACGCTATTATTTGTGAAGGTTCTGTTATTCGTGCATCAGAGCTAGATACTGTTGTTTTAGGTCAAAGAACAGTAATCGATGAAGGAACTGTAGTACGTGATGCCATCATTATGGGTAACGATTTTTATGAACCCTCTCTACATCAACTTAATCACCTTCCTAATCGCTTAAGTATTGGTAAGAATTGCAAAATAGAAAAAGCTATTATCGATAAAAACGTACACATTGGAGACAATGTTACTTTGGTCAATAAAGCCGGACACGAAACTTATAATGGAAATAATGTTTACGTACGCGATGGTATCACCATCGTTACACGCGGCACTCATCTCCCAGATAATTTCGAATTTTAGTAAGTAGGGGGCAATAGCCCTCTAGTTGCCTATTAAAAAGCTCAACTCCTAAAATAGATCTCATTATAAGTAAGAATTTTCTAAATTAGGAATCTCATGAAAATTTGGGCTCTCGCTGACCTTCACCTTGCTTTTGGAGCTCCTGGCAAGGAAATGGATGCTTTCGGTCATCCATGGACAAATTATACAGAAAAGATCGAAGAAAATTGGCGTAAACTTATTTCAAGTGAAGACCTTGTTCTTTTACCTGGTGATATTTCTTGGGCATTGAAATTCCCTGATGCTTTGCTCGATTTAGATTGGATTCACCGTCTTCCCGGAACTAAACTGATGATTCGAGGAAATCACGACTATTGGTGGCCTTCTTTAAAAAAATTCAAAGAACAAGCCCCTAGTAGTATGCATATGATTCAAAACAATAGTTTCAATTGGAACGGTGTTGCAATTGCTGGTGCTCGAATGTGGGATAGCCCTGAATATTCTTTCAATGAATGCATTGAATTCAAAGAAAACCCAAGAGCAAAAAAATCATTAGCTACTAGCGCTAATAGTCCAGAAGATGAAAAAATTTTCCTTCGTGAGCTCAATCGCCTTGAAATCAGCCTTAAAACCTTATCAAAAGATGCAAAATTACGCATTGTAATGACACACTACCCTCCTATAGGTCTAGATCTTGCTCCTTCACGAGTGTCAGAACTTCTTAAGAAATATAAGATTGACTGTTGTGTATTTGGACACTTGCATAGTGTGAAGGCAGATCAAAGTTTATTTGGAACAAGCGAAGGAACTCGTTACGAGTTATGTTCTTGTGACTATGTAAATTTTCTTCCGATTAAACTCTACGACTGGCAAACATAATAAAAAATGAAAGAGGTATAAACGAACGCGCTTCCAGCACGCTAGATAAGAGTAATCTTTAGGAGATTTTCCTTCGCCCATGTGAAAACATGAGCTCAGAAAAAAAACCTAAATCTTACCCTTATCTAATGCACTGGAAGCGCAGATTAGGTAGCCATTGAAGGTCTTAAGAAATTATCGTACTGGACAAGCTCCGCCAGCACATTCTTCTTGTAGAAGTTCATCACGAACTTCAAGTCCAAGACCTAAAAAGTCGATCTCACGCAGTGAAGCTACATACTCTTCGTAGTCTTTCTTAGAAACAACTTCTTGTGGCAAGTAAGCGTAACCAAGATCTTCAGCGTTCTTAGTTGGGTCATTACGTAGTAAGAAAGATACCCCTACATAAGAATCCCAATGCTCCATAAACCAATCAATTAAAGCTGGAACTTCAGACTGATCGTAAGAAATTGTATTAGATACATTTTGCTCACAATATGTATCCATAACCAAACGATAACGCTCAAGCTGAGTAATTGCCGATTCAATATTTACCTGTACTTCTTCAACTTGACCGTTTTTACGAGTTACGGTTTGTCTTGAAAAGAGCACACTGTCATATTTCACAGGGAATTTTACAAGTACACTTTCAGGCTCAAACGGCTTTTCTTTGATTTGATAACCAGCTTCACGGAATGCTTTTACAAGAGGATCGTGACGACTGAAAGTAATGTTGTTAAAGATGTATTTTCCAAGAGGCTTATGAATTCCTTCTGGAACCTCACCCCATTTTTCTGTTCCCATTACTTTACTTAGTGTTCCACTTGGCTTCACACAAGTAACATTTTTCGGTAATGGAGAGTTCAACTCGTTAGCCATTCCATAAGCAGAACTTACTACGATGTTTCGCATACGTTTGAAATCATATGCTGTAAGATCTGGACGGGCTACGATACCTGTAAGACCTACTCCACAAAGGTGAAGGAACTCGTTATTTAGGTGCCATGCTTCTTGTAGGATCTCATCACGAAGGTCTACCATTGTTTGACGGTAGTTCATTCTTCCAGCTAGATGAAGAGCACGCTCTAAGCCAATCTTATCCCCTTTAAAAGCAAGAACATTTACTTCTGTTAGATTACAAAAACTTTTGTTCCCTAAAAGAATTTCTACACAAGGGTTACAACCTTTAAACCAAGGAGCTCTTCTCTCAGCTTCTAAAGCATTGATAAATCCTGGTTCCGAACCACCAGACTCCATCATGATATCAAAAATTTGCTCTAGTTCTTCACGGCTTGGCTTGTGTCTGAATAAGAGACTATTATTGGATTGGCAGCGGTGTGCTTTATCGTGTACCCACCAATCTTTTTTAGCTGTAGCAAATTCATCCCATTCAGGTTGTCCGTATTCGAACAAAGCAATTTGTGCAGAGCGGCGGCTAGATAAAATAGTTCCAAGCCAGTTAACAATGTCTAAAATATCCATACGAGTCAGTAACTGATCTGCACGATTAGACATAATTGTTGCAATTGCTTTAAACGCTTTTGCGATTTGCTCGTCGCCAGATGAAATCCAACCGTAGCCTTTCAACCGCTCACCAGCAGGACGGATTTGTGAGAAATCTAAAGTTAATTTTTTTGCAGGAAATTTACCAGCTACTAACTTACCTACAGCTTTAGCCCATGCAATTGCTGAGTCACCGACAGAAATTGTCCATTCGTGAGTTTCAGGATCATACGTTTCAAGATTTTTTTCTCGCCCACCTTTCTCTGTGCGATTAGAACGAATGACAACAATTTCTTCTAGAGGACGGCGGAAACCATTAAGTGTTCCGATCACAGGCTCAAACCCAACTCCACATCCCTGTAAAAGAAGCCAAAGAACATCAACGACGTCATAAACAGTTTCTACTTGAGTGAATGAGCAATTAAACATGCTAGATTCACGACGCTGTGCAAGCTCTGTTCCACCTAAAAATAAAGTTCTACCAGCTGGTGCAATATAACGGCCCTGAATTAAACTACGTAGCTCTTCAAGCTCAGCTTTTTGCTCTTCATTTAATTCTTTACCAAGCGCTCGCTCCCACAACCATTTCTGATGGTTGATTACTCTGCCTACTACATCGTTCCAGGTTTCGAGCAAATCTTCGCCGTCATTGACTGGGCGATGATAGGTGCGTAAGGCTGTTGCTACCGCTCGAGAGCTAGGTTTGGTCATTGACTCATCTCCATTTACATAATGTTCTGTCAGGCTAAACAACGCGTTTAGATTTTTCTATACACTCCACACAAGTATATAAAACCTATTTACACTCTAATTAGCCAAAAATACTCATAGCGCGCGTTTAAATTCTTTTTCGTACGAGACCCAATATATTGTAGTATTCTTCGAAAGAAACTACAAGATGTTGTAGTCGTACCCCAATCATAACGAAGTATAATACCTAAAAGTCAAGCAAGACTTTGCCTAAACCCAGCAACAAAATTTCTTTTGTGAGATGAGTTACAGCTACTCACTTAAATTCTTAATATCAATATTTTGCGTTGAAAAATGAGACGTCGTATTACTTCTAGTCCAACACTAAAAATCAAAAACTTAGACTAGGCAAAAAAAACGCTTTTCTTAGGGCATATCCGTATCATTGGACAAGCCCTCACTAAAATTAGAGTCGTATTTCTCTAATTCAGAAGCTTCTATAGCTATAACATGGATAAAAAAGGTATTTAAATACTACTTTGTGAGCATTTTAAACTTTTAGCTTCAATCTCCGTTTTCTGCGGAGCTAGAAGCACAAGATCCAACAAGCCCAATCAATTCGCTCATTGCAGAATCGTTTTTATCAATCGGTTGATTCAGGTCATAGCCAGATCTCTTTTTTAAGAGCTTCTGTAAGGCTAAGTCATCTTCATCACGATCTAAGCACTGGAAGTAATCTGCACAAATACTAATTAAATCTTGTAAATCTTCTTCTTTATTAAGTAACTCTATTGCTCGACGAAGAATGCTAACAAACACGGCTCTCTCACCAACTTGAGTAAGCACAATCAGCATTTCTAAATCGAACTCGAGATCAGGCAACTTTTTCGTATTTCGAAAAATCTCTTCTATAATTTCGTTAGCCCGATCTGCATCAGAGTCAGCAACCAATCTCGCTTTTAACAAAGCAAACCATCTTGGATCTGATACGTAAGGATAAAATCCATCAAGAAGTTCAGATGCATATTCTAAATTCCCTGATTCGATCTGCCCTGTAATAAAATCGTAGAGAAAACTTTCTAAATCATTAGCACTAGCATCTGCCACTGAATTAAAAACTAAATTAGGGCTTTCTCCCTGATCCGTATTCTCATCCAAAAGATCTTGTAAATTTGCTAGAACATCCTGCATATGCTCTTCGTCTTCAAGCTCAGCCCGGTCATGAGCATAAATTTGTCGATCCAACTCATCACAAAAAATACTGAGAGAAGGACGCTCAGGTATTAAACGCCGCCATAACTCAAAAACAAGTAAGTAACACTCATCTTGCTCTTGCGGCTCAGCCTCTTCGCTACCCATAGCATCAGATAACTCTTCAGGATTATCGAATTCCTCAGAAAAGGCCAAAAAATAAGCCTCATCCATACGAACACCCAATTCTCTAAGGCGACGAAATAATTCTTCTTTGGGCAACTCTCGATAATCTTCTACTTGCCACGGCTCAACCTCAATCTGAGGCTCCTGCAGCCAGTTCATTCGGAGAAGATTGTAAAGAGCACGACGCTGTAAATCCATCGCCTAATACCTGCGCTACTAAGGAATACTATACAAAGTTTGAAGCATGTAACTCATCAATAAATAGATTAATAAAATCAATAAAACTCTTAAAACAAGTAGCTTTATTAATTTAATACATGTCAAACCCGATTAGTATTTACTTTTCGGGAACTTAATTAACTATTCTAACCTAAAGCTAGAAAGATCTCATACATAGTTGAGAACAAAGCATATCCTGCTCGGCTAATTTTTGTATAGGGAACAGGTCTTCTCTTTTGCATGAAAATTTCATGTCAAATTTACTGTACTTCTTCTTTGCGGCGTCGAACTTTTGTTTCGATGTCTGATACCCGGGTATATAGAGATGCATAAGAAGATTCCAAAGACCGAAAACGTCGATCCATGGCAGAAACTTGTTTTAATTCGACAATATACGCATCACCTTGCTGCTCTTGCAGAGGTCTTAGTATCTCATGAATGTGGGAGTAATTGCTAGATTCATCTTGTTTATTGAAGATTGTTTGGTCCGAACCTTCTTTCATAACTATCCCTAAAATCCCATCATTCAATCTACCAAGCGTATAGACTCTTGAGGTAGATAGGCTATTTCTCCTGTAAGTGTCAAAACTTGAACCCAGGAGCTTTCTTTATCAATACCTAGTACACGAAGTCGTGTTCCCTCTAAAACAGGGTCATCTTGTACTAAGGCATAATGAGCTCCTGCATCTCGATGAAGATTGCTTGCATGCATAACAATTCCTTGAACAGGTGCAAGATAATAGTCGTATACCAAGCTCATACAAGTAATTAAGCACAAAAGAATGCTTATCTGCAAGCTATACACTATCTTTTTTTTAGATAAGCATAGATTTATGGAATTGAGTAGTACTGCAAAAGCAAAAAACAACACTAATAGTAGTGACTTTTCATAAATAGATAAATTTAGAAGAGGTGCTGAAAATAGAAAATTTTTCTCTTCATTTAATCCTAATTTTTCTTTGGTTAAAGCAAGATTATATAAAATTTTCTCATTCCTTGGACTTTGTAAAAGAGCTCTCTCATAATACCACCTAGCCCAAGAATACTCGCTTAATTGGTAATAGTTATTCCCAATATTGTATAAAAGGTTTGGATTTTGAGATCTTTTTTCTAACGTTTTATAGAGGGTAAGTGACTGATTAAATGCTTGAGATCTTTCAAGAAAATTATCGGCCGCTTCGCCTTTTTTATAACTATTATGCGCTTGTTCTAAAGTACTTGATTCTCCACAAAGCATCGATCCTACTAAACAAGCTATAATGAGGAGACATGTATTAAGAGATTTCATAAAAAATTTTCTTCGCATTCTCTTTCATTTGCTCCATTGATCCTGTTTGTTGAAAGGAAAAACCTTGCTCTTCTATTTCAGATAAAAATTGTTTGACTTCAGCACATTTACCTTCACCAGGTAGATCATGATAAGACTTTATCTGTATGGCTAATAGTCGAGACTCCCATAAACGCGTAATCAAAGCTTTTTCCATGGCTAAGAAAAAGCGTGCTGGATCATTAATCTCATTAGCTTGAATAAAATATTGCTCTGCCAAAAGTATTTTCCGCCGATCTTTTCGCTTAAACAAAAATAACAGTGAATAATGCATCAAAGAACAAAACAAAATGACAGGTAATAGCCATAAAATTTTGAGTGTTTTATACCAGGAATTTTTTAAATCTTCAGAAGAAAGAGTATAGTTTCCTAAAATCTCAATCTTTTTTATCTCCAAAGACTCTTCAATATTCCTTTCTTCTTCTGCTTCTTCTTTTGGATGAGAAGCTATTTTCTGAGATGGCAGCGTTTGTTTGGGCTCAAGTAAATTTTCAACTGTTAAAGGAATAGGATTACTGAATAAAGTTTCGTATGTCTTTGTTTGTGTATTAAAGAAACTCAATTGCAGGGAAGGTATTTCTATAACATCACTAGAAAGAGGTCTCAATTCATAGATAAATGTTTTGGATAATTCCCCATCTTTTACCTGAGCTGGAAGTGAACTCATACGAAAATGTTTTTTTAATTCACTTTGCTCACTCAAACGTGCAAGCCTTACTGAATGTAGACCATCATGGCCGCTTACTTCGATCTCTAATTGTAGTTTATCACCAACCCCTAAAGTGGCATTTCCAAGCAAACGAACATCCCAATTAAATACTCCTATTGCTCCATCAAAAGAGGAAGGTTTTCCTTCTTCTGGAAGAGGCAAAACTTCTACTGATACAGTATTGGCTTGGGCTCGTATAGCAGGCCTACGGTATCGTCTACGGCCAAAAAAATCTGTCTGATAGGCGAATCCTTCTATGTAGGATGGACCAAAATAGTACTCTCCTGGTTCCATAGCTTCTACTTCTTGCGATAGCTCCATCACATGACTTTGTCCCTTACGAAGCTGTCGCTCTGTTTTCATTCCAATCGTCTTAAAGCCTCGTGCTTCCAGTAATGGCAGCTCTTGTACGCTCACATCTACCGCTTCTCGGTAATAGAGTAAATAAGTAAAACGAGCACGCTGTCCTGGGTAGAGAGGTGTTTTCCCTTCAATAGAAGCTTGAAGTCTAAAATCTGGATTAATAGAAGGACTTAAAACCTCAAAAGAAACCCCAGAGGATTCTATTCGGGAATTACCTACAAGAACAGAAATAGGAGGTAAAATATATAAGCCTGCATCACGCCCTGGAAGTTCGAATTGATACTTGCTAAACAAGGTAGTTTCACTTTCTCTTTTCCCATTGATCTCTGTCACGCGAAAGCTTGTACTTGTACCTAGATTTCTTACATTTAAAGGTTCTTCCTCTAAGAGAAAGCTATCAGCATTTGGCTCACCATCTTCTTTGCTATAAGTCACCGTGATGATACCGATAATGCGACTTCCTTCTGTTGCAACATCTCCTTGAATTTCAACAGATAGAGAAGGATCAGAAAAAAGGAATGTACTAAAGCAAAAAAAGAGCACGCATACTGAGCTAATGATTTTCTTCACCATGGTCGTAAACCTTCTTTTACTGCCTGTCGACGAGTACGATCTCCCTGATCCTCTTTCATCATTTCTTGTAGTCTCTGGAGAACTTCATCAGGGCGTTGTTCAGAAGAAGAATTTGGATTTTCGTCTTCATTGAAATCTTGACTTTCATTCTCACTAGAGGATTCATTCTGATCAAGGTTCACTTGATCATCCTGATTCGTTGCTGAGTCTTCACTAGAGCCTGAATCAGATTCTTGGTCATTTTCTTCAGGAGGTGTATTTTCTTCTTGTTTATCTTTTAACTTTTCTAAAACTTCTTTCCATTTTTCAAAGGCAAGCTTTTGCCCATCTTTCGCTGAATTTTGTTGTTGAGGAGTAGAAGAGAGATCCCTATACGCTCTTTCTGCAGCTTCTGTCCCTTCATTAAACAAGGGTATAAGCTCATTCCAAGGTGGCATTGACTCTACCTGATCTAAAGTAAGTTCTGGCTGATCTTCTTGAGCCGTCTGCGCTAAAACATAGTCTGGAAATTTTTTGGCAAAATACAAATTTATTAACTGCGACTCTGCAAGTAAGCTTTCTAGATCATGATCGCTAGCTTCAAACTTTTGTAACGACTGCAAATCTTCTGTCATTTCCAATGATTTGTATTGTTGAGATACCAAGCTTTGCAAAAATTCACTTATTTCATGAGGTGGGCGTAAAGAGTTCAGAAGATGTAGAAGCTCTATAATTACAGACTTCACATACAGTTGAGTACCTTTTTCTCTACCCTGATTCCATAAACTTATGGCTTTTCCCATTCTATCTTTTGTTTTCTTCAATATCTCTTGAATAGGTTCATAATCTAATGGAGAGAGATCCCGTTCTTTAAGAAAAGAAAGTTCTTCATGAATTTGCAGAAGATCTTTTTCCATATTATAGAGATTATTTTGTTGTAAGGACTCACGATCTGCATACTTGCCGTGAGAAGATAAATACTCTTCCAATTGTAAAATGAGATAAGAATCAGGTCTCCATTGCCTCAATGCTTGTTTTAATGAATTCTGCATTGCTGCAAAACTTGATTTTTCTAAAGACAATTCTTTCCGTACATCTCGAATGTATGCTGATAAAAAGGTGCTAGGAGCTGAATCAATACGCAATGAGAACACACGGTCAAGATACTCGATTTTTTGTCGCTTTTCTTCTTCTTCAGAAGTAAGAGCTTGAAAAAACACTTCATCTTCTGATTGTCTCATTAAGAGATATCTTTGTTTTTCTAATTCAGCTTGCTCAAGATAAGTAGAATCTACAACAGCTTTTTCAATAGAATTTGCAAGGGATTCTTTTTGCTTTATCTTTAAGTTTTCCATCCATACTTGTTCGTAGAGAGGATGCTTATTTTCTATTCCTTCACCATGAAAATTTGCAGATCGAAGAAGTTCCGCCAACTGTTCGTTGAACTTCATGAGAAATGATAAACGTGCCTCATAAAAACGCTCTTCTTCTAAAGAACGATAGAGAGTGACTCTTGTATCGAGTAATTTTTCTATCACATCTTCGTTAGATAAAGACCAAAATGCGATATTTAAGAAGTTTTTTGTCGCTAAGAATTCTATGAAACTCTTACTTGCTTGATTTTCTTTTCCCCACTCAAGAGCTTTTTGCCAGTGATTTCGAGATTCAACAATAATATTTAATAAATGATTTTCTTCTTCTGCTTCAGAGTTTTCTTCTTTTGCTAAAAGTAGTAGCTTCTCCCAGTCTTCACTTTGATTTTTCCATTGAATGAGTATAGAAAAAAAAGGTTTTGCAGGAGAAGAGAGCTCTTCTTGAGCTTCTTCAGTAAAATCTATTAAATACTCAATTTGTGTCTTTAAATCCCTCTTATCACGACGAGTTACTTCTTGTTCTTTCTTAAACCAGATGATTTTTTTTAGTATTGTAGCATGCATTTCTGAAATAGATGCATGATTGAAAGGAGAAAAATCGATGTTTTTTTCTTCCATCTCTAAAAAGATCTGTTCTGCAGAATCAAGATCAATTAAGGCTTCTTCTAAAGAATCAAGAGGGTCTTCTTTTTGGTCAGCAATCAATAAACGAGACTGTGCTCGCTGAAAAGAAATCCCTAACTTTAAGTAAGGATCTGTTTTTTCCGAGATAAGTACTCTCGAAAAAATACGAAGAGCTTCTTCAGGCTCATTTTTTAGCAAAAAAGCACTACCTAAATTATAAAGTACTGCTGTTCTCTCATCGATACTCAACTTTCTCTTTAATAGATCTTGCAAAACATTGATTCCTTCATCAATGCGACCTAAATCAATAAGAGCTTTTGCTTTTCGAGCTTCCAAACGAGAGTCTTGAGCTGAAAGCTGCGCAAAAACAACTAAGAAGAAAAATAAGGAATTCCAAAACCTCATGTAGACATCTCCATACGTCGTTTTGTACTAGGTATTAGCAAAGAGAGAAGAATAGAAATAATGGCTAATGATAGAGGATACTGAAAATATTCATCAAAAATAGGTTCTCGATTGCTTAAAGCTGACATATCTAATTCTATTTCTTCTTCGCTTTCTTCTAGTAGCAATTGACGATTTTGAATTTCACGAGCCAAAGCATCCGCAATGCCCATTGCTGAATATTGATTAGCAAAAAAATAACGCCCGTTTCCTGTATCGCTTAAGCGTTTTAAAAGCTCCTCGTCTAAAGAGGATTGGACGGCTTTTCCTTCGAATTCAACTCCTGGTATAATATCTCCAGAAGCGGTTCCTAAACCAATTGTAAATACTTGTAGTTTATATTTTTCCGCATCTGCAATACGTCCTAAAATAGCCTGTAGTATTCGCTCTCGTTCTTCTCCTTTACTTAGTTCCAGCTGTGTATCTCCCCCATCAGTCAATACAACAAGTGTTTTATACTTATTGCTGGTCTGAGAAAAAAATTTCTCACGTGTGGCATCTAAAGCTTCCAGGAGGTCTGTACCTGCAATATCACCTTCATTGATTCCAACTTGCCTTAACATGAGTCGTAAAAATAGATAATCTACAGTAGGCGGGCTCACTGCTGATAATTCCGATGTAAAAGCAAAAATTCCGGCATTTTCTCCACGGAGCTGCTCTACTAACTCATCAATAACTTCTTTTGCATAATCAAGTCTGCTTTGCCCTGTTCGCATATCAGTGACTTCCATAGAAGCAGATACATCAAGTAGAAAGACAATATCATGAGCTAATCTACGTGTGATCATGCTTCTGATTTCTGGATCACTATCTTGTAGCTGAAGAGCTTCCGTTTTTTTATCTTCTGGATAACGAGGATTACCTCTCGGTTGAATAAGAGCACAACAAAGAAAAATCCAAGCTAGCAAAGCTAAAGCTCGCTTCGTACGATGCAATATTTTAGATCGAAACTCTCCCATTACAGGAAAGAGCAAGATCGCTTTTTGTCTTTGAATAGATTCCCATACGAAAAGCGCAACTAAAGGAAGCAGACCTAAAAACAAAAAAGCTAATTCAGGATGTCCATAATAAATTGTATGCAACATTACGGTACCCTCCTAAAAACCGTGCTTTCAGTAAGAAGAGAAAGGAAAAATAGAGCTGTTCCTAATAAAAGAAAGATCTGAAAAAAATGTTTTTCTTCAAACAATGATCGATCAAGCTCTGTATTTTCTGCTACTGGAAGCTCAACAAGTCGATTTCCTGGTAAACGGCTTTTTTCCAATGTATCAATATTTTCGTAAATCTCAGACAGACTTGTTGATTGATCTGCAACATAAAAACGACCACCTGTAGACTCTGCTGTCTTCTCAAGTTCGTTATAAAGGCTCCTGTATTGAGGTGCTGCCACAGCAGGATCAATGTTAATTAAATAAACACGTACTCCTTGCTCTTTTGCATAGTTTGAAGCTTCAATGAGTCCCATATTCCGATAAGGATGATTCTGATCTAAAGGATTAGGCGATTGAATTCCATCAGTTACGAGAATAATAACTGAACTTTCTATGGTATATGGAGCCTCTCCTGGAGCGAGCAATTCTTCAGCAAAGTAGCGAGAAGCTTGTATAAGATTTACTGTTTTATAAATGGCATAACCGATCGCAGTACCATCATCTCCCTGTCTTCTAACTACTTCAATTTTATTTAGCTGCTCTATCAGAGTTTTATGATCAAGAGTAAGAGGTGAATGTATCTGTGCTGTACGAGCAAAGCTTACAAGCCCAATCATATCATTGACTCGACCACTCCAACCTAAGTCTTTTTCCCCTTCTACAAATAAACGACTAATCTCTTTCATCACTTGTAGACGTGATAAGCGTATGGTTTTTCCATCAGACCCAATGTATTCTACTGGAGTTCCCATTGATCCGGATTGATCTAAAACCATGTAAATAGCGATACCTTCAGTAGGGACAGGAAGCTCTTCTGTCTCAGTTCCTTCTTGTTGTTCTTTGGGTTCCTTTGTTTGTGGGTCTAGAGGAAAGCTCCAATAGGGATCAAGAAATGCCAAAGAAAATAAAAAAAGAGATGCAATCAAAAGGTAAAAAGGACTCGTACTAAAACGAGTTCTCCATGAATTCAGCGATAGAAATTTACCTTTTTGAGAGAGAAAATATTTCGCTTGAGAGTAAGGTTTTGTGAATCTTTGTCCTATTCCAAATAGAACAAATAATAGGCACAAAAAACCAAGAGCCCAGAGATTCACATGTAATCCAGCAGAGTCCATCGGCAAATCATCCTACATTTATTATATCGTGGAAGTAGCTCCAAATCGTTCAAGAAGTCTATCCAAATCATCTAATGAATAATAATCAATGACAATTTTTCCACGCTTCCCTTTACCTTGGATCAATACTTTTGTCCCTAAAGATTCTTTTAAACGCTCTTCCAACTGCTCTAAATAAAAATCGCGAGTTCGGTAAACAAGTTTTTGTTTTTTAGAGCGGCTAGAAATACGCCTTGCAGCCTCTTCAGCCTGTCGTACTGTAAGCTCATCACGTAGAATCATCTCGTGCAATAGCTCACGTTGCTCCTCTGTTTCCAACGAGAGAATCACTTTTGCATGCCCCATACTCACAACTCCTCTTTTCACACTATGTTGAATAGAGGGAGAAAGAGACATAAGGCGCATGTAGTTTGCGACAGTAGATCTTTTTTTACCAACTCGCTTCGCAAGCTCGTCTTGATTCATATGAAATTCTTTTGACAAGTCTCGTAAAGCTTCAGCAACTTCTAAAGGATTTAAATCAACACGCTGGATATTTTCTACCAAAGCCGCTTCTGCCGAACGTCGAACATCTGCACCTTGAATAATCACAGGTATTTTTTTTAGCCCTGCCATTTCACTTGCTCTTAAACGTCTTTCACCAGAAATCAGTTCATAAGCATCAATTTCGGATAAATAGCGAACACTTGGAGGGTGAATAAGCCCTACACTTTTGATGGAATCGGCAAGGTCTTGTAAGTCTTCAGGACTAAAATGCCGCCGAGGTTGACGAGGATTAACAAGGACTCTACGTACTTCAACTTCTTTTAGAGTTCCAGAATCATTATTTTTATCTATTTTTGTATGCTGCATAAAACGAACCACGAGTATTTATCTAAAAAACTACCGCTTGTATGATTTGATTGGCAAGTCAAAGGTCTTACTTGCAAGCTGCATAAAAGCTCTTCATCCCAAGAAAAGAAATCATAGCAAAGTAAGCGCTACTTTTCAAAAATTTCGAATTTCTATAGCCTAGTAATTCAAGCTTTTCTAACCATACAATAGTAAGAACTCTAATTATGGCCCACGAAACTCCTCCTCTTGAAACTGATGAATCTGAATCTGCTTTTCAGGAGCAATTAACCTCTTTTTTAAGCGACCATGGCACAAAAATTATCTATGGTATTGCAGTAATTATCGTGGGCGTATTAGCTATCACGCGCTTCTCTGCTGATAAAGAACTCAGAGTACAAAAAGATTACTTGGAAGCTGAAGCTTACATGCAACAGCTACAAATGGGCACAAATGAGCCTCAGCAAGTTTTGCAAAACATCACAGAAAAAATGAATGACCTGCAAGACTTACACACAAAGTATGATGGCCGCCTTGCTCAACATTACATGCAGGAAGGTGATGTGCAAACAGCAAAAAAATACGCAGAAAGTATTTTAAATCGTACAAAGAATACCATTCCTTCCACCTATCTTGCCTTTAGTGAAACGAGCCTTTTAATCGCTCAAGGAAAACTAGAAGAAGCTTTGAAAGCTTCCGAAGTTCTCCATGGCGACCTTGTTGAGCAAAATGAGCAGTCTCAGCTTCTAGCTTATAATCTCCTACGTATTGCTGTTTTAAAAAATGAGTTAGACTTCGAATCACAAAATTCTGCATGGACAGAATTGAATGATTATTTGAAGACTGTACCTGCAGGCCCGGAAGCCCCAACTATTAAGCAAAATTTCATCAATGGTAGCATCTCTCTTGAGCGCTATATTGAAGCAAAGCTTTTAACAAGCAGTGAGCAAAACTAATACATAAGTCTTTTACTTTAAGTTTTTTGTTTTTTTTGCACTTTTTTCTAAAGATCCTCGCTGTGGTGGTCGATACCCAAAGCGAGGAAGGAAAATAGTTAGCTGAGATCAAGGACCCGTGTCTAGACCAGACATAGATCTCAAAAAGGCTGACTATTGGAAATTGGGCCGTGATTCTTGGTGAAATGATTTCACACAGTTACCACGCCAGCCATATGTATCGTTTGTGAATATACCTTGTTCACTTGAACTTCCAGGTATCGTAGACAAACTATATCGTAGCACTCTCCTGTTTACATGGAGAACTAGGTGTGGCCGATTCCCCTTCTTATATTTAAAAATTGTTCAGCGTGCTGCATAAAGCGCGCGCTCATACTTATATGAAGGAGAAAGAGCATGACCCCTAGTACTCAGTTTTGGGATGAGCTTGCAATCGAATCGTACAAGGCGATTCTGAAGAAACGAGCCGATCATCCTCTGATCCATCACAACCTCGGCTTGGCTTACATCAGAGTCAACAAAATAAACAAAGCAATCCGTTCATTTCAACGAGCGATCAAACTCGATAAAGAATATGCAGATGCTTATTACCATTTAGGTAATGCTTACCAAACTGCAGGTAAAGCTCTTGAAGCAGCTCGCAGTTTCAAAAAGTATTTAAAATTCAGTAAGGGAGCTCCCAAAGACCCACCAGTAGTGGAGAATCTCTTAGAAAATCTATATGCGATGAACGAGACAGAAAACACAGACCTTTAGCTTTTGACTTAAATTATTCCTAAGCTTGCATTAACAATCACCGGTTTCGGTGGTATCTAGCAAAGACGTGGCAATGAGGCCTTTAGGCCAAAATATTCCTTCATCTAGCACAGTCATTGGTGAGTGTCCGGCACCAATGGCTGGAAGGAATATTCCTTCTTAACTAGAAATACTGCTTGAATTGAGAAGCTGGAAGACTGTAAGCTTGCACAGCGAGAGTTCTCTCGAAAACGCATAACAATTTTAAAGTCACTATAGATAGCGAATTTTGGACGAAAAAACGGCATTTCTTATTCTCAATCATGTTCCTTTTCTTGGACCAATGAAAACTCGCTTACTTCTAAAGCATTTTCATTCTGCTCAAGCTATCCTATCGGCACCACAAGAAAAGTTGAAAGAAATCGTCGGCCTCGGCGATAAAATCATCACTTCCCTTAAAACATGGAATGAACGAGATGATTGGCAAAGAGACCTTGATTTAGTCCATCGATATAATGCACAACTCATTCCTTATACAGATCCCCAATACCCTCCTCTTCTTCGAAAAATTCCTGACGCACCTGTTCTTCTTTACGCCGTTGGCTCCTTAACAGAACAAGATTTCAACTCGACACTTGCTATTATTGGAACAAGAGCTTGCAGTCATTATGGTAAAGAAAGTGCCGAACGCCTTTCAGCTGAACTTGCAGGAAAAGGGATCACCATTATTTCGGGGTTAGCTCTAGGAATTGATGCAGCAGCTCATGTTGGAGCACTTAAATCTGGACGAACAATAGCTGTCATTGGTTCAGGTTTAGCTCAAATGTACCCCAAAGAAAATATTCATTTGGCATCAAAAATTGCAGAAAAAGGTGCTGTTCTTTCTGAATACCCAATGTTTGCAAGCCCTGATCGCCAACATTTCCCACAGCGTAACCGCATCGTAAGTGGCATGAGCTGTGGAGTTTTACTTATCGAAGCCCCCTCAAAAAGTGGCTCTATGATTACGATCAATAAAGCAAGGTCGCAAGGAAAACCTTGTTTTGCTATACCTGGGCGCATTGATCAAAGTCGTTTTCAAGGCAATCATCAGCTACTCAAAAGCAGGGAGGCTCATTTTGTGGATTGTTCCACAGATATTCTTCAACATTTAGATATGCAATCAAATCTTTTTGAGATTCTTCCTGAAAAACCGAAAGGACCAGAACTCTCGGAAAATGAAAAAAATATTTTATCTCAAATGTCTGATGATGAGCTAAGTATAGAAGACTTGATTAGTATTACAAAACTTCCTATTACGAAACTGAATGTATTATTAATGGGATTAGTTTTAAAAAAAGTTATTAAAGAATACCCTGGGAAACTATATAGAAAAGCATGTTAGTTAAAAGATGTTTTTCTAAATTTTTGCTTGCATGAGAACCCGAGTATTTGACAGTGGGCAAAAACTAAGATAATATAGTGGAACTATTAATTACCTAATCTATTGAAACCCAATATTCAAGGGATCTAGATAGATTGTGCGTTGGATCCTGGGCTTATTAAGAGGCGCTAGCTAGATGGGTAAATCATTAATTATTGTTGAGTCACCTACCAAAATCAAGACTCTAAAAAAGTTTCTTGGCGAAGATTATATTATTGAATCTTCGATTGGTCATATTCGCGATCTTCCTCAGCGAGAGTTTGGGATAGATTTAGAAGATGATTTTAATCCTAAGTACGAGATTCTTCCGGACAAGAAACAAGTTATTGATAATCTAGTAAAAGCTGCGAAGCAATGCGACACCGTTTATCTCTCTCCCGACCCTGACCGTGAAGGGGAAGCCATTGCTTGGCACATCGCGCATATTCTTCCAAAAGGAACAAATATTCAAAGAGCAAGTTTCAACTCTATTACTAAAGAGGTTGTTACTAAAGCTCTGGAAACCCCTCGAGCAATCAATGAAGCATTGGTTGCAGCGCAGCAAGCTCGTCGTCTTCTAGACCGCATCGTGGGTTATAAAATTTCTCCTATTTTGAATCGTCGTATTCAAAGAGGGCGAGATGGGGCCTTATCTGCTGGCCGTGTGCAATCTGTAGCTTTAAAGCTTGTTGTTGATCGTGAAGCTGAGATTGAAGCCTTCAATCCTGTAGAATACTGGAACATTAGTGCTGTGCTTCGTGATGTTCAAGATGATTCTACTTTCCGCACTCAGCTTTATTCTGTTGATGGCAAAAAAGTAGAAAAGGAAACGATTGAAGGAAAAGATGTATTTTTAATTCCGAATGAAGAGACAGCTAACGCTATTGTAGAGCGTCTGAAATCAGCGGCATTTGAAGTCACACGAGTAGACCGCAAAGAGAAGAAAAGACGTCCTGTTCCTCCGTTCATTACTTCAACTCTTCAACAGGAAGCAAGCCGTCACTATCGCTTTTCTTCGTCAAAAACCATGAGTATTGCTCAAGGGCTTTATGAGGGTATTGACATGGGCAACGAAGGTACAGAAGGTTTGATTACCTACATGCGTACCGATTCTGTTCGCATTGTACCGGAAGCGATTGAAGAGGTTCGTACGCATATTCAGACTGAATACGGACCACCATTCTTACCAAAAAAACCTAACGAATTCAGTACAAAGAAAAAAGCTCAAGACGCCCACGAAGCCATCCGCCCAACGAATTTAGAGCATCCTCCAGAAAAAATTAAATCTTTCCTTACACCAGATCAGTTCCGCCTTTATAGTTTGATTTGGAAGCGTTTTGTTTCTTCTCAAATGACAGACGCGATCTACGACACTGTGTCAGCTGATATCCAAACCGATACAGGCTTGCTTTTACGTGCCACTGGATCGATCATCAAGTTCCAAGGTTTCCTTGCTGTTTATGAGGAAAAGAATGACGATGATGCAGGACCTGAAGAGTCGAAAATTCTTCCTCCTTTAGAAGTAGGTCAAAAACCAGAGCTACACGATATTGGAAGTGACCAAGCATTTACTCGTCCTCCTCCTCGCTTTACTGAAGCATCTCTTGTAAAAGAATTAGAAAAATCGGGTATAGGTCGTCCATCTACTTATGCTTCGATCATGAACAAAATTCAGAACCGTGAGTATACGACGAAAGAAGGGAACAGGCTTCAACCAACTGAGTTAGGCAAGGTCATTGCTGCCATGCTGGAGAATAGTTTTGCTGAAATCATGAATACCGATTTCACAGCTGGCATGGAAAATGAGTTAGAATTAATTGCTGAAGAAGGCAAAGAGTGGAAATCTGTTGTTCGTGAATTTTGGACAAAATTTCACCCTATGCTGGAAATAGCAGAGAAAGAGGCATTTGTTCCTAAGATTGAGACAGATATTGATTGTCCCAAGTGTGGAGCTAAATTGCAAAAAGTTTGGTCGCGCTCAAAATACTTCTTTGGTTGCTCGCAATATCCAGACTGTGACTATTCTGCACCAATTGAAGAGCTGACTTTTAATAAGGAAGATTACGCGGAAGATTTCAATTGGGATCAGAAATGTATTCTTTGTAACGCTGACATGGTGATTCGCCATGGTCGTTACGGTGCTTTTTTAGGATGTAGCAAATATCCAGATTGCCGCGGCATTGTCAATATCCCTAAAAAAGGCGAAGAAGTCATCAATCCAGAAGACCTGCCACAATGTGTTGCAATAGGATGTGACGGTCGCTTGGTTGCGAGAAAGTCTCGTTTTGGTAAGACATTCTTCTCTTGCTCAACCTTTCCAGATTGCGACATCATCGTAAATAATTTAGATGACCTTGCAACAAAATATCCTAACCACCCTAAAACGGCTTACCAAAAGAAAACGAAAAGCACGAAAGGGAAAAAAGGAACAAAGGATAAAAAAGGCACTGCTAAGAAGAAACAAACACGCAAACCTCGTAAAATGCCTGAGCAAGAACTATCTCCAGAACTTGCTGCAGTCGTTGGTTCCAATAAAATGGACCGCCCTACTGTAATGAAAAAGGTATGGGAATACATTAAAGGAAACAACCTTCAAGATGAAAAAGATAAACGTATTATCAATCCAGATGAAGCGTTATCTAAAGTGTTTGGTTCCGATGATCCAGTCAAAATGTTTGCTATGACAGGAATGCTAAACAAGCATATCAAAAAATTAGGAGAAGGGTAGGCTTAGGCCTACCCAAACTCACCAAACTTGTGACAAATCATACTGTGCAAAATCCCCCTTCTATAGCAACATTCCTAAAAAATATTTTTGAGTTAAAAAAAAAACCATTAGATACTGATCAAGAAGTTCACTATGTTTTAGGTAATGAATCCGCAGATTTAGATTCCATCTCTTGCGCCATTGGAAGAGCGTACCTCTTGCAAAATCGGAAAAATAACAAAAACATCTATTTGCCTATCATCAATATTCCTCGTGAAGATCTTGCTTTACGAAAAGATGCTAAACAACTCATAAAAATTCTTCAAATTAGCCCTGAAACACTATTGTTTGAAGAAGATCTCCCTCAAGCCCATTACAACTCTTCTTTACGTATTGATTTAGTCGATCACAATGCACTGACAAAGAGGCAAAAATATTTAGAGCCTTTTGTAAGCAGTATTGTAGATCACCATGTTGATGAAGAAATTACATACCCTCTCCTGCTTGTAAAAGACAAACTTCTTGCAACTGTAGGATCCGCTGCGACACTTGTTAGCTATGAAATGATGGATGAATCTGAGTTTATATGGACTCCCGACTTAGCAGCTCTAATGCTAGCACCTATTTTAGTAGATACTTCAAACCTTAAAGACAAAGCTAAAACAACACTAAAAGATAAAGAAGTCGCTGCTTATCTACAAACCATTGCAGGTGATTTACTCGATCTAAAAACTGCTACAGAGCTACAAAAAGCAAAAGTAGATATGAGTGGCTTCACTATCCCTATGATTCTGAAAAAAGACCTTAAATATTTCCAAGAAGCTTCTCTCGTTTATAGCATCTCATCAATCCCCGCTAATGCAGCTGTAGACTGGGTCAACGCCATTGACTTTCGGCAAGAGCTCGCTCAATTTGTGCATAAGCAAGATTTGGACCTGGGCATGATTTTAACGACCAATGAAGAAGAACGCCACTTTATCATCTACACTCAAAATGCAGAAAGACTCTCTCAATTACAAGAACATATGCAATACATAAAATATGCAGATTCTTTGGAGCTTATAGAAAAAGACCAGGAAAATAACTTTTTAATCTACAAAGCCCCAAAATGGATGTCGCGTAAAATCTTACAACCTTGTCTACAAATAGAAAAACTTATGTGATAGTAGCCAACAGCTCATCACAATTAACCTTCTCAGAACTTGCAGCCTTGTAATTCTCTTGACGAGGATCCCATAACCTTCCTTCGAAAGTTTTCTCGTAAGCTTTTCCTTTCGGATAACTCACTAGTTCTAATTGCATTCCCCAAGGAGCTTTAAAGTATACCCAGGACTCACCTGCACTTTCGCCTTCAGTCTTGTACTCAGCCTCTCCTTGCACTTCAATACCTTTCTTTTTCAGGTAATCAACTGCAGCCTCAATATCATCTACATAAAATGCTAAATGATGGCCTCCATGATCGCTATTTCGAGGAAGAACATCTCTTTGACTAGAACTTTGATATTCGAAAATTTCAAAATTTGCCCCTGAAGCACAACGCATTAACTGGATCATAATTGTAGCATCAGAAGGAACATCTAAGCGGCGGAAAAGCTCTCTCTCTGACGCCTGAAGAGGTCCCATAGTATAGTACTCTTCACACCCAATCACTTCTTTGAAAAATAGAACAGCTTCTTTCAAATTAGGTACTGTAAAACCTATATGATCAGTTCCCTTTAACCCGGGCAATCCTCTTTCACAAGAAACTTCTGTTGGTGATAAATCCACAGCTTTCTTTAATCGAGCACTCTCTTTCGCTGCATCGATTACTCGACGTACCTCCCAACCTTCTTTGAAATCTGGTTCACAGTCACTAGAAGCCGCAATAGCTGATATAAAAGACCGCGCCATTGTATCGCTTTTTCGGAAAATATCTTTATACATATTATGAACGTTATCTTGTCTTAAGCCCTCTAAATACTTCTCAGGGATCGACAGTTCTTTACATGGTCCTTCACCTTGTCGTGCTCCTTCAACAATATGTACGTGGTTGTAATCACAATAACCATGAAGAGTCCCTTCTGAACCATGAATTTCTAGTCCTTGAGTTTGTCCAAAACTCGTATCTTCATAAGCTACTGTAGATAAATGAATACTAGCCATTGCTCCAGATTTAAATTCCAACTGCAAAAAAGCTCCATCACATTCTTGTCGGTATTTCTTTCCTTGAGGATGCGGACGGCTTTCATTAACTTGTAGCTGACAACTTACTCTCCGTATATCTCCAAGAATCCATCGAGCAAGGTGAATACAATGAGAACCTAGATCTGAAATAACTCCTTCTCCACCTTCATCTTCATCAAACCTCCACGAATACGCTTCATCTCTTCCATAAGAAGCAAAATAACGTAAATTAAGATGATATGGTTTACCTAAATAGCCTTCATGAACCAAATCACGTATGTAGTGAATAAATGGCATATAGCGATAAGTAAAAGGCACCATATTGACCAGTTTCTTTTCTTCAGCTAAATCCAGCATATCTTTTGCTTCACTAGCATTTAAGCCGAAAGGCTTTTCACAAAGCACATGCTTACCTTTTTCTAAAGCTTTTATAACAAGAGGATAATGAGAACGATTGTCTGTAGCTATAATGAGCGCATCAAACTCAATCGTATATAAATCTTCCATACACACAAAATACTGCGGAATGTTCCAGCGTTTCGCAAAAGACTCTGTTCGTTCTAAATTACGTCCTACAACAGCAACAAGCTCTGCTCGTTCATGATTCTGTAGAGCTGGTAAATACATAGCATCAGACCACCAACTTGTGCCTATAATTGCTACTTTTACTTTAGACATCACTAACCTCTAAATTATTCTTATTTAAAAAAATTCCTTCATACGGGAATTTTAGGAGACTACCATAGAACAAACTTACCATCTAACGTCAATTATTTCTTATAAGCCTAACTCTTTTTAAATATATTTCTATTGATCAACAGATTCTTAGCTGATAATTTATAAATTCTTTAGAAGTACCTAGGAGGACTTTATGAGTATCACTTATGAATCTATTTTTTCTGATGAACAATGGGCTGTTTGGAAACAAAGCTTAGAAGAAGAGTCACAGCTACCTAAAGAAGACTTTCTTTCCCTCATGGATTCTGTAAAGGCGAGAGTGCAAAACATTGCCTCTACCTACCTTACAAGTAATACTAATGTTTCAGATGAAAAATTTGCTTGGAACTTACCTCAACAAGTCGAAGTTCATGTCAAAACTCACATAGAGTCCGTTCTCCGTGTCATATCTGCTACAAAACAATTATTTTTTGTAGATCATGGAGATACTTTTAGATTAAGCCCTATCCCAAATGCTTTTAATTATATTTCTGAAGAAGAAATGCTCTTTTTACAAGAATGGGAATGTCAAAAAAGTACTATATGCACAAAATTACAAGAAGAAATCGATAAGCTCCCATCTTGGGCTAAAAATGCTATCGATATACAATTTGAAAGATTACATATAGATGAAATTGAAACAGAATATGACCCATCACAAGCTAAAGAAGTTGCAGAGCTTATTAACAAACTCGCAGTAGGAATAGGGTATTTAGAAGCAAATCCCAATGCAAAACCATTTATTATCGTTCCTGCTCTGGGAATAGAGGATTTAAAAGTACTTTCAATCAATGAAGCTGCAATAGAAATCGGCCGAAGAGCTGGAAAACATGTAGAGTTGGGACATACACTTGTATTTGGAGATGGTTTTCCAATGTATCTTCCTTACATATACCTCTCACAAACCAAGCCTAATAGAGAAGATATGACTTCTCATCTTGAAGATAGCTTTGATCATGATGAACTTGAGAGTGAAATTAAGAAGATTTTAGAAACAAAAGATTCTGATCCTCGCTTTCATGAAACTCTTAAAGGTGGAATGCTAAAGTTTTTACAAGAAAGAAGTCTCGAAGAATTGCTTTTCCTTATAAGTGAAGAACCAGAAAAAAAACAATTTCTATCCATCTGTTTCGAGGCAATTATGCTTCAAATGTTTGATCACTCTGAAGCTTTAGATGACACTGATATACGTACAAAGATGCTTTTAAAACCTTATTTAAAAAATACTCATTTTTTTATGGGAAAAACTCTTCCTTACTCACTTAAAGAACTTTTGGATGGAGAAGACGAACTAGAAAGATTCCGATAAAAAATAAGAGCTACGAGAGAGTTTTCCATCTCTCGTAAGCTTTATAAGAACTATTGAGGAAGAATTTTGATAGGACATTTCACTGAGTTTGCTATAAAACAGTGCTCATGTGCTTTAGCATGGAGTTTTTGTAATTCATCATAACTAGTAGTGTGGCCAGCTGCAAATGTCACTCTTGGACGTAATACCACTTCAGTAATAGCCATTACTCCATCATCATTTTTTCCTAGTTTTCCATAAGCATCATCTTCATAACGATCTACCACAATACGTTTTTTTGCTGCTAAAGCCAAAAACGTCAACATATGACAACTAGATAAAGAAGCAACAAAAGCTTGTTCAGGATCTACGTGAGAAGGTTTCCCCTTATATTCTGGCGCTGCTGAAGCTGGTATTTCTTTCCCTTCAATACACCAGATGTGCTCTCGATTATAATGGTCGAATTCAAATGACTTACTTGTGCGCTCCCACTTTGTTTGTACGCGGTGTTCAGACATAATAGCTCCCTATTCGTATAGACTAAGATCCAACTCTTGATAGTAGCGCATTTGATCACGAAAATGAGCAGCATCTTCATAGCGAAGTTCTTTTGCAGCTTCTTTCATGCACTTATCACATTCTTTTATCTTCCCTCTAATCTCTTCTGGAGTCAAGTATTGGTGCTTAGTCTCTTCAGAAACTTTTTCTTTCTTATTTTTCTTTTTCCCATGAGTATAGACTGCTTCATCTTCTTCATCAGAAAGCTTATGTGGGATTTCACGAATTACCGTCTTGGGTGTAATACCGTATTTCTTATTGTGCTCAGTTTGAATTTTTCTTCTATGTTCAGTAATATTTACACACTCTTTGATAGATTTTGTCATTGTATCTGCATACATAATGACTCGTCCTTCAGCATTTCTTGCAGCTCGACCACATGTTTGAATCAAAGATGTTTGGCTACGTAGAAAGCCTTCTTTATCCGCATCTAAAATGGCTACCAAGGAGACCTCTGGAATATCTAACCCTTCTCGCAGAAGGTTGATTCCAACTAATACATCAAAATCTCCGCGACGTAAGTCTCGAATAATTTGCATACGCTCGATAGTTTTAATATCAGAATGCAAATACTTTGCCTTTACTCCAACTTCTTCCAGGTATTTAGATAGCTCTTCTGAAAGACGCTTAGTTAAGCAAGTAACGAGTACACGGCCACCTTTGTCTGTATGAGCACGTATCTCTTCTAAACAGTCATCAACTTGCTCGGATGCAGGGCGAATTTCAATGATTGGATCAAGCAAGCCTGTTGGACGAATGATCTGCTCCACCATTTCACCGCTACTTTGCTCTAATTCCCATTCAGAAGGAGTCGCTGACACATAAATCACTTGATTCATGCGTTTTTCAAATTCATCAAACTTTAAGGGCCGGTTATCATATGCTGAAGGTAATCTAAAGCCATATTCTACCAGAGATTCTTTTCGTGCACGGTCGCCATTATACATCGCACGAACTTGAGGAACCGATTGGTGCGACTCATCTATAAAAAGAAGAAAATCTTCTCTGAAATAGTCGAGCAAACAAGCTGGAGGCTCACCTTCTTTTCGTTTTCCAAAGTGCCTTGAGTAGTTTTCAATTCCTTTACAAAAACCAATTTCTTTGATCATTTCAAGATCATACATCGTACGCTGGTGTAAACGATGGTGTTCAACAGGACGATTCTCTTTATCATAAAAAGCTAAACGCTCTTTTAATTCTGCTCGAATTGTTTCGATCGCTTCTAAGCGAATATCTTCCGGTGTAACGTGGTGAGAACTTGGGTAAATGGTTACAGATTCGATTCGTTGTCGGACTTTACCTGTGAGAGGGTCTGTTTCGCTTAAACGCTCTACTTCATCTCCAAAAAATTCCACGCGATAAGCAATGGATTCTTCATAGGCAGGAAAGATTTCAAGAACATCTCCACGAACTCTAAATGTTCCTCTTGCAAAATCATAGTCGTTTCTCTCGTACTGAGCTTCGACTAATTGGAGAAGTAGGTCATCTCGTCTTCGTTCTTCTCCTAATTGGATTTCAATATTTAATCCACGGAAAAATTCAGGAGAACCCAATCCATAAATACACGAAACGGATGCGATAATAATGACATCATCTCTCTCCAGAAGAGAACGTGTAGCACTCAAACGCATCTTGTCGATCATATCGTTGATCGCCATATCTTTTTCGATGTAAGTATCCGAACGAGCAATATAAGCTTCTGGTTGATAGTAGTCGTAATAAGAGACGAAATATTCTACGGCATTATTTGGGAAAAAGGCTTTAAATTCTTGGTATAGCTGTGCAGCTAAGGTTTTGTTATGAGCCAGAACAAGGGTAGGTTTTTGTACTTTTTCGATGATATTAGCCATCGTAAAAGTTTTACCAGATCCTGTGATTCCTAATAGAGTTTGATGTTTTCTGCCTTTCAATACTCCATTGCTTAATTTAGCTATAGCCTGTGGCTGGTCGCCACAGGGACTATATTCGCTGTGAAGCTGAAAGAGCTGCTTATCCTGCGACATTCTCCATTCTCTTTCGTGCGACTCGAGAAATCTTATTCCATCCTCCAAAAAGACCCATTGCAGCACGCATCTCTTTAAGAGTTTCGAAAGAAATTTCCTTCATTTTTTCTGTGCCTTCGTAAATAACCTGCTCGATATATCCTTTATCTTGCTCTAATTCTTTACGACGTTCTCTGATAGGATCTAAAAATTGATTAATTGCTTTAGCTAGTGCGTCTTTTACCTCGACGTCTCCTACTGTACCTTCACGATAACGCTTTTTAAACTCTAGAACTTCTTCTTTATTAGGATTGAAAGCGTCATGGAAAATAAAGACAGGATTGCCTTCTACTGTACCTGGAACATCTGCACTCAGACGATTTGGGTCCGTAAACATTCCTCGTACTTTCTTTTCCACAGACTTTGCATCATCCGCAAGGAAAATACCATTACCAGCAGACTTACTCATTTTTCCTTTTCCATCAGTTCCCACTAAAGTCGGTACTTCGCTCAATAGAAATTCAGGTTGAGGAAAAACTTCTCCATACAACAAGTTGAAACGCCTAGCAACATCTCGGGCAAGCTCAACATGAGCTTGGTTATCTTTACCAACAGGAACAAGATGTGCTCTTGGCATTAAAATGTCTGCTGACTGTAGAACAGGATAACCTAATAAACCAAAAGGCATATTTTCCGAATCCATATGAGCATTTCTAGCCATTTCTTTTAAGCTAGGAAGTCCAGTCAGACGATTTGTAGAAACCATATTTTCGAAAATCAGATTCATTTCATATACAGCGGGGCATGCAGACTGCAAATAGATCGTCGATCGATTAGGATCGATTCCACAAGAAATATAGTCGATCACCATTTCACGCATATGATCGCGCATCTGTAATATATTTTCTTTCTCTGGTTTTGTAGTGAGGGTGTGTAAATCTGCTATAATGAAGTAGCAATCATACTCATCCTGCAATCTAACTCGATTCTCAATAGAACCAACATAATGACCTAAATGTAATTTACCAGTTGGGCGATCACCAGTTAAAATACGACGCTTTTCTTTATCACTCATACTTAAGCCTAATTATTATATTATTCCAATGCTAAGGAGTAGTTTAACAAAAATAAGTAATACAGATAAAGCAATGACAATAAGAAGTGCTAATTTACCACCAGGAGCTTGGAAAGTTCCTTCTCGTTTTTGGTAGTAACGTCCGCTCCAAACCATCAGAGCAGGCATCAGAGCAAGTAAAATGACAACTCCAAACGCTCCTGCAATATCCAAAGCTGTTAAAAAAATTGCAGGATAACTCCAGTAAATTAACAACGGTGGGATGAAAGTAAGCCCCGAAAGAAGTAAACGCCCTGAAGCTGTCTTCTCTACATTAAACCCATCTGATAAGCAATCAGACAAACTCAGAGCTACACCTAAAAAGGTTGTAATAATAGCGCACGAAGCCATCACACGTGCTAAAATAGAAATCCAAGGCTTATCAAGAAGTCTTGCTACTAAAGTCGTTGATGACATTCCTTGTTCTTGTCCAAACAAAATACCATAAGGACCTTCTTGTGGAATGATTCCTAAATTCATAAATTCCCAAAGCACATAAACAAAAAAGGGAACAGCACTCCCAATTAAAATCACTTTTCGAAGTTCTACTACATTCCGCTCTAAGTAATTCGCTAAGCTTGGAATGATAATATGATAACCAAACGAGGTAACAACAACAAAAGATGCTGGAAGAACATAGGACCAGTTTTGATGCGCTGTAAGATCAAGATCTACGTGAAATGAAAGAGCAGCAACTAAAAGGATGTAACTAAAAAGTAGACCCCCCATAAAAATTTGGTTGATCCAGTCTACAAGAGCAATACCCCTAAATACGAAATATCCGAAGACAAGAACAAGTGGAAGTGGCCCCATCCAATCTGGAAGATCAACTTCTGTCCATGCTTCCAGAGCATCAACTAGTATTCCACTACCTGCAGCAAGAAATGCGGTAAGCAACGAGTATAAGAGAAAAAGATAAGCAACCCAGCTAAGTATAGCTCCTTTTCGCCCTAAAGTTTCCCGAGCCATAGAAATCATATTTGACTCGCTGTCCATCCACAAAGTTGTCTCTAAAACCAACAACCCTGTAAACCCTAAATACAGCCATACACATACAAACACCAATAATGAGGGCAAAAAACCCGCGACTCCAGTCGAAACTGGAAGCGCCAGCATTGCCGCCCCTATCGTTGTACCGCTAACAAGAAGAACTCCTCCTCTTACGCGACTACACTGTGACATCTTTTCATCCTTTAACGATCTACGCTATCCCTAGCTCTTTAAACAACTCTACAGAAAAAATTGTAATTGCCAAGATGACGACAAAACACAATATCCCTTTTCCGGTAGACATTCGTTGATCTTTACTATCAGACAAGGTGGTCCGTCCTTTCCATACCATCATTGCAGGAAGCAATCCATATAAAATGACAGCTCCAAAACCTCCTGCTACATCAAGAGCAAGAAGAAAAGCGCGAGGATATATTTGAGAAAGGACAAAAGGGGGTAGAAGAATAAGAATGGAAATAGTTAAGACTGAAGATCGTGAGCGCTCCCACCCAAATCCATCAAGAAGAAAATCAACAAAACTCAATGCCACTCCAACAAAAGAAGTAAGAATCGCAAAGAGGGCAAAATACTGAGAAATTGGAATAATGCTTGCTTTTACTCCAGCATGGCGAAGTGCTTGGGTCGCTGCTCCTCCTTGGCGGTATGTCTCCAAAAGACCATACTCTCCTTCAAGAGGAACAACACCTAAAATCAATAACTGCCAAAGTAAATAAACAGCTAAAGCCAGCAAACTACCCATCCATAAACTTTTTCTCATCGCGTGAGCATCATGGTCGAGATAAGTTGTTAGAGTTGGAACCAGCTGATGATAGCCAAAAGAAACAATAAGTGCGGGCAATACGTAAGGTGTAGCACTCCAATTCATATGAGTAAGCAGCTGAGGCTGAATCTCTGTAGAAGTAAAAAAGACAAGAGCAAAATAGCAAAGAACAAGACCTGTCATCATAAAACGATTAAATAAATCTACAGCTCTTGTTCCGCTAAGAAGAAGTCCTAAAAATAACAAAATGACTAAAATACTCGCTTGCCATTGCGAAATCCTCCATCCGCAATCTTGCAAGAGACCTGACAAAAGCTGTCCGCTACCAGATGAATAAGCCACCATTAGGGAAGAAAACAAAAAGAGGTACAGTCCCCAACAAGCTGCTTTACCCCAAAACCCCAAGGTTTTATCTGTCATAGAAATCAAACTACTTTCTTCTTTCATCCATAAATTTACTTCAAGAAGAAGAAAGCCTGATGACAGCATGAAAAACCAAGTAAGTACAAGCATCGCCAAAGAAGGAAAAAAGCCTGCATTTGCTGTAATGACAGGCATACCAAGCATGGCAGCCCCGATGCAGCTGCCAGCAATCAGAAGAGTGGCACCTAATACTTTACTATTCGTTGTACTTGAAGCCATCAGGCACTCACTAAGTAGAATGGGTTTATCATCTCGTTTTTAGCTTCGATTAGACTCCGCTTTCTCAGCCTGTCTTTGCTCCTGGCCTAAACGGCCCATTTCATAGCCTTCGTAATCTACATATTTGAAAAATCTTTCAAATTCAGGATGAACAGCAGCTACTTGTTTGGCCATTTCCTGAGCTACATAACGATAGCCTGGGTGCCCCGCTGCTGCTGCTCTTAATTCACACAACCACTGAAGAGCACGTAAATTAATATGAAAGTACCAACGGATATTATAAGCCATAGGCACGACATATTGAGCTTCTTCAGGAAGTTCTTGACGAATCAAATCATAAGTTTTTTTAGCAGCTTCTAAAGCTTGTATATAGTCTTGTTCAAGTTCAGTTCCTTGTAACTCTGGCGGTAAGTAAAATCCATAATCGCAAGTTAGAAGTTGTCGTTCTTGAGTAAGAATGCGATGACGCTGTAAATCACGATAGATTCCAAAATCAGCTGTGATTTCAAATGTATAGTAAGCATGCTCTAGGGCACGTGGTCCTTTATGACGACGGTTTTCTCTCTGGCTGCAAGCTGAATCTAGAATTTGTGCTATTTGCTCTTCTCCTAGATTAGCGCAATGATCTTGCAACTCTTTCAAACCACAATCACTGTAATTGTATAGGAGAGCGCCTGAAACTTTACTTACTGCATCAGGGTCATGAGAAACCAAACGAACACCTGGCTGCATATGGCGTTCTGTACTCTGAACGTGTTGTGCTGCAACGAGTTTACGCTCAGCATCGAGTGATTCAAAATATTTTGCATAGGCAAGGTGGTGCTTGTGATCATCACCCGCTCTGCGAATAAATGACGGTATCACACGTGATAACTCATCAAAAGTATCACATCCGATATCTTGCAACTCAGCTAAGTTATGCTCGCGTAATTTATGAATGAGCATCTCATAGAAGCGACCATTTCCGTAGACCCCCATATTGGTCAAAGTCGCAGCAGGAAGTAGTCCTCTTAAACAATCAAGAACTTTAGCGCGAAGCGCTGCGTTATAAGCAATTTTGGATGTATCAGGATCTTTAGGAAACGCTTCTTTCAAACGTTCTGTAAGTGGTGGGATAAGCTTACTGTAAGTAGCAAAAAGATTATTACATGTTTCTAGGTATTGATCGCGATAAGCTGAAGTCATGAGAACAGGCTCACGATAAAAGAGATACTCATCGTTTACCTTTTGATCAAAATAAATATAACGAGTCGACTTTTCAAGAGGAGAGCCACCGAGACGACTATCTTCAATCACTTTCGCTGCTATCATAGAAACATTTTCAAGAGCTAAATGGGCTCCACCTAACTCACCAATGGAATCGTCACCATAACCATCTAAAATACGATCGTAAAAGCTCTGAGCTTTTTTGATCGCTAGCATTTGCTCTTCATTGCCTTCTTCTGTTTTTCTTAGTCCAGCAATGGCCCCAAAACTCGTTTCATCTTCATTTTGAATAAATTCTTTAAGTAAGAGAGAACGTAACCCGAGTGTGGAGCGCGAATAACGAGAGAATAGTGCGCCTTTAATGACCTCAGGGAGGTTGCGTAATACAAATACATTTTTTTCTGTGTTTGATACGAAATGTTTTAGTAGATGAACCTGCTCATCAGTAAACTCGTTCGCTCCAGAATGCATAAAATCTTTCCTTCGAATGATAAGTGAGAATAACTCGAAAGTAGGTTGCCATAAGATAGATCGTATATCAAGATAAAAGGATTATTTAATAAATATAGCAGGTCTACGATAGAAATCATAACTTTGCTACACTAAGGCAATGTCTTCATCAAGTGATCTAAAACTCCAGCAATTGATTGACTGGAATCAAGCTGGTCTTATCCCTGGTCCCAATGAAGAGGATCAAAAATTTCACCACCGTGTGAATGTGATAGATGCTGATTCCGATTGGCTGAGAGCTCTATTTATGCCTCCCTTCGATTACATCGAAGAATCTTCTATGAATGAGGCAACTTTTCTGTGCAAGGAATTATTTGATTTTATCCCTGAGCAAGTCCCTTGTGTCTATTCTTCAAAAAGTCTTTGGCCCTGGGAAGCTGGAGCAACATGGATTTTAGAAGATGATACACGTACCTATGCTGCTATTCAATTACACCCATCGTTCAAAACAGGAAGGCACTTTTTCGGCCTATATCAGCAAAAAGAGGTTCTTGCGCACGAATTGATTCATCTTGCTAGGCAAGGATTCACAGAATCAAATTACGAAGAATTTTTTGCTTACCAAAGTAGTTCAAGTATTTTTAGAAAGTTTTTAGGGCCACTTTTTAGCTCAAGTCGTGAATCCGTTCTTTTTCTTTTTTCTTGCCTCCTCCCTTTGCTTAGTGTTTTTTTGGGTTTTATTTTAGAAATCGAAATTCCTATCGCAAGCACAGTCCTTTTATTCGCACTCCCCCTTTCTCTTTTTGCATTTTTAGGGACACGGGTATGGGTACTATTTCGCCGTTACCAAAAATGTATCAAGCAGCTAAGCGAAATCTGTAAATCAGAGAACAAAGCCCGCTACATTGCTTTTCGTCTAAGTGACCAAGAAATTAGCGACTTTGCTTCTTGGAAAAGTAAGAAAATTCTCACTTACATCAAAGAACAAGTAGCAATCAGTCTGCGATGGCGCATGATCACCGCTGCTTATCTTAAAAACCCAAATCATACGGTATAAGATGATGCGTGAAAAAATTGCTGATTCAAATGGAATAAAAATTTGGTCCGAGTCAATGGGAGATGTAAATCACCCAACACTGCTACTTATTATGGGAGCAGGTTCACAAGCTATTCACTGGCCACCATCATTTTGTAGAAAATTACTGCAATTAGGATACAATGTTATTCGATACGATCACCGCGATGTGGGTTTATCTAGCTTAATCAATTTTGAAGAAAACCCTTACACAATAAATGATCTTGTAGATGATGCTTTAGCTGTTTTAGATGCTCATAAGATAGAGAAAGCTCATATCGTAGGAGCATCGATGGGTGGGTTTATTGCTCAGCTTTTAGCCGCCAGACACCCTTCTCGTGTTCTCTCTCTTACTTCTTTTGCCTCTACTCCTGATCATCGCCCTCTCGTCGCTCCTTTATTAGGACAAGATCCTCGTTCTTTTTCACTAGAAGCAATGACAGACGAGTGCTTAGCTTTTTTACAAAAAGTCCATCTAACAACGCCTAAAACTCCACAAGAAGCTCTTGAAAGACAAGTAGCATATTTTAGCTTCTTAAATGGTAATAGCTTAGAAGTAGATCAAGCAGCAATCCAACAACTCTGTATCGCAAGCTTTAAACGCTGCCCACAAACAAGAAACGCTTTCAATCATACTCTTGCTACAGCAAAGTCTGAAGATCGTCTAAATGAAATAAAAAAGATTTCTGTTCCATCTCTTATTATCCATGGATCAGAAGATCCTCTTATTCCTGTATCTCATGCAAGAGCAGCTGCAGAAGCAATTCAAGATGCAGAGTTAGTGATCATTAAAAAAATGGGACATACACTTCACCCTCAAATTGAAGATGAAGTGCTCGAAGCAATTAACCGTTTGGCTAGACTAGCCATAAACACGCCTTTGTGAAGTATTTCCAAGACCCAGCTCACGACGATACTTTGCCACAGTACGTCGTGCGCAATTGATGCCTTTTTCCTTTAATGCTTTAGAAATAGCATCATCACTCATCGGTTTGGCCTTGTCTTCATTTTTGACCAATTCACTAATTGCCGTTTTCACACTTTGTGAAGAAAGCTCACTTCCTGATTCGGTAACATAAGAACCAGTAAAAAAAGATCGTAAAGGAAGTAACCCTCGATCCGTATCAATATATTTATTTGCAACAGCACGAGCCACAGTCGATTCGTGTATATCTAATTCTTCTGCAATCAACTTCATTGTCATTGGACGAAGTTGTCCTTCTGGCTTAGTCAAAAACTCAGTCTGACGCTTTACAACAGCTTCAGAAATTCTTCTTAAGGTTTCATTACGCTGGTCGATATTGCGCATCAACCACTGTCCAGAACCAATTTTTTGCTGGATATACTGACGTGTTTCCTCGGGTATCGACTCATCTTTTAACATGAGTAAATACTGTGGGTTCATACGAATAGGAGGTAATGACTGCCCCTCTACCTCTACAAGCAAAACACCATGCTCTTGTTTTACAAAAACATCAGGAACAATATGTTGTGCTACTTGTGAACTATGAAGAAGGCCTGGGCGTAACTCTAAACATGCAATTTCTTCATCAATAGCTTTTCTTACTTCAATAGCATTTGCATTCAATGATTTTTGAATTACAGGAATGCGGTTATGAATCAAATCATCGTAGTGTTTTTCTACAATTTGATAAGCAAGAGAAGAGCGCTTTCTTTTTCCCTTTAACTGAATCATTAATGATTCCTGAACAGAAGATGCTCCAACTCCTAAAGGTTCAAATCTCTGAATCTCATCTAAAACTAAATCAAAGAGTTCTCTATTCAGATTATTAAGCAGAATAATCTCCTCTTTATCTTCACCAAGAAAGCCTCTTTCATCTAGATTACCAATAATATGCTTAGCAATACCAAATTCTTCCGCATCATCAAATGTCTCACGAGCTTGATCCAAAAGAAATTCATAAAGACTACTCGATGACTGAATGGAACTCTCCATGAAAGACTTCAACTTTTCTTCATCAGCTGATCGCTTAACTGGAGTATCCGCATGTTCAGAAAAATGATCTCTAAACTCTTCATCTAAGCGATTAAGAATCTCTAAATCATTTCCATCAAAACTCAATTCTTCAGGATCACTTACTTGGACATCTGGTAAATCACTGTTCTCAAGCTCTACACCAGAAAGTTCAGCAAAATCTGCATCTGAATACTCAAGTATTGGATTTTCTATCATTTCTGCTTCAACCAATCCTTGTAGTTCAGTCACTGGAAGCTGCAATAAATGAATCGCTTGCTGCATTTGAGGCGACATGATCAAGCGCTGAGTCTGCCGAAGACTCTGAACTTGCTTGTTATTCAAATGAAGAGACATGGAATGTGACATCGTCTATCCTCCCTGATAAACTTGTCCTCTAGGAAATCAGGCTGCACATCCATGTGCATAAGTCCTCGACCATTCCTAAATCACAAACATAACAATAAATTAAGATTCCATACGAAGGTGATAGTTCTACACCCTCACCCTCATTTAACCTAATAGTACAAATACAAATTAAAACAAACTAAATCAAAAAAAATCGTAAACTACTAATAATTACACTTAAGAAAAACACTATTTCATTAAAGAATCATAAACAATAGAGTATCTTCGGTATATGAATCTTATAATTTTTTATGTCTATTGATTATTTTTAACTAGCTCCTACAAAGTCTTTTAACTGATTATTTGATCTTAAGTAGTATTATTGGTGTTTTTTTAAATTGCTATCAGGTTAAAGAAAGCTATGAGAAGCACCCTTTTATGGAGAAAAAATATGATGAGATTCTCTTTTCTTTTGTTAAGCCTTTCCTTTTTATTTAGTGCTTGTGGAAAAAATCATTCTCACAAAGACGGACAGTGCAAGCATGAACATAAGAAGCATATGCACGAACATAAAAAATATGATTCTGATTCTTGCTGTAGCTAAAAAATTTGAGCAGTGCTAGCATCTCAGTTTTGATATAGCACTGACTCATATGTTTTCATGTACTGTTCTATAAGATGTGGATAGAGAAATTTACTTTCTACTAGCTGTCTCCCTTGCATTCCCATTTTTGCAGCTTTCTCTGGATTTTTCAGTAAATAGAACAGTTTATCTTCCAAATCCTGCACACTTGATGGGTTAAAAGTGAGCCCATTTTCTTGTTCTACCACATAGTTTGGGTCGATTTGTGTGCTTTGTAAAACAGGTTTACAAGCAGCCCAACTTTCTGCTACTACAGCTCCTGAGTTCATAAAGCGCATTGGTAAAACATGAACATTACACGCTTTTAATGCTGCAAGAGCATCGTGCCGTGAAACAGCTCCTGTAATCATCACTTGGTTTTGTAACTCATGATCTTCTACAAAGTGATCAAGCTCAGTGGCAAACTCAGGTTCAAAATGTCTTGCACCTACAATTAAAACAAAAAAATCTTTTATTCTTTTTTTCAGTCCAGGAATTGCCTCAAGAAGGATATCTTGTCCTTTTATATGTGAAACCCTGCTCAAACAAAGAATAATGGGTTTACCTTCTGGAATTTCAAAACGTCTTTTGAAATCTTCCACATCAATTTCTTGGTCTATCTCTTCCATTTGAATAGGAACTGTAGATAAGCAGGTACGGCGATTCCACTTTCTAATTTCGTCTGTTTCCCGTTTTGAAATAGTAAAAATAGCATCATATTTTGGTAAAAAGTACTTCTGTAATTTTCCTATTGGAAGGTCTGAAAGCTCAGGTACTTTATTTGTTTTCTGTTCTTTCATGAGTTGTGCGTAATCATGCAAATCAAAATTTGTTAAAAAAACTGGTATTTTGCGAATTTTTCCAGCCATAATTGCTAGAATGTTGTTGTAGTTTACTGCTGGAAAGCAGTGAATAACATCGTAGTCTCCAAAAATAATCTTCCAAAAAATATTAGGACAAATCGTTTTAGGTCCCAAATAAGGGAAAATATTCCAAGGGTTAAGCACATTATAGAAACGCTGAATTTCAATGTTATCGACTTTCTCAATAGCAGGATCATCAGCACGTATAGGACTGAATACTTCTACATCGTAGTATTTCCCTAACTCCTGTGATTGTAAAAACACATTGATCTCAGCGCCACCGACTTGAGGGTAAAATCGATTAACAACTAACAGTAGTTTTCTTTTTTTTCCCTCTACCATGCTTACACCTTAATTCACTTAATCTTCTTATACTCAAATTAGACACTAGAAAACTTTAGTCAAGAAAAAAGCATATCTCTTTTTGAGAGAACTAATTACTAAAACTATTCTTATTTATCGAAAGAATCAGCCGATAATTTACCCAGGGCACTTTATCTACTTACTGCTTGGAGCAATGCATGCCACACAGAAAAGCAAAATATGGACAATTTCTAAATGAAACTTCTGTTCTGATTGTTGGTTCTGACCCTAAAGAACTTAAATCAATAAGTGAAGTTGTTAAAGGCAGTTGTTCTCATATACTTCATGCTCATAGCGCATATACTGCTTTAAAAATTCTTGCTGAAGCTAATGTAGGTGTTTTACTTTGCCGTGACGAACTTTCAGATGCCAAAGCTGCTGATTTATTGAAAAAGGTCGAGGAATTATCTCCCCATACAGTTGGGATCATTATGGCAGATGCTTCCCAAAATATAGAAGAAGAGCTGCATCCTGGCCAAGAGCCTCAAGTATTGGATAATAAATGGACCAATACAATCCTTCAACAAACCGTTACAGACTCCATTGAAAAACACCATCTTCTTCTACGAAATCGTGAACTTCAAGAACTTGCAGAAACTCAACTAGAAGAGTTAACACAAAGTCACCGTTTACTTTGGGAACAAGTGCAAATCGGTGCAAAAATTCACGATGTACTCCTAGCAGGAAAAACCCCTTCTATTCCCGGTATTGATATTTACAGTGAGTCTATTCCTTGCCAAGAAATTGACGGGGATTTCTTTGAGTTTTTTCATCCTACTAGTCACATTTTCGATCTTGTTGTAGGCGATATCATGGGAAAAGGTCTCCCTGCTGCCCTAGTCGCAACAGCAATGAAAACTCAAATCACCCGTTATGCACTTCCTTTTGCAAGAGTACACGTCTTTCAAAAAGAAGGATTTTGGGAAGAAGATCTTGTCCCTATTAAACAAATTTTACTCAATGTCCACGAAGCCTTAGGTAAACAACTCATTGATTTAGAGTTTTTCGGTAGCTTATTTTTTACTCGATTCAATTTACGTCGTCAAACCCTTAGCTATATTGATTGTGGTGCCCCTAAACCTATTCACTATTCGGCTGCAAATAAGAAAACCTCCTTTCTACAAGGAGAAGATTTTCCTCTTGGCTTTGTAGAAGAAGCAAGTTTTCACCCTCAAGAAGTCAGCCTAAATACCGGTGATATCTTTGTTTTCTATTCTGATGGTCTTACAGAGTGCCGTTCTCCTTCTCAAGAAATGTTTGGAAATGAAAGAGTAGCAAAACTTGTAGAGAAATATGCTCACTTAAGTTCTGAAGAGATTTCTCTTGCTATTCAGAAAGAAGCTCTTAGGTTTTCTGATTTAAATGAGTTTGAAGATGATCTCACAATGATTGTTGTTAAAGTAGATAATCTATCTGTCACCAACTCCAAACTTTTAAAAACAGCTAAATTTACAAGTGATTATTCACAGCTTCAAGCTGTAAGAGATTTTGTAAACCGACTTTGTATCCAAGCTCCAGGTGATACTGGAACCCTTTCAGCACAAATGCAGCTCGCTATCAACGAAGCTTTTTGCAACATCGTAAGGCATGGTTATAAAGGAGAAAGCGGACATGAAGTTGTCATACGAGGACATTTAGAAGAGAATCGCATTGTCTTCGAACTTTCTGATCAAGGAATCTCTCTTGATCCTCACTCTGTGCCTGAACCTAGCTTATCAGGAGATCGAAGCTCAGGCTTTGGTATTTACATGATTCAAGAACTATCAAATCGCGTGAGCTACATGATGAAGAAACGAGATGATGGTTGGAATCATATGCGTATTTTCAAAAACTATATAAAGGAGAAGACTTCAATGAACCTTACTCATCAAGAACAAGATGGTGTACTTGTTGTTACACTCGAAGGACAAAATTTAGATGCACAAGGCGTGTCATTATTCAAAGCAGATATGATGAATCTTATTGAAGCTACTACTTCAAAGCATGTCGTTCTCAACCTTAAACACTTGGAGTTTATTGATAGCTCAGGCTTAGGAAGTCTTTTATCTGTTTTACGTCAGTTAAATGCAACTGGAGGAGATTTACGCCTTACAGAAATGGGTGATCCCGTTCGAGCAATGTTTGAACTTGTACGTATGCATAAGCTCTTTGAAATTTTCAACTCTCTCGAAGAAGCTGTTCATTCATTTAATTAAAAGTAGTGGAGAGGCCCTATGCATGAACCACTTAAAGGCGCTGACCGCCTGACATTATTAGAAGAACTGCATAAACAGTATGCAAAAGCAAGTACATGGCAACAACGCTGGACTTTATGGCGTAAGCGTTGGGCCTGGTACCTTGTAGTTCGCAGTGCTCGTGCTATTAAACGACTCACTGACATTTTGATTGCAAGTGCAGCGCTTATCATCCTTTCCCCTCTTTTCTTGGTAATCGCTCTGTTAATCAAGTTTAGTGATTGGGGACCTATTTTTTATGTCAGTACCCGTGTAGGAAAGTGGGGACGTGAATTTCCTTTTCCTAAGTTTCGTTCAATGAAAATCCAAGCTGACCAAGAAAAAAAAGAACTCATGAAGCAAAACATACACCAAAGCGTGGGAACATTTAAAATGAAAAAAGACCCACGAACTACCTGGATTGGTAAATGGATTCGCCGTGCTAGTATCGATGAATTACCTCAGTTATGGAGTGTTATTTTAGGGCATATGAGTTTGGTTGGACCTCGTCCTCCTCTACCTGAAGAAGTCGCTACTTACACACTAAAAGATCGTAGAAGGCTAGATGTGAGACCAGGAATCACTTGCATCTGGCAGATTAGTGGACGCTCGGATATTCCTTTCGATAAACAGGCCGAATTAGATAAAGAGTATATTGAAAGCCGAAGTCTATTACTTGACCTTACTATCCTCGTTAAAACAATTCCGGCAGTGATTATGGGGAAAGGAGCTTACTAATTGAAAGCAATCGTCATTGCAACAGGATTTCAAGCTGGTCTTCATCCCAGCATCGATACACGCCCTTCTTGTCTTTTTGGTCTTGCTGGCAAACCTTTTCTTCTTCATGTTATGGATCGCCTCTCACTATTGGGAGCCAAAGACATTCATGTTATTCAGCATCACCTGCCTGAAAAAATTCGTGAATGCTTAGGAAGTGGAAAACGCTGGGGGCTCAATATTACTTATCACACAGCTACTCTTCCTGATCATCCTTTTTCTGTTCTTCAAGCAGTTTCCAGGCAGTGGGATAAAGAAGAAACCATACTTATTGGTTCTGGAGACATGATTCCTTCTCTTAATCAAGAGGAGTGGAAGCAATTTCAAGAAAAATCACCTACTTTTATTGATCAGGATTCTGGGCAATGGACAGGCTGGGCTTCTATTCAGAAAAAAGACTTAGAAATGCTGCATCCTAAAGCCCCTTTCCTTGAACTTGCAACAGGTATGACACGCTCTTTTCAAAGCCTCAATGCCTCAAAAACCTATTCAGCTAGAAATTATCAAGAACTCCATACAGCAAATATGGCTTTCTTAAAAAGTAACGGACAAGAATTTACACTTCCTAGCGCTGCTAGAGAAGTAGAACCTGGTGTATGGATATCACGAAATGTAATGATTCATCCACGTGCACATATAAAAAAACCTGTCTTTATTGGAACAAATTGCCAAGTTCTTGCAGGGGCTGTTATTGGTCCAGATACAATTTTAGAAGATGACTGTGTCATTGATGAACGTTCTCATGTCACAGATTCTATTGTAGTTGAAAGTAGCTATATTGGAGAAAACTTAGAACTTCGCCGCACAGTGGCTGATCAATCAATTCTGTATCACATAGACTACAAGACACAAATCCCTGTAAGTGATCAATTTATAATTTCTCGTTTGAGTCCTCCACATATCCCTACAATTCTTTTTAAATTTTTTGAAAAAACTGTAGCTTTAGCTCTCCTTCTTCTCTTATCACCACTCCTTCTTTATCTCTTTGCTACACATAAACTAGAAAAACAATACAAAGTCATGCTTCCAGCATCCAATAAAAATCCCCGTAAGTGGATTTTTTTTCCTTATTACTACTTTACTAAAGGCTTAGAATCTCATCCTGAGCAGTCAAATACGTTTATTCCTAACCTCTGGAATCTTCTACTTGGACGCATGCATATCATCGGTGTAAGTCCACGTAGTAAAGAAGAACTTTTAGAACTTCCAGAAGATTGGAGACATTTAATTCTTCAATCTAAAGTCGGTCTGTTTGACTACGCAAAAATACAAAATGCAGAAGATGAAGACCATACGTTTACAGCAGAAATCTACTACTCAGCAAAGCAAAAACCTCTTTTTGACCTTAAAGTCATAAGAGACATTATATTAAATAGAATAAAAAACAATAAATAATTTAGTTTTTTATATTTAACAAAACTTTATAAACAAATTGACAAGACAATTATTTTTTTTATAAAATACCTTCATAGTCATAGTTAATATGTTTGTTTTTAATTTAGTTAATAAGGTTTTTCATGATAAAAAAATCAATTTCTTTTGTACTTGTTTCTGCTTTCTGTTTTTTAGGTGCTAGTACATTTGTGGAAGCGAGTTCGCCTATGGGCTTACAGTCTATAAATCCTGTAGAGTCAGCTGGTAGTGATGCGCGTAGTCAAGATTTTCTTCAAAATTCATTGTCTAAAGTGCAACATGTGATCAATGCTCACACTTATACAGACTTATTTGGGAATCCTCGTTTTAATCCTAATTTGCTTGTTCGTGTGAACATGAATAGCTTGATTCTTCCTAGTGAACAAAGTATTCGAGCGTATTTTATTTCTGAGGATGCTAATTATCAAAATACTTTTGGTATGACTACAGGGCATGATTTTAGTTTGTCTGCAGGTGATCAAGCAACCATTTTTGCGAATGCTTCTGCACCGCCACTACAAACTGGAGACTTTGTGGATCTTGGGGTATTTGATAAAGGAACAAAACTGAACTTTTTCTTAGGTCAAGACACAGCTTCTAATCCTATATCGAATACACCAGATGAAGAGACTGTTTGGTGGACAAATCAGTTAAAGAATAAAGATGGTGCTCAACATGTGTTTGGGATAGCTATTCCTAACACAAACTTACTCTTAATGGGTTGGGAAGATTTATCAGGTTCTCTCTTTGGATTGAATGGTGACTACAATGATTTGTTTGTAGTTCTTGAAGGAGTAGCAACTCCTGAACCAGAGACGTACCTGATTCTTGCAACGTTTCTAGGGTTTGTTATTCTAATTCGAGGAAACAAGCGTCAAGAAGCGAAAGTTAAATCATAAACTCACCTAGCCCAGGTTTTGCTTAAACCTGGGCTGCGATAAATTCTGCATGATTTGAAAATATCTATTGCATCTAAAAGATTAGGCCCTTAGTTTTAGCTGTTTAAATTTTAAACTTACTACCCCCCCCCTACGTGCCTTTTCAGATGACTATTCACTTTTTTCGTATATTTTTCTATGCTTTATGCACTTTATTTACCATCACACTTCAAGCAGAAGTCTCTCTCCCATTATCTGGTGAAGAAGATTCGAACTCTCAATTTGCGGGATTTATCGATATACGCAATGGAAATATGTCTATTGAAGAGATAGATATTAGTACTGGTGGAATTGTACCTATCGAACTCCGCCGCTACTATATTCCTAGAGATGAAAGAAAAAGCATCTTAGGTCAAGGACACTATTTTAATCTCCCTCTTCACTTAAGAGAGCATTCACAAAGCAAAACAAACGCATCTATTAGCTTTGAATTGGAAGAAGGTTTTGACAAACAATTTAATGGTTCTTTCATTCAGCAAGATCTTAAAATGCTCATATCCAATACGAAAAACCAGTACTCACCTATTAGAGCAGGAGAAGTAGGCGGTGTAAATAATTTTCATAATATAAAAATGAGCTATGACCTATCTGAGAAAACTTGGACCGTTATTCTACCTTATGGAGAAAAGCGCATTTATAGCCCCACAGCATCTCTAGGCAAATATGAACTATCAGAAATTCGTCTTTCAAACGGATTTCGCCGTTTTTATGAATACGATGAGAATAAAAACCTTTCTCGTATTTTTACAACAACCCCTGACAAGAGTATTCAAGTTAACGAATTGAACTTTTCTTATGGTAACGAAAATTATTTTCTTTCTGTAGAAGCAAATTCTGGGTTGAAAACTGATTACCAGATGGAGAAAAAAACAAAAGATGAAAATGGACAAGACAATCAAAAAAATGAACTTCAATTCTTGAAGACTGTAATTCCTACTTTACAATCTCCTCTAATTTATTCTGAAATGAATAAATTTCTTAATTCATCACAAACTCTACAAAAAGGAAATAATAGAAATATTTATATTAGTTCAAAGTGTAACGAAAAAATGAATGTTTTAATGCCAGTAGGTATAAATGGAGAGAACAAAAAAGTTTACGAAATAGCTCCCTTATATGGATCCAACAATATCTCTGAAAGATTAGGAGCATATAAAGGAGACACAGATATAAAGAATATTTATGGAGATAATGTAAATTATACATTCACAATATATAACATTGAATCATCCACTAGAAGTATAAAAAACGAACAAAAAGACAAAATACTAAGTGTAAATAAGTTACATGAACACTTTCAAAATGGCTCCATAGATTACCAAACAGTTCAAAAAGATCAATATCATGTTTATCATGGTCGTTGGTACGAATATGACAAAGCTTTCAATGTTACAAAAGAAATCATCCGCGGTAACTTAAGCGGAAATGGCATAGAAACATTTCATGCTTGTAAACCTGATACCAAAGGAGTTGAAACTTATACAATTTATCGTAAGTACTCTGAAGACGGACTTAACTTACTTATTTCAGAATCTGCTGATTATGGTCCGGAGAAAAAATGGGAGTATCTTAGCGGTACTAATCTACCCACAAAAGAATTCACAATCGACCAAGGGAAAATTGTTGAAAGAAAGTTTTATGAATATAATAAGCATAATTTCCTTGTTTGTTGTATAGAAGATGATGGTTCTAGTGAAAATCAGTTTTGTCTCGATGATGTTACTTATCGCTTAATCACTCGTAATACAATTAACCTAGATAAATCTATTAATGGTGTTGGCTTACCTATTCGTGTCAGTAGGTCTTACTGGGATCCAAGCGAACATTGTGAAATTCCATTAAGAACCCATGAGTACTCCTATACCCTAAGTGGAAAAATCACTGAAGAAAGAGTATTTGATTCTAATGGAAGATATTGTTACTCAAAAAATTGGGAATTTGATGAGCGAAACCGTCTAATCGAAGAAAGCAATTCATTAGGAGAAGCCATTCGCTATGAATATGACAATCAAAACAATAAAATATTAGAGGAAAATTATGCGACAGGTATCGTTCGACGCGTAGTTTACGATTTCATGAATCGCCCTGTCACCATTACAGATCAGCATCCTGATGGATCTGAACTGAGTAGAAATTTTGTTTATGACTATGTTGGGCGCTGTATTGAAGAAACCGATCCCTACGGCAATGTAACCAAACATAAATTTGAAGGATTCGAACGTGAAATAGAAACAGAGCTCCCCCCACTTTTACAAAAAGATGGGTCTTTTCTTAGCCAAAAAATTACTCGCGAATATGACAATTTAGATCGTATTATTGCCGAAACCGATGCCAATGGTCATCGCTTTGAAACGAAATATACAGCTTTTGGAAAACCTTATTTTATTAAGAATTCAGATGGTACCGAAAAGCGCATTGTTTACCGTGAAGATGGAGAAATTCTTGCAAAATACAATGAATCAGGTGCTTATCAAACGTTTGAATATGATTACGCAAAGCGAGTTACAAAGACATCTTATTTCACTCCTTCAGGAGAGCTAATCAAAGAAGAACATAATACCTATAAAGGTGCCTGCTTAACTTCTGCAACAGATGGCGAAGGCCATATTACTCAATATTTTTATGATGGAGCACGAAGAAAAACAGCTATTGTAACTGAAGATACTAAGGTTTGTTATTTCTATAATGAATTAGGGCAAGAAAGCCAAGTTCATACCTATACATCAGATACAGATTATCTGGTTAATTTGAAAAAATATGACTATCTAAATCGAGTAGTTGAAGAACGCCAAGAAGATCCTTACGGAAAAATATTTAGTCGAATCACCTATGCTTATAATGCACAAAATGAAATGACTCAAAAAGAAGTATGGATTAATGAACATGAGTCTTCACTTTTACGCATTGAGTATAATACACAACAAATGGCCACAAAAATTATTGATCCTGACGGTAACGAAACTATTGCCTTTTATAATCACAGCGGGATTGCCCCGTCTGGTAAACGATGCTTAGAAGTTACACGGATTGATGCTTTAGGAAAGAAAGAACTCGAATATTTAGATAGAAAAGGAAATCTGATCTATAAAGAAGTTTATAGCCCATGGGGAGAACTTTTGCAAAAAACTGAATTCTTTTTTGATGCTTTTGCTAATTGTACCTGTGAGCGTCACTATCGTATTCATAAAGAAAAAGAAGAGAGTATTTACGAAATTTATCGAGTTTATGATGAGCATAATCATCTACTCAACGAAACACAAAGAAATGGGACAAAAGAGCAAGTTACAGAGTTTTCATATTACCCTACTGGAGAATTACGCTGTATTTTCAAACCAGACGGGGTTGTTATTCATCATGAGTATGATTCTATGTCACTTCTTACACGTATGTACTCGACGGATCTCAGCATTTACTACTTATATGAATATAATAAATGTGACTTACCTACCAAAATTACAAATTATTTAAAAAAGACTCATATTTTCCGTACTTATACTTCTAGCGGAAAACTAGCAATGGAAGAAAATTCTGGTGGCTTCAGGAGTTATTACTCTTACGATAAAGCCGGACGTATTACCAAATTTAAAACATTTGAAAAAGAAGCTTCTTATGAATATGAAGGGCCTTACTTAAGTTCATGCCATTACAAAGATAAAAATGAAGAATACACCCACCAAATTACAAAAAATAATTGGATTGGCCTTCCTATAAAACAAAAAGAATTTGGGAATGCCGGTGAAACTTGTTTTCATTGGGATGCCCTTGGACGACGTAAAAGTACAGAACACTCATCGTGGAATGAACATATTCCCCAAGATGGCTTTGATGCCATAGGTAACCTATGCAAAATATCCCGAAACGATGTAGTTGGAGAAGAATTTAGATCATTTACCTATGACTCTCTCTACCAAATTATCGAAGAACATGGAGAAAAAAATAATCAGTATTCATATGACAGTCTTTATAATCGTCGCAATAAAAATGACGAAGAATATGAAGTTGATGAGTTGAATTGTTTAAGAAAAACAGCTTCTATTGAACTTCAATATGATGATAACGGTAATATTTGTTTAAAAAAAGATGGGGATGATATCACCGCTTACCGCTACGATGCCTTGAATCGTCTACGAGAAGTAAGAAAAAATGGAGAGGTTGTACGCTATACTTACGACTATCTTCATCGTCGAGAAGCAAAAAGAGTTGTTGGTAAGCCAAGCCTTGACCGTTACTATCTATATTTGGATGAAATTGAAATAGGTTCTTATAATAATCTAGGTATTGTTGAAGATTTCCGAATTGTTAGCCCTGGCCGTTCCTCACTTCCTGAAACATTACTTATATTTAATCAAGGAGATCTTTACGCATCTTTAGAAGATTATCAGCATAATATTTCTTGTCTAATTGACATCAAATCTGCCGAAGCAAAGGAATTTTATCGATACTCTGCATTTGGTGAAGCGCAAGTCTTTGATACAAGTGGAAATGAAGTAAAAATTGACGAAGCTCTTAGTCCATGGTTATTTTCTAGCAAGCGTTATGAAAAAGAAATTGGTATGTTTTATTTTGGACGTCGCTACTATTTACCTGAAGAAGGAAGATGGCTTACACAAGATCCTCTTGGCTTTAGTGAAGGTCCTAACCTTTATGCATATGTACGGAATCGTTCTCTAAATTTTATAGACCCTCAAGGTTTAAAAGGTGAATCATCAGGTTTTATCTGTTCAATTAAATCTTCTACTATGAGATTTTTCACATCGATCGTCACTCGCTTATCAGATGCTTTAAGCTATATGGGAGAAACAACAGGTTCTATTGATAAAAATGGGGATTATGAGGTATGGATTAATAAAATGGGTTTACATACACGAAATATTAGCCCTATTTTATCAATAATTGGTGAATTTTCTGACCCCGATAATCAACTTTTTTATGTATGCGGCATATTGAATAGTCAAAGTTCTTGCGAAGCTAGCGCTAAGCTAGTAAGCAATATGTGTGGAGATAGAGAAGTTGTTTCATTTTTCAATCGCTTTTCTGAAAAAAATGACTTGAAAGACTTTGCAAATTTTAAGCATCTTGTCAATGTAATGAATGCACTCACTCTTGCCAAAAATATTCAGGATTATTGTTACAACAATCCTAACGGTAGAGTTTTGATCATAGCTCACAGTCAGGGGTGTGTTGCAACAATTTTAGCCCTTAAAATGCTTGAGCCATTAATTAGTGAGCGTGTTACAACGGCTCTAGTAGCAAGTCCTATTTATACTAGTCCAGGGGAATTCAAAAATTGCACACATATTGCAGGCAATTGGGACATCATAACGAAGATAGATATAAAAGGAAGAGAAGAGTGTGATGGAAACCTCATAGAAGTACAGTCTGGTACTTGCTTACCTCATAAAGCTCATGAATTTTCTAACAGTGCTTACCAAGAATGTTTAAGGGGAATAACAGAATCTTTTTTCAAAAAAGCTGTGTAAATATGATTTTCAGGACACTCTTTTCTGAAAATTAACTCCAAGTATGCTTCGTAGAAGATTCAATACCAAACAAAGAAAGAATCATCAAACTTTCTTGGTAAGCTGAATATTCATAAGATTTCCTTTGCGGCGTTGTATTTTTGCTTCGCCGCGTTTTCTCTTTTCAAAGTAGACGAATATCAACCCTAACACTATATTCAGCGCTTCTTTAAAACCTTCATCCATAGGCGCTTCTATGAGCATCACCTCTTCTCAATCATTGGCAGATATAGCAAGCCAAATGAGCCAAAATAAAGCTGTCTACATCGTCAAAGATGGGAAATTATGCAAAGCTTCTGGACCTCTTTATAGATTTGAAAGAAAAGTTCACCCCATCAAAAGTTATCAAGTAGAACAACTAGCGCTTCACGTTCTTACTTTAGTAAAACAAAACGAAATTGGATCAAGCGATCTGGCACATACACTCTTATCTCGATATAAAAATGTCAAAGGACGCGCCAATAATGCTCTAGCAAAACTTGATAGAGCTCTTGTTGCTCAAGCTGCTCAAGATGGAAGAGGTGCTGAGTTTGAAATGCTCGTGAATCAACAGTTCTTGAAACGTTGGACTCGCTATGGACACAGTGAAGAAATGATCAAAAAATACCCTGAAGATTTCAATCGCCTTTACCAAGATAGTGTTCTTGGACAAATGAAAGTCTTCTGTGGTGAGCTTAAGGAAGCTCATGAAAAAAACCATGAACTGAGCCTGCTTGTGAATGGTAAATGGACCACAACAAGCAACTTTTATAAAATTTTTGAACGAGTTGACGGGAAAGGTATTCATCAAGATGATCGACAAATTCGCAGCAAAGAAACAGGAAAAGTATACTCCTATTTAGGAAATGGACTAGGTTTCGAGGCTTTTTCTTCCGCTTGTGATCCTTTAAAAGTCATTTGTCGTATTCCTTCTTCTGAGGTTGATGAATTAGTAACTCTTGGAAATGCTTTTTGGGAAGAAGAAAATTTAGAAGCTCCTAAAAACCCACAATTTGTCGTTCAAATTGTCAGCTCATTTGTCAACCTCTGCAATGATAAAAAATCTCTAAAAAATGCATTTCATAAAGGAAGAATGTCACAACTTCTTTTCCAACCTAAACATCCATACCAGCGAATTATTTGTACTGAAGATGATCTTGTTTTAGGCGATATGCAATTAAAGAAAGGAGATGTTTTAGAGGTTGGATTTGGTTGGGAAAAAGCTCCCAAACTCCCTTTTAAGACAACAAAAGGACGATACAGAGGAATTGATTTTTGGGAATATAAAACTCCTGATAAGCGTTTTATTTCGAATATAACAATAGAAAAAGAACAAGCACAAAACTTCTTTAACTCCACTCGTTCACGCTTAACAGCTCAATTAGAGAGTGGAGAATATATTCCATTTAATTTAGCACGCTATAATTGCACAGCTTATTTAGTAGAAGTCTTAAAAAATTCGCATATTGTAGATATAGAAAAAGATATAAAAATTCAGCTTCCTGATTTAGTAAAAAAAATCTCTCCCAAACACTTAGAAGGCAGCACACGGAATGGGTATAAAGTTGCGCGTTTTCTTCATAAGAACACAGGTAGAGCTGCTAAAAAAATATTACCTAGTCCTTTCTACAAAGCTCTTTTGAAAGCGGATAAAACAAGTTTTAATGTTTTTGAAAAAACAGCTTCTCTTGGTACTGCAGCTGGAATCAGTACTGTGGGTGCTGTTTTAGGTAACCAGTTAGGTGATAGTGGGAGAACAGCAAGCGGAGAAGGTTCCGTTGGACCAAGCATGCGTGATATATTCAATTTAGATGCGTACTATTACTATCTACCTGGATTAGTACAAGTATGGCAAAGAAAACACCCTAAAAGTACTCGTGTATTTGATCATCAAACTGCTATTGCTATTTGTAAAAGTGGAAGAGAAATGAAGGATTCAGAAAAATTGACTTCTGATTTAGATTCTTAGGTCACTATTTGATTAATGGCACGATTTTTAGAGTCGTGCCATTACTGTAGTGTACCTTCTACTCTTTTTTACTAGAATTATTGCTTATTATTTTTTCTGAATTCTGTTTATTTTCTTTTTCAGAAGAAACAAGAGAGTACTTTTTCCCTTTTGCAAATTCATTGAATTGAACAAAAGACGAACTTACATGAGTACTCAAAGGATCACCTTCCTTTATTTCTCGCCAGTACACATTGTCACAATAAGTTCCTTTTCTTTTAACCAAATCCTCCGCTAATACATGCATGTTATTCAAAATAGCAAGAGTAAGAGGAGTATTTACAGAATACTGTTCTTGTTTTTTATACTTTAAAGTACTTTCTCTCATACGAAAATATTCACGTGTTGTATTGAATGATCCTCGATAAATCAGAAAATCTGTATATGCTCCTTGATTCAGTGCTTTAATTGCTTTTTCCGTATTATGCGCATGCATCGCAGATACAAGACGATCACTCATATGCTCACGATGTCTCTCACTCAATGAGTCAATAAGAGGTCTATTGAAAATAGTATTTGCAAGTTTCAAAACATGGCGATGACCTATTCGCACTTGCTCTATCTTTTTTTGTAAGAGTTCATAGTAGTTCTGAAAACTTACTGTTGTATCAACAGGAAGGCCCAGTTCTTTGAGGTGTTTTTTAAAACTTCTCCGGTTGAGTTTAAATACCTCTCCTAAGCAATTAAACTTTACTCGTGGTATAAGAAAAGACTCTTCGGTACTAATTCCTCTCCCTAATATCACAGGGACTTCACCTGGAAAAGCAAGACCAAGATATAAACGTTTCGCATATGTATCTTCTATAGCCTGAAGCGTAAAATCTACCATAAAAATTCTCTCTATAATTTTGAATATAAATTAGATATAACAGAACAAACAAATATATTTTTTTGGAGAAAAGTATAATAACTTTGAAGATTGAGTTTTGTATTTGATGAAAAATTTAGATCTTTGAGGTGCTTTTTAAAGCTATTACGATTCAAATTAAATACTTCACCCAAAAAACTGAATTTCAGCCTTGGAATCAAAAAACTTGAAGGCTCTGCGCTTATTCCTCGCCCCAAAACTACAGGGTTTTGTCCCGGAAAAGATACTCCAATATACAAACGCTGTGCGTATGTATCCTTTATCGTGTGAAAAGTAAAATTTTTCATAACAAAACCTCTGTATCATACTAAAGGAAAAGTAGATACAGAAGTTTCTAAAAAGTATCAATAATTTGTTTACATGCTTTCAATTTGATCTAAGTATGCTTCTCCTTCAGCATACATTCCAGGGCCACTTTCCCCTTTACGACGTGCTACCATTAAATCAATGATACGGTTTGCTAGCACTTTTCCTAACTGCACACCTTCTTGATCAAATGAATTGATATTCCAAATAAAACCTTGAAAAGCTGCTTTATGTTCATGAAATGATAGCAATGCACCCAAAGTATAAGGATCAAGGCGCTTACTTAATAAAATGTGACTAGGACGATTACCTGGAAAGGCTTGATTAGGATTATCACTCTGTTTTCCTGTTGCAAGAGCAATAGATTGAGCAAATAGATTAGCTAAAAGCTTATCTTGAGAAGTACTATGATCAATTTCAAGATCATCTCCAAACTGACTTTCTTTAAAGCCCATGAATTCTACAGGAGTGATATTGGTGCCTTGATGTAATAATTGGAAAAATGAATGCTGTGCGTTTGGTCCAGGTTCACCAAAAACAAGTGGACACGTATTAAAGTCGACAAGATGTCCAAGACGATCAATACGTTTTCCATTAGATTCCATTTCTACTTGCTGAATATAAGCACAGAAACCACGCATAGCATCAGAATAAGGAACAACTGCTAAACCTGGGTAATTTAAAAAATTCCGATTCCATACAGCCAAGAGAGCTGCTAGCATTGCGGGATTTTTTCGAATATCTCGATTCAAAACAGCTCTATCCATCGCATTAGCTCCACGCAAAATTTCGCGATAAACGTCTATTCCTAAACCAAAAGCCAGCATCACTCCGCCAATCATTGAGGTCAGAGAAAATCTTCCTCCCACATAATCCCAGATATGAAAACACTCAAGGTACATATTTTTATCATCCATAGGTGTGCCTGTACAAGAAACCGACACAAAATGATCTTTCGGATCTAAACCAGCTTCCTCAAACATAAAACGCATGTAACGTTCATTCGTCACTGTCTCGAGCGTTGTCCCCGATTTTGAAGCCACCACAACCATTGTTTTTTTAAGATCAATATCCCTTGCAATACGTGAGGCATTATCAGGATCTAAATTACAAAGAAAATGCACTTTCCGATCTGATCGATAATAAGCAGGTAAACTAGAATATAATGTCTTAGGTCCAAGTTCAGAACCACCAATACCCACAAATACTAAATCTGTAAATCTATCTGTAGAATTAATCTTTTTTATAAAATATTCTAGCCGATTAAATTCTTCTTTGGCAAGCACCATTGCATCTAAAGCTGAACTTTGGCAAATACTTTCACCAAAGAAATCTCTCACAGCAACATGTAATACTGCACGACAATCGCTTGGATATCCTTCAATATGATTGATGACGTCCCCTGAATACATTGATTGAAGTTTTTCAATGAGGCGAGATTCTTCTGCTAAGCGTAAAAGCGCTGCAATAACTCCTTCTGTCACACGCTCTGTGGCATAGAGCATCTTGATTCCACAAGCTGAACTGACCATTTGATTGATTCGTTCGCGATTCAAGACCCCTGGCTGGGTTAAGTCAATAGGGCTTTCTGCAAGTGAACACAGTGCTTTATAGCTTTCTAAACCTTGAAATCCAATAAGTTCTTTTTGCTTCATCCTTTTCTAACCTCAGAAACAGTCCATCTTTATTTCCCTGAACATGCCAGAAATAGAACCTTCTCTCAAATTAATTTTATTATTGTTTATAAGTAACAGAATATAAATTGCTTTTGATTTGATATAAATATTGAAGAAGTAGAGTGGAAAATTAATTATTTTAGTTGATATTGTTCGGCATAGATAGTTCGTTTAGAAGAGGACCTCATGAAGAAGTTTGCTATTATCTTAGCTCTTGTTGCTGTTTTATCTGTTGGAGTTGGAGTAACTTACCACTATCAGTCTCAAGCGAATGTTGCTGCTAAGCAAAGCTATGGACTTTTTGAAACACGACAGATGATTGATGATGGCAAGTATGAAATGGCTAAAAGTGTAATTGAGGATAGCCTTCGTTCATTGGAAATTGATAAAAATGAAACGGAGAATTGGCTTCATCTTGGAGTTGAGGTTTTAGAGCATTTAGAAAATACTCCGGAACTCATGCTCTTTTATCAAAGATTTCCCAAAATTGTCATTACTCATGAAAAAGGTTCCATGTTAGCTGCGCGTGGATTTTTAGTTATGCGCCAGATGGATGAATTCGTAAAAATTCGAGAAAAATGGGTTGAGAAAGAGACGTTATCAGATGCATGGTTTCTTATAGATAGCGACTATTTTATTATTAATAACCAGCGTCAAGAAGCTCTGATGTTATTGGGAACACGTGAACTAGAAGGAGCTTTCGAAGTAGGTCGTCTTGTTCGTTCTGCTTTGATTACTGCAAATGAAGATATTAAAATCGCTTGGGAGTTTTTAGAAAAAGCATATCGTTTAGATCCTCAAAATCCAGAAGTTCGTACCTATCGTGCTCAAATTCTAGAAAAAGTTAACAGATTACAGATGGCAAGAACTGAGTATGAGAGTGTTGTTTCAAACTACCCTAATAACCCCTTCTATCCAGACCAGTTAGGTGAATTTTTCCGTCGCCATGGAGATTATGAGCGTGCTTTAATGTCTTGGGTACGTTCTGCAAAGACACATCTTCTCGGGAAAGTTTGGCTGAAAGGAGTATTTTGGTCGCGAGTCACCACTCCAGTAGACTATGACTGGCCAATACCCGATGATTATTCGGGAAACTTGCGCCCTGTTATGGAATTTTTGACTGGATTGAACGACGACCGCTTTTGGGATGAAGATCTTTTTAAAACAATTGAAGGTACAAAAGAATCGCTTGCGAACAGTCAGGAAACATTTTGGTTACGTCTTATCCAAATGCTTCATGATGGACAAGAAGCTGAAGCGATGAAGTTCATACAATTTGACCCATTTTCTCAATGGAGCTGGAACTACACTCTGAATCGAACTTTATTGCAAATATTGAGCTATCGCCAAACAGGCCGCTTTATACAAGATTTAGAAGCCCGGATCTATCAAGATGATATCTTACCAGAAGATGAGTTAGTACGAGGAAGAAAAGTTCAGCATCCTTTCTTTGACCAACTTGATCAACTCGTACGAAATACTCGCCTTGACTTACCAGGTCAAAGACTACCTCAAGACCTCAATAGTCTTTTACTTAGTGATGAAGCTTTTTCTGCCGCATTCATTGCTGCAGGATGGAATGGAGCTGGTTTATTTTTACGATCAATGGAAAGTATTCCCGAGGAATTTCCTAAATGGTTAGCATTTGAAACCGCACGTGCTATTCAGAAAAATGTGAGTGCTGAAGCAGCCTTATCTTTTGTCGCAGAACAACACGAATTTGATCATCTTAAATTATACAAGGGTGAGCTAGAAATTTTGACTGGTAATACTGAAGCTGGTTTAAATCGTATACTATCACTTGTAACAGATGACTCCCCTGTTGGATTCAAAGCTGCTTGGACTCTAGGTCTTGCCTATATCGAACATGGAAATTTCAATGAAGCACGTATCATTATTGAGTCTCAACCTCGCCTAAAAAATCATCTTTTAGGAAAAGAAATGCTCGCACGTGTTTCCTTAGGTGAAGGCGATAACGAAAAAGCTAAAGAAATTTACGAATCAATAAAAGATGAATCTGTAGAAGCTAAATCCTTTCTTGCCCGCATCGCTTTACAAGAAGAAGACTGGGAAACCGCTAGAGCATTTACTGAAGAAGCACTCATTCAAGCTCCAGAAAACATGCGCCTTAGAACAAACTTACAGTATATTATTGATCAGGAAAATTCTAAATGAAAGTAAGCGACTATCTATTTGCTATTACTTTGATTTGTCTTGCTACCGCAATCTGGTTTCGAGACATTACATGGATGAATGAAGCCGCTGATACTTTGCCTATTCTTGTAACTTTACCGTTATTCGTTTGGTTAGGAGCGCCCTGGAAATTTACTGATCTTTCCATGGCAATATCTCCTCTTCCTTTATTCGGATCAGCGATACTTTTTCTTACAGGGATTATTTTAAACCTTACATTGATCTTAGCTCTTGCTTGGGTTTTCTTATTATGGTTATGGCTATCAAGTCGACTAGAAGCAAGTTGCTTACCACGATTGAAAAAACTTTTAGTTCTTCCTTTAATGGCATTTCCTTGGGTAACCCTTGATTTACAAGTAGTCGGATGGTGGTTTCGTTTATCAGGAGCTTGGATGACCGAGCACCTTTTCACCCTATTTGGTTCAACTGTATCCAGAGAAGGAACTCAGCTGATCATCAATGATTTATCAGTATCTGTTGCTCCAGCTTGTGCAGGAATGAACGTTTTACAATCATTACTTATTGCTGGCTCTGTTTTGGCGTTTATTCTTCTAGGAAACAGTAATCGTTATTGGTGGAATCTCTTTCTTCTTCTTGGCATTGCATGGATTTCTAACACGCTTCGAATATTAGCTCTTACTAGTGCAGCTGTATTGGTTGATGCAGAGTTTGCCATGGGTATTTTCCACCGTTGGGGTGGATGGCTAGTGTTATGCACCGTATTTGCTCTTTCCTATCTCTTATTTAGTTACCAAGAAAAACGTTTGAATAGCGAGGCTGGATAATGCTAAATGGACGAGGAAGCTGGGTTCAACATGCTATCATGTTCTACTGCATATGGTGTTCCCGCGACCTTATTGGTTTTTATCGTTATACACCGTTTGATCCTTGGGCATGGATTCCGCTTATTCTATGGCTTATGCCTTGCTTATGCTCTCTTATAAAAGGCCGAATACAAAATACTTTTTCTGAAGGGTTTTTCTTAAGTGCAGGCTTAATTCTCTCACTTTTAGGAACTGTTGTACAGATCAACGCTGTCAAATATTTAGGACTCACTTGTGCTTTTGCTACTTACTCTCCATGGATGGGTTGGAGCACTTATCTATGGCTTTTTTCAGCTGCAAGCTGGATGCCTGCTCTTGGATATTTTTTCGGACAAAAAATTTCAATCACACTCTTACGTTTCATCTTAATCAGCTTTTCTTTTCCTCTTTTTTATCAACTAGGAACGAAACAAAAGGAACCCATATGGGAAGAATAGGACAAACCATTCTATGGATTGGATTAATCTGTGCTTTAATTCTTGGGGTTCTATGGGAAAGCTACCCTCTTCCTGATGCAAGTGATCGCATTGAATCTTTACCTATGGCTGGAGAAGGATTTCATGGTCGTGATGTTCCTCTAGGTTGGGGTGAAAGACAAATTTACCAAAATACTCATGTTGCCAAGCGTTATTATAGATTGGGAGAAAATCGCTTTTTCTTATTTGCTGTTGATGGAACAAATAATCGTCATGCAATCCATGATCCTGCTTATTGTGTAACAGGATTAGGGTGGAAAGCAATTAAAGAAAAAGAACTTTCTTATGCTGGTGGCACAGTAAAGCATATGCGCCTACAAAAAGATGAAATGGAAATGGAGCTGGTTTACTGGTTTTCTGATGGAACAAATCGCTATTCATCACCCAAGCAATATTGGATTCATACAGCAGTAAGAAGATTGACTTTAGGTTTTAGTGGACCAGAACCTATTCTAGTTCTCCTTCAATCTCCAGGAAATAGAGTTCCTGATTGGGAAGCTATTCTTAAAGAGTTTTTCCCTTTAAAGGACTTGTAGTCTCTTTAGGCCACAAGGCTTTAATATCTGAACGAGGAACAAAACCTGGAATATGTTCATGCTTAGGGATAGGCAATCCTAGCTCATTGAGCATCAACCAATAAATTTGCTCAATACTATCCAAATTTTCAGGTAAAACCATATTACTACAAATAGATGCGTAAGAATCAGGATCATCTGGATGATATCCATGCATCCCAGGTATTGGTTTAAGCCCCATAAAACTTGGAATAATTAACCAATTAGAATGCATCAAAAAAATGGTTTCTCCATACATGTGATCTGCAAAATATACCCCTAGATCTTCAAGCTCTTCATCCGGTACAATTCGTCCACAAGAAAGTTCAGTCAAGCATGCTTGAATCACTGAACGAGCTTTTTCATTCTGAAACCAGAAACGTCCCATTGTAGAATCATATACTGCCACATAATCTTTACCATATTCAAAACCAAGGCTTTCAATTTTTTTCTGAAGATCAAATGTCTGCTCCACATTATGCATGCCGTGATCAGTAAATACGAAGAAATTTACTTTCTCATAATTTTCTTCTGCAACTGCAATCGTTTGTCGGAGCTCTTTATCATACCACTTCATTAAATCATGCACGTCTGCATGCCTTGTTCCTTTCATATGCATCACAGCATCAAGCTTTCCAAGAAGACAATAGGCTAAACGAATTTCTTGATTTTCTATACTATTCCGAAGATCTTCCAGCTTATCCCCATCAGCTTTAGCTGAATCATCAACATAATATGGAACACCAGCCTTGATCATTTCATCAAAAATGGTACTTCCTCTCGATAATCCGTCTTTAACCCAGATACTATATTTTTCAGCATAATCAAAATATGGAAGATACTTAAAGGGAACCTGATAAATCTGAAAATAACCAGTGAATCTATGTATCTTTTTTATGATTTGACTCAATTTATTACGAACACGTTGATATTTAGTGATTCGTGAAGGCAAAAAATTAAGATACTTGACCCAGCGATATGGACATGTTTCTGGAGAGTAATAGAACGAAGACCAGTGTAAATGTTGGTAAGGGAGGAGTCCTGATATAATAGAAGGGTCACACGCACTAGAATACCCTAAAATTGTGCGCAACCTCTTTGCATCCTTCACAAGCCCCTTAAGAAAGAAAGAATTATTCTTATAAACTTCCCATCCAAGAGCATCAATAAAGAAAAAAAGACTTAATTCTGCTTTTTTAGATTTCACGAAAACTTGCCCCATAAATCTAGAAAAATTGCTCCAATATCATCAGGCTTAGCACGAGTACCTAACAACTCTTTCACTAAATTTTTTTGTTCTTCTGTAGCTTTTTCATCTAAAAGGATACGTATGGAAGCAAACAAACGTGTTCTAGGAGATAGACAAGCCCAATGGGTATACGGTTCCATACTCTTTGTTCCAAACTGTCGTAGATTTTTCACTAAATCTTTTGGAAGAGACCAAGATAAAGCTTCATTAAATGAATAAGCGCCAATGTAATCTTCAACTGAATTAACAGGGACTTGTAATCTTTTTGCTTCAAAATAATCAAAAAATTTACAATAATACCCTGCTGTTTGTTCAAACAGCTCATCAGGATTTACACCCGCATATACAGAAAAATCACCGTTTAGTTTGAAGTCGATAGCTCTCACATACATTTCTTGCATCCAACTAAGACTAGGCAAGGAAGAAGTTTTAATTCCTTTAATCCTCTTACGCTTTTCTACATAGCTAATATCGTATGCTTGAGCAAGCATCAAACTACAATCTCCAAAAGCTAAATGTGCTTTCATTAAATACTTTAGATAATCTTCTTGTTCAGATTCGGATATTTTTTTTCCATACCAGTACATTTTTGCTATAAATAATAACGCTCCTCGATTGAGGAGTAGACGGGTTCCCTCAGAAAGAGGTAAGTCCATAAGAGAATAAGTAGGCATAAGATCTAAAATATCAGCAGGACCCCAGAGAACTCTGTGTCCATTTCTAAGCTCAAGATTCAGCAAAGAAAATTCAGCAAACCGCAAAGTATCTACTGTATGAAAATAGAGATCTACAGGAATTCCAATATCTTGACTAAGATTCTTTTCTAATCCATGAAGAATCTCTTGCATCAGTTTTCGGCAAAATAATAACCTCCTTTTGCCTACTACAATCAGATCATAATCATTATAAGGGAGTTCCTCGCCATTTTTTCGCAAAGCTGTACCTTCACCACGTCCATAACCCCCAAGTAAGATAATAGCCACAATATCTTTACCTTGAGGTAATGCTAAAACTCGCTGAAGGATTTCTTTCATGTGCGTATCTACTAGATTATCAAACTTTTCCGATGCAGAAACAGTGTACGGCACATTACAGTGGTTCAATAGTAATTCCATAGCCTCTCCTCTTAGATACAAGTATCGGATAAGGCTGAAACAAACACTCAACTCTCTATTTAATAAACTAAAAACAAATAACTTATTTTTTTTTATTCTATTATTTTATCAAAATGACTGATCTCGATATTATGCGGACAAAGCTGTATATACAAGTACCGCTAGCCATTCTGAGGGTTTTATGTACGAAGAGTTTGTTAAGTATTTGAAAGTCTATAAACCTAACTCTGTTTTGGTTCGAGAAGGGTCAACAAAAGCTGACTTTTTTTGTCTATTGGAAGGAACAGTTGGTATTTGGAAAGGTGATCCTAATCAGCCTGCTGACTTAATAAAAGTTGGGGAGCTTTCAGAAAAAGGAACATATTTTGGTGAAATGAGTTGTCTTCTAGAAGAGCCTAGAAGTGCCTCTATTATCTCAGTAGATACGGTAAAAGCCTTGAAATTTCCTGGAGAAATGCTTTCTACCCTCATGCTTAAACAACCAAAATTAGCCTACAAAGTATGTACTGCGATGGCAAACCGTTTAAAAGGAACGACAGACCGTCATCAAGATATTGCTCTTCAAAGAAATGAAATTCGCGATGATGCAACTCAACAGCTTCTTCATGCAAAGCGTACTTTTCAGAATCTTTTCATGATGATCTCTGCTGTTCAAGCTCAAATACAATTTCCACCTTTAAAATCTGTTATTGAGTATATGGCTCAAGACCGTCTTTTACAAGGAGGAAAAAAGATAGAGATTGATGATGAGTTCTGTGCTACACTACCGGCCGATATTGTAGATTTAGTGAAGAAAGCCTTCTCTAAAAAATAGTAACTCGCACGATATATAGCTTGTGATTGTACTCGGAATTGATCCTGGAACCCGCGTGACAGGATATGGACTGATTGAAATTAGATCGGGACAGCCTCATACCATTGATTTTGGCTGTATTCGCCCTCCCCGTGGAGCTTCACTTAGTGAATGTTACACTATCATTTTTGATGCTGTAGTAGAGCTTATTGCTATTCATCAACCAGACTCACTTTCTATAGAAACACAATACGTACAAAAAAACCCCGCTTCTGCAATGAAAATCGGAATGGTTCGGGGTGTTGTCACTGTTGCAGCTACGAAAGCTGGAATTCCAGTATATGAATACAGTCCAACTCGAGCAAAGAAAGCTGTAGTAGGGACTGGTTCTGCAAGTAAAGAGCAAGTTCAACATATGATGAAAACCCTTCTGAGACTAGCAGATATTCCTAAACCTGCAGATGCAGCAGATGCTCTCGCTCTAGCACTCTGTCATATTCAAAGTGTTCAATCCAAGTTGAATTATGGACAGATCCTTTAGCTTGATTTTAGAAGTTTTGCTACACTATTTCTAAGACGTATTTTCAAAATAGTGAAAGGTATCTTCATGTACGACTATATTCGTGGAAAAGTCACTCGTTCTACTCCCCTCTATACCGTGCTTGATGTCTCTGGAGTAGGTTATAGAATTGCTATTCCGACGAATGCTTTCCCGAAAATCGATATTGGAGAAGAGCTTACTCTTCATGTATCGTTTATTGTCCGAGAGCAGTCACATAGCTTATTTGGTTTTCTTAATGCAGAAGAACGTGATCTTTTTGAAGTTCTCTTAGGTGTATCTGGTATTGGACCTAAAACTGCCTTAGGCGTAATTGGTGGTCTAGACGCAGAAACTCTTCGTTTAGCAGTAAGTGATGGAAACGTCGCTACGATTTCTAAAGTTCCAGGTATAGGAAAAAAGACAGCAGAACGTTTGATCCTAGAAATCAAAGATAAACTTCCAAAAATGTTCCCTCATCTTGCTGAAAATTTTGCTATTCAAATTTCTAACAAAAAGCAATCTCCCATTGTTAGAGATGCCCATAGTGCATTGACTAATTTAGGATATAAAGATTCAGCCGTAGAGAAAGCCCTATCTCGTATTATGGATAAAGATGCTACAGACCATGATTTAGCGTCTCTCATTACACAAGCATTAAAAGTATTATAAATTCCGAAATACTTGCAAAAATAGATTAACCCTTAGTGGTGATTCCATCTTCTATCTAACACTGTGGAAGCGCGGATTAAGTAGTTATTGGGAGTTCTAGGAAGGTAAAAGTAATAGGGCTGCTTCTTTTATCCACTCCGGCAGTGGTTCTTTGTGAATTTCGTTAAGGCTTAGCCAGCAATAGTCGCTATGCTCTTTACTAAGAGCCACTTTTTTGTTTTTACTCACACAATGAAAAATAGTAGCGACTACATGTGTTTTTTTTCCGTTAACGACTGTAGCCATATGGAGAGGACGTATAATAGAACACTCATTGCAGCCGATTTCTTCTTCTAATTCACGCCTTAGAGCTTTTTGTGGACAAGATTCTCCATAATTTACACGGCCACCTGGTAAATCATTCCAGGTACAAGCCGTTTCTTCTACCCAAGCTGGTTTAGACAAAACAAGAAAGTGATGATCACAAACAAGTAATGCCTTTACACCGCATGTGGCAAATAAGGGAACATCCTTTAATTCAGGCACTACTTACTCCTTTTTGATCAAAACTTAAACCCAAGAACAAATAGGGCAAGATGCTGGTTCATGTTTTTTAGCTGGGCAATATTCACGAGCAAAGTAAATGATCTGAAGGTGTAGCTTGATCCACATCTCTTTCGGAAAAATCTTTTTAAGATCACGTTCTGTTTGCTGTACAGACTTCCCATTACTCAAACCCCATCGCTTTGCACAACGATGAATATGAGTATCTACAGGAAAAGCTGGTTGCGCAAATGCCTGGGCCATAACAACAGAAGCTGTCTTATGTCCTACTCCAGGAAACGCTTCTAACTGAGCAAAAGAACAGGGTACCTTAGCATCATATTTTTCAATCAGCTCTTTAGACAAAGTCCAAATTGCTTTAGACTTTTGCGGCCCTAGCCCACAAACTCGAATAATTTCTTCTATTTCCTCCGGTGTCATTTCTACCATCTTTTCAGGAGTATCCGCTCGGTCGAAAAGAATCGGAGTTACAGTATTCACTCGTGCATCTGTACACTGTGCTGACAAAAGAACCGCAATGAGAAGAGTATATGGATCTTTGTGAAGAAGAGGAATAGGAGGTTTTGGATAGAGGTCGTCTAAAATTTCCTGAATACGCTCTACCTTTTCTGTTACCTTCACCATATAAACCTACTTACCAATACAAAATTTTGAGAAAATTGCTGAGAGAATATCTTCCGTTATATCGCTTCCGAGGATTCTTCCCAAGCAGATCAAACAACGACGCATATCAGATGTAATAAATTCTGGAGAAAGGTCACTTTGTAAACCTTCCACAACAGCTCCTAAAGCTTTTATTCCATCTTCTAAAGCCTCTTTATGACGAAGATTTGTTAGTACCACTTCATCTTTGCTAGGACAACCCTGGCTCCAAATTACAGAATCAATAGTCTTTCTCAAATTCTGTAACCCATCTCTTGTCTTAGCAGAAACCGCAACACTATGTGGTAAGGAAACATCCATAGTCTTTGCCCCTTCCACATCCATTTTATTCCAAACAAGTACACAACGATCTTTTGGGACCTTTTCAAGTAAGATATGATCTTGTTCTTGCAATGGACGAGAAGCATCTAAAACAAGTAAAACAAGGTCAGCATCCACCATGGCATTATGTGAACGTCTGATACCTTCTTTTTCTACAATTTCATCTGTCTCTCTTATACCAGCAGTATCCGTAAGGCGTATATTTAAACCATTTAGCCTCATCGTCTCTTCTAAAATATCTCGTGTAGTTCCTGCTATATCAGTAACAATCGCTCGATCTTTTTCTAAAAGAGAATTCATCAAGCATGATTTACCTACATTAGGGCAACCCACAAGACAAATTGAAACTCCTTCATGAATAAGAGCCCCATCGTGAAATGTATCTAGAAGAATTTTCATTTCTTCTTTCAGAGAAAGTAGGTCCTTACACATTTCTTGCACAGAGGTAAACTCTAGTCCTTCTTCAGGAAAGTCCACCCACGCTTCTAAAACAGCAGCCGAATCAAATAGTCTTTTTTGAAACCGTTCCACTTCTCGAGAAAGCCTACCAATCAATTGATGATTCGCTGCATCTAATGAAAACTCGTTTTTAGCAGAAATTAAGTCCTGAATAGCTTCAGCTTGTACTAAATCCATTTTTCCATTCAAAAATGCTCTGAATGAAAATTCTCCCGGTTGAGCTAACCTTGCTCCCAATTCAACAACTCGAGCTAAAACACGTCGAGAAATAAGAGAGCCACCATGGCAATGAATCTCTACAGTATCCTCTCCTGTAAATGAGCGACCATGAAGCATAGGCAAAAGTAAAACATGATCAATGGCTTGTCCTTGAGCATCTGTCACTTTTCCATAATATGCTCGATGACTTTCTGCATGAATAAGAGATCTGGAAAAAAGTTGATCTGCTAGTTGAAGAGCATTTTTTCCAGATACACGTATAATCGCAATCGCTCCTTCTCCTGGAGGAGTAGCAATTGCTGTGATCGTGTCTTCTTCTTCGTAACTATATTCGCCGCTATTCATTTCCACACAATAAGTTTACTTGGCCCAAGGTTTGTCCAATACACTCTCGTTCACCTGGCATGAGGGCAAGCTTGTCTAAAGTTTCCATATCTACCCAAGCATAGTCCACATGCTCAAGAGGCGATAGTACAATATCACCATTAAAGGAAGTATCACAATCCACTTGGAAGCAATGATGCCTGCAGTCCATTCCTGTATCTAAATAGCGTATAGAGAAACTTCCTAGGTAATCTAGATGTGTTTCTGAAAAATGTATACCCGTTTCTTCAAAAAGCTCTCGACTACTAGCTGTAGGAGGTGTTTCGCCTTTTTCTAATCGCCCGCCAGGAAGACACCAAGTTCCACCGTAAATTGACGAACGCGAACGTTGTAATACCAGTATTTGTTCACCATTACGGCAAATGCAGGATACCGATTCCTGCCTTGGCAGGAAATCACCCGGAGGATCTATAAAAACTAAACAAGGTTGGTCAGTCATTTCAATACTGTGATAACAATTATTAAAGATTTGCCCAAATATGATGCCATACAGAGCGATAATTGTTAACTGAAAAAACAATTACATTAAAATAATCTCTAATCACACCTTAAGGACGGAACGAGAATATATTTTGAAAAGATAGTTTTAAATCTTTTATTTTCATTCTCATAGATCTTTTTTTATAGAATGTTTCTAGATCACGTATCCATTCATGACAATTAGCATATCGACTAGCTCGCGGTGCCAATGCTTTCAATGTCATTGCTTCAATTTCTGGAGGAACATCCATTTTATGCATGGATGGACTAGGAACAACTCCTTCTCGCATATCTTCTGTTTTTGCAAAATTTGAACGATAAGGCAATACTCCAGTGATAAGCTCAAAGAAGATTACTCCAAGAGAATAAACATCTGTTTTCACATCAGCAGGTGAACCAGATAGTTGCTCAGGACTAATATAGGGTAAGTTCACAACATTTAATACATTTCGTGCTTCTAAGCGAGGTCTTGCATTAACAAATCCCTCTAATAGCACATGAAATTTTTGATCTATTCTCACTTGGATTGTACTCAAATCACGGTGAGTCGTACCCGCCTCATGTAAATAGTCTACTGTTTCTAATAACTCTACAAAGAAGCGAATTTGTGTAAATAAACGCTCATTTTCATTTGGTATTTCGCTTAGAACCTGAGTAATGGGAAAAGATGGAGTTGCTTGATGTACATAATAAAACTGTCCATCTAAAGTCAGTCCATGAGAAATTGCCGTAACAAGTCTAGGCATATATATTTTCTTAGATTGTATCGCTCTTTTTGTCAGTATATCCATAGAGCGACCAGGACGCACAGAAATCACGGTAATGAATACCTCTTTTCCTGTGCGAATTTCTAGTCCTTGATAGATGGTACGCAGACCAATCTGGTCGATTTTTCGTCCAATTTGGTAACCTTTGACAATAATTTTACTGCTCATCTAATCTGTGGCCTTGATTGGTTCTGGTAAAAGACCAGATTGTTTTTGTTCTTTTACCTCCCTATAACCTAAATTGCGTTTTTTATGCTTCCAGACAAATAGTCGAAACTAATCACTGGCTAATGTATTATGTACAGTATTGATAGATCAAGATTTAGAGTATTATTACTCCTTTTCTCTTTATTTTTTTCCTCTTTGATTTTTTCTCAATCTGATCATGAGCCTGTTGAACTTGAGCATTTACGAAATTTACAGCTCATAACGGAAAAAAATTTAGAGCGACAAAAAAATCTTATCTCTCTTTTAGAAAATTTTCATCGAGAACAGAGCATTTACCTTGATGACCTTGAAAATCGAGCACAAATGCAACGTGTGATTCAAGCAGGAACAAAAGTTTTGCACCATGCTGAAGAGTATGATCTTAGTTATTTGTTTCGAAGTAGCTTCATAGACGAACTTCGCTTTTTTCACCATATGTCGATTCCCAGTAAAGGTCTCATTGACCCAAGAAAGACAAGTAATGAGCAAAATTCAATTCTTTGATCGCCCAACTCAAACAATACAAACCGAACAGGTTTATGGTGATTGGGCACTAAATTTATTGTATGGCAACTCCCTTACAAGTAAAACGATTGGCAAAACAATCCTAAGACGTGTTTTTCGTTATCCATGTATTTCTTCTCTATATGGTCGCTTGCAAGATAGGAAAAAAAGCAGTAAGAAAGTTCTTCCTTTTATTAAAAAATTTGGATTAGATAGCTCCGAATTCCTTATTCCTCCCGAACAATACAAAACATTCAATGAGTTCTTCACAAGAAAACTTAAGCCTTCCGCCAGACCAATCAATCCTGACCCTAAAGAAATCATGCTTCCTGCAGACGGGCGCTATTTAGTAATTCCTGATATCTCCAAAAACCCCGGTTTTTTTGTAAAAGGCCAGCATTTTAACCTAGATAAATTCCTTAATAACTATAAGCTCGCTAAAAAATATCAAAACGGCAGCTTAGTACTAGCTCGTCTTTGTCCAACAGACTATCACCGTTTCCACTTTCCTTGTTCTGGCCGTTCTAGCAAGCCAGAATTGATCAACGGATACCTTTACTCTGTTAACCCTAAAGCACTTAAAGAAAACATTGGTTTTCTTTGGGAAAATAAAAGGCAAATAACAAGTATCGAAACGGAACATTTTGGAACTATTTTAATGATAGAAATAGGCGCAACAAATGTAGGAAGTATTATCGATACTTATGAATATTCAACTGTAGTTGAAAAAGGACAAGAAAAAGGCTATTTTTCTTTTGGTGGCTCATCAATTGTACTTTTGTTTGAATCTGATACTATAGTTTTCTCTAAAGATCTTCTTTCTATGTCACAGCAACACATTGAGGTACGTGGTCTTATGGGTCAGGAGTTAGGCAGAAGTTCTTGATCATCAATGACTAAAAAAAAGCCTCAAATGCTACTCAGAGTTACTATTCTATATTGTTCCATATTTTGTAGACCTAAATTATATAAACTGTTATTTAAATAACCTGGAAGCAGTATATGAATACGACAAAATCTTTATAAGATTAAATCTTTAACAGGGCTGGCGACCTTTGATGTACTTAATGATCGTCTTGCTTATTTTCTTTTTAGGTGTCTGGGCTTTTTATGAGTCTAGATCCAGTACGCGACCTAGCAGGAGAGAAGTCGCTCGCATTCTCGACTCCAGTAAAAATTTGATTCATTCCGGCTCTTTAGAAAGAGCTGAACGAGAATTGGAAGTTTTAATTCGTTATCGTCTTGCTGCCCCTAAAAGTTATTATCTCTATGCGCAAGTCCTTTTTAAAAGTAAGCAATTAGAAAAGGCTCTTAAGTTTCTTACTTGGGCGATGAAACAATTTCCTCAGCAGTACAATTTAATTCATATGAAAGGCAGAGTTCTTTTAGCTCTTGGTCGTGCTTCAGAAGCGATTATCTTGATGCGCGAAACGGAAGGTCACTTTCAAAGTGAAGATGAGTTTCTGGAATTAGCTTTAGCTGAATATGATGCAGGGAACTTGGATCGTAGCTGGGCTTTGATTCGTGATTTAGTTGATTCTTCTTGCAATGGTCGTTTATTAGCTTTAGCTGCTGACTGTAAATTTGCTTTTGAGAACTATGAAGAGGCAATTATTTTGTATCGCAAAAGCATAGAGCAAAATTGGACAAGCCATCATGTATTATCTCGTTGTGGTAGAGCTTTATATCAACTCAAGAGATATACAGAAGCAGAAGCTTGTTTTAAGGACTTAATCACACAAGATGCTAGTGATTTAAGTGCAGCTTTAAGTTTAGGGGCATGCTTTGAAAGACAGGGTTCCTTTGACCGAGCGTTAATGGTGTATCGGCAAAAGAGTATTTGGTCTCAATCTGATCCGAGAGTTTTTACCCAAGCTGGTATTTGTTCTGTTGAAACGAAACAATATGACTATGCTGAGCAATACCTGAGTCAAGCATTAGAAGAAGGTCATAGAAGCCCTAAGGCTTTAGGATACCTTGCTTTCTGTTTAGAGCGACAAAAAAAATGGTCTGCTGCTGAATATACATACAAAGAATTGCTCGAGCATTTTCCAGATCATGTCGCAGGCTATCGTGGCTTAGCTTATTTATTTGGTGTAGGCTTAAGCCAAGAACTTAGTAATGAGCAAGGTTTATCCATGGCTCATTATGCTCTCCAAAAACGTGCAGATGCCACAGCTTGGGAACTTCTCAGTGCTTGTGAAGCCCGTGTAGGTAATTTTAGCACTGCTCACGAAATTCAAGAGCGACTTTGGTCTAGCTCCTCTGATCAATCTACTCGTATGCGCTTTAAGCAAGCAATGCGTGCTTTACGCAAAAAAGTTCCTCTTGATGAGCAACTTGTTGCCCGCCCTCTCGTAGCATAATTTTTTGATTATCATTATTTACAATATTGTTTTCACATTTCGATACTGCTAGTATGCAGAAAGAGCTCTATACTTCTGTATCTTATCACGCATCTGCCTGAACTTATCTTCTCATTACTAAAGCTCTTATGAATTTTTTAGCGGAAGGATAAGCTGGATGAAGGTCGGATTTTCTAGTTGTGCTATGCAAAAAGGACAAACTGGTGTCGCAACTTATATCATCAATCTACTGAATGCACTGCAAAATGTTGATTTAGACAATCAGTATCAGATCTTTGTATCGGAAGATGAAGAAAACTTGCTTCCTTCCTTTCATAATCCTCACCGTGTCTATAGCTATCCCAGCCATTGGTGTGGTGCTATTCCAAATATCCTATGGCATAACACTTCTCTACCTAAAATATCTTATCAAGAAAGCTTAGATCTTGTTCATATTCCCACTTATAGGCGTATTCCTTTCGTTAAACCGCGTAAATTAGTTGCTACTGTGCATGATTTATTCGTACTTAAGATGTCTAAAAAATACGGAATTCTCCGTCACCTCTACCATCATTTTTTTCTTTCTAATCTTATTAATAAATGTGATCGTATCATTACTGTAAGCCACTATACTAAACAAGATCTCGTCGAATTGATTCATTATCCGGAAGAAAAAATTGATGTCATTTATTCCGGAGTAGATCACGAAACTTTCCAATCGCTAAATAAGGACAGCTGTAGGAAAAGATTAGAAGATGAGCAGCAAATTCACTCTCCTTTTATTGTTTACGTTTCTCGTATTGAACACCCCGCAAAAAATCACCTTCGTTTAATCCAAGCGTTTGAAAAATATAAGAAAGATCAACAGTCTGATTTACAATTGATTCTATGTGGAGCTGATTGGAATAGATCTGAGGAAGTTAAAGAATATGCTTCCAAAAGTTCTTTTGCTAAAGATATACGTTTTCTCGGTTATACCTCTAATGAAACAATCGTTGATCTCTATAACTCTTGTGAATTGATGATTTATCCTTCCCTTATGGAAGGTTTTGGCTTACCTATCATTGAAGCAATGGCCTGTGGAGCACCTATTGCATGTTCTAATACCTCTGCTTTAAAAGAATTAGCTGAAAACAGAGCTCTAACTTTCTCACCTGAAAATATTGATGAAATTGCAAAAGCTATTCATGATGGTATAGATTCTTCTTCTCAAAAAGAATTACGTAAAATTGGTCTTGATTATGCAAAAAATTTTCATTGGGATAAAACCGCTTATGAAGTCATCCAATCTTACAAAAAGTGTCTGATTTCGTAGCTTAAGCTAAAGATACTTACAAAAACAGTGAAGCAGGCGTAAGTTGTTCAATTTGTAAAATTTCCGAGTTGTGATTTCTTGTGAAAATACTCATACGTGAAGATCATCACAACTTACTACACAAGCCAACTGTTCCAAATCACCCATACAAGTAGAGTAATCTGCATTTACCTGCGCCTTAAGCTTATAGAAATTTCAAACGACTAAGATTTTATTGGAGAAGAGAAAAAGTTATTTTTTACAGTTGTTATCATCAAGTAATTTAAAAATCTTAAAAACTAGAATTAGTAGAGGTGAACTGAAGCACCTCTACTAAAGCTTTCTTAGTAAATATAAGTACTTTCTTCTTCCATTACAGGAGTGCGTAGAGTATCAGATTCCATACGGATTCGAATACGACCATCTCCTAAGTCTTGTGCTTGTGCTTGAATAGAATATTCTAGAACTTGTTTAGCTTCCAAAACTTCAAGAGGAGAGAACGTTACTGTCTGACCAGAAACAGTACTACTTGTCGCTCCTGCTGCACTTAAAGGCATAATATGCGGACTAAAATCAGCAATAATACGTACATTTGTATCTTTCGCAGTACCTTTATTGGCCACACGAACTTTATAAAGCGTTGTTGTACCAATCAATAAAGGATCATGTGTATCAATCGCTTCAATAACCAAAGCTGGATGCCCCTTCCATAAGGTTTCAAAAGCAAAAGCTTTTTCAATTCCTTCCGCCGTTTTTATCTGTAATTCTTGAAGTTGATTTCCTACTTCTTCTGATGTGGCTGAAAACCGGAATTGAGCGCTTTCTCCAACACGCAAACGATCTAAGTGCCATTTCATTGAACCATCAGATACTTCTGCTTCCTCCGCAGAAATTAGCTTTGTTCCAGCTGGTAAAAGATCTTGGATTGATAATCCAGTTAAATCTACATCTCCAGTATTTGTTACAGTAAAACCATACTGCACAGGCTTACCAACCATTTGCTCTTCAGGTGCATCACGCTCTACAGTTAACATTCCTAGCTGTACTTGAGTTTTCAGAGTTCGTGTTGTAGAACCCGCATTAGCAGAAGATAAAGATAATTCCTGGCATGGATTGCCACTAGCAACAGCTTTTAATGTGAATTTTACATCTTTAGCTTCTCCAGGAGCTAAATCCCCTAAATCAAAAATTAACTCTTTTCGACCTGTTTCATGAATAAATTCTTCAGGCAGATGATTGCGTACAACTAATCCTCTTGCCTTTACCTTTCCTTCATTACGGACAATTGCCTGATAAGTAGCAGTACCATCTACCATAGCAATACTCGCACCAGTGAAATCCATCTTTAAACTAGCTTCTGCTACCCATGTAGAAACATGACCAGCGGGATTCCCCACAATTGTACAAGCCCCAGATAACTCTCCTATAACTTCTGGCACATACCATAGTTTGAGTTCTGCCGACTGCCCTTCTCTAAGAAAATCAATATCCCAACGCACTTTTCCGTTTTCTAATTTTACTGGAGGATCACTACGTACAAATTGTGCTGAATCGGGCACCCACTCCGTCACTACAATATTTGCAGCATCATCTACAGCTCCAACAACAATTCTAACAAGATACTCTTCTCCAATTTGCGTAACACTTGGAACAAACTTCGCTAACTGTACCAAACCTGTGTGAATATCTACTCGATTGTCGCCTCCAGAAATACGAGGAGTCGCACCCAATTGCAGCTCTTCAGGAGCATCTACTGCAACATAATTCACTGTTCGGTGAGCCCCGCCATCATGAGACGCATGATTTCGAGATGAACAACTCATCAAACAAAAGAAAATAACGAGACAACTTAGGACCGAATACCAAGCTCTATGCATCTATCTCCCTCCAATGGGATACGCAGTCAAATTAATTACCATAATAGTAAATTATTATTTCACTGCAAATAGATGATAAACCTCCTCTTTGAAAATCTCCTGTAAATATAGGTATTTTTGTCGTAATTAACTTAAACAAAATAGCTAATGACAAAAATACTAATTTAAATATAGAATATTTTTCTTTTCAAAACTCAGAAGAAGGTTTGATCTCTCATGCAAAACCTACATATTGCCGCAAACGAGGCTAACTCCAACTCTACTATTCTTTGTCCAAGTTTAGAGCAATCTAAACGCCCTCAATTTGTTCGCGTTAATGCAGAATCTGATCTTCCAACTCCTGCAGTTTCCCTTACATCCTCAGTTCTAACTGCTGAACCTAGCTCGATTGAAAAGGTAGGGCCAACAGTAGGTATAATGATGGGAATGACAACACTTGCAGGCTTCATTACTTGGTATGCTGGAGGGAATCTGCCATTCAGCTGTGGTGCTGCACTTGCTGGTTCTACAATGGGAAAACAAGACTTCAAATATTTCCAAAAAGAAGATTTTCCTGAACTTTTGAAAGCCATCAAAGCCGATATGGCTCAGATGAATAAAAGTGAAAAAAGAGCTTATCTAGCTAAAGCTTGCTTAATTGGAACAGCTGGTGGGTCTCTTGGAGTTGCAGCTGGAACGATAGGAGCCGGACTTCTAACAGGTGCCGCATATACGGCCGCTGCTATGGGACCGTTTTTACTCGGCATGGGAATTTGTTCTGTTGGGAAAAAAGCCTGTAAATCTACAGCAAGTATTGGGAAACAGGGATGGGACTCTATTAGCAGTTCTATAGCTGGAGAACCTGGCATAGGCGGTCGTATTGCACAAGTAATGCCAGATACTCTTAAAGTCTCCGATACGACTCAACAAATTGCAGGAAATGTTGCTCAAGGAGTAGGACATTTAGGCTTTAATATTGGAATGCTCTGGTACGGTATTCCGGCTATCATCGATAGCGCGAAAGACGTCGTACCAGAACTTGCCGGCCCTTATATAGCCCCAGTTGTTTATTTAACGTATTTTGGGATTCAAGCTGGCTTAAATTTAGCTTAAAGCCATAGCGACAGTAGCCGCTCGGTTGCTGTCGCCAAACCTTGCCAAATCACCCATTTCAGACTCAATCCAAAGCAAACGATTATATTTAGCAATTCTATCCGTCCGCGACATAGAACCTGTTTTGATTTGCCCTGCATTCACTGCAACAGCAATATCAGCAATCATCGTATCAGCTGTTTCTCCAGAGCGGTGAGAAATCACACTTGTATATCCATGAGTATGAGCCATTCTCACAGCATCTAAAGTCTCTGATAATGTTCCAATTTGATTTACTTTAATGAGAATAGAATTTGCTACCCCAGTATCAATTCCTCTACGGAGAAACTTTGTATTGGTAACAAATAGATCATCACCTACTAGTTGAATTTTTTGACCCAAACGCTTGGTAAGTAATTCCCATCCTTCCCAGTCATTTTCATCTAAGCCATCTTCAATCGAATCAATCGGATAACGTTTGCATAAACTTTCTAAATAATCTACCTGCTCAGCCGAAGTTCTTTCAGCAAAATCTTGGCCAGCTTCTTTTCTTTTTTTATCGAAATATTTCCCTGAATCACGATCATAAAACTCAGATGCCGCGCAATCCATCGCAATACTGATCTGATCACCAGGACGATACCCAGCTTTTTCTATCGCTTCAATAATCACTTCAATTGCTTCTTCATTAGAACCTAGATTAGGAGCAAATCCCCCTTCATCACCAACAGAAGTATTATGTTTCTTTTCTTTTAAAAGAGATTTAAGCTGATGAAATACCTCAGCTCCCCATCGCACAGACTCAGAAAAAGAAGGAGCTCCCTTTGGACGAATCATAAATTCTTGGAAATCCAGAGAATTATCAGCATGTGCTCCACCATTGATAATATTCATCATTGGACAAGGCAAAGAGCCTGCTCCACATCCACCAATATAACGATATAAAGGAATTTGAGCGCACTGAGCACCTGCTCTAGCAATCGCTAAAGATGCTCCTAAAATTGCATTAGCACCAAACTTTGCTTTTGTCTCTGTCCCATCCGCTCGGCGCATTAAATGATCTAAGTGCTCTTGCTCAAAGACAGATTGACCAATTAATAAATCCCGAAGAGGACCATTCACATGAGCAACCGCCTTGCGAACACTCTTACCTAGATAGTAGTTTTGATCTCCATCTCGAAGCTCTAAAGCCTCATGCTCTCCTGTGGAAGCCCCAGAAGGTACAGCAGCTTTGGTAATCACGCCACTATCGGTACCAATCATTACCTCAAGCGTAGGATTACCTCGAGAATCAAGAATTTGAATCGCTTTGACAGACTGAATTTGATGCATGCAACTCTTCCTTTCCTTTGTGAATCGTTCTTGCCCAAGCATAGCTAGAACTCCTCTTTTGAGGAAATAAGTTGCTAACGTCTCAAATGTTTTTCCCTTAGGCTATATAAAAGCGCAATATAAGATTCATATCTCATAAAAGAAAGCTCTTCTTCTTCGATCGCTATTTTCACCGCACATGAAGGTTCATGATCATGCAAACAAGGCTGAAAACGACACTTTTGTCCTATTTCAGCAATATCAGGAAAATAAGAACCAAGCTCTGCTTCAGTAAGATCCCATACCCCAAAACTCTTGATTCCAGGAGTATCAATCACCCATCCACCAAATTCTAACTCAACAAGTTTAGCTGCAGTGGTTGTATGGGCACCTTTTTGAGTATGCTCCACAATGGAAGCTGTCAAAAGATTCAAACCTGTAATTGCATTGATTAGAGAGGACTTACCTACCCCAGACTGTCCAGAAAACACAGATGCTTTATCTTTCATCAATGCTTTGATATCTTCAATACCTTCCCCTGTTTTCGTACTAACAGGAATCACAGGTATTCCTAATTTACTATAAGCATCAACAAATTCCTGAATATACTCATCTAAGCCCTCATACTCTTCAAGCAAATCCATCTTATTGACGATAATCACTGCATCCATGCCCCCTTTTCGGGTAGCAATGATGTAACGATCAACAAGACTCGGCTTTAATCCTGGCTGCTCAGCTGATACCGTGATAAGGACCATGTCCAAATTCGCTGCAATCAAGTGCTGTTTTCTTCTCGATAGATTATCAGAGCGAGCAAGTACAGATCGGCGTTCTTCTACGTGACAAATAGAACCTTCTCCACCATCAACTAACTCAAAAAGAACAAAATCCCCAATAGTAATGAGATTCTTTAAACGTGTGCGGTCTTTTTTCAAGAGACCTCGAAGATAACAATAGATTTCTTTTCCTTCAGACGACACAACATAACGCTCACCACCTACAGCAATAACACGTCCTCTTTGTAGATCTTCCTTCTGAACACTCAAATTTTCATGAAGATCATTTGTCTTCTTTTGTTTATCTTGATCCGTCTTTTTATACTGGGAACGATCACGTCTCTTAGCTATCTTTCTATCTAAACGCGCTTCTTTACGAGTTTCTTTCTCAAGCTCTTCAAAATACGCTTCGTCTTCTGGAGAAAATTTTCCACCTTTTTTACTCACAAACTTTTCCTCCAAGTACGTACATCAATATTCCTCCAGCAACACCCACATTCAAAGATTCTGATTCAACTCTCATCTTAATACTCACCCTCTCCGCATTGAGAAACCCTTCCACAGAAATTCCCCGCGCTTCATTCCCAAGAACTAAAGCAATCCTTTTACGTCCGATAAAATTACTTGGTTCGTTGCCTTCGATATCTGCTAGTAAAATATCGAGTTCTTGTTCTTTGCAGTACTCTAACAACTGTTTTTTATCTCCGGAAAGAAAAGGTAAATGAAATGTGGCTCCTTTTGCAGAACGAAGGGCTTTATCATTGTATGGATCTACGGTCCCATCCAGTAAAAACACCGCATCCCACCCCAAAGCCAGTGCTGAACGAATCAAGGTTCCAAGATTGCCTGGATCACTGAGGCCATCTAAAACTAACAAACGTGTAACTGTAGATTGAAAGTTTTGGTCGGGAATTTTGAACTCAGCTGCATAGCCATCGGGCTCTTCCAACCCTGTAATTTTTTTCATGACTTGTTCGCTTACACGATAAAGTACTTTTCCCTTTGCTGAATCTGAAAGAGAAATTTCTTCACCTAAAATGAGAGCACTCGGTGTAAATTTTTGTAAAAGGTCCAGAACAAGATTTTTTCCTACAATCAGTACCTTGTTCTCTTTTTGTCGTTCTTTTCTATCTTTACGAAGCTTTACCCAAAATTTTACTTGGGGGTGCTGCAAACTACTCAAATATTTTTCTTCGCAAGTCAAGAGAAGGTTCCTCCATGTTTAATCAAGAGCTGCTCAATAACCGCTTCTTTTTCATGAAGATTTTTATTCACGCTAATTTCTGCTGCTTCTTCCAAGAACTTTCCAAGTTGTGGACTCGGCTTCAGCCCTTTCTTCATCAAATCCGCTGCTGTTACAAGAGGGCGTTTTGCTTTTTTACGATCAATGTGCATGGCAAGTTCGTTTTGTTTCTTCTTATGCAAATTGATAAAATCGTTGTGGTATTGCTCTTTTTGGACCGCTGCTAAACACTCAATACAAAAATCTACATGGTCTTGTGCGTAGAAAAGAACCCATTCATAAGCGCTTACTTCAGCCCGAGCGCATAAACCTCTACCTGCAACAAATAAATCCACAAAATAAAAATCTTTTTTTGAAAGCTTGTAGCGCTTACAAAACCTCTCATAATCAGAGCATTCCAAATCTGGCATCAATGCTAGACAATACAGTATACAAGGAGACTCTTCAGATAGCTTTTTTATATTTGCAACACGATTTTCAAGATCTGAATGTTGTAAATTTGCAAGCTCAGGAAAGATCAATGAAAGTAAGTTTAAATTTTTAAAATGTAAAATAGCCTGATCAAAACTCGAGTAAGCTTTTATTTTTTGTAACTCTTGCCATACTCGCTCAACAGCTACTGCAGGAAATAATTCATGAGCATAACGTTTAATTCCTTGCGCGGTACCTTCGTCAATTTCAAAAGCAAAACGAGAAGCAAAGCGTACCGCACGAATCATACGTAAACGATCTTCTTGAAAACGTTTTTCTGGATCACCAATTGCACGGAGGACTTTTTTTTCTAAGTCTTCACGTCCACCTACATAATCCAAAATTTTCTTGTTAAGAGGATCAAAAAACATTCCATTGATCGTGAAATCTCTCCGCAAAGCATCTGTTTGAGGGTCAGAAGCACAAACGCTCTCGGGTTGACGACCATTAATGTACTCCCCATCTTGGCGAAACATGGCTACTTCAAATTGCTGGCCCTTGTGACGCACAATCATTACACCAAAACACGCTCCAACTTCTATCGTATCAGGAAATAATTGGCTTACTTGCTCCGGATTAGCACTCGTCGCAATATCTACGTCATCACCTACTTCACCTCGTAGGTAATCACGTACCCATCCTCCAGCAAAATATGTTATATGTCCCGCAGCACGCAGTTTTTCTACAATTTCTTTTCCGAGCTCAAAGCCTGACATTTACTTACCTAATTAACTTAAGTATAATCGATTATAACACAGCAAATCTTTGAGATCATTTTATATTTAAGTTTGAGCCTGTGTTTTCGTAAACTAAGCACTATAAAAACAAACCCCAAATTATTTATTTCTATGCCTTCACAAATTCGAGTTTTAGACGACATCACTATTAACAAAATTGCCGCAGGCGAAGTTATTGAAAACCCCGCCTCTGTTGTAAAAGAGTTAATTGACAACTCAATTGACGCTGAAGCTAAAGAGATTTGTATAGAAATTTCTTGTGGAGGACGCTCTTTAATTCGCGTAAGCGATGATGGTTTGGGGATGTCAGCAGACGATGCTCTTCTCTGTTTAGAAAGACATGCCACATCCAAAATTCAATCTCTAGAAGATATTTACACGATTGGTAGTATGGGTTTTCGTGGTGAAGCTGTGCCATCTATTGCTTCTGTTTCAAAGTTTTCTTTGATTACTTGTAAAGAAGGATCATCTGCGACTCTTGTGAAGGTGGAAGGTGGACGTATTCTTCAGCAAAGTTCTGCTGAGCGTTCTCGAGGAACAAGTATTGAAGTTCGCTCTTTATTTTTTAATGTTCCTGTCAGAAAAAAATTCCAACGTTCTCCACAATATGACTCTCAAGAAATTCTTCAAACAGTACAGCATTTTGCCCTTGCTTATCCCCAGCTTTCTTTCCGCCTTGTTCGCGATAACAATCTAGTTTTTCATTCTCGTGCTCAAGAATCTGGAACCTTCTTAGAGCAACTAAAGAGCAATGTTAAGAAAATTATTGGTTCAGATTTTTGCGAAAATAATTGTCCTGTCTCTAATCAAACAGAACTTTACTCGTTACAGGGGTTTACCAGTACACCTACATTTACAAAACATAACCGAACAGGGCAGTACTTATATGTAAACTCTCGTCCAGTTTGGTCACCATTGATCTCTCAAGCTGTATCAGAAGCTTACAGCACTCGCCTTGCAACTAGAAGGCACCCTATTTTTGTATTACACTTCACTCTTCCTCCTTCGCATGTAGATATTAATGTCCACCCAAGAAAAAAAGAGCTCCGTTTCCGTCATGAATTCCAAGTCAAAGACTTCATAAAAGCTGCCATTGATAAAGCTTTACAAGAAACCAAAGCTCCTCAATTTTCTATCCAATTTGATGAGACTGATTTAGAAAACGAAGATCAAGAGGAAGTAGAAGAATTTTCTTTTTCCCCTTCTACGAATTTTCCTAAACCTGAACCAGTACATAATCCCTTTTCATTAGATACCGCGCCTACTTCCCCAATTATACAGGAAGAACCTGTGTATCCTAAATTACTCTCTGAGCCACAAGAATTTGTTTCAGAAAATGTTCAGAGTACTTTTTATGAAACCACAACAAGTGAGTCTTGGCCTGTTCCTATCGTATTAGCCACAGTCCCTGGCTATATTCTCATTGATATTCAACAAGAACAGGAAGTCCTACAAAACATGGGATGGACGAAAACTAACGAAGGTGTATTGTTTATCGACCAACAAGCTGCACATAGCCGCATTTTATTTGAGCGTTTGCTTGATCAAGAAAACAAGAAAGAACAAGTCTCTCAAGCGCTCCTTATTCCCTTTAGCATTAATGTAAACGAATCTGAAAAACTCAAGCTAGAGGCTATTGAAGAAACACTATATTCTTGGGGATTTTCTTGGAAGATTCATGAAAATACAGTGTCTTTTCATGCAGTCCCTTCTTTTCTCAAGCAAAGTCATGCAAAAGAGCTGCTTTTAGAAATGATACAAAGTGAAAAAGATCTTTGTTCAGATATACAAGCTAAGCAAATAGCTTCAAGATGTGCTATTAGATCCATGCCTAAAAATAAACGCTTAAGCAAAGAAGAAGCAAGTCTTCTACTGCGTAGTCTAAGAGACTGTTCTTGTTCAACCTTGACAGCTTTAGGAAAGCCTAGCATGTTTACATTATCAAAAGATGCTATAGAAGAAGCGTTGAGATAAGTGAGCAAACAATGAGCTTAGAAAGCCGTATAAAATCAGCACAGCGTCTACTTAAAAATTTCGATACTGACGCTATGTTGATTGAAAACCCAATCGATCTATTTTATTTGACCCAAGAAAATTTATCTGCCGGATCTCTTTTGATCACTTCTTCATCCGCAGAATTATATGTCGATGGTCGCTATTACGAAACTTGTAAGAGCAATTGCTCATTAGCTGTACACCTCTCTAACACTGACTCTCTCAATAAACGTATTGCTGAATTGTCATTGAAAAAACTAAGTATCGATAGTACCTATACTTCTGTTCAGAGATATACTGAGCTAAAACAGACAAATAACTGTAACATTTGTACTATTCCAGGGCCCATCTTAGAAATTCGTTCTATAAAAGATCACGATGAAATCCAAGCTCTTCAAAAAGCTGCAGACCTAGGATCTGAAGGATACCGTTACTTACTCACGCAAATTCGTGAAGGAATTAGTGAGCGGCAGCTCGCCTTAAAACTTGAAATGTTTTGGTTAGAGCAGGGAGCTGATGGACTTGCTTTTTCTCCTATTATTGCCTTCGGAAAAAACAGTTCCAAACCCCACTATCACCCCTCTCCTGAAGTAACATTGGAAAAAGGACAAAATATTCTTATCGATATTGGGGTCCAACTCAATGGCTATCATTCAGACATGACTCGAGTTGTATTTTTCGATCAGCCCGATCCATATTTAGAAAAAATTTATCATATTGTACGCGAAGCTCAAGAAAAAGCTTTAAGTAACTGTTATGAAGGTGTGAGTGTAAGAGAACTTGATAGTTCTGCTCGTGACTTTATTGCAGACCAAGGGTATGGAGATCGCTTTACCCATGGACTAGGACATGGTGTGGGACTAGAAGTTCATGAATATCCTAGCCTACGTTTAGCAGAAGAAAATAAGCATAAAAAACTCAAAAAAAACATGGTTCTTACCCTAGAGCCTGGAATTTATCTTCCTGATTTAGGGGGAGTTAGAATAGAAGACACTGTTGTAGTAGGGCAAGAAAGCTGTACCAACCTTAGCTCTCCTAGTAAAGAATTACACATCATTACCTACTAGCTTTCATTGAATTTTTTTTAATAATATCCGATATAGTAGTTAATGAAGGGCTACCGGCAACTTCTTTGTACCTGGTAAAACAAAACCATTAGTTTCTAGCATGATGCAATATTTTACTCCTTTTCTTCTAAGTGCCGGAAACGGAATACTGAAGAATTATGATGGCGGAACCAACCCTATTCTCGTTGTTATTTTCCTTATTCTCCTCTGCTTTATCATTTTATGTGGGATTGCATATCTTGTTTGGGAAGCTTTAAAAATACTAAAGTTTAACAAAGTCTGTACACAATCACACCTCACCGGAGAAGAAATTGGCTTTTTAAGAACATTTATTCGACGTCTTCATATTAAACACCCTCTTAAAGTACTTACTAAGAGATCTGAATATGATAGCTTTATGAACAAAGTAAGCCATTACTATGAATCTCTAAACCTGTCTGAAGAAGATTTATTACCGGATGTTCAAGCTTTTAGTAAAATAAGACAGAAATTATCTTTTACTCATAAATTTCGCAGTAAGCGTTTGAGTTCTTCTCGTGCCATTCCTGTTGGACATAATCTACAAATCACACACTATGATTTAGAATCCAAATCACTGACAGCATTTAAATCTAAAATCCTACAAAACAATGATTTCTATATTAATATTAGTCCTCCTCCAGGAGACTACGATGTAGAAATGTTTCTTAAACCCGGCAGTAAACAGAGATTAGAAGTTTGTTTTCGCCGTCCTAAAGAGCCTGAATATCTTTTTGACAGTATGCTTATTCGCACATCAACCAATCCACGACCTATGTGGTACATTCGCCACTCAGATACTCTTTCCAAAGGTGATCCATTAAAAAAATTAGACATTCCAGGAAGTGTTCTTATTACACATGCAGATAGTTCTGAAACAGAAGACGAAGAAGAGTCAGACGAAGGTAAAGAGTTTAGCATGCGTATCGCAGCCCTTAGTAACCGTGAATGCCTATTTACTATCGAAAATCTAGATCGTCCACTCAATGGTGACCACAAAATACTAATGAGTTTTGAACTCAATAAAATCCCCCTAACAACCAGGGGAAAAATTATAAAATCTGTTAAACGCAAAGACTCCTTATCTTATCTAGCTAGCTTCAATGATTTAAGCCCAGAAGACTACGTTACCATTACAACATTTGCCATTCAGAAAAAGTCGGGAAAAAAATAAAAAGGTAGTAGCTCAATGTTTCGATCTATTTTATGTCTATGCATCTTATCCATAAGCTACGGATTTTTAAGCCTCAATGCTGCAGGCTATGATTTATCTTTGGTACCTGAAAAACCTCCCAAATCTCGTATCCTAGGGGTTCAATTTGGATCATCTCCAGCTGTACTTGCAAGAAGCTTAGCTAAAATGGGATTAATTCTCATCGGCCAAGAACAAGAAGGAATACGTGGTGAACAGAGAAAATACCGCTATCAGGGTATTCCACAAGGAATGGAAATAAGAAACGGTGAGAGCGAATTTCTCTTTTATGAAAATGAACTTATCGGAATGAATCTCTACTTTCCTCCATCCTATCGAAACTTTCTTACAGTCCGTCACCAACTCATTAACTCTATGGGAGATCGATTTAAGGTAGATAAAAAGCAAGAAGCCATGGAACCTGTTTTACGCACACAGTTGGCGCACTTAAGAAAAAATGAATTTTCTTCTCATTCTGAAGAAGCAATTAGTAAATCCATGAATCAAGGAAACACCTTCTTTTACTACTTTCTTGATGACACGCGCAATGAACTCAACGTAAGGCTCTCTTTTGCATCTCGAATCAGTGAAAGTGGAAATAAAATTCCTCAATTAAAACTACACTACAGCCTACAATCAGCTGTTGAAAAGATGCAAAATACACACGATAAAGCAGATGAAAAAGATCACGATGCAATTTTACCTAACACAGATTCACTACTTTGATTTCCTCCTAATGGGCGAAAACATCGATTAAACAAAATGCTTATACTTGTCTAAATCAATAGATTCCTCTTTTAAAAGATATATATTTATATAAATAGAAATGAAAAGTAATAACAATATATAGTAAAATATAAATTATTATAATTATCTGAATGGCTCTATGTTAAAAAAACTAACTTTTAGAAGTAAGCTTTTTTCTTTTCATATAATACTCGCACTCATTCTTTTGCTTATACTTCCTCCTTTGGTGACGAGTTATACTCCTCCTATTGTCACGATGTTGCTGCAAACGAGAATACAAGACCTTGTTAAATCTATAGAAAATTCTTCTGATGAAGAAACACTCCATAAAATTATCAATGATCGCTTGGCTCTAGCTTTTCTTCGCATTACCATTTTTGGTCCTAATTATCGTTTAATTGGAGACAGTCACCTTTATGATTTAACTGTGCCTTCAGAAGCTCAAGTTTTTGAAGAACAGTATCCTGAAGTAGTAAAAGCATATCAAGAACCTCACGTAGAGCATACAGTGAAGCACAAGAGCTTTGTTCTTGATAGGACCATTGTAACAATCACTCATGGGATCAATATAGACGGAGGAATATATGTACTCCGTATTACCCACCCTGAAAAAGCCCCCGAAATTGTTACACAAATGGTCGTTTTTCTAACTACATTGAGTATTATTATTACGGCTATCAAATTTTCTATCATTAGTTGGATTGCTGTATCTCGTCTTTTTGTCCCTATTCAAGAGATTCTGAGCTCAATCAAAGCTTATAGAATGGGAAAAGTTCATACTCTCCCAAAAATTATACTAAATCACGGACACCCAGATGACGATATCAACCACTTAGCGGAAACTCTGAACGCATTAAATATGCAAGTTCAAGAACAAATTGAGTCTTTAAGCTCCAAGAACGAAGAGACATCGAAAATTTTAGACACTCTAATTGAAGGGATCATTGCTGTAAAAAGTGATATGACGGTCATTTACAGTAATCAATCTAGTAAAAAAATGTTAGGGATATCTCCTGAACGTCTTAAAGGTAAATATATCGATAAAATTCAAAACGAAAAGCTTGTTGAATTAGTCCGCGATTGTCAAAAAGAAAAAAAGATCATTACAATATTATTGGACTTAAACAATAAGAATACAGAAACTTCTATTACAGTAAGAGCCTATGCAGTACCACAAAAAGGTGGTATGGGTACTGTACTTGTTATGGAAGACCAAACTCTCCAACAAAAAATCATTCAAAGGCAAAAAGATTTTGTATCTAATGCTTCTCATGAGCTTAAAACCCCTCTAACAGTAATCAAAGGTTTTGCTCAGACATTAAGCGAGAATCCAGACTTACCAATAGACACCATTCAACAAGTAACAGCTAGAATTGCAAGTAATTGCGAACGAATGGAACGCCTCGTTCGTACTCTACTCACATTAACAGATGTAGAACACTTACCGCCTGCTCGTCTCGCAGAAATTCCATTGCATATACTATTAAACCAATGCCAGGAATACGCTTTAAGCCGTTATTCTGATGCAAATATTATCGTGGATTGTGACAGAGGAATTACTGTTCTTGGTGATCCTGATCTACTGGAAATTGCCATTGTAAATCTGCTTTACAATGCTTGTAAATACTCCGAACTTGGTAAAAAAATTCATCTATCTGCAGAAAAAGAAAATGATATGGTGTACATCTCCTGCCGTGATGAAGGGATTGGTATTCCAGACGATAGCATAGATCATATATTTGATCGTTTTTACAGAGTTGATGAAGCTCGTACAAGAGAAATGGGTGGTTCAGGATTAGGACTTTCTATAGTAAAAACAATTATTGAAAAACACTTTGGAACTGCTTCAGCTAAATCTAAGCTTGGAAAAGGCTCTACTTTTACTCTTGCAGTCCCTGAGGATTTTTCAAAAATTAAGAATCGTCGTTCATCCTAGATACTTTTGCTGCTAATAAGCGAAAGCGTTTTAGAGTACTTAGTTTTTCCATAAAAAGCTCTAAGTCATCTTTCACCATACTTTTACGTATTTCTATACCCTCTAAAACCTCTTCTCGTTGTGATTCTGGTAGAGGAGCTGTTAAGCGATCAAAATCATCATCTGTTAGTATTAAACGAAGAACCTCCATATCTTTTCTGGAAGTCAAACCAGCTAACTTTACCCAATCTTCAACAGCATAAACCTTTAGAACTTCTTCTAATCCTAGTTTTGTAGGCAAGCTCTTCATATAAGAATCTAGATCAGCCCGTAGGCCGCTAATATAATCTTCTAAAAAGCTCTTCAGTGAAGATGAACACTCTTGCTCTCCATCTAAAAATCGAGTCATCACAAGAGAGTAGCGAGCAAGCACTGTATCGGCTTCTTCTAAATCTTCATTATTTTTTTCTAAATAGTGTTGAAGATCATTTGCGTAGCTCTGACTCACTCTTTTATAAACAGCTTCTTGCTCATCACTACTCAAAGCACGCAAAAGTCGAGAGAATTCTTCTGGTGAAAAATAACGAAGTAAAGCTTCAACAGCTTTAGAGAGAATAATTTCCTCTTCTTTCAATAAAAATTTAAATGGAAATAGTGCAAGATTTAGTCTTGCTGCAACAAATACCATTCCTTCATCGCGCTTACTATGATCAGGAATATAGAAAGAAGAGCCTGGGCGCTCATTTACTTGGCGCTGACGCTTCATGCGTTCAATACCACTCATTCTATTGGGCCTAGATTCCGTAAGAGAACGTAATCCCCTACGCACAATTGCTTTGACTCTTGCCTTATCATCACTTTCTAGGAAGTCTAAATTTTCCCAGTCCGTATCACCTAAAAGAATTTGTTCTGCAAAACCGAAAATATCTTCTTCAGAGTAAATCTTTGTTCCCATACATCACCTCATCTAAAACTCACCTTATCTCATTCTGTCGAAAAAATTCAGCGGTTTTGTAGAATAAACTCACGCTTTAAGCCCTCTAGCATAAAAGGAGCCATCAAGTGTCTGGTACAGATGTAAGAGATTTAAATTCTTTAGTAAGAGAACACAACCATTCTTTCCTTCAAATTCAAAAGGAAATAGGCAAAGTCATTGTAGGTCAAAAAACACTCATTGATCGTCTATTAATTGCTTTATTAGCAAATGGTCATATCCTGCTTGAAGGTCTTCCAGGACTAGCTAAAACACTTGCTATTAAAACATTAGCAAAAACGATTTCTGGTGATTTTCAGAGGATTCAGTTTACCCCTGATCTTTTACCAGCTGATCTCACGGGAACTTCGATTTACAACCCAAAAGAAGGTAGTTTTTCCGTACAAAAGGGGCCTATTTTCAGTAATTTCGTTCTTGCTGATGAAATTAACCGAGCTCCAGCGAAAGTACAATCAGCTCTTCTTGAAGTGATGGAAGAGCATCAAGTAACGATTGCTTCGCAGACGTTCCGTGTCAGTGAGCCTTATTTAGTACTTGCCACTCAGAACCCTGTTGAGCAAGAAGGAACTTATCCTTTACCAGAGGCGCAAACTGATCGCTTTATGATGAAGGTTCGTGTGGACTATCCTAGTCGTGAAGAAGAACGAGAAATTTTAAAACGAATGAGTCGAGAGTCATCAGTTCCTGAAGTACAATCTGTATCAACAACAGCTGATGTTTTAGAAGCACGTAGAATTGTTGAAGAGATTTATATCGATGAAAAAGTGCATGAATATTTGCTTGATATTGTTTGTGCTACACGAGATCCAAAGAAGTACCAGGTAAACATTGAAGGACTTCTAGAATTTGGAGCTTCTCCACGTGCTACACTCGCATTTACAAGAGGAGCTAAAGCACACGCATTTTTGCAAGGAAGAGGCTATGTAACTCCTCATGATATTAAAAGCCTTGCTCACGATATTTTGCGTCATCGTATCAGACTAAGTTATGAGGCTGAAGCTGAAGAGTTGACTACAGATATGGTAATCGACCGTATATTGGATACATTACTGGTGCCTTAATTATGGCTGTAATTAGCGCTGATATATTTAAAAAAATCCGCCAAATTCAGATTCGAACAAGTCATACTGTTAGTGACTTGCTTGCTGGAGCGTACCATTCAGCTTTTAAAGGGCGTGGAATGGAATTTGAAGAAGTACGTCCCTATCAACCTGGCGATGAAGTTCGTAGTATTGATTGGAATGTTACAGCGCGGATGAACACGCCCTATGTGAAGAATTATCGCGAGGAGAGAGAACTAACCGTTATGCTCCTTGTAGACATTTCTGCGTCTTCTCAATTTGGTAGAAGTGATGCGAGTAAAAAACAATTCATTGCGGAATTGGGAGCTATACTTGCTTTTTCTGCTACCCAGAATAACGATAAAGTAGGTCTTATTCTTTTTTCTGATCGTGTAGAGAAGTATATTCCTCCAAATCGAGGACTTCGCCATGTACTTCGTGTCATTAGAGAGTTACTTGTCAGTAAAGCAGAGTATTCCGGAACTAATATAGAGGTCGCTTTAAAATATCTTGCTAAGGTGCAAAAAAGAAAAGGAGTCTGCTTTCTCATCTCTGATTTTATTGCACAAGCTTGTCCAAAAGAGACACGCATCATTTCTAAACGTCACGATTTAATTTCCGTTTGCATTACAGACCCGTATGAGATAGAGCTTCCAAATATTGGCCTAATAAATGTGCAAGATTTAGAAAGTGGGTCTGAATATTTAATTGATAGTTCAGATCCAAATGTAAGAGAAGCTTATCGTCAAGAAACGGAAAAACGTATTCAAAGACAAAAAAAGCTCATGACTGCTTGTAAATCAGGTTTTATTGATATTCGAACCGATCAGGAATATGTAACGGCTATTCGTGATTATTTCAAGTTGAAGGAGAAAAGACGATGATTCCAGCAAAAAGACTCTTTTTTCTACTTATTTGTCTCTTACAAGCAATTGTCTGTTTTGGACAAAGTTCAATAGAAATCCAAGTACAAAAAAGTATCATAGAAGCTGGAGAAAGTATTCAGGCAATCATTCATTCTACAGACTTAAAATCTTGGTCTTTAGAAGAACTTGAAAGACTTATTCATTTGGATGGACCTGGAGAAAAGAAGAAAATTCAATTTTCTCTTCGCAGTAAAACTGAAACAGATCAAGCTGAAAAATATTTAGTAGATATTTGGCCGCAAGAGTCAGGTTATTATGCTCTATATCTTATTTTAGACGGTGTTTTATCAAATATTGTTGAAGTTGAAGTTCAAGATTCTGAAAATATTTCTCATGATCTCATCAAAATTGGTCTCTATGATTTATCTCATGCAACTCGAGTTCATTTAGACGCTAAAAATCGAGAAAATCTTCAGGCTAAAGAAGAAGAGATTGAGGCTGAAGCGCAGTATAAGCGTGATATTTTCAATTCACGAAACATTCCTTGGTTAAAAATCTTTCTTTATCTGGCTGTAATTGTCATTTTTATTGCTTTTCGTCGTCATATTTGGGGCCTTTGGACAAAGCTCGCAAATAAAACAAAAATAGCTGAAAAAGCACGAGAGCGAGCTAAAAGACTACTAGAAGAATTGAAAAAAGAGAAATTAGATGAGAGAGGTCTATACGAAGAGTTTTATATTCGTGTTACGCAAATTATACGCGTATATATCGAAAGTGAATATGGTATTCGTGCCCCAGAGCAGAGTACCCCGGAATTTCTAGAAGCAATCGCCCGAGACTCAAGTTTTGATCTCAATACTCAAGAAAAGTTTCAACAATTTCTTATCGATGCTGATCTGGTAAAGTTTGCAAAAAGAGAATCGAATATAGAAAACTGTGAAAAAATGTTAAAATCGGCAAATGATTTGATTCAATAGCTATCATGATTTGGTGCTTCTGCACCAAATCATATAAATCTAAGCTTCAATAAGATACTCTTCTCGAGGTAGTTTTGCAAAAAATGTATAATTTTCTAATTGGCACCATAATTGGAACAAACCATGAGTTGATAAGGCAATACTCCCATCAGAGTTAAGTGTAGGTTCACCATCTAATGAATAATTAACTAAAGACTCATCATAATCTAGGTTATGGATTTTTTCGATAAGCTCACTGGAAAACTGACGGCATTTATTAATTTTATATTCATAATTAACATAATCTACAGCATTACATGAATGGAGATATTGAAAACCTGTCATACCATAAATCATTTCTTTAGATGTTCTGAGTCCTCCTGAAACTAAAACAGATGTTTTATCATATGTAACTTGAATCCCATCTTCACCAGCAACAATCCCTCTTATAAGATTATTTGGGGTTTCTTTTTCAAAAGTCCAACAATCTGCGTACCCATTTCCAATTTCCATGATTTACTCACTCCTTGAGATTTTAATTTTTTGAATTTTTACCAAGTCCTAAATAAAACCTCTCGACTACAAGAAGAATTTTTCATTACAACAAGGCTTGCCAAAAATTTCTACAGAGAATAAGCTGCGCGAAAATACTTTGCAAGCGTGATATTGGCATGATACAAACGATAAGAAATTCCACAACTAATGTACCTATAAATAATACAAAGCAATCCGAAAGAAAGAAAAATTCTTTCCTTTCTGAAAAAAAAATCCAAGATAGTAAAGAATCACTAAAGCCACAAAATACTCTATTTAGCCCTACAAGTGATCCTAAGTTAGAAAAAATCAATCTCTACTTTCCTCGATTATATAAAGCTATTCGACTGGGAGGCTTCAATAGTTTAAAAGGGTTTTTCCAAACAATTAGCACATGGGGTTACATTAAACAACAAGCCTACAAGTGGTATCATGAGTTTTTATACAACACAATATATACATCTAGAAATGCTTTAGAAGGAACAGAAGCTGCAAACCTTACTCTAGAACTTTTCACAAACTTATCAGAAACTGAAAGGCAAAGTAAAAAAGAAGCGCTTTTTGCACCTTATGATATAGGTGATCTTGTAGTTCTGAATTTTGGTAGTATTACTTGTCCTATTTTTTACAGACAAAGTGAAGCTATACGTATCATTGAAAAACGTTACCCACATGTAAAATTTGCCTACATATATCTTTCCGAAGCTCATCCAAAGAATTGGTGGACTAAAAATATCAAACGTCCTCCCGCAGAATTTACAGATAATAACGGTGCTTATTTTCAAAATCCACAGACCTTAGAAGAAAGAAAAACACTTGCTGGATACTATTTAAGAGATATTCATAAAAATTCATGCCAAGGAAGAGTCTTCATCGATTCTATGGACAACCAAGCACTTAAAAACTATCAGGCTTGGCCTACAAGACTTTACGTTATTCGAATGAAAAAAAAGAATGAAGAAAAAGTTCCTATCATTGTGTATCGAGGAGATAGAGGACCTCTAGGATATAATCCTGAAGAATTAAGTGCTTTTTTATCTCGGTAAAAAAGTGCCCTGAAGAAATAGAATAAAGACGCAAAAAAAGATCATCAGAATCTAATGCGTCTTTAGTTTTTGGAAATACCTATTTACTAAAGATAAGAGCCATGAATACCTGATAAACTCATACCATTTGGTCCTTCAGATAAATATAAACTAGAAAACTGTGTCAATTTTTCTACTTGAACCCACAATTGGTTTACTTTTCTCGGATTGTCTACTGGTCGATCATTGATATCGAGAATTAAAGCACCATTCTCAGCACGTAACCTTCGCGAATCTCTTTTTAATGAATCTGTGTACTCCTCAACAATAAATTCTTTTGTCTCACCTGAAATCATGTCATTTTGAACACCATAAGAATCCTTTATTCCTTGATGATGGAAGTATGCACCTAAAAAAGCGTAGGAATTATCTGCTTTAGGAAAATAAACAGCCTCTAAACAAGTAGGGTATTTTTCTGTACTCTTCTTAAGATAGACTCCTCTAACAGTAGATCCTTGATCTGTTTTCCCTTCGTAATTTTGTACAATATAACCACTTACATCCATGTTTACGCTCCCTTATTTTAACTATAGATTTTCTTATTTGAGCAGATATTCTGATCTTTCGATGAAATACTATATGATTTAAGGTCTTTATTTTCTTCCAAAATATAGTTTTTAAATATACCTAGGATTTTATTTTCTCATTGAAGGGCGTGTTGAAGAAACTTGATAATTCAAAAACGCTTTGTAAACTCGCCCTTGTGGATGTTGCTCAACCCAGTCTTGTAGCTTTTTTTCTGCTTCTTCACCACCGCCAGAAATGCTTTTACGAAAGCTTAATAATTGATCCACAAATATTGTATCTTCAAATAAAACATCCAGAACCTTAGGTTCTGCTAGATAGATACATATTGGTTCGGATACTTGATGACTTTTATTTATCCCTACAAGTGACTCAAGGGAAGGGTAAGCGCGAGTACCGTCTGTTAAACCACTTCCACGCATCATTCTGTACCACAATCGTTGCAAATCAGAATCCTGAAAATCTATGCTTCGAAATGATGAGTCGCTAATCACTAACACTTCGCCATCAATTCCTCGGCTTTTGCTTATTAACTCATCAACTAAGCGTTGTGCTAAAAATCCATATTTTGAATCTAACTCTGAGAAGAATTCTTGCTTACCATAAACCTGATCTATAAGTTTCGTTAAAAATTCACGTACAAAAGCTGTTTCTGCTTTCGTTTCTTTAGAAAACAAGGAACGTAAATCTAAACGACTACTTAGGTAATTTTTTCGGTCTATCTGTTCAGATAATTCTTCTTCAAAGGAAACACTTTCGCTCTCTTGACTAGCTGCTTTTCCTGGACTGCTTAGAAAATAAGATTTCTCGGATTGATTTAAATGCTTACCACGCTCAAGGTCAATTTGTATTTCTCGTCGCATTTGAAAATCAAAAGCCCGTTCATCTACATAAGATTGATAACGTGAGTAAGTCAATAATGATAACGCTGTAAGAATAGCAAAAATATAGGGCAATACATTCATACTTCTTAGCCCTCAAACCTTAAAAACTGCTCTTTACTACTAAAGTGAAAGAGATACTCCGTTTCCTTATCTAAAGCATCACGAATAAGAAGCTCTATACTCATAGGTAACTTATTAGGTTCTTCCCAATTAGGTAACCATTCAACACCAAGACCTTCTTCTCTTGTTTTACACATACGAAACTCTATCGCTTTTACCCCGCTCAATAAGACTTCTTTTTGATAAGAAAGCTTACCTAAACTGTCTTTAGATTTAGGCCAACGAATTAAAATGAGCTGTCCTGTAGATTCATCCACATAGAGTCGGGCAATAATATTATCGCCTGAAAAAGCCGGTAAAATATCGGCTTCGCCTTTGTAGTTAAAGACAAGATTGGGAGCAAGAACTTGGTCTTCTCCTCCTTTCAATACGTGAAAGTCTTTACTCTGAGTTCGACTAAAAAAGTAAGCTAAACGCTCTTGTAAGTAATACTGCCGCTTTGCCTCAATCTTATGGGCTTTATCTGTATGTGACATCAATACAGCATTGCTATAATAACTTAAGACTAAAGGCAACAATATGCTTAGTAAAGCAACCCCCACCATCAACTCTATCAAGGAAATTGCAGATTTACGAACAAGTCTTATCATACAATTTTCTCCGCTCGGAAAAGGAAACGATAAAAGTAAAAGTGCTTTTTCATTTTTGGAGAATACAAAACAAGTAAAGCTTCAATGAGGTGTAAATCATCTTTATGGTCTTTTGAGCCCAGACGAAGAAAAGCTTCTAAACCATGACGTTCTTTTTCTAAACGAAGACCAAATCTTTCCAAATCTAATTGGTTCCACTCAATATTTTTAAGAGGATTTTTTTTGAATTCAGCCCACTTTCCTTGTAGCCACTCTCCTTCATCATCTGATATAGAATCAATGCATACATCAGACCATCTTAAACGTCCTTCTAAGATATCCTCTTTGATCATGCCGAATACATGCGTAGATAAATGATGCGCCTGTAATTCACGTAAAACTGTGTATTCATTTTCTTGCAGAAGGACCTGTGTACGAAATAAAGGGACTGCACATAAAACAAAAAGTCCCATTGCAAGAAGAACTTCCAATAAAAAATAAGGTCTTTTCAAACGACGTTTAAAGAATTTCGGCGGGATACAAGGCATCACAATCCTCCTCTTCTAAAAACGAAAGATCGTATTTTCTTTCTGCTTGAATAGGATGTATATAGCCTTTTAAGGGAATATAACGCACAAGTCGGCTATCATCACTTTCCCCTTTTCTAGGCTTTCTGTCAGATAATTCTATCACCATACGAGGCATTTCACTTCCATGAGAAAGGAAAAAAAGACGCAGCTCATTTAACTCATTACTATCTTTACCATCATGTATCGCTAAATAACGGATACCAGCCAATTCGGTTTGCCTTTCTAGAAGTGGAGCTAGAACCTTTGGAATAGGTGCATCAAACACAAATGTTGCTGAAAGATTTCCTCGCTTATTTTCAGTTAAACGAAGCTCATGATCACGGTCGTTAAGAAGCATGAGTTCTTGTCCTAACTGCAGCTTTTCTACTAAGCGATCAACAGAATTATAGAAACGTTGTTGATGCATAAGACGCTGCACCTGGACGCCAAAAACTCCTCCTACACTAATTAATAGAGCAAGAACGACAAGTACTTCAATGAGAGTAAAAGAGAATTTCTGACGAACACGCATAAGAACTCGTTTTATGTCTCACTAGACTCATTATCAACAAATGAACCCTTGTTTTTTTTCTTATATGCGGTGAAACGTGCTGAACTTACTGTAATGATAGCTCCATGATCTGAATCTTCTACAGTAACTTCAAACCTTTCTCCCCAAGCATCTTTTTGCATTTTATCTGCATTACGAATCAAAGGAGATTGTGCTAGAACATCTGGCCAATTTTTCTCTAAATCATCAATTACATCTGGATTTTCAGCGATGGCTAAAAGCAAAGAACTTTTTACTTTTTCAATACCTTCAAAAGTACTAAATGCCTTTCCTTTTTCCATACTGCCGCGTACATTCACAGCAACAACACCACCAATTACCGTAATCAAAAACATAACAATCATGATTTCAATCAAAGTAATCGAGCGCTTTACTTTTTTTGTCCATTTCATCGTTCTATCCTCTAATTAATATGCTGAGAAAGAGCTGACATCTGTCATAGGCAAAAGCACAGCTAAAAGAATGCCTCCTATCACAAGCCCCATAAACATCAAAATTGCAGGCTGTAATAAGGCCATTGCCTGATCTAACTTTTTCTCAAGATCCATTTCATAAATATCAGCGACTTTTGCCAACATGGGAACTAAATTACCACTATCTTCCCCGATTGCCAGCATCCGACTCATTAACTTGGGTACATAAGGAGATGCAAGTAAAGAAGAACTGAGATTTTTTCCTCTCACAACTCCTTCTGCTCCATCTTCAATCACTTTTTCTAGAATTTTATGTCCCATTACTTTTTGAGACATTTTTAATGCTTCAACTAAAGAAACTCCGCCTTCAAGTAGAGTACAAAGAGTTCTCGAAAACCTTAAAAATACAGCTTCTGTAACAAGAGTTCTGATCAAAGGCATCTTCAAGAGTAGGCGTTCCCATCTACTCCGTCCCCAATCACTTTTCCAAAGAGTCCAAAACCCCCATAGTCCCATGGGAATTATAGCCACAGTATAAAGCCAATAGGCTCGTAAAAAGGCACTGAGGGAGAAAACAAAGGTGGTCAAGCCATTTAATTCTCGCCCCTCAAATACCTGCTCCATTGATGGAATGACAAAACCCAACAAGCTTGCCAGAACCAATAGAGCAAAAAGGCCCAACACAGTTGGATAAATCAATGCTGTACTTATTCTACTCTTTAGCTGTAATTGCTTCGTTAAATACGTTGCTAACTTGCTTAAAACTGTATCCAAACCTCCTACAGCTTCACCTGCAGCAACCATCGAGCAATAGAGATCGTTAAAACTTTCAGGAAAGCTACGCATGGCTTCAGATAAAGAAGCTCCTGCACGTATTTGCTCACAAAGTGAAACGATAATACGATGGTAACGCTCACCTCTATATTGTTCTTCAATCGCATTTAAGCTTTCATAAATAGGAAGACCCGCATCAAGTAACTGAGCAAGCTGACTGGTAAAGGCTACAAGCGACTCGCCTTTCATTGCTAAGCGAGAGTTTCTCGTTTTTGAAGCACTAATTTCAGTCAACATAACCCCTCGTTCTCGAAGGGCTTTACGAGCTTCTTTTTCTGTATTTGCTTCTATAGAAGCGCTAATAGCTCCACCTGTTTCACCTATAGCTTTGTAGTAAAAGAGTGTCATGATCTATCTCCCTCTTCTACTCCACGAGCAACGCGTAAGACTTCGGCTATTGTTGTCGTTCCTTGAATGACTAAATCTCGACCAGATTCACGAAGTCCTTGCATTCCTTCATCTAAAGCAACTCGACGCAGAGCTACGGAGTCTTGACTAGCTAAAAGCTGTTTTTTAACGGCGTATGTTACAGGCATCAATTCATAAATTCCTGCTCGCCCTCGATAACCTGTCTGTAAACAGTTTTTACACCCTGCACCACGATATAAAGTACCTTCACTCAAGTCACTACGGGAAAGACCAATATCTTTTAACTCTTCATCGCTTGGAGTATAAGCTTCTTTACAGAGCTTACAAATCGTACGAACAAGTCTTTGTGCTAATACACCAACAACAGTAGAAGACAGTAAATAAGGTTCAATACCCATATCAACTAAGCGAGTAATAGCCGAAGGAGCGTCATTTGTGTGTAAAGTACTCAGCACTAAATGACCTGTTAAAGAAGCCTGTACAGCTATTTCTGCTGTCTCTCGATCGCGAATTTCACCAATCATTACGACATCTGGATCTTGACGAAGAATATGGCGTAAACCTTTTGAAAAACTTAAATCAATTTTTCTGTGAACACCAATCTGTGCAATTCCATCCAGCTTATATTCAACAGGGTCTTCAACTGTCATGATATTCACTTCATCACTATGAATATCGCTTAAAGCACTATATAAAGTGGTTGTTTTACCGCTACCGGTTGGACCTGTTACTAGAAATATTCCTTCTGGATGCCTCGTTAAACGCTTGATGGATTCTTGGATCTTTTTTGACATTCCTAACTGGTCGAAACCGATGACAATATTCCCCTTATCGAGAATACGAAGGACAACACGCTCACCGTGAACAACAGGAACAGTACTGACACGAAAGTCAATTTCTCTTACTCCCATTGTCAGTTTGATACGCCCATCTTGAGGAAGACGGCGTTCAGCAATGTCCATTTTTGCCATGACTTTCAAACGTGTGATAAGTTGGGCCTGGTATTCTTGAGCAGGACAATGTCGAGTCTGTAAAACCCCATCAATACGATAACGAATGCGTAAATCGTTTTCTAAAGGCTCAAAATGGATATCTGAAGCGCCTTGTTGAATTGCCTCACTAAGAATAAGGTTCAACAATTTGATCAATGGAGCTTGATCTTTCTCCTGATCCAAAAGATCGTATACTTCGTTTTCTGAGTTTGCCTCTCCATCCTTAGATAAATCAGCTAAAAACTGCGATGCTGCTCCTGCTTTTTGGTTATAGCAGTACTGAATAGCTTCTGTCAGAAGCTCTTTGGGCATATAGACTGCACGTACAGTCTTATTTAAAAGTAAGCGCAGCTCTTCAATCGCATCCAATTTAAGAGGATTAGCTAAAGCTGCAATGACTTCTGTTTCGTTTTCACGGATAGGAAGAATGAGGTGTTTATTTGCCAGTGAATACGGCAGTCTTTGATACCACTTAATCGGAAGTTGAAGACAATGGAGATCTTCGCAAATCTCCATATCGAATTGCATTGCCAATTGACGACAAGCAGTTTCTACTCCTAAAGCGCCTTGTTTAAGCAGCTCTTCTTGACTTATCTGTGAATCACCTACCGTCATATTCTCCCGTCTCCCGAGCTGTTTTTTCCGGCTCTGCCATACGTCCAAATAAAGCCGTTAAAGATTGCTCTAAGACACGCTTCTTTTGCCATTCACGAGCTTTCTTATAACGTTCCATAAATTCAGGAGTGTCTCCTGGACGTTTTTTCAACTCTTCTCTTCGCAAGCGAGCTACATCTTCTTCTGGATCAGCTACAATGTGGGGAGTCAGAAAAATGAACATTTCTACTGTATCATCACTGAGCTTCGTATTACTAAATAGCTTTCCAATTCCTGGAAGATCTCCAAGGAAAGGTACACGCTCTACTGTATCTTGTGACTGTTTCTGGCGAAGTCCCCCTAAAATCACAGTCTCTCCATCGTTTACACGGACAAAATTTGCGATTTCTCTTCGTGTAACGTCCGGGCGATCCCCTTCATTTTTACGGATACTATCAAAGTAAACCTTTGTATCCAGAGTCACCATAGGGCTTTTATCAGCGTTCTCTTCATCTCCTGCATGAATTGTAGGAGTGATTTTGATCGTTGTACCATACTGTGCTCTTGTAAAAGAGTCTTTTAATTTCGTACTACTTGCTGTATCAACTTCTACGACTCCTGTGTTTACAGAAATTTCTTCAACAATACTGATTGTTGCTTCCGTTTGATTGACTGTAGTTACTGTTGGATTCGCATTAATGCGTACTTCATCCTGTGACAAGAGAAAGTTGTATGCGAGATCAAAAGCTGGCGCATGGGATGTTTCAGGGCGACTTAAGAGAAACTCAAAAAGTCCACCACTCGTACCACTTCCTGCCCCTGCTCCAAAATTCCCTGAAGTACTTCTTACTTGAGATGCAGATGATCCTAATTTAAGTAAGTTCAATCCAAAATTTGTCTTTTCTGAAACTTTCTTTTCAAAAAGAAGAACATCGATCTGTACCATTTTCTTAGGTACGTCAAGCTTCTGAATCAGCTCTTTCATACGAGGAAGAAGTTCTGTTTCTAAAACCATGACAATAGAACCTGTTTTATCATCGACGACAAAGTTCTTTAAATCTTTTCGGTCTTTTTTCTCTGCTTTCTTTGATGGATCTACTTTAGAAGGATTAACAACAATCGATATTCCTTTATCCTGGTCTTTATCTTTGTAGCTTTGACTAGAGCTTTTCCCGCCTATACTTTTTCCTGTTTCATCTTCTAAATCACCCGTTTTAACAAGCAACTTGTATACATCTTCAAGAACTTCTGCAAGCTCTACTGCATCGGTATGTTTTGTCGTATACCAATAAACAGTTTTTCCAACAGATTCCTCAATACGCTCTTCAATATCTTGTACAATCTCTTCCGCTTTTTGAATTTCTTCGGCACTACCCATTACAAATAAGGCATTACCTAAACTTTTCAAAACTGAGATTTGTAAACCTGATGGCTCCTCTGTACTGACAGGACGTTTTGTTCCTCTACGGAGCCGAGCATTCGTATTTTGATCTGCTTGGAAAATAGAATTAAGAATGGTGGCAAGCTCATCAGGATCTGCTGCAATAAGAGGTAAAATTTTATACTGCTTATCTTTCTGCTGCATAAATTTGTGAATTCGAAGGAGTTCTCGAATTCGTTCTGGAGATCCTAATAAGTAAATATCACTTCCAACGAGATGCAATTCTGTCTGTCTTGCAAACTTCTTTAAAACTCCATAGTCTGAAGAAGCGTTAAGTGGTCCTGGACTCAATAGAAAAAGAACCTGACTATTGCTAGCCATCATTTCTAATTCATCAGCAACATTAGTGACTCGAGTAGGCTGGGGCTGTTCGTTTTCAGCAATAAGATATAAACGCCGTAAAAAAGGATTCAGCTCCTGAATACCAATCCCATTATGAGTCAGAATGAGATGTAACACCTCATCCCATGACTCTCTTGGTACAGCAATAGAAGAATTCAAGCTAACAGGCACTTTATCTATCGCTGAAGTAAAGATATATACATAATCCTGTGAACCGTAATCTGCCACTAACTGTCCAACAGTTGTTTCTGGCTGATGCCACAAACTATATGCTTCATCACGCCCTTGTTCTAAAGCCTCTTTTCTCCATTGAGCTTCCAGACGCTGAATAAGATCACGACGTTGACGAACAGCTTCCAAAATACCAGCAAATTCTTCTTCATCTGCTCCTTCTGAAAAACGTTCTTCTGCCCTTTGTGACAACTTTCGTAACTCTTCTCTTAACTTACGAAGGTCTTGATTTACCTTATCTAGTTGTCCTCGAGCATCACGATCTAAATCTGAAGATCCACTTCCAATTTGTGCTTTTTTTTCTTCTATGGTCTGCGCTAAAATTCCTACTTCAAAGCAAGTCAACACAGTCATGAATATGACAAAATACTTACGCATATTATTCACTACTTTCCTCTACTGTTCCTTGCACAAGCTGGGGAAGTTTAAGCCCTCGCTTACGTCTTTTTGGAAGTCGCTTTTCTAACTCTTCTTGAACTTCTTCACTTTTGAGCTCTCCAATGTCAGCTCCTTCTTCTATCATCTCTCTAGAAAAAGGAACGGAAGATAAACTCTCAAAAGTTTCCTGATCTACCGTCTTTGCTGCAGTATTCTGATTCAAAAGAATTTGATATATTTCTGTTCTTGTAGGATTAAATACATGGGCTTTTATAGCACGCTGTCCCTGAGACCCCTTATTTTGCCCTTCTAAAGCCAATAAAGCCCCTCTTAAATCACCCGCTACATAAGCATCAATTTCTTCAACAGTACTGATCTTCTTCCAACCTGACTCTGTTTGTAAAAACCATTCGTCTGGTTGTACCGAAATACGCTCTGATCCAATTTCAAGCAAAAATTGAGAACGAGTACGGTCTCCTACATAACGAAAATCTCTCTCTACCATTTTGGGATTCCAAGAGTCATGCGAACGCATAAGATTGAGGGAAACACGAATACTTCCATCTTCACTCCACAACTCAAACTGCATAACCCGATCATCTACTTTAGATAAAACCAAAAGCGGGTAATCTTCCGTTCTCTCACCATCAAGAACTGCTTGCCAACGATCATCTTTCCAAATCAGAAAATCTCCTTCACTGACAAACAACGAATAAGGAGTATTTTGGTCCTGTACATCAATTCTCTGACGATTTTTATACTGCTCAAATTCTTGACCACCATGCTGATCAAAGAAACAATCCCTACCAAACCAACGCATACGTTGTCTAGCAAACAATCCTCCATCTACACGGAAATTGCCTAAACTCCACATCGTTCGACGTGCACGAAGAGGATCTTGTTTTTTTAAAATAAATTGAGATAACTCTTGTGGCTCTTTTACTTGTACTCCATCGTCATCTACTAAACATAAAGTAAAAGTCGCTTCACGCTCACCCGGAATAAGCTCAAACGATAAAGGAGTTACTTCGTTATTAGGACTAAAATGATAAGATAAAGCACCGCTTTTACTCTGAACCTGAAGAAAAATTTTCTCTCCTTCACGAACATCTTTCGACTCTTCAGAAGCCGCCAGCATGACATGCCCCACAATCCCATCAACTTTTGCATCTGGCCTTCCATTCAAACCATAATAAACAATTTCCCTACGCAAATCAGGTAATGTTGGCTCCGAAACACCACTTTTTAAAGCCAAACTACCTCCCCCTAAAGAATCATAAAAATGAGAAGACTGCTGAAAATAACGCTTAGGTAAACGCAGATCATCCGCAATAATTTCAGGCTGCTCAACAATGCTTGATAAAGTCCATAAGCCCCAAAGCGAATAGAAAGAAAGACTTAGTGCAAGAAGGAATAAAGCAAGCCTTACCCACACTAATTTTTTGAACAATTGATAGGTATCCATGACAAGTCACTAACCTTTAAATTATAAGTACATGATTCTAGTGAATTTATGGTAAAAATTCAACTATTCATATTGAAAATCTTCTTTTAATTTTACTTATTTAAAGCCTGATTCAAGAAAAATTCATCCAAAAAACCAATTATTAAAATTTATATTTTACAAAACCAAAAAAATATTCTTTTTTAAATTTTATACAACATACAAAATCAATCAGATACAAATCAAAACAAATAAAAAGAAATTTTTCTTAAAATACTTTCAAATTATTGTTATAATATAAACTATGTACTAATAGCTTACCTTGTTTAAGGAGATAATAATGGTTGATAATGAAGAAAACGATTCTATTAAAGAAGAGTCTACAGAAACAAGCTCTACTTCATCAGATAATAGCTCTGGTTGTTCTAGTTTATTTAAGACTATTTCTTCTTTAGCAAAGAAAAAAACAGTAAACCGAATCTACCGATTCTGCAAACGAAATCAGCTAGAAGCTGGGATTGGTGCCTTGTTATCTGTTGGTGCTATTTTGGCATTATTCAATGTTGCCTTTGGACAAATTTTAGTCGGTTTGATTGGAGGGTATGTTTTGTATCAGCCAATTTGCTCTTGGGCGAATGGTTTAGGTAATTTTTTAGAAGAAAAAGGCGGTTACCCTGCTTTTATTCTTATTGTATTTATTTTGGGTATAGCTTTTTCGGCACCGGCTATTGCTCTTGGTCTGATCGTTTCTGCAGCCTTGCGTTCTGTTATTCAAGGTAATCATGAAGATGAAGAATAGAGAAAAATTTTCCCTCTAATTTTCTTCTTCTAATAGAGACGCACACGATTCATTTTCTTTAACTTAGCGATTCATTCGTTAAGTGGCATCACTCCTGCTTCCTCTTTTTCAGACTAACTGAGGAGGGGCAGGATGCTCACGGGCTATTTCACTGGAGTTTCAGGAATTTATTACAACGAGCAGAAGCTCGGGGTTACGGCAAATAACCTTGCCAACTCAGATACCACCGGCTTTCGCAAAGCACTTATGCTCTTTCGTACACGAGAAGAGAATGAGTATACCCGTATGGTTGATCGAGATGTTCAAGAACGAAATCCCAAAACATATGGTATTCAACGTACAGGTGTCTACAAGGCATTCAATAAGACAGGTAGTCTCAAACATACCGATAATCCAATGGATCTAGGGATTGTTCCTGAACTTAAAAACGCATTTTTTCAAGTTAAGAAAGCAGATCCTAGTGACCAAAGAGTTTTCTACTCTAGAGATGGACGTTTGTCATTAGGGCCAATGGATCCAAATAATCCAGAAGGTCCCACAGCACTCTATACTGCTGGGCACCTTCTTTTGGGAGATGGTGGACAACCCATTCAAATTGATCCTTCTAATGGAACACTTCGTATTAGCCCTGATGGCGTGATTTATCAAAATGAAGAAGTTACAGGAGAAATCCCTCTCTATCGCTTTAATAAAAGTCCAGACCCTACTCGGCAAGAAGCAGCCAACCTTCAAATGCTGCACCAACTAGGTAACTCCATTCTGCAAGTTCCTCCTGAGCACAACGAAGAATTCAATATCCGACGACTTGAAGTTGGAAAAGGCGGAATCACTCGATTAATGGCACAGGGATCGCAAGAAGCGTCAAACGTCAATGTCATGAGCGAGATGGCCGAAATGATGCACACCACAAAAGCCGCCGAAGCTAATCAAAGAGCACTTCGTCGTCAAGTCGAGACCCTCAACCGGCTCGTTCAACTTGTTAAAGGTTAAATCAATTTTTTAAGGAGATAAATTATGTTAACTGCACTTTGGACAGCTAGTACGGGTATGGAAGCCCAAATGACAAACTTAGATGTAATTGCCAACAACTTAGCCAACGTGAATACAGTAGGATTCAAAAAAAGCCGCGCAGATTTTCAAGACTTATTATACCAAACACTCGCTTCTGCTGGTGAATCAACTGGACCAGATAGCATGGATCCTGTTGGTGAACAAATTGGTGTGGGTACCAAGCTTGCTTCGATTACAAAAGAATTTTCAATCGGATCTCTTGAAAGAACAGACCGAGATCTTGATGTCGCCATTGCAGGCAAAGGCATGCTTGTTCTGCAAGGTCCAGATGGCAACGACGTGTACACAAGAGACGGCACATTGAAGCTAGATGGAACAGGACGAATTGTAAACTCCGATGGATACCCTTTAGTTGGAGTAGGAACCGTTCCTGAAAATGCTAGAGGAATCAATTTTGGTCCTACTGGAGAAGTTGCTTACTTAGATGAAAACAACCAAGAAAATACAATCGGCCAAATTCAATTGGCTATGTTCGTTAATCCATCAGGCTTAAATGCAAAAGGTGGAAACCTTTATGCCGAGACTCCAGCTTCCGGGGCAGCTTCACTAGTGACCCCTGGCTTAGAAAGCTCAGGAATGATTCAGCAATACTTCGTAGAAAAATCTAATGTTTCCATTGTAGAAGAAATGGTGAACATGATTTCTGCCCAGCGTGCTTACGAGATCAACTCTAAAATGATCCGTGCCGGTGATGAAATGCTCTCAACAGCTAACCAAATTAGCTAATAACTGGGAGGAAATAATGGGCAAAATTTTCACAGTACTCAGCTTATTTAGCTACTTCTTTGCTAGTTCACTATGTGGACTAGCAAGTGAAGCAAGCATACGCTTAGTAGATACCATAGCTGTGCAAGCTCCAAATATCACACTAGGCGAAATCGCAAGTATTGAATCTGATAATCCTTATTTAAAACAGCAACTCTTCGACTTGCATATTGCCGATGCTCCACGTATCGGCTCTCCAAAAGTAATTTCGTCTTATGCTCTCCAATCTATTTTGAAAGATGAGGGTTTCGATAACGTAGAAATTTTTGGTACACAAAGCACTACTTACACAGAAACTTACACCGTTCCCAAAGAAGAACTTCAAGAAAAAATTATTTCTTGGATTCAAAGAGAAATGCTGAGCGATGTAGAACCTGAAGTGCGTTTTAAAAAACTTCCACATAAATGGAAAATACCTAAAGGAAGCAACACTTCGATACAAATCTCAGGTAATAGAGATAAATTGAGCGGAACAACAACCTTAACCCTACGTGCTATGGCAGATGGACGAGTTTATGCAACAGGCCATGCTCGTATGGACATCAAACTCTTCAAAACTAGTGCCGTTCTTATACGCCCCTTAAAACGCCAAGAAAAGCTTGAGTCTACTGATGTCGAATTCCGACGGGCAGAAATTACCAAGTCAAACGGCATGGAAATCCAAGACATAAACAATGCTATCGGACTAGTAGCCAAGAAAAACCTACCCGTAGGCAGCGTTCTAACAACAACAGATTTTGAGCAAGCTGTAGTCATTGAACGAGGTACACCCAATCGAATCGTTGTCATTAACGGCACGGTAAAACTTGGAATAGCAGGTGCTATAGCTCTACAGAACGGTAGAGAAGGAGAGAATATTATGTTCTCCAACCCAATGAATGAAAAAGAAACACTGCGAGCTACGGTCAAAGGACCAGGGCTTGCTGTAATGAAACTTCGATAAATGAGGCAGAAAATGAAAAAACTATTTTTTAGCTCCCTTCTTTTATTAATGGGAACAAGTAGCACTGCCTCTGCAACACCAGTAAGTTTGTATGAAGTAAGTAGCTCTCCCTACTCCACATTCATCGCAAGAAAACCGGGTGATATCCTTACACTTATCATCGAAGAATCAGCTGAAACTAAAGATGATGGAGAAGTAAAACTTGAAAGAGAAAGCGATGCAAAATTTAGCCTAGCGAAGCTCTTCTTTCCAAGTTTCAATCCTACGAAGGGCTTTGATAATACAATGCTTACTGGAGATGAACCAGGAGTAGAATTTTCTTCTGAATCAAGTTTTGAAAATAAAAGCGAAAATGATTCAGGGCATAGCTACGTAACAACGATGCAAATTCAACTCATTGAAGAAGTTGGAAATGGTCAATTCGTCATTCAAGGAAAGCGTGGCATCACACTCAATGGAAAAGACAAAGATATGTTCGTCAGTGGTGTTATCCGTCAGCGTGACATCACAGCAGATAACACCATTAAATCCGAACAAATCGCCAATGCAGTGATCGAAATCGACAATAAAATTGTAAGTAAAGATCTCCGTACAGGCTGGTTAAGCAAAATCTTTAACTTTATTTTTTAGAGGAACAGCAATGAAAGCGACCAAATTAAGCAGCATTCTCTGTCTTCTCCTTCTTCTTACACACGGTCTATCGGCTAGAACAATCTACCGAGCACCAGAAGCGAGTATAGATGAGTTTGAAGAACGAATGGAACCCATGCGCCGACATCATGCAACTGGACGCGCGATTAAAATCCGTGATTTAACAGAACTTGTAGGGGAAGAACTCCTAAAATTAAGTGGTTTCGGAATTGTTACAGGTCTAAATGGATCAGGTGATAGCTCTGAAGCAGCAGTTAAAATGCTAGTAACTATCGCTGAAAAGCAAGGAATTCGCTTATCAGAAGATGATATTGGAAACAAAAACGTTGCTTTAGTCACAATTTCAGCAGAAATTGACCCTCATCATCGCCATTTTGATGTAGCTGTTAAATCTGTAGGAAATGCGAAATCTCTACAATACGGTTTTCTTGAAGGAGCCACTCTACATCCTATCGGTAGCAGTGAAGTATATGCTGTTGCCTCTGGGGCTCTTGCCTTAGGAGCGCGTTATTACGAAGCTGGAGCTGCTGCAGGCGCTGTGGGTGGTGGCGCTTCTGTAACGATTGGACATCCTACTTCAGCCTTTGTCCTTAATGGAGGACAACTTATAAAAGAAATTCCTACACAACGCATTGAAAACAATAAAATAACTTTCTTCATTAAACATCCAAACAATCGAACAGCCAGTAATATTTCGGATTCTATCAATCGATACTTCATGCCTCTCGGTGTAAATGCACAACCTACAAATGCCTCTACAGTAACTGTAAGAATACCTAAAAATAGCTACACCAGAGATGGAGAACTTACTCGCCTTATTGCTGATATCGGAGATTTACCAGCAGAAATTTCTCGTAAAGCCACCATTACTATTGATCAGGGATCTGGAGTCATTGCTATGACAGAAGGAGTGAAAATGGAACCAGGTTCCATCGCTGTAGCTGGCCTCACCGTAACTGTTTCTTCCGATATTACCCCTGTCACTCGACAAGGAATAGCTGATGGTGAAACAGCCTTCATTGATATGCCTGAACTTGAAGTATCTGAAGCACAGGCAAATTTTTTACAGCTACCAGCAGGAACAGACCTAAGAAAAGTTCAAGAGACACTAAACGCACTCAAACTCGCACCAACAAGCATTATCTCCGTGTTCAATGCCATGCATAAAGCTGGCATGATTCATGCAGAAATTGTGTTAATCCCAAGATAAGGGACAAAGAGGAGGCAGATGATGCCTCCTCTACCAGGAAGCAAGGAGAAAAATGATGGACAGCCTAAGCCTAGCAGTTCCAGCAAGAGCACAAGTGCAACAAGCGAGCTTTTATAGTTCTGATGCACTGAGTGGAATGTCTCGCAAAGACCCTAAAAAAGTAGCCACTCAGTTTGAAGCTATTTTTTATCGAATGATTCTTAAGCAAATGCGTGATTCAAGTTTAAGCGAAGGACTTTTTGATAGCTCTGCAATGCAACAAACCCAAAGCATGCAAGACGATGAGCTAGCCAATCTTTTAGCTGGACACGGGGCACTAGGAATTAAAGACCTTGTTATGAGCCAAGTACAAAACTCAACAGAGCAGTTTGGACTACTTAAACCTGAGCCAAAGAGGTAAAGACAATGGATACAGAAAAAAATAACAATTTAGATATCCCAGAACGTCTCTATCGCCTTCATCAATTGATGGAGAAAGAAATCTGCTTACAAAGAGAGGTTCTCTCTACTCTGCAAGAAGAGCAAATGTGCTTATTAGAAAATGATAGTGCTGAGCTTAAGCTGGTTTTAGCAAAAAGAGAACCAATACTAGAGCAACTTACACAATCTAGAGATCGCCGAATCAAAATGATTGGTGAGCTTGCTATAGCCGTAGGACAGTCACATCTATGCAATAAACTCGATGACGAATCTAGTTTAGGAATTCTTCTTGATTGCACCGGTGTGGAAAGTATTGAGCTATTGCTTTTACGAGATCAAATGCTTGCACTACTAGATAAAATGAAAGCTCTCACAATACGCAATAATTACCTACTTGAAAGCAAAATTACGAGTACAAAAGACCTAATTCAAAGCCTAAACCCAAAACCTGTACACCCAACTTACAACAAATACGGCACACAGCAATCTCATGCAAAGAAAACAGTGATGATGATTAACCAAGAGGTTTAAACATGCCTGGCTTGTTTGACGGAATGCGGACGTCTATGAGCGCGATCCGCGCACACAGAATTCTTGAAGAGGTTGTTGCGCAAAATATCGCGAATGCTTCGAATAAGAACTACACCAGGCAAGATGTCCGTCTAGAATCGGGCCACGCCCAATCCGATGGTACACACATATATGGACAAGGTGTGAAAGTATCGGAAATTATACGGATTCGCGATGAAATGCTTGATAAACAACTACGTCATGCACAGTCTTCAAGCGAAAGTTTCCAAATTCAGTTGGATTGGATCAAAAAAATCGAATCCGCATTTAACGAACCCAGTGACAGTGGTTTAAGCAAGGCTCTATCAAAATATTGGGAGTCTTGGTCTGAATTGGGAACAAACCCAGAAAGTTTTGCCACTCGTAGTAACGTCATCAACCGAACACAAAATCTCACAAATCAACTCAATCTATTGGATGAAAAATTTGAAATTTTCTCTGATGAAATTGATTTTGTTCTTGAGCAACAAGTAGATCAAATCAATAACCTTACAAAAGAAATTGCGCAAGTTAACCGCGAAATTTTTAATATAGAAGCGGGTAATAAATCAAAAGCTAACACTCTTCATGACCGAAGAGATGCGGCAATGGATGAACTCTCCAAATATACAGATGCTACATATCGCAAAGCTAAAAATGGAATGGTGAATGTTTTTATTAACGGACACCCAGCTGTAGTAGAAGACAGTGTAGAGTTACTTGAAACACAAAGTAATTCACTAGATACCTCAGAAATTGAGCTTATTTGGGAATTTGGAGACCGATTCGATAACTCAGAAAGCGGGGGATCTCTCTCAGGGGTTCTTGCAATAAGAGATACAATTATTCCTGGTTATCAAGCAGAACTCGATAGCTTTACAAGTACTCTGATTAGCGAAACTAATCGAATTTATGCTAATGGTGTTTCCCTTAAAGGAAAAACCATACAAGAAAGTCGGCTAGGATATGAAGCTCTAGGAGTAAGCTCTGAAAATGATGCACTGAGCTTAATATCTACCGGACAAACAGGGTCCATGAAAGTATCTTTCTACGATTCAAATAAGAAATTGATTCGAACAGAAGGTATTGTTATCCACCCTGGTGATAGCTTAAGTGATATTCAGCAAAAGCTTGATGCTGTACATGGTCTTGATGCCAGACTTCTATCAAGCCAAGACAATGATGGTAGATTGAGCGTCAACATCGACAGCATTTCTGGAGAAAATACTCTTGGTGAAGTGACTTATACTATCACAGATCCAGGGCAAGGATATGATACAAGTGGATTCCTTGATTTGCTTGGTTTTAGTCAAACAGGAAAATCTACAAATACAAGCTCCACAGCCCCTTTACTAGAAAGTCGAGACTTAACAGAATTACAAACCGTCCTCGGTTTGTCATCAATTGCTGATGTTCGTGCAGAAGAACTCAACTTAGCCGGACGATTCACAATCAATGCCTTTGAAACTGCGACAGAAACAAGCGGTTTAACAGATGGAAACCTTGTACAACAGCTTTACATCGACGTTGCAAGCAGCGACAGTATTGATGATATCATCGCTAAGGTGAACGCACTAACATCTTCCTTTGGTGTGAGTATGTCTTTCAATTCCACAACGAACAAGTTGGAATTGACAAGTAGCTCTCAGACTGATGCTGATGGTAATTTGTCTTCTTCAGGAACAAATTATCTACGTATGTCATTTGCCAATGATTATCGCTACCCACAAGTTACTACAGATAAAGCTCCTGCTAACCATAATGGACGAGGTGATAATACGAATCTACTCGCTACACTACAGTTTAATACTCTTTTTCAGGGTAATGATGCAGGAACAATCACTTTAGATAGCAATATTATTGGTTCTGATGATCTTAACGCTGCCTATATTCTTAGTGCCGGCGCCAACGGTCTTGCTTTAGATCTTAATAACCTACAAAACGCTCGAGTAACAAACGACAACCAATTCACTCTAGGTGAACAGTATGAAAACTTAATTGCTGATGTCGGATCCGATATCCAAGAAGTCGATCACTTAGCCACAAACGAAACACTCTTATTAGAAAGCTTTCTCACTGAACGTGACCGTATATCCGGGGTTAGTTTAGATGAAGAGTTAGCAAAAATGATCCAATTTCAACGCTCCTATGACGCAAATGCTCGCATGCTCAGTACTTTCGACCGAATGGCTGAAGAGATTCTAAGGCTTATATAAATAATTTATTTTAAGGAGTAATTATGAGTATTGGACGAGTAGGGAACAATCAGCTCACACGTCAATTAATGGCGAACTTAAAGACTCAACTGACTCAGCAAGAACGCTTATTCGAACAAATTTCATCGAATAAAAGAATTTTGCGTGCATCAGATGATCCTACTGGTGCCAGCATTTCCATGAATCTTCACGACCAACTCAACATGCTCGAAGAGTATGATAACGTCATTAGTTCTGGAGATGTATGGACAAATGTAACAAACACAGCACTAGATAGCGGTGTGAGTACGTGGAAACGTGTCAACGAAGTGGCAATTTCTGCTGCAGACGGAACCAAAACAGCAGCAGACCGACAAGGAATGGCCGAAGAGCTAGAGCAACTTTTGCAGCATATGGTTCAAATAGCTAACACAACACATGGTGATCGCTATATTTTTGGTGGAAGCTCCACTGATACCCCTCCTTTTAGAAGTGAAATTGATGCAAATACCGGAAAAGTAACAGGAGTTTTTTACGAAGGAAACAACCAGGTTCGCAAAGTCAAAACAAAAGAAGAAGGTACTGTTGATATTGGAGTCTTAGGTTCCAACGCAGGAAGCCCCGATAAACCCGGAAGTTTTATTGATAGTCGAACTGGCACAAATGTTTTTAAAACTATCATTGATTTGCGAGATAAGCTACTAAATAACGATATTTCTGGAATATCTGGAGCGAACGGTATCATCAAAGATATTGAGACCGCTTCCCAAAGTCTTGTTTCATCACAAGTTAGACTTGGTGGTTCTCAAGAAGTTCTGCAACTTGACAGAAACCGAATTATTGAACAAACTTCGGATGTAGGGCAATTTCTTTCTGAAGTAGAGGAAGCCGACATTGCCAAGCTCATATTAGAGCTAAACAATGCGCAAAACGTCTATGAAGCTGCACTTGCCGCAGGCGGACGTCTCTTACAAACAGGATTGCTAAACTTTATTTAATCGGCTGACGCTGAAGAGAGGGTACATGCACTCGGCCACACTTGGACATAACAAACGCTCCCCTAAACCAAGCGAGCGAGTCATTCACTTCCCAGAAGGCCTACCGGCATTTGAGAATGTGAAGGATTTTGTCATTATTTCCAACGAAGAAGAAGCGCCATTCCTTTGGCTTCAGGCTGTCGCCGTCCCCAATTTAGCTTTTATCACTATTGACCCATTTCTCATTTGTCCAGAATATTTACCTGATATTTGCGATGATGATGTCGACGCTCTGAAAATAGAAACAGAGGAAGATGTCATTATCTTATCAATCGTAAATATACGAAATAATGCAGAAAACGGAGTGACTGCTAACCTAGTAGGTCCTGTTGTCATTAACTGGCGAGAAAAACTTGGAAAACAAGTTATTTTACGCAATCACTTGAGTTATTCAGTGAAATATATAATTGACCCAGAAGCACAGGCTGTTCCTAACTAAAATATACATCGTATTAGAAATACCCCTCTTAAGTAAGAGTTTTTTTACTTAAAAGAATAACAAACGCGTGTCATCTTGTGTCTTTGTACAAGTGTAGATGAAACGCGTTTACGAAGTATATTGCAAAAGAGAGAGATTAACGTGCAGATGCAGCTTTTGCAGCACAACGAGCCTTAATTCGGCTTCCCTTATTTTTGCGGAAAACGCCACGCTTAACAGCCTTATCCATGAGAGAATATACAGTGTTTAAACTCTCTTGAATTGCAGATGCATCTTGTGCAGCCACAGCTTTCAAGAATGATTTCACACCAGTTCTCACTGTAGACTTAAAACGACGATTAATTTCACGACGCTTTTGGTTTTGGATCATGCGCTTTTCTGCTGTAGGGCGCTTGGTCTTTTTTTTGGTATCGGACTTAGTTGCCATTATTCCTCATTCCATCGATAATTGATTATCAGCTTTAGAGCTTAAGTACAAGAATTATAGAGATTGGAAGATAATTCGTCAAAACCACTTATGGAAAAATACATAGAAAAGTCAGGTTTACTCTTAGATCACCTGCAAGAACTCTACCCAGACTCCTCAAAAAATACTTTGCGTCAATGGATTCAGCAAGGGAGAGTATGGATAAATCAAGAACAAGCAAAAAAAAATTGCTTAGTTGAGAATGGACAAACTGTCTCCATAAAAAGCAAAGAACGTGCTGTTCAGAAAGGCCTTACTATTCACTACGAAGATCAACATATCATCGTTGTAGAGAAAAAAGCAGGGCTTTTATCAGTAGCAACTGCCTTTGAAAAAGAAGAAACGGTATTCGATATCCTCAAGCGCCGCTTTCGTCCTAAACAAGTTTATGTCATCCATCGTCTCGATCGAGAGACCTCAGGTATCCTTATCTTCGCAAAAAGTGAGCCTGCTTTCAGAAAACTCAAAGATCTTTTTAAAGAACATGATCTTGAGCGTGAGTATTTTGCTGTTGTCGATGGACACCCAGAATCCCCCAAAGGGACTTGGGAATCTTATCTAAAAGAAGATAAAAATTATTTTGTTCAGTCAGTAACACCCCAAAAAGGAGCGCAACGAGCCATTACTCACTACACAGAACTTCAAAGGCAAGGAAAACACTCTCTATTACGAGTTCGACTAGAAACGGGACGCAAAAACCAAGTCCGAGTACACTGTGCAGATGCAGGAATGCCTATTGTTGGGGATAGTAAATACGGTTACAAAGGCACTTTCAAAAAACGTCTTTGTCTCCACGCCACTCGGCTGGCACTAAAGCATCCTATTACAGGAAAATGGATGTCATTTACAAGTCCGTATCCCGAAGCATTCCAATCACTTGTGAAATGGGTAGTTTCGGAGAACTCAAAAAATGCATCAAAATAAATATTGGTTTTTTTTCCTTATTTTTTTATCTGCAATTACAGCTTGGTATTCTGTTGATTTAGGAATAAAAATTTACCACTATCAAAGCCTTAGTACTGAGAGCTCTGCGCAAGTAATTGAGTGGCGATCTACCCATGCAAGTTGGGGACGTTATCATGCTGAGGCTGTTTATGTATTTACATGGAATGAAACAGAGTACGAAGGAGCTACGATTCTTCCTGATCCTTTATTCCGTAACGAATGGTCTGTAAAAAAATATTTAGAATCCAGAAAATTAGGTACAACAAAGGTTTATTTTAATCCTTCCTCACCTCAAAACTCTTCTTTACTTCGAGCTTTCCCTTGGAAAGATAGCGTATCTACACTTCTACTCATGGGTCTACTTATTTACTTTTTTTGGCTAGGCTATTATGTTTCGCGTTTAGAGAAATAACGTAAGGTAGACAAAATGAGTTCTGTGGTTCTTACAAACCAGTCTAAAGACGGTCATGAAATGACAGCGACTTTCTGTCCTGAAAAAGGCATGAACCTATTGAGTTTCAAAGTAGGCAACATTGAACTCATCGAACAATCAACAAAAAATTTATTTGAAGAACGATACGCTGGCCTGGGAAGTTTAATTGGACCACATTTCCATCGACGCAACCCGAGTATTATTCCCTCTGTTGCAAACGAAGCAGCTTTTCCACATATTGAACGTGTACGAGCAAACGGTGTAAATGAACCTTTTTCACACGGCATCATGCGTTATGCCCCCTGGCAAGCAAACCATACACAAAACTCTCTTCACGCAAAACTCACTGGTGATGATGAATGGAACGGAACAACAATTAAAGAGCTACAGGGATTCAATTTTAAAACATGGATCAATGCAGATCTAACTCCTGAAGGGCTCCAACTTAAACTTAGTATTGTAAGCGATTATGATGCATTAGTCGGTTTACACTACTACTATAGTCTTCCATCTGGACCAGCAACAGTGCGCTCTTTAGTCAATGAGCAGTATCGCGACCAAGAAGAAATGAAATCTATTCCAAGCAATTGGCAATACAACAGTCAAAAAGAGCTTATTTTCGATTTGGAAAATGAAAGTGATTACGGCTTCACTCCTAGCGGAGATCCTACTAGCGGGGATATTATCTTAGATACAAGTACTCATACCTTAAGAACACATTTTTCTTGTGATAACCAAGAAATTTCGTGGCAATTATACCATCCAAAAAATGCTGCATTTGTTTGTATTGAACCTATTGCTGCGGAAAACCCTCGTAAACCGCAGCTAACAGTACAAACCTTGAATGTTCTCTTACAGGCAAGCCCAAAAAATTAGACCTCCTAAGCAGCCATTGGAGCTTAGAAATTATCTTTCATAGAGCGGACTTTAGCAAATACCTCAACTGGGTCCGCTCCATCCATTCCCAAAGCCTTGAGAAGAGCTGGATCATCAGCGCGTAAAAAAGGATTACATATCTTTTCCTCACCAAGAAGTGCTGGTATTGTCGCTTGATTATTAGCTCGCATTTCTTCCATTTTTTGAAGACGTTTCTGAATGGCAAGGTTTTCAGGCTCAATAGAAGCTGCAAAACGATAGTTCCCTACCGTATATTCATGTCCGCAAAAAACCAATGTATCATCAGGCAGCTCTCTTAAACGTAAAAGAGAGGTCCACATTTGCTCTGCATCCCCTTCGAATAAACGTCCACAACCACCAACAAATAACGAATCACCAGAAAACAACCATTTTTCTTCTTGGCAATAGTAGGCAATGTGAGTGGATGTATGAGCTGGTACTTCAATCACAGTAAAATGATAAGGTCCTACTTGAATGGAATCGCCACCTGAAAGCTCTTGATCAACTTTTTCAATACGTCGATCAATCGGCCCTACAACTTTACAAGAACTACTTTTCTGTAAAGTTGACACGCCTCCAATATGATCATCATGGTGATGAGTAATCATGATGCAAGCAAGATCAAGTTTTCTTTCGTCTAAAAACTCTTGAACAGGATCTGCTAGCGCTGGATCAATAATCACAGCTTGATTCTCCCAACGAAAGCAGTATGCGTAGTTATCACTTAGTAATGGGATTAACTCAACTTGATTGCTCATTTCTCTCCTATCGATTTAAGTCCACAAAAGCCTGCAGGTACTCAGGATTCTCAATTTGTACAATAAATATCTGATCATCATGGTCAAATAGCCTAATCTTGTCACGTGTTGCATACCAAACAAGAGCAGGAAAAGAAAAAACAGAAAGGGAGAGTGTTCCAATTAGAATAAGATCTATTGCAGTCCAAAAAGGGTTCATCCAACTATAAAATACACAAGCTCCAATAGCCAGATAGACCCAAAATGCGAGCATCATCGAACTAAAGCGATAAACAGAAGCCCAGCGCAATAAACTTTTTCCACTTCGCGATAAAAACCATTCCACAGTGTTATAGTCATTGATAAACTTCAATAACTGAGCTTCTGAACAATCTTTCCCATTAATCGGACAAAACGAGGGAAACTGTATTTTACTTCCTTTTCTTACTGCAACTAAGTTTTTTGTGAGTTCACTGCGACAAAAATCTACACATCCGCTTTGATCATTAGGGTCTGCTTCAGGACCAATCACCTCATCAACCTTAGCACGTAGTTCTTGAATGACATTAATTAAATGTTCTAAAGGCACTTTTAAGGTTTTTTCTAAGATAAATTCATTATTTTCTAAATGGAAAGGAAGAGTTCCCCAATCATCACTTACATCCAATTTAGATTTTGTGACCATGTAACCAATTCCAGCTTGTGGATTTAAAAGCTTAAAATGCAAACGCCCTTCAGAATCTAAATACACACTCTCATTACGATCCAAATTTCTCCACGGAATAAGAACTTCAAACATAGAATCACGATACGCAACTCCAATAGCGTTTAAATAGACACCGCGTTTTTTCCATTGCTTCCATAGATACAAAGTACTCACAATGAACAAGAAAAAAAGTGTTAAAAGAAGAATTGGGTAAGCTATTAATGCGGCTGATGTCCCAACGATGACAATAGCTCCAAGTACTCTCAATTCAGTTTTTGTTCTGGGGTTTTTTAAACCAAAAACAATTTCACGATGATGAGTTTGTTTTCCTGAGGCCATAACACTTCTCCTAGATAAACTATCTTAAGTCTCTCATACCTCAAATCTCAAAAATCAATAAACCCTCAAGAAAGTCAAAAAAGTGACTTTTTAGTACCCTTTATTGTATATCAATAATAAAGAAGTATTAGGTTCATAAACCCCTAATTTGCAGGAAAAAATGTTACACGGTTCGCTTTTATCTAGAATTCAAAATAGTCGAACCCAGACACAAGGGACGTTAATAAGCCTTACAATCTGTCTTTACTTCCTTCCACTTGTATTGCTTATGACCTATGCCATACAAGCGATGACAAGAACAGATAGTTGGTCATTTTTTAGTATGGGCTTATTGCTTACATTTTTAGGCAGCTACTTACTGTTCTATCTTCTTCAAAAATGGCATAACCACTACAGATACTGTGCCGAAATTATGGTACGTTACAAACTTCGCCAATACCAAAAAGCGATTAGTAAGTATCTGCAAGCCAAACAAGATTGTCAAATTACTGAAAGTGATTGTGTAAACGATATTGTAGTTAGCGAAGAAACAACTGTCTCTTATGAAGAGTCTCCTTGGAAGCAAGAGTTTGAAGATGCCCAGCAAAGAGTTGTCCTTCTTAGCGGACGTTTAAACAAGTCAGAGCAAAAAATCCAAAAACTAGAAAGCGATAATGAAGAAAAAGCTTCAGAACTTGCTCAAGCTAAAGAAGAAATCTCTAAATATGTAAGCTCTGCTGATCAAAAAGATGATCTTTTATCTGAATACCAAAAAACCATTGCTGAACAACGAAAGGTTATCGAAAACAAACAAGAAGAGCTTATGCGCTTAGAAAACAAAGTTCGCGATCTTAATTATGAAATAAAAACTCTTCTCCAGTTAGGCGATATGTACCCAAGTTCTGCACCTGTACCTAGTAATGGGGAAAAACCTGCTCACCCTGTTCTTGATCTTTTCAATGATGAAGATCCCTTAGAAACAGAGTTAGAGAATTACTACAGCGGTTTAGCCTCATCTTCTACAACAAAAATTGAAACTTTATACGATGCCGCTCAGTTTTTGCGTAAATGCATAGATACTGCAAGCAAACATACTGGAGCTAGTCATCTTTCTAACAATAATAGTCGCTTGCTCGATCTCTCTATAGAAAGCTATGCCATTGATCTTCGACGGTTATTTGATAGTTTTCGCAACGAAAGCAGTTGCATCATTGCCCTTTACTCTCGTACCGAAGACCGTTTGCTATTTGTAAATAATCAAATCAAAGGAATTGTAGGTTGGGCTCCAGAAAAATTTGTTTCCGACTACCCTAACCTCATTCAAAAAGGTTTTGGTGAATGGAAACAAAACATTCATCAAGTAGGAGACGGTGAAGAGCGTCATACTCGACTTCTTATTAAGACTGCGGATAATAAAGACACTTTATTGCACTGCTGCTTAGGCGTCATTTCACAAGGCGTCTTTGCAAACCATGTAGTGAGCGTTCTTTATCCAGCGACAAGTGATCAGTAATTTTACTCTTTAATCTCCAATGGTAGCGTGGCTTAGGTACCCATTGGAGTTTTAAGAGAGTGATTTTTCTAAAAGCAAGTACCATAGAATTTTTATTGGTCTTAAGCAATAAAAGAAAATAGCATCTTTTAATGAAAAATTTTTATCTCTTTTGTCGAAAAAAATATTCCCTACATTTACTCTTTCTAAATCTCCTAACAAATCACTATTTGCTCTTTCATAGTAATCTAAAATATCTTCTTGAAAATGGAACTCCCAGAAAGCGCGTTTTTGTATAAGAGGATGGTTTTGTTCTAATCGTCTTTTCCTATTTTTTATTTTCCCTAAACATGGATAGCTTCGAAAAGAAGCATACTGTCTTTTTGCTCCATTCCAAGTGTCTAGAGTGTCATAAATTTTTCCTTTACCATCTTTATTGATGTTGGTGAAATAATGAGGAGAAGAAAGTAAAAAGTTTTCTGCGGCACTAATCCATCGCTTTCGAAAAGATTTTTCATGTAAAATCCATAGTACACGATAGCCAATGGATTCATAATCACGATTTCTCTCCTTTACCTCTTCGATAGAAATAGGAGAGCACTGAACTTCAATAATTAATTTACTTTTCTCACAACACACATCAGCAATTCGTCGTATCTCAGGAAATCTCCGTTCTAAAAAACAATTTTTTTGCCCAATAGAATCTAATAAAGCATATTGCACCTGGAGATGCTCTAAACTTTTTCCTTCTTGTCTGCATGGCCGACTGGATTGTAAGTGATAGTAGTGTCGTTGCCGTCTTTCGCCTCCTCTGACACGAAGAGGACCTCCACATTCCATGCACGTATAAGTTATTTGAGACTCCGCCTCTACTATAGAGCAAAGGCTCCCTTTTCTATCCCAAGCATACAATTGCATTATACTTCCTGTAATAAATCATTTATTATTGCTATAAATCATGCTTTTTTGGGAGTATTATTACGAGCTATTCCCTTATAATGGGATTGCTGTGCCTTGACAAAAACCATGATTTAGATGAGAATTGTCTTGCATTTTGCTTTCAATTTAAGCTGTCTTAGGTTGCCTACAGTCTTCTAAAAGCTCTGTGGTCCTTTCACTTCATACCTACAGAAAGGGAACGATGACTCAGTCAAATAACCAAAATAATTTTACTAACTTCAGTCAACAGCACCAACAGAAGATTGAAGAGTTAGTCGCTGTTGCGAAAGATCAGGGTTATATTACCTACGAAGAGATCAACGATATTCTTCCGATGAATTTCGATGCTCCTGATCAAATCGACCAAGTCTTGATCTTTTTAAGTGGTATGGATGTCCAAATCCTGAACCAATCTGAAGTCGATCGCCAAAAAGAGCGTCGCAAAGAGGTGAAGGAAATGGAAGGCATGCCGAAGAGGGTGGAGGGAACTCCAGATGACCCTGTTCGGATGTATCTAAAAGAAATGGGTTCTGCTCCTCTTTTAACTCGTGAAGAAGAAGTAGAAATTTCTAAAAGAATCGAAAAAGCACAACACCAGATTGAGCGCATCATCATGCGTTTCCGCTACTCCTCTAGAGAAGCGATTTCAATCATTAATTATTTGATTTCTGGTAAAGAGCGTTTCGATAAAGTTGTCGCTGAAAAAGAAGTAAACAACAAGCAAGAGTTCAACCGCCTTCTTCCTAAATTACAGACTCTCCTTCAGGAAGAAGATGAACTACTTGAAAGCCTTCTTTTGCAGCTTCGCAGTCCTAAACTGAAAAAAGCAGAACAAGCAAAATTAAAAGAAGATATGGAAAAGTGTCGTATACGAACACAAGCATATCTTAAGCATTTTCACTGTCGCCACAATGTGATCGATGATTTCAGTGAAGTTATTCTTCGTGCTTACGATCGTTTCATGCAGTTAGAGAAAGATATTCAAAACCTTTCTGGACGTGCTGAATACAATAAGATTGCTGCGCAAAAATATGCTTCTGCTCAAGCGAAATTAGCAAAACGTGAGTTGGCTGCAGGGCGAACAAAAGACGAATTCAAGCGTGATGTTCGTATGCTACAGCGCTGGATGGATAAGAGCCAGGAAGCCAAGCGAGAGATGGTTGAATCAAACCTTCGTCTTGTTATTTCCATCGCAAAGAAATACACAAACCGCGGTCTTTCTTTCCTTGATTTGATTCAAGAAGGAAATATGGGCTTAATGAAAGCCGTAGAAAAATTTGAATACCGCCGTGGATATAAGTTTTCTACTTATGCTACTTGGTGGATTCGTCAGGCTGTTACTCGTGCTATTGCCGACCAAGCTCGTACCATTCGTATTCCTGTACACATGATTGAGACAATCAACAAAGTCTTACGTGGTGCGAAAAAGCTGATGATGGAAACAGGTCGTGAACCTACTCCAGAAGAGCTTGCTAACGAACTAGGTATTACAGCTGAACGTGTACGTGAAATCTATAAAATAGCCCAGCATCCGATCTCTCTTCAAGCTGAAGTGGGTGATGGTGGTGAAAGTCAATTTGGTGATTTCCTTGAGGATACCGCTGTTGAGTCTCCTGCAGAAGCAACAGGCTATTCTATTTTAAAAGATAAGATGAATGAAGTACTTCAAACTCTTACTGATCGTGAGCGTACAGTACTTATTCAGCGTTTTGGTCTACTTGATGGAAAACCAAAAACTCTTGAAGAGGTCGGTCTAGAATTCAATGTGACAAGAGAGCGTATCCGACAAATTGAAGCGAAAGCACTGCGAAAAATGCGACACCCGACTAGATCCAAACAGTTGAAAGCTTTCTTGGATCTACTAGAAGAAGAGTAGACAAAACGTTTATGCCAGTACAGTCTGACTGTCAGCTGCTGAATCGAGAAAAGATTCTTGGGCTAGTTGCTTCTGATGGTCCCATCAGTAGAGCGCTCCACAATTATGAGGAGCGCTCTCAGCAAAAAGAAATGATGGGCAAGGTCATCGATGCCTTCAATGACAGGCAGATTGCGTTAATTGAAGCAGGAACAGGTACTGGTAAAAGTCTTGCTTATCTTATTCCCAGCATTATCTGGGCTCTACAAAATCAAGAGCGCACGGTAATTTCTACTAACACCATTGCGCTTCAAGAACAGTTAATCAATAAAGATCTTCCGTTTCTTTTAGAAACCTTTGGCTGGGATGTCAAAGCTGTGCTCGTTAAAGGTATGAGCAATTATGTTTGCAAACGTAAGCTCCGTGATACCGAAAACGAATTACGTTTGATGAGCGACGAACAAAGTGAACAGCTTGACCAGATTTTAGCATGGGAAGAAACAACAGATGATGGCTCTTTAAGCACTCTCCCTATTGTTCCAGCATATAATACCTGGGAAAGAGTGAACGCTGATGGCGATGCTTGTAACCTGCGTGCTTGTCCACATTTCGAAGCATGTTACTACTTTAAAGCACGTAAAGAAGCAAAAGATGCTCAGTTACTCGTTGTGAATCATCACCTCTTGTTTTCGGATCTTCATGCCCGCGGACTAGAAGATAAACCAAGCGGACACTATATCCTTCCTCCTTACTCAAGAGTTATTCTTGATGAAGCACACAATATTGAAGATGTAGCAACAGACCATTTTGCTGCACGAGTAAGTCGCCATGGGCTCGTTAAACTCCTCATTCGCCTTGGTGGAGAACGCCACGGACAAGGAAAACTCGCTCAATTACAGCAAAAAATTCGAGATTGTTTTGATGTAAACTACCAGTCAGAATTTGATAGTTACCAAAAACGGCTCGCTATTGATTTGCCTGCCGCTCATCGTTTACTTTTACAAGCAACCCAAGATACCTTTCATTGCCTTGCTGCCTTCCAAGATCTCTTTTCCTCTCATTCAGAAAGTGAAGATTCAGATGGACAAAACAATAGAGATGACAAACTTCGATTAGGAAACCAACATTTCAAACATGATTTCTGGATCAATCATGTTGTCATCGAAGTCAAAGACCTTGTTGAACAAATCATCGCCCTAGTTACAGCACTTAATAGTCTAGATCAAGATATTGCAAATAGTGACGTACTAAAATTGATCGATCATACAGATAGCCTCCGTGTAGATATTCGAGGCATTTGTTCCCGACTTACCATGATTGCACAAGATTTGCAGCTTTTTTGCCTTCAAAACATCGATGGTAATGGTGTGCGTTGGCTAGAAAAACAACTTTCTGGAAAACATGGAGTAAGACAGCAAGCTATAGATGCTCAGCTAGATATTTCTCAATTGCTCAGAGATAGCTTATTTAACTTTTTTCCAACAGTTGTGCTCTGTAGTGCCACTCTTAGTACAAGCCAGAAATTTACTTATATAAAAAAACGCTTGGGCTTAGATCAAAAAATTTCTCAAGAACGACTTTCTGAAAGTATTTATTTATCTCCATTTGACTACCAAAAACAGTCTCTTCTTATTGTTCCAACAGAAATCCCAGATCCGCAAGATCCAAAATTTATAGAGAAAGCAGCTGAATATATCTACCGATCAATTCAAGCTAGTCGAGGAAACGCTTTTGTACTTTTTACTTCGTACAGTATGTTGAATGAGTGTTATCAAAAAGTCACTAAACGTTTACAAGGAGATTATTATAAGCTTCTACGTCAAGGTGACGATAGTAGACAAACTCTCATTGAGCAATTTAAAACAATTGATCGTTCGGTGCTTTTTGGTACTGATTCTTTTTGGGAAGGAATCGATGTATCTGGAGAAGCTTTGCGTTGCGTAATCATTGCAAAACTCCCATTCAAAGTACCTACAGAACCTCTTACTCAAGCAAGGGCAGAAGCAATTAGAGAAAACGGCGGGAGTCCTTTTTTTGAGTACTCTTTACCTACTGCAATCATGAAATTTAAACAAGGCTTTGGTCGTTTAATTCGTAACAAACGAGATCGAGGTTGTGTTGTTTGTTTAGATTCTCGTCTCGTTAAAAAGAATTACGGCTCCGCTTTTTTAAAAAGCCTCCCCCAATTACCCCTGAAGCTTTTAAGTGAAACTGATTTTGATCAAACAATGAGAGAGTTTTATAAGAAGACGTATTACTTAACGAAAAAGTAATGGAGTGTAACGGGGTCGAACCGTTGACCTCAACAATGCCATTGTTGCGCTCTACCAACTGAGCTAACACCCCAGAAATGCCAATTCTACCTAATCACTTCTTTTGCAACAAGTTTCTATCGAGAGTATTAATCGTTTAAATTCAAAAAAATTAAAGTTCAAATAACCTATACATCTATCAAAAACATAAATAACTTTAAACATAATATAACAAATAAAAGACCTATCTTTAAACGAATTCACGAAGGTGCTCGTAGAAAGCCAAATAGCTTTAAAGGCAATTATCTTTAAGGTCACATCTCCTAACTTCTCAAGCACTATCTAAACTAGCTTATTATTTATATTGTGCTTTTTCCAAGATTGAAAACATCTCTTTCTGTATTCTGTAGAGAGCAAGATCTAATGAGTAAGTGGATTTATGGAACTTTTATCAGGTACAACTATGCGCGATCGATTTGCTACCATACCAATGTATGAAGATGACCCTATACTTGGACTCAATGAAGCTTTTAAACAAGATACAAGAGAGAGAAAAATCAATCTTGGCGTTGGTGTGTACAAGACAGCAGACTTAACTCCATCTATTCTCAATTGTGTAAAAAAAGCTGAAGCACAACTTTTAAATACAGAACGAGAAAAAGAATACCTACCTATAGCAGGACTTCCAGAATACCGTCTCATTACTCAGAAACTTCTTTTTGGAATTGATTCGTCTGTTTTCGAAGACAATCGTGTATTTACTGTACAAACTCTAGGTGGATCTGGTTCTCTAAGAGTCGGCGCAGAATTCCTAAGTCAGACGATATCGCAAGAAATTTACGTTCCTACTCCAACCTGGTCAAATCACAAAGGTTTATTTCAAGGTGGAGGAATGACGGTTAAGAATTATCCTTACTTTAATTCTGAGACCCATCGTCTTGATTTTGACCGCATGATTCATGCATTAGAACAAATTCCTTCCAGCTCTTCTGTTCTTCTTCATGTTTGTTGCCATAATCCAACTGGTGTAGACCTCAATATGGACCAGTGGAAAATTGTAAGTGAGCTTATGCTCGATAGAGGCCTTTTACCTTTCTTCGATTTTGCCTATCAAGGGTTTGGTACAGGAATAGAAGAAGACGCCGCACCTCTTCGTTTATTTGCTGATGCTGGCCACCAAATGCTTGTTGCCAGCTCAAACTCGAAAAATTTTGGTCTTTATGGTGAACGTGTTGGAGCTTTATCTGTAGTTTGCTCTCATTCAGAATCAGCAACTCGCTGTGGAAGCATGCTAAAAACACTAATTCGCAGTAACTATTCAAGCCCAAGTATACATGGTGCACGCATCGTATCTACAATATATCAGTCAGATAGCTTGCGTAATGAATGGAAAGTAGAGCTCGGAACAATGCGTGAACGTATTAAAGAAATGCGTAAATCCTTAATTGCCAGTCTTTCTGCTAAATGCGATCATGATTATAGCTTCTTAGAGAAGCAAGTAGGTATGTTTTCTTTTTGTGGGTTAAACTCTGAACAAGTAAGCAGATTGCAACATGAATATGGTTTATACATGCCTAGTAGTGGCCGAATCAATGTTGCAGGACTTAATCAACAAAGCTTAGAGTATGTCGTAGAGTCTATTATAGCTGTACTCTAATGGATAGGAAGAATGACAAAACGCAATAACTACAAACCTTTTCTAGTTGTTACCTTTGTTTTGCTCTTCCTTTTCCTCACACCCAGCTCAAAGGTGAGCCAGCTTAGAAGCACTGTGTTCACCTATTCTGCTTTTTTATGTAAACCTTTTTCAAAAATCAGAAACTATTTTAAAGAACCTACAACAGACTCTAGCAAAGCACCCTCGATTTCTCCCGAACTTCAAGCTCTCCAAATTGAAAACGAACAATTAAAAGAGAGTTTAGTTTTTTTGCAAAAGTGGTGCATTCACATGCAAAGTGAAAATGAAGAAGCAAAAAAAAATCTAGAAATGAATACATTTCGAGATAGATTACAACCTAACACTCAAGCCTTGCCTGCTCGGGTTATTTTACGAGAAAATCGTTCTTGGAGTTCTTTCATTTGGATTGATACTGGTTCAGAAAATAATACAGACCCTCTTCATCCAGTCATTGCAAAAGACAGTCCTGTCGTTGTAGGAAATACCTTAGTAGGAATCGTAGAATCCGTTGAAAAACAAAAGTCAAAAGTCCGATTATTAACAGATAATCGCCTTAAACCTTCTGTACGCGTAGCTAGAGGCTCACTTCAAAAACAAGAAATCCAAAATCACATACAAGCACTACTTCAATCAAATAAAGAATCCAAAGTCCCACTACTCACAATAGAAGCAAGAGAAGAACTCAAAGAATTACAAAGAGAACTAGGCGAAGAAACTCATACCGTATTTCTTGCAAAAGGAGAAATACACGGATCGAAAGAAGGCCTGTATCGAAGTGTTTCTAATATTTTGAAAGGGACAGGTTTTAACTACGAGTACAACGACTCTCTTGGTCTAGCTAGAGATCTCCGTAGTGGTATTCCAAAAAATGAAAATCTTTTTTCAGGAAAAGCTGTTGATCTAATTAGAGAAGGGGACTTACTGGTTACCAGTGGTTTAGATGGTTTCTTTCCACCGGGAATACACGTCGGAATTGTTACTTATGTAGATAAACTGCAAGAAGGACAAGCTACCTATGCAATCGAAGCCAGAGCTGCTGTAGGGAATATAAATGATTTACATACAGTTTTTGTACTCAGCCCTCTTACAACAAACATTTTAAACTAGATCTCTCTATAGATTTACTGTTATAGTTTATTTATGAAATTTTTTGTATCTGGACATAAAGGCTATATTGGAGCTCAGCTTCTTCCTTTACTAAAAGCCGCTGGCCACCATGTTACTGGCTGTGACCTTGGATTGTATTCTGGCTATGAGTGGTGTGATCTTCCTCAGGCTGACTTCGAGCTTTGCTGTGATATACGCCAGCTAAGTGAAGATGATCTTATCGGCCATGACTGTGTGATTCACCTTGCTGCCATTAGTAACGATTCTATGGAAAATATTGACTCGCACTTAACCTCTCGCATTAATTGCGATGGAGCTTTAAGGGTGGCTAAATTGGCTAAAGCTGTCGGAATCCGCCGCTTTATTTTCCCCAGTAGCTGCAGTATCTACGGTCATTCTTCTGGTTCTGCTCTAGATGAAGCAGCTCCTTTTCATCCTTTATCAGCTTATGCCCAATCAAAAATTCAAGCTGAAGCTATGATACGAGAATTAGCAAGTGAAAATTTTTCGCCAACATTTTTGCGATTCGCTACAGCTTACGGCTATTCTCCAAGCCTAAGATTAGATTTTATGGTTAACAATTTACTAGGCTATGCCTTCGCAGAAAATCATATACAGGTTTCTACTGATGGAACTCCTTGGCGTCCAATTATCCACTGTGTCGATATCGCCCGAGCGCTTCTAGCTTTTAGCGAATGTCCTCGTGTATTCATTCACAATCGTAGTGTAAATATTGGATCTGATGAACAAAATTTTCAAATTTGTGATATTGCTAACCAGGTTTCTAAATTGAGTAATTGCCCATCAATTCAATACAGCGCACACTCTATGACACTGCCCCCAAGAAACTATCGTGTAAATTTTAGCTTATTCAGACAACTACTCCCAAATTTCACATTTAAATTTGATTTAGAAAAAGGCCTAGAAGAGCTTTATCAAGAATTGAAGAACCGTCCTTTATCACATCATGACTTTACTGGTCCTAAGTTCAACCGTTTCCGAGGTTTAAAAGAACGTTTGCACCTTCTTACTCTCCCAGTTTAATATTCCAAATAGTATGAGGTATTAAAAAGTGAGGGTCTCGTGGAAAATTCCAAAAAATTAAGCATTGGAATTGCTGTTATTTCTGCTGCAGACCGAGAACATATAGAGCACTCTATTCCTCCTTTAATCGATTCTCACCTCGAACCTAAAGTACTCCTAATTAACACATCTTCGAACGATGGAACGGTAGAAGAAGCTGAAAATTTAGGCGTAGAAACTATTACAATTCCTAAAAGCCACTTTAATCATGGTTCCACTCGTGAAATGGCTCGAAGCGTCTTAGATACTGATATTGTGATCTATATGACCCCCCGAACATATATTCTCGATCATGAAGTTCTTCCCGCTCTTATTGCTCCACTACTAAAAGGCGAAGCAGCAGTAAGTTATGGTCGACAAATTTCTCACAAAGACGCAGATTTCTTCGCTCGCTTTGTACAAGATTTTAACTTTCCTACAAAGTCACACATTAGAAGCATTAAAGATGTTTCTAAATACGGACCGTATACTTTTTTTTGTTCTAATCATTTTGCAGCTTATCGAAATGATGTCTTAGACAAAATAGGTGGAATTCCAAGTACTTTAAGTGCAGAAGATATCTGTACAACGGCAAAAATTCTCATTAAGGGATATAAAATCGCCTACGTTGCTGAAGCCATGGTGAAACAATCTCAAAATCATACCATTGAAGATGAGTTTCGTTTTCATTTTGATCAAGGGTATGTACGACGAGAAAATCACAGTATACTTAAGTATGCTGGTTTACACGAGATCCGCAAAAAGCATTATTCATTGAAGCTCATCGGTGCTGTAGCAAAAGAAGAACCTCTTCTTCTTCCCTTTGCTTGCGCTTATATTGCTAGTCAATGGTTAGGATTTATTATGGGACAAGCAAGCCACCAAGCACCTCTATGGCTAAGAAAATTTATGTCTTCTCAAGAAGAATACTGGACTTCTGATGACTTCATTAAAACACTGAAGAAAAATGCCTAAAGAGGAAACCGTTCCCGACTTTCTACCACCTATCATCAATCCTCATGAGTAATATCTGTTCAATCATCATAAATTCAAAGAACTAGACTCCCAAATCTCGAGCCTAGTTCATGAAGAAGTTAATAACATTGAACTTCATATCGATGATGAGAACTGGGAATAATACAAGTAACTCTCTAGATCTTCTATACTACCGCTAATGTATGTTCCTCTATCTTGCGCTCTCCAGAGTCACCTAGACCATTTTTCAAGTCTTTGTGGATACGATAGAAAGCAACGATACACAGTACCAAGGCAACAGAGAACAGCGCAGTATAAAAGTCTCCACTTTGCAGGAGCCCATCACATATCGTTGCTCCTATCACAAGTGTCGCATTCGCCAATACAGGTACACTACTAAACACAATAAGATCAATAGCGATCTTCGTTGATAACCTGTCCTTATGGCTAATACCGAAAAATGCTAGCTCCTTTAGTAGCACGAGCATACCAAGTAAAGCAAAAATAAACGCATTTTCCTGTCCTATCAGAAGCAAATCAGCCTGGGAAATTTGTGGATCTAGCAATAAACCAAAGATAGAAAAGCCAATCAGAAAAACTAATATTGTAACTAAGCCGCATACCCATGAAAACCACCTGGGACCATTAACAAAGTAAAGAATAAGACCAATTAAAAGAGCTGGGACAAAGGAGCATAATACCGCACCCAACTCCCATGCTCCGCACATTCCCATTAAAGTAGCATAAGATGAGCTATCTGGAATCAAGCTCCGAACCTGCGCCTTGAAGAGTATTTCAGGAAATCTTTTCACATAGGCTATACTAAATACTACGACAGCTAAAGCAATGGTGTATCCCCATTTAAGGTCTTTTCCTTTCTCGCGAAATCCCAATTCGACATTCGTCAATCCCAAATATACAAGCAAAATAAGAAAGTTTAGGATGCTTGTAGCTGTGAGGGTAACTCCATATGTATCCGGATGAGCATAAGCCCAAATAATGAATCGAGAGGATATAAACAGGCCAATACTCACAAATAGAATCCCTATTACCGGGTACTGTATAGCAGCTGTCCCAAAGGTATATTCCTGATTCGCAAATCCCCAAACAAGAACCATAGGCACCAACATCGACATATTTGCCCACAGATAGAACCCACCGATAAATTTGGGGTTTTCAATCAAAGAAGATTGAGTAAAAAACAGCCAAGCCAAACTTGCTAAAAACAAAGTATTGAAGGAGAAAAATACTCTAAATACTCTTTTCGTATTACCATCCTTCGCTAATAACATCAGCAGCAAGCCAAGTACTAATGCCACGGGTACTACGCACGTTTTAAGCGTTGAGGCCATTTCAACAACTCCCTTCTCTACAATTACTCGATCACTCAAATCCCTTGTAACGGTGTAATTGACAAAGGAAAGCAGGAATAAAATGGACAGACCCAATAATAATATGGTGGATTGCTTCACTGATTTCATGACGACTCATAAGGTTGCTAGAAAAAGAGAAAGTTATAATTAATCAAAAAATTTCAGTGAAGTAATTTTTATTTATCATTTTGAAAAGCGAAGGGCCAGGTAGGAAATGTGACTACCTCTCGAAACCTGAAAGCTTCGAAGAAATGAGTATCTGCCCAAAGCCAGAATCGAACTGACGACCTTCGCATTACGAATACGCAGATCTAACAAGCAAACTATTCAAATTGAACAAACACAAAATTTTAAAACATCCTTACTTTAAACGAGCGACAAGGTTCGAGCATTCTTTGTCTAAATGAGGCTCTACTAAACCTAAGAGCTCTATTCGTGATAAGATAATTTCTTTCCAAGTTCCATCTGGATCTTTTCGGCCTAAATAGACCAACTCAGCCAAAAGATCGATACAAGTAGCAAGCTCTACCCGTTTTTGCTCTTCACTTAAGGCATTTACCATTCCAAAATGAACACCTCTCAGTGTAATTAGAAACTGTACGTACTCTTCTCCAAAACGAGAACAAATTTCAGAAAATGAAAGATCAACACTAGATTGCGAAGAATAAAATAAAGCTCCTAAAAGAACTAAAAGTTGCTTTTCTTCAGCAAATGTTACTAAATGATCTAAAGTACGAATGCTGTGAATCAATGCAGGACTCGAGTTCTTGTCTTCTCGTAAGCTCTTTTGTAGCTGAAATGCAATATACTCTAATGCTTCTGCAAATATTCTGAGATCTCTCTCAGATAGAAACTTAGAAACTGCACCCATTAAATGGTCATAAGCATGCATAACGACGCTAGCCCCTCTTCCAGGAGCTTGTAGTAAATAAACAGAGCACATGGCCCTACTTTCATCAAGAAACTCTTCAAGTGATTGCATACTTTATCTATCCATTTACTCTTTCTGCATCCGAGAAGCCATCGCAGATACATGAGTAGATTTTTGAGCTACCATACTTTCAAAAACAGCATCTTCACCAATCAAAGTCAACTTCTTCTTTGCACGAGTAACTCCCGTATAGAGAAGTTCACGACCAAATACCTCTGCTCCATCAGGAAGTAAAAACAAGACATGTTGAAATTCACTTCCCTGACTCTTATGCACTGAAATACAAAACGCCCACTCAAACTCTGGTAAAAGAACAGCTGGAATCTTACGAATCCCTTCATCATTACCTGCTAAAAAATAAGCAAAAGCATCTCGGCTTCCTTGAATTTGCTCAGGACTCGTTCCATGGCTGCTTGCTAATAAGACACCCATTTGTCCGTTGAACAAACCTAATCCATAATGATTGCGTAAAATCATGATGGGAATCCAAATTGCCTCTGAGCGTTTTCGCTTTTTACGCAATTCTTCAAATAATAAATCATTTACTCTATCAACACCAAAAACCCCTTTTCGCAAAGGAGACAAGAAGCGTGACTCTTCTAAACTCGACAGAGCTTCATGAGGAGATTGAAACGACTCAAAGACATGATGACGTTCAGCAAGCTTTAAAATATCTCGATCCGATTTCAAAGGATAAAAATCTACAACAGATCGCTCTGTTTTAGTCCAATGTACAGCAGCTTTACAATCTCCTGTATTGATCGCATCAGAAAGAGAAACAATCGTTTGAAACTCTGCACGCATACATTTTGCTAGAGGTTGTAAATTTTCCGCTGAAGAAAGTAACGCAAGAAAAGCTCCACCTATCTCAACCGGTGGTAACTGATGGGGGTCTCCAATTAATAAGAGACGAGAACCAGGTTTTAAAGCACTAAACAAATAGCTCATGATTTGTATATCAATCATGGAAGCTTCATCTACAAGAATAAGATCAGCATCAAGTAAACGAAGCTCTCCTCTCTTTCTTTTAGATACATCTAATAATTTATGTAGTGTTTGAGCTTGAATTTCTGAGTCTGGTAGAAAACGATTTAAACTTGCCTGTAATTGAGCTGCAGCTTTTCCTGTGGGAGCTGCCATAGCAACTTGGAAATAGTTACCTCTACATTCAACATACTTGGAAAGTAAACGGACAAGGTGAGCTGCTGTGTAAGTCTTACCTGTACCCGGCCCACCTATCAAGAAGTTCAAAGTCTGTTTAGAAGCAGTGCGTATTACAGCTGCTTGCTCAGCTAATAAAATTGATGAGGACTCGAGTTCTTTTAACTCATTCTCAATACCGTTTTCATCAATAGATAGAAGTGGAATCGATCGAGAAAATTTTTGAACAGACTTGATTAAATTTCCTTCTATGCTCCAGTTTTTTGAAAAATAGTAATGTTGATTTTCTTCTTTAAAAATCTGACGATTGGCAACTGTAAAATCTCTTTCCTTCCACTGTTTTAGTCCTTGAAAAAGCAGTTTGATATATTTATCTGAAACTATTTTTAGTCTTTCCTTACAGTTTTCTCCAAACTCTTCTAAATAGCGCTGTGTCCATAAATCTAAAGGCTGGGGATTACAAAACTCTTCATTAAGAAGTACACATACATGCCCCTTTCGTGCAGCTTGAAATAGATAAAGAAAAAAGGCTGCCATTGCCTCAGAACAATCTTTTCCAAGAGATTTCTCAGCAATAATGACATCATGATCTGAAAAGATTTTCAGCTCTCGTAGCTCCTCCAGAAAAGGCCAAAAGTAATTAGAAAATCTTTGATTTTTTTCTTTTTGAAATAACTCTTCTGCTAAGCCCAGCATATCTATGCCCTACTTATACGATTTGGAAAGGAAGAATAAATACCTTGCTTGACTTTACCTTGATGGCAACCTCTCATGAAAATAAAATGTACCCCACCAAATATTTCGTTAAAATCTCTAGAGTCAATAGCAAACAAGTATCGCCTAAGTGCTTCTGTATAGATTTGAGCTTGCAACGTGTATTCATGATCTAAAACCACTTGATGAATACTTTCTTGAGAATAAAACGATGTGTCTGGTCCTAAATAATTCGATTTCCAATCTACAATGAAATACTGGTCTCTATACATAAATACAAGATCGATAAAGCCTTTCAAATATTGGTTTTCTTCATTCAGATAAAGAAACTCCATTTCTTTGTAAGAAAATCTCCAATCTATATCACTTAAACAAAAGACTTCAGCCCCATTCTCAATAGGGGTATGAAGACTATGAAAGCATAGCTCTGCAAAGATTTCCCACCATTCTTCATTTGCTTTTCCTTGGAAGTAGCGTTTGCAAATACTGTAAATAGCTGTTTCGTCACATTCTATTTTATGTAATTGCGGAATCAAAAATTCCCATAGTCCATGAAGAATTTGGCCTGTTTCTGCTCCAGCGGGTAAAGTAAAACGGTTTTTATATATACTATTCCAGCTATGTGGGGCTACTAAGGGACTATGTGTAACAGAACGACTTAAGCTAGAAAACGACTCCACAAAAAGATTTTCTCCACTAATTATTGCTTCTCTAGGCTCCTTCCATCGCATTTTTGATTTCTTATTAGAATAGGCTGGAGGATGTGTGTAGTCTTTAACGAGTTCCCAGGTAAAATCTGCTGTCTTTTGAATTTCAGATAAAAGCTTTTTGGTATCAGAATGACTTGAAATTTTTTCTAAGAATAGTTCGATTGGAGAAGCTTCACCTAAGTTTAGATCTAAAGATTGATTTTGATCTTCTACAATCATGACATAAAGACGCTGTCTAGCTCTTGTGAATCCTACATAAAGCTGTCGTAATTTTTCTGCATCAAGCTCTTTAGCCCATTCTCCCCATTCTGCACTACTATCAAGATGTGCTTCGTATTTAGGGGCTCCTTCTTTTCCATAACATGGAATTAGGGATTCTTTTTGTCGGCTTCGACTACACAAACCTAAAGTAAAAACAACGTCAAACTGAAGTCCTTTACTCATATGAGTGGTCATAATTTGCACTGCATCTAAATCACCTTCTTGTCGCAAACGAAACTTTTCATCTTGTGCCTGTGTCTCCATTCGTTCTACATAGCGCAAAAGAGCATCAGGCATGCAAGCTGTTTGATTTTGAAATTCAGCTAAAATTTCAGAAAGATGAAGTAAATCGAGATAAAACTGTCGCCCTCTTTTCCTTCTAAGAAGCTGCTCTCCCACTGTTTCTTCTTTACCTGGCCATATACTTTTTAAAAACTCATCTAAAAAGTGCATAAAGCCACCTTCATATAGAGCTTTTCTTAAAGAGAAAAGACAATATAGAGCCAATGCGTAGTCATCATTTTCAATCAAGTCCTGTAGATCATGAGAATGATAGGATAGAAATAAAGAACCAAGTAGGCGGTGAAATGCAGCTTGATCTCGAGGGTGTAATATAGCAAATAAAAGATCCTTAAACGGAACAAATATCTCTGAATCTAAGAGTGTATTCGTTTTTCTACTTACTGTTGGAATTTGTATTCTTTGTAAATAGTCTTGCAAACGTTCGGCTTGATAGCGGTCTCTTACAAGAATCGCGCAATCAGAAAAGTTGATCTCAGAGCTTTCTGTTAATTTAAGTAGCTCTGAAGCAATGAAGGGAAAAAAACAATCTTCTTCCGTTTTTGCAGATGGCCATACTTGTCCACCCTTACGAGATTTATCTTGTGCAAGAACACAATGTATGGAACCTTTCTTATCGGAAAAATCGTGGGGAGCTGTTTTTCCTGATGGCTTCGCTTCTTGAAGCTCTAAAGTCAAGTTCTCACGAGGCAAATCAAAAAGCGCAGAATGATTCCAATTCAAAAAGGTATTAAGAGCTTCGACAAGGCGGTCTTGCGATCTGTAATTCGTGCGCAAACTATAAGCATTTTCTGTTCCTATAGAGCGAGCTGCTTTCAAATATGTATATACATCAGCTTGCCTAAAAGCATAAATTGCCTGCTTAGGATCACCTACAAGATATAAAGTCTTATTTTTTTCTAAGAATAACTGTTCAAAGATCCGCCACTGTAAAGGATCTGTATCTTGAAATTCATCAATAATAGCCGCTTCAAAACGCGCTTGGACTAGAGCCCGAAATTTTGGATTTTGCAAAGCATAATCCATCCAGTATAAGAGGTCTTCTGGAGTATAGAAGTCCTCTTGCAAAACATAATTCTGTAATAATTGCTGAGAACCATGAGCCAAATTAGCTAAGACTTTAGAGACATCACGCCCTTCATCTACTATTGCAGCTAAGGCGATAAAGCGCTCCCATAGCATTGGATAATGTAAGTTTTCTTTTTTTAACTCCTTAGCTCGTTTTTTCTTTTTGTCTTCTGTAAGCAAATCACGGAAAACAAAACCAACTTGAATGAAGTAATCAAAGGCGTTTTTTTGAAACACTTGCTCTGTAAGAAAACCTGAAGTCTTTTCAACTTGTTCAAGGATTTCTTCTTTTACTTTTCCTGAACGGTCGCGAATCCCATTATAAGACTCAGATAAAAGAAGGAAATCTTCTATAAGCTTATCTCTGTCTAAAGAATGTTGTTCGCGTATCTCTTCTTGTTTTTTCTGAAAACGGGAAAATAAAAGTTCATAACTGTCATAACACTGGATGGGTGATCTTTGAAGAGCAAACGGAAGAATAGCTCGACACAAGCGTTCAACATCACGTTTATAGAAAACAAGAAGCCGCTCTAATTGAGAGACGCTGCATAAAGACTCTTTAAGTTCTGTCCTTAAGTAATTTTTTATAATATGCAGATATTGGTTTTGTTGGGAGCAATCTTCCGGACTACGTATTTTCAACCCAAACTCAATTTCAATAGCATGCTCTCGAAGCATGTTTAAACAAAAACCATGAATCGTAAAAATTTGTGCTTGATCAAAGACAAATAATGCTTGTTCAAGTCTACGCTTAGCTATTTGTAATTTTTCGCTTCCCTTCTCCAAAAAAACAGAAAGATAATCAACTAAATCTTTTGTTTCATGTCCCTGAAGGGCATTTTCTAAAGCTGTTTTAGCTTCTTCGATTCTCTCTCTGATTCGCTGGCGCAATTCAGAAGTGGCGGCTCGAGTAAATGTTACTACTGCAATTTGTTCAACTTGGAGAGCTGCCTCATCTTCAATAAGCAAACGAAGAACAACGTTTTCTATTGTATACGTTTTCCCTGTTCCTGCTGAAGCCTCTAAAAAGTGTGGACCTCTTATTATTGTATCTCGAGAAGATACATCAAAGTCTTGCATCGCTTTTCCTTTCTGGACGTGACGACTCTAAATTTGGAGCCCATAGTTGAACAAAAAGATCGTATGCTTCCCAAAGTGGAAGCTGCCATTGCAGTAATATTTGATGAATTTTTTCTTCTGAAGGAATTTCATCGGCACTAGAAAACACCCATTGTAGAATAGGATCTAATCCAAAAGAATCTCTTCCACCCTTGGATGCTATTTGAAAACTCTCATAAACACCTCGACTATCTCCTTTCAAGCATTTTGATAATAGTGCAGAAGAAGCAGGAGACGCTTTTTTTAAGCAGAGAAAATAGTAAGTTAAGTATTTTTCAAATGAAGACTGAGCCTGCTCTTTTTCCAAAGGTCTTTGACTTTTTCCAGAAGCTAAAAATAAAGAAAAAGCCTCACCAGGAATTTCATTTATTTGAGAATAAAGCAAATGACGAGGCCAGTGTTGAACAAGATCTGCAAAATCTCCTTTTTTGTGACTAAGAAGACCTTTAGGAGACCCCCATCCCATATTTCCTATAATTTTACAGTTAAATTGGGAGATATCCAAAGCTGGTAACCTCCAAACACGCCCATCTAAAATAGGAGCTTCTATCCCTTCTGAAAGCTCAACAGTAAAAATATCTTCAATATTTAAATGGTGTTCTTTTAACGTTCTTTCGAAGTTTTGAAACTCACCTTGAATCATACGGAGAGTTAAATCACCAAACATTGAAGAAGGCACTTGATTGAACGCCTTTGCTTTGTTCCATGTAGCATCAACACCAAATCGTGTAATATCTTGTCGAACAAAATACCGTGTAAGAGGATCCATTACAAAAGGATCTTCAGAATTATCTGTATAATCATTCCAGTCAGGATAAATTTTCATCATACGAAGAAAATGCTGAAGAGGGTGCTTTGCAATCGCACATAAATCACGAATATCAATCACTAGAGGTTTTTCTTCTTCAGAATCACTTTCTTTATTTTCAGTACTTTCTATCCAATCTTCTAAGAAAAATAAGCTTGTTTTGTTTTCACTTAGCTCAGCCTTGGACATTTCATAACGCCATTTGGAGAAGCAAGGATAACGTTTGTTCTCTTCATCAAAATAGCGTGAGTCAAAAGGGTTTAATGGATGTCGAAACACAGCAAAGTTACTCGGTTTATCACCATTAATTCGATAAGCATCATCTAAGTAATCTAGTAGCTCACATAGAAGCAAAGAAGGCGATTCTAAATTATTATTTAATGCTGGAGGATTTTGATAACTCAGAATTAATGATCGTCGTGCAGACAGAATAGCTTCTAAGAAGAGGTAACGATCATAGTCGTGACTACCAGGACAGTAATCAGCAAGCTCTTCCCCGTATAGCATATTAGAAGAGTGGAGTTGTTCTTTCCTCGGGTAGTCATCTTCATTTAAACCAATCAGGCAAATAACCTGCGCAGGAACAGCACGCATGGGCAACATACTACAAAAACGTACCGATTGCACATGGTTTTCTCTATAACGAAACTCTCCTTGTGTAAACAATGTAAAAAGTCGCTCACGGATAGCATAGAAACTAAAAAAATGCTCTTTTACAGGTTCAGGGAGATGCTCTAAACTTTTAATGAGTTTATTTAGATCATGAAAGTTTTCTCGGTCTTGTTGATCTAAAGGTGAAAAATATGCATCGATCAAACATTCTAAATAAGAAACCCAATCAGATAGACTTTTTTCTTCTCCTTTTTCAAGCATTTCTAAATCACTTTTCAGGCTTGTAACCAGGCGAATAAGTTGTCCTAATAGATTAGTATCTGAAAATTGAATAGATAACGAGTCTTGTTCTTCAAAGAACAATAGAGAAGAAATAAGTAAGTGAAACCCTTGTTCCCATGTTCCAACTTCAGAACGTTCTTGTTGTGTGGAGGTACAATGTTCGCGTTCTAAAATCTTATCTCGGTCTTCTAAAGAGCTTCCCCATCGAACTCCAGATTTTTGAATCCATTCCCGAAAAATATTGATATCTGATTCGCTGATGCTAAATTTCTTGCGAAAAGCACGATGTTCGATTAAATCAAGAAGAGCATTTATACTCCATCGACTTCCTACAAGATTAAGTAATTGGGAAAAACCTTGTACAAGATGATTTTGGCTATGTAAATGCAAATCTAATACCTGATAGTCCAATATACTATCTTGCGAAGCAAATACTGCCTCAATAAAAGGGAGATACTCTCCTATATTGGGAGCCATAACTAAAACTTCTCTTGGACAAATTGGATTTTCTTCTTCTGAACTGTGATCTAATATGTGAACAATTTGCTCATATATGTTCTGTAGTTCACGCAATTTAGTGAATGACTGATGGACTTGAATCGATTCATCGTAATATTCAAATTGAAGAGGTTCTGACTCTTTTGGATTTCTAAGAAAAAGAATATCGGCTTGTAATGCCTCTAGAATTGTTGCGTTTCGTCCACGATTTTCTAAAATTAAATCAGGATGAATGTAGTCCTCATATACATCGTAATGAAGTAAAGACGAAGGTAGAAGATAAAGTGGATAAATATTCGCTTCACACTCTTCTAATAAAAGAGCCATTTCACGACCAAGACGACCAAAGTTTGCTAAAATTGGATTTCTATTTCTTAAAAAATCTTCTAAAGCAAGCCTTTGCCCCTCTTGAGCTCCCTCTTTTACCCACAATCGTTCAATATAACGCGCTTCTCGATCAGATCGTATATCTGTCCAAAATTGTTCACAGGGAGAGAAAATCAAATAGTGAACAGGAAAAATTTCAGAAATTTTCAGAAAAAATTGATGCTGTGTTTGTGCCATAAAACTCTCAGCAAACACATAAACCTGTATAGGTGGAGATGGCTCTGTATTTGTTAGATTTAAACCTTCAAGATATTCTTGAAATGTTTTTATTTGTGATGAAGACTCTCTTAACCGTTCCCATAAGGATTCTTGCCAATGCTCATTCTTTGGTTTTTCTAACCAAGCTTGAAGAAGTCGTCCACCATAAAGACTGTATTGTTGAAATAGAGAAGCAACATGCTGTGATAAATCAGAAAGCCTCCGTTGTTGGCGGCGATTAAGAGTATCTTCCCCCTTTAAGTAACAATAACGTCTAACAGCAGACCATAAATCTGCCTCTCTTGGATCGTTTAATGCCTCTTGAATCAACTTTTCTATATGTAAAGATAAAGGCGCTGTTTGTGTCCACTTTCGATATCTAGAACCCTCTCCATTTGTTCCCCAATCTGACAAAGTAGAAATAGCTTGATCCATAAATAATACTTCGATTCCCATCGCAACTTTTATCTCTGGATCTTGGGCTAAACGAAACTGTACCCATGTTCTCATGGCATGACTAGGTACAACTAGTAAACGTCTTGAAAACGGATGACTTCCTTCTGTAAAAAGTTGTGATTTAAGCTGAGCAAATAAGATTTCAACTTGATTGCTATAAAATGCTTGAATGGAGTGCATGAGAACCATTGAAAATTGGATTGATTCATCGGGTAAGTGTACTTTTTCGCGATTTCTGTATCAACACACTCTAGAACCTCTAATGAGTAACCATTCAAGCTAGAATAGAAATCCCTTGAGTGCTAGGTTAGATGCAATTCTAAAATAACCCAGGATTTTTCAATGAAAACTCGTGCAGCTGTTGCTTTTGGAGCCGGAAAACCTCTTGAAATTTGTGACGTCGATTTAGAAGGACCTCGTACAGGAGAAGTTCTTGTTGAAATCAAAGCTACAGGAGTATGCCATACAGATGCGTTTACTCTTTCAGGTGAAGACCCAGAAGGCGCTTTTCCAGCCATCCTTGGACACGAAGGCGCTGGAGTTGTAGTAGAAGTTGGAAGCGGCGTAACAACATTAGAGCCTGGAGATCATGTAATACCTTTATACACTCCAGAATGTGGACAATGTAAGTTTTGTCACCACCCTAAAACAAATCTTTGTCAAGCAATCCGAAGTACCCAAGGGCAAGGGTTGATGCCTGATGGTACATCTCGTTTTTCCATCGATGGCAAACCTATTTTACACTACATGGGCTGTTCTACCTTTTCAAACTATACAGTCCTACCTGAAATTGCTCTTGCTAAAGTACGTAAAGACGCTCCTTTTGATAAAATTTGTTATATTGGTTGTGGTGTGACCACAGGCATTGGCGCTGTAATTTTTGATGCAAAAGTAGAGCCTGGATCAAACGTTGTTGTTTTTGGTCTGGGAGGTATAGGTCTCAATGTCATTCAAGGAGCGAAACTAGCAGGAGCAGAAAAAATTATTGGTGTAGATATTAACTCCAATAAAATTTCTCTCGCCGAGCAATTTGGCATGACTGCATTTGTAAATCCTAACGAAGTAGAAAATGTAGTTGATAGCATTATTCAGTTAACAGACGGCGGAGCTGATTATAGTTTTGAGTGCATTGGTAATGTACACACCATGCGCCAAGCCTTAGAATGCTGTCATAAAGGCTGGGGAGAATCTATCATTATCGGTGTTGCTGGAGCGGGACAAGAAATTTCTACTCGTCCTTTTCAATTGGTTACTGGCCGTGTATGGCGAGGTTCTGCATTTGGAGGGGCACGAGGAAGAAGTGATGTACCTATGATTGTAGATTGGTATATGGAAAATAAAATTAATATTGACGATTTAATTACTCACACAATGCCATTAGAAGAAATCAATCATTCTTTTGACTTAATGCATGAAGGAAATAGTATACGTAGCATTATAATCTTTTAAAATTTTTTATCTTTTTACAAAAAAGCAAAATACTAGCTGTGAGATTGATTTTTTTATAAATCTTCTTGTATAAGTAAAACTATGAAATCCTTATTACCATCTAGAATTCCATCTTTTGGCTATCTCAACATCGCCCAATTTTTAGGGGCGATGAATGATAACATTTTTAAATTACTGATTGGCTATCTTCTTATTGAGTTAGAAGGGGTTGATGCGAGCCAACGAATTTTGGCTATCGCTGGAGGGATTTTCGTTATTCCTTTCCTCTTATTTTCTTCTTTAGGAGGTTCTTTTGCTGATCGTTATAGCAAACGTAATGTGATCATTTGGGTAAAAGGCTTAGAGCTTGTGGTCATGTTGAGTGGAGTTCTTACCGTATGGTATGAGAGTAAAGAAGGGTGTTTTGGTGTATTATTTTTAATGGCTACACAAAGCGCCTTGTTTGGCCCTTCTAAATATGGCATTGTCCCTGAAATTGTAGAATCAGAACGTTTATCCAGAGCTAACGGTTTACTCAGCTCACTCACCTACCTTGCTATCATCATTGGAACATTTCTCGCATCATTTATGGTAGATATCACTGGTGGAGATTATATTTTAGCAGCGAGCTTTTGTGCTGTCATAGCAGCCCTTGGTTTTATTGCATCTTTTGGAATTGAGTATACTCCACCTGCAGGCTCTTGCGAAGCAATTAATCCAGTAGTTATTCGCCAAATTTATCACAATATCCAAGAAGCAAAGAAGACACCAAGTCTACTTACTGCAATGTTGGGTTCTGCATTTTTCTTATTTATTGGAGCATTCCTTCAACTTAATATTATTCCTTTTGCCATACAATCCTTACACCTAACATCTACTCAGGGTGGATATTTATTTTTACTTACTTCTTTAGGTATTGGGACTGGATCAGTAATTAGTGGTAAACTTTCTGGTAAATACATCGAGCTCGGTTTGGTCCCATTGGGAGCATGTGGTATTGTTTTTGGACTTTTGGGGATGGATTATTATTCTGAAAGTTTACCTATGATCGTATTTTTAGTTACGTTTACAGGGGTTTTAGCTGGAATTTACCTCATTCCTTTAGATACTTATATTCAAGTAGCGAGTCCAGCAAGAAGCCGTGGACAAATGCTTGCCAGCACAAATTTCCTTGGGTTTAACGGGGTTTTACTCGCCTCTGCCTTTGTCTATGTATTAGCAGAAGTTTTTACTGTCAAAGCAGATAAGGGATTCACAGTAATGGCAATTATTGTATTTGCCATGCTTATTTTTATGTTTTGGTCATTATCCCGCTATACCATACGCTTTTTTGGGATGGTTTTGAGTAGGTTCTTTTTCCGGATTTCTTTATCAGGCTCAGAAAGTATTCCTAGGGATATTCCTGCTGTACTATTTTGTCGACATAGCAGCTGGAGTGATTCTATTTTATTGATGGGAACCCAACGCCGCTGTTTAAGTTTTATTAAAGACTACGGCGATCATTCACCTGACTGGAAAACCTATTTCTACCGCCTTTTGCGTATTATTCCTGCTCCCAAGCATATGCATTTGTATGAAGACCCTGAATCTCTAAAATTGATTAAAGAAAATCTGGAAAAAGAAATTTCAGTTTGTATCTACTTAAATCACTTGCCTGAAGATAATGACATTGAAAAACTTAAAATTTGTCTTCATGAATTGATTGGTGATCAATATCCTATGCTTTCAGTGATGATTCAAAAACACCCTAAAGCCGATCCTGAGCGTGTTTGGGAAAAACCTATGAGCAAACTTCGTATTCCGGCATTTGTATCTTTTGGTCCTTTAACTAGTTAAAACACTACTTACAAAACATTATATTTTTCCTTTTATTCCATAGTATTATTGACTATTGTCAAACATGAGAGTTATTTATTCTATGGAGAAATATCGTGTTAGAGTCGCATCACCATACATTACGTATAGGCGATAAAGCCCCTGATTTTACAGCGCAAACAACTCAAGGAAACATTACTTTATCTGATTGGCAAGAAGACAAATGGGTGATTCTTTTTTCTCATCCAGCAGATTTCACTCCTGTATGTAGTACAGAATTAACTGAGTTTGCTAAACGCAATGATGACTTTACTAGTTTACATACCAAATTAATTGGTTTATCAATTGATAGTATTCATTCACATCTAGCATGGGTAGAAAATCTTAAAGAGATCACAGGAACAAAAATTCCGTATCCTTTAATTGCCGACCTTAATACAAGTGTTGCTCAAAAGTATGGAATGATTCATCCAGGAGAAGCTTCCACAGCAACCGTTCGTGCTTTATTTATTATTGATCCAACCAAGATGATTCGCGCCATCATTTACTACCCACTAAATATCGGTAGAAATGTTGATGAAGTACTACGTCTTTTAGAAGCCCTACAAGTGAGCGATAAACACTCTGTAGCATGTCCTGTTAATTGGAAAAAAGGTGAACAAGTTGTTTTACCACCACCAAAAACAGAAAAAGAAGTCCAAGAAAGAAAAGAAACGATGGAAGAAATGCTTGATTTTTATATTTGTAAAAAAGATCTTCTTATCCAATAAAAAACGGGAACAGATTGTTCCCGTTTTTTATTCTTCTGAAAGAAATTACCAGTTGTAGATAAATTCGATCTCACCTTTACGATACTTATGAGTACCACCAATACCAGCATCTTTTGCACAAGTAGCTTCAAATTCAGCCATAACTGAAATTTCATCAGTGATTGCATAAACAGCTTCTAATAAGAAACCTTTATAGTTTGTGTTTCCACGAGTATCAGCATAAAAACGCTCATCAAGAGTGTTTCCAGTTCCAATACCTGAAACTTGAGAATCCATAATAGCTTGAGCCCCAACTAACTGGTAGTTAGTATCGATAGACCAAGTGCCAGCCCCTTCAATTTTACCAACCTGAAAACCGAAGTACCAAGCTAGATTTTCTTTTTTAAAGTTTGATTCTACTACTTTTCTTGCATCATGGTTAACTAAAAACGCACCATATAATTTTGACTTATAAGAAAGAAGTTCTTCAGGTAGGTTATATGCTGCAGTCAACTGAGAGTTTAGTTTACGCCATTCGTTGTTATTGTCTGTACCAGTAACATCAGCGCCTCTTTTTACGTAACTTACAAAAGAGTACTTAACATCTACACCAGAATTAGCAATATCTAATAAACCTAGCTCTGTTGCCCAACCGTAATGGCTAACGATTTCATTAATGACAAACGGACCACCCTGTACGAAAAAGTCTCCTACATCTTCAAAGCTATTAGCATATTTCAGATGAAGTCCATCATGGTAATCTTGAAATTGGATACGAGAATCATAAATTTTGAAACCACGTCTGCGACCAATCTCAAAATCTAATCTAGACGCTCCATCTTCAAAAATGTTGTAGCCCATATATGCTGCATGAATACAAACTTTATGACAGGTACCAGTACCAGTTGCGAGGTAAGTACCTGCTGGGTTGTAAAGATGTCCTGCATTGTTATCAAAGGAGACGTTAAAAACAGCCCAAGAGCGCTCTGTCTTGTAAGCCATTGTAAGGTTTACTTCAACATCATACTCGTTATGTCCAGCTGTAGATGTTCCACGAGAAGAAACACCATCAGCTTTCTCATGAATATTTTTCCACTCAGCGCGAACTTGACCAGAAACGGCTAGGTTTTGTGCTTTCTCTGCTAAAGGAGTTTTAGCTTTATCTTTTGTCCATGCTTCTAATGTAATCGCATCACGCTCATCGATAGCATCCTCAGGCGCTTCTGCCGCATCAACAGGTAACAATGTGGTTACACATCCACATGCTACAAATAGAGGAAGTAAATACTTCGTAAATTTCATAAATCTCTCCATGATTCTTAACTAAACTTTTCCATAAGTTTGTGCTGAAACTGAGCTTCGCTTATACACCTATAAGTTTGGATGTCCCCCTCCCAAACCATGATCTGAACGCGATTTGAACAGTCAGAGCTTGACTCGAACTCCAATTAAAAACAGAAGTACTCGTCAATAGACTACAAGCAGGTATAACTAAAACGGAGTATTTATGTAAATGCAAAAGGAACTGTTATTTACATATTAATGAAACAAAAACAAATTAAATATTTTTTAGTTACTATACTCATTTGGTTTTATAAAAATACCCCAGTGAGGGTGTAAGCAGCTTCCATCAAGCCAACGCTTCCAACGAGCTAATGGATTTCCTTCTCTTCCCAAATAATCTAGTTCCCAAAAATCTAAATCTCCTGTTCCAGGATTCACTACAAAACCAAAATAAACATGATTCCAATTACTATCTGCTACTAAAGTAGGTTCTGGATAAGCTAAACCACGTTTACGTGCCGCTTGAACCACTTCTTTATGGAAATCAATAGGAAAAGAAACTCTTTGGAAATAAGCAAGCAGTACAGATTTAGCAATATCGATTAACTGTGTTGCAGAAAGTAATTCTCCACCTCGTGGATAAAGATTTGATTCTTCAAGATCTAATAGCAATCGTTTTCTATCATCAGAAGATATCCCTTCCATTACCTCAAAAATTTGTCGCAAATGCTTCATTAAATCGCGCCCACGAGTAACCGGTAAAGAACGATGTAAATAACCATCTATCATGTCTGCACTAATTACAGAATAACCTTGAGAACTAAGCCCTCTGTCTTTTTGTACAGCACTTACCCAATACCGTCTTAAATCTTGTATTGTTGTCATATGCGGAATTCGATCAAAAACTTGCCGATATCTTGCTCGATAGTTTTCATCTATCTCTTCAGCAAAACACTTCACTAAAAAATAACAAATATCAGCGTCAAGACGTGTTTCAAAAAGAAAACTGCGTGAAGGTTTAATCACATACTCTTTAATCCAAGTATAAGAATAAGCATCAGATAACCATCCTTCCATTAAGGTTTTAAAACCAGGTTTTAAAAGAAATGCGTGAGTGGGCGAATGCATCAACATGGAACGTTTAGGATTATCAATGAATCTCTGCATGTCTTTTGCTGAGACCTTACGCAATTTATCGATGATAAAAGCTAGTAGTTCTTGAGGACTTTCTACCCAACGAGAGTCTGATGTTGGCTTATCTTCTCTTCGCCAATAAGTACTGACTAGACTATCCATAGACCCTCCCGAGGTATAAACCCAGGGTTTTTTCTCTACTTTATCTAAGTTTTGTAGAGGGTTTTTAATCAGAGGTGCTTTATGAACTTTTGCCATTCGATATAATGCCCCTTCTAGAAAATCATCCATTTTAATTTTTCTTGATAGGGAACTTACAATTTGACTAAGAATATCCCCCAACCCCTCCAATGCTGGATCATCTTTTAACACAGCTTCTGTAGAGATAAAAAAATTGCTCAAAGACTCAATAAAAGCCTCTGCTGTATGGATTAAAGTCCACTGAGAAGTGTTATCACGACCATGCTTATAAAGTAAGCGGAAGCCAGCTGGACTATCATCATAAATACCAGCTTGAACTTCCTGTATATCGGCATCATATACTTCTTGAAAATACTCTTGGAATAAACCTGTATAACGATCTACCAACCAAGAAAAAAGCTCTGACATACGAGATGCTTTTTGGTGCGTTTCATTGCGCATCATAAGAACACTACGCATTTCCCCAGATTTCGCATGATATTCATTTTTCAACCAACGAAGTTCTTGTTCAGATCCTGCACGTTCTAAACGAGCTTCTACTCCCTGGACCATCACATGATACTGCTCATATTCCGCATGCAAATCGTTCACTTTTCGATTCAAACTTTCTAGCTGCTCTTGAACGATTTTATAAAGAGTTTCTCCTATTCCTCCAGGCTCTCTATGATCCAAACCTAGACTCGAGTAAAAATTCCATTTACTAAATGCAGGCTTTGTTTCAGCAAAAGATGCCACAGTAAATTCCCACGCTCGAAGCAGGGGATTTTCTGTAATCAATTTGAAGGTTTTTAAAGCATGCTCAATACTACTTAAACAAGCGGATGGTCCTTTTCGAATTTTCTGCTTCTCTGTTCTATGAGAAACAGCATGATGTATCATCGCACCAGTAGGGCCTGTATGCAAAGGACGCTTACGCAGCTCTTCTAATTGATTTTTACTAACTTCATAGAAGCGACAAATCAACTCTTCTAATAAATCAACAATTGATATTGAAAACGCACTCTGCTTTTGCTCATCTACAAAAACTTGAATCAACTCTTTAACAGCCATTGCTCTTTCACGTAAAGATGTCGCTTCATCTAATACACCTGCAACGGCCAAAGCAAGTAAAACTCCTGGAGATTCCCAAATCGGAGGAGAAACAAGTTCCAAATTTTTATACAAATAAATCATTCGTTTACTATCAGCAACTCCCCACGTTCTGCTCAAAGGAGCAGCATATTCAATTCCCGAGAAAGTTCTTTTAATTCTTCCTGTATTTAATAATTCATCTAAATCGCGAAGAAACTGAGGAAGTTGTTCGTGTTGCACTAAAATAGAAGGCGCCGTAGCAAAACAGGAGCCAACTGTCTGCCTTAAGTAGGTCAAACAGGCCGAAAGAACCGCTCTACGAGTATGAGTATCCGTAATATTGACTCGCTCATCCAATGTAAGTGTATCTCGAATCAATTGATCTGCAAAACGATTTGCATAAGGTTTGTTTATTTTTTGAAGATCTTGAGAAAAAGCATCATATTCTAAAAAACTTTTTAATCTTTGAAGAATATGCTCTTGCTTTACTCCATCATTTTCAAATCCTGGACCAAGAAAATAAAGGTTTTCTTCTAATTCATTAATACAAGATTTTAAGAAGTCTGTTTCCCACTTCCCTTGCTCGCCAATGACAATTTGACTGAGTTTTTTAGCTCGCAAAACATTTCTAGCCGAACTGCTAGATTGGATTTCTGTTTGATCCAAACGCCTAGACAAGCCATACGAAGGATTAAGAATAGCTTCAGACACAGCAGAATTTGGACGAATCCTATCACGCCATGTTTTTGCCACAGCCGCATAAACCCTTTCATAAAGACTTGAATCTGTAATTTCTATTTTAAGTTGAGATAAAAAATCAGCCAGCATTTAAATACCACAGTTCACTCAATTTATAGACTATTTTACACTTTCATTTTGAAAAGTTCTCGTGTAAAATGAGTCCCTTAAGAATGTTTATAAACTATGTTTTAGATCTTTTGGATAGATTGAGTAATGATTATAGTTATTGATGAAAAACAGAAAGTTGAGCTCGAAGAAGGAAGTAACGGATGGGACCTTGCAAAAGAGCTAGGATTGACGGGCCCTGATCAAGCACTTGCTGTGAGCGTAAACGGTACCACCTATGATCTGACTCATATTCTTCAAGATGGCGACCAAGTAAAATTCTGGGATTTTGCTAGTAAAGAAGGAAAGGAAGTATTTTGGCATACTTCAGCTCATATTCTTGCTCAAGCAATTCTACGTATCTGGCCAGAAGCAAAACCTACAATTGGGCCTCCGATTGAAAACGGCTTTTACTATGATTTTGCAAATTTAAAAATTTCCGATGCTGATTTTCCTAAAATTGAAAAGGAAATGAAGAAAATTTGTAAAGAAAACCACCGCCCTCAAAGAGAAGTATTAGAAAACAAAGCGGCAGCTATTGAAGCCTTTAAGGGTAACCCATACAAATGCCACTTGATTGAAGGTTTTCCTGCTGAAGAAGAGGTATCAGCTTACCGACAAGGTGAATTTTATGATCTTTGTCGAGGTCCACACTTAAGCACTTTAAGCAAAGTAAAAGCCCTAAAGGTTCTTAAAACTTCTGGTGCTTACTGGTTAGGTGACTCTCAAAACGAAATGCTTACTCGTGTTTATGCTATTACCTTCCCCAATAAAGAAGAATTGCAAACTTACTTGCACCGTCTTGAGGAAGCAAAAAAACGTGACCATAAAATTATTGGTCCAAAACTCGATCTTTTTTCTCTTCGAGAAGAAGCACCAGGTATGCCTTTTATTCATCATAAAGGGATGCATGTTTGGAATACACTGATTGATTTTTGGCGTGAATTGCATAGTAAAAATCAGTATGAAGAAATCAAAACACCGATCATGATGACTCGTGATCTTTGGGAAACCTCAGGTCACTGGACAAATTATCGGGAAAATATGTTCACATCTACAATTGAAGAGCGTGAATTTGCAATCAAACCAATGAATTGTCCTGGTTGTATTCTCTATTATGCCCGTGATGTTCGCAGCTATCGCGAACTTCCTCTTCGTATTGGTGAAATTGGACTTGTTCACCGCTATGAACCTTCAGGAGCTTTATCAGGACTTTTCAGAGTGCGCTCTTTTCATCAAGATGATGCCCACATTTTCATGAAACCCGATGATATTGAAAATGAAATCGTTGGTGTTTTAAACCTTGTAGAAGAAATCTACGGTGCTTTTGGACTTGAGTACTTTTTCGAGCTTTCAACCAGACCTGAATCAGGAACTATCGGAACCGATGAAGACTGGGAAACTGCAACACAAGGTCTTCAACGCGCTTTAGATAGAACAGAAAGAAAGTATACAATTAACGAAGGTGACGGCGCGTTTTATGGTCCAAAAATCGACTTACATATTCGCGACGCACTAGGTAGAACTTGGCAGTGTGGAACCATACAGCTTGATATGGCACTACCCGAGCGTTTCGATATCCACTACACAGCAGCAGACGGAACTCGACCTCGCCCAATCATGATTCACCGTGCAATTTTCGGCTCCATGGAACGTTTCTTTGGTATCCTTATCGAGCATTTTTCTGGACGTTTTCCTCTATGGCTTAGCCCACTTCATGTACGTGTCGTAACCGTAGCAGATCGTCATGCTGACCATGCATACGAAGTGAAAAGAAAGCTCTCTGCAGCCGGTTTAATTTGCGATGTTGATGATAGCAGTGAATCTGTAGGTAAAAAAATCCGCTCAGCACAATTAAGCCAAATCAATTACATGCTGACTGTTGGAGATACAGAGGCTGAAAACGGAACAGCCTCTCTTCGCACTCGAGACAATGTTGTACACAGAGAAATCCAATTAGACCAATTCATCCAAGCACTAGTTAAGGAACGAAGCAGTCGAAGTCTCGAATCTCCCTACGCAAAAAATGCATAGATAGATAGAATCCCAATACTGCCCCCCATCAACCAGGGGCATTATTGGGAGGAGATATGAAAACTATCGCTATCAGTAGCTTCAAAGGAGGGACAGCGAAAACATCTGTCTCCCTCCACCTAGGAGCAGCGTTGGCAAAGTTCCATAAAGCTAAAGTTCTTCTAGTAGATTTTGATGCTCAAGCCAACCTCACTACTGGGCTTGGCTTTGATCCGGATGAATACGATAGTATGGCTCCTGTTCTCCAAGGAGAAAAAACCTTGGATGAAGTGATTCTAAATACAACAATCCCCAACTTAGATCTTGTGCCAGCAGATACTTGGCTAGAACGCGTAGAAGTAACTGGTAGCCTAGCATCAGATCGTTATTCTCACGAAAGACTTAAGCATATTCTCAGCGAACAAGATTATGACTACGTTATTATAGACACTCCTCCCTCACTTTGCTGGTTAACTGAATCAGCTCTTATTGCAGCAGAACACTCTTTAATCTGTGCAACCCCTGAATTTTATAGTATCAAAGGTCTTGAACGACTTGCTTCATTTATTGAAAGCATCGGCGATCGTCATCCGCTACAAGTCTTAGGGGTAGCTCTCTCTTTTTGGAATACAAGAGGAAAAAGTAACGAAGCATTCCTAGAAGTTATAGACCAAACTTTTCCAGAAAAGCTCTTAGAATCTAGAATCCGTAGAGATATAAAAGTGTCTGAAGCAGCTATTTTCGGAAAACCAGTCTTTGAAACAGCAGGGAAAAGCCGTTCTGCAGAAGACTATCAAAAACTTACAGAAGAGCTATTGGTACGACTATGAGCAAAATTAACTCTCTTCTTAGTAAACGCCTAGAGAAATCCACTGAATCACCAAAAGCAAAAGCACTTGCACAACATACTGCAGGTGGAGAACGAAATAGCTTTGCTGGACTTTTTGGAAGAGGATCTCTTAGTGAAAGCGAAAAAAGTACTCTTGAAGAAATTCTTCGCCAATACACAGAAAACGAAGAAAATATTCAAAAAGATTTAGAGTTATTAAGCGCTATTACTTCTGAAGTAAAAGCTATAACAAACCAAGCAGCAATCCTCCACGGAGAACGCATCAAACAAGCACAAACCATTCTTAAAAAATATCAAGAAGGGGCTTTTACTTCTTGGTTGATAGCTACATATGGAAATCGCCAAACACCTTATAACTTCCTACAATACTATGAATTTTGGAACTCTCTTCCTAATCCATTACGTCCCAAACTAGATAAAATGCCAAGACAAGCTGTTTATGCTTTAGCAAGTAGGCAAGGATCTTCAGAAGATAAACAAAGCATTGTAGAAAAATATAAAGGAGAAACCAAGAAAGAAGTTCTTGATCAAATTAGAGAAGTTTTTCCTCTACCAGATTCCGACCGAAGACGCGTTCACTCTGGAGATATTGCAGTTCAAAAGCTTACTCAAGTAGTTGCTTTACTTGCAAAACCAAAATCGCGCTTAAACAAGACACATAAACGCCTCATTCGTAATCTTATCTTCCAACTAAACGAGCTTGTATCATGAATGCCCACCTTGAGTTTGAAAGCCCTTTGAAAAGCCGCTATGCGAGTTCTGAAATACTTTACCTTTTTTCACCACAATACCGTCATAGTACGTGGCGACAACTATGGGTTGCTTTAGCACAGGCTCAAAAAGAGTTAGGCTTGAAGATTACAAATAAACAAATTGAAGAACTACAAACTCATATAAATGAAATTGATTTTGAAAAAGTTCATGATTACGAGAAAACATTTCGTCATGATGTGATGGCTCATATTCACGCCTACGGTGATTTATGTCCTTTAGCACGCCCTATTATTCACCTAGGAGCTACTTCTTGTTATGTGACAGATAATGGAGATCTTATACAGCAAAGAAAAGCTCTAGATGTTCTAGAAAGCAAACTTGCTCTACTCATTAAAACCCTCAGTAATTTCGCTCAAAAACAAAGCAAACAAGCCTGTCTTAGCTTTACTCACTATCAAGCTGCTCAACTCAGTACAGTGGGAAAAAGAACATGTTTATGGATTCAAGAGTTTCTTCTAGATCTGCAAGATTTACAGCATTTCTCTAAAAACATGCGCTTTTTAGGTGTAAAAGGGACAACAGGGACACAAGCCTCTTTTTTAGCTCTGTTCCACGGGGATCACGAAAAAGTAAAATTACTAGATAAACGTGTAACCGACTTAATGGGATTCGAACGTCTATTTTCAATTTCGGGTCAAACCTACACAAGAAAACAAGACTGCCAACTTCTCAATGTACTTGCAGGAATAGCTACCAGTGCACATAAATTTGCAACGGATCTTAGACTATTGGCGAACCTAAAAGAAATAGAAGAACCTTTTGAAAGCAATCAAATTGGCTCATCAGCCATGCCTTACAAACGCAATCCTATGAGATCTGAGCGTATTTGTGCTCTTTCTCGATTTGTCATTTCAATTGCACAAAACCCAGCCTATACAGCCGCAACACAATGGTTTGAACGCACTTTAGATGACTCAGCAAACCGACGTATCGTTATTTCAGAAGCTTTTCTTGCCGTTGATGGAATATTAAATCTCCTAATGAACGTAAGTAACGGCCTTGTTGTCTATCCAAAAGTTATGCATAAACATGTGATGAATGAACTCCCTTTCATGGCTACAGAGAATATTCTTATGGCTTGTGTATCAAAAGGAGGAGACCGTCAAAAGCTTCACGAGCGTCTACGTATTCATAGCCAGGAAGCTGGTAGACGCATTAAAGAACTAGGCGCTGAGAATGATTTATTAAATCGAATCGCATCGGATGAGATGTTTAACTTGAACTCTTCTGAGCTAGAAAATATTTTAAACGTAGAGCAGTTTATTGGTCGCTCACCAGAACAAGTTGAAGAATTTTTAAACGATGAAGTTCAGCCCTACTTGGAAAATTGCACGATAAAAGAGGGAGTGATTCCTGATATTACAGTGTAATTTTTTCTTCATATAACTTCTTAATCGATTCCTTAAACAGGTTCTCGCGCTCTTTTATTTGTTCCAATAGAAGAGTCGTGATTGAATATAAGTTTCTGGGTCATAAATAAATATAAATTTGACTATAGTCTTTTTTTCTTTATAATCACTCCGATTTTACAGAATTTTTAAAAGCTCACTTTATTTTTATAAATAAACAGAACCTGTTTCCTCCTATATAGTGAATGAAATGAAAAAAATATTTCAACTTCCTTATCTTCTTATTCTTGCTGTTATTGCAGCTTCTATTGAAATAGAACTATCTGTTCCTAGTTTTCCTGATATGGTGCGACACTTTGGATCGACAGAAGAAACAATTCAAAGAACTTTAAGCTTAAATTTCTTCGGTTTTTGTGTATCGAGTCTTTTTTATGGTCCCATTTCAGAAAGTTTTGGCCGTCGACCTGTCTTTCTTTTTGGAAACATCTTATTTCTTTTTGGAAGTGTTGCCTGTATTTTTGCTGGAAGTATAGAGTTATTAATTGCCTTTCGTTTTTTTCAAGGCTTAGGAGCAAGTGCTATCTGGGTTGTGACCTTTGCTATTATTGCAGATAACTATCAAGGCTCAGAGTCAATGAAAGTAATAGGGCTCATTAACTCAATTATTACAGGATTTATGGCAGGAGCTCCCATACTAGGCGGTATCATTAACGAGCACTTTGGATGGTGGGCAAACTATATTTTTATTGGATTTTTAAGTTTTACAGCTTTACTGCTTGTTTATTTTTTCCTTCCAGAAACTCTTAAAATAAAAAAACCTCTGGAAACTAAAACAATAAAAAAAGATTACTGGACTTTGTGTACAAGTCCTCACTTTCTACTATTAAATACTCTCCCCAACGTAATGGCTGCTGTATATATGTCTTATGTTGCAATTTCCCCTTTTTACTATATAGATCAACTTACTTATACATCTTCTGCTTTCGCTTTTCATCAAGGAACACTGGTAGCCTCATTTTCTTTAACAAGTTACTTAAGCGCCCGCATTGTTAAAAAGTTTGGAGAGCGCAGGAGTATTATTACTGGTGCAGCCCTTACACTATCAAGCACCTTTGGTTTTTTGTTTATTGTACACTTTTTACCAAACACAGCTTTTCTTATTTCTTTATCTATGATCACATGGGCAATCGGCTGTGCTCTATACTTCAGTATTATTTTTGCTAAATCACTAGAGATTCATCCCGAATTAAAAGGTCCCGCTTCAGCATTCGCAATGTCTTCACGCACTTTAATTTGTGCTATTTTTGTTACATTTTCTGGAATAATCTACGATGGTTCTCTACAACCTTTTTCTTACTTTATGATGACAGTGGTCTCTTTAGCAATTGCTCTTGTTCCAAAAATTCTTCCAAAATCAAAGCCTATTTACCCTCAAACAAATACTCAAGCAACTTGATCATTTAAATAATTAAGACACAAAGACTCTTACTAAGATAATTAGTAAAAGAGAATAGGAAAAACAGAAAGAAATTTCTTCTATTTGGTTAAAAATAAAAATTTTCTTTGATATGATGAAGAATCATGCTATGCATGTTCATAGCAGAATTATTGGTAACCAATAGGAGAATAGTGATGCTCGACGAAGAAACTCTCACTAAAATTAGAAACGCTCTTAAGCGCACTTTAGCATTGAAAATGACTCGGTCTACATACTGGGAAATTCAGAATATTGTGCTAACAGCTTTAAATGCAGACAAAGAAAAAGCAACACAGCTTCTTGATTCTTTGCTAATTGGTCAACCAAGAGGAAAGCTTGCTACAGGTCCTCAACTAGACCTATTAAACTCTATCATTAATGAGTTTTGCATTCCTCTACGTGTTGCAAAAGACGTATTTGAAAGAGCTGAGTTTCTTAACACAATCGCTTCTGATATCATGGCTCACCAAAATCGTCCAGTATTCGTAAATCGTGTACGTAGAATCGACGGTGAAGAATTCCAGTTTATGACAGACACAGAAAGCTGTCTACAGCTTCTTAAGCACATGGTTGGTCGTTTAACAGAATTGAAAAAGTCTGACAAAACGAAAGCAACTCTTGAAGCTAGCGCTGGAACAATTAAAGAATTCAAAGAACTCGTACAAGCACTTGCTGGAAAATAGAAACTAGTTTGTTTCTATTTCAATCGCTCAGAGCCCTCTTTTAGAGGGCTCTTTTATTTTATTTTTGTAACAGTATAAATTTCGACGGGAGTCTTTCCTTTAAGAGGAACCGGACCAGATGATTTTCCTTCGCAAAAATTCTGAATTTTCTCCCAAGAATCATTTGTAACCGAAACCCCATTCGGAGTGGCTATAGACTGAACTCTTTCTGCTGTATTAACTGTGTCGCCCCAAATATCAAATAGATACTGTCGATGACCCACAATTCCTCCAACAACAGAACCAATATGAATTCCAACTCGTAAACTCCATTCTGGATTTACTTGTTTTATGATATGAATCATATCCCAACCAGCACGAACGCAATTCAGTACAGGATTGGTAACTTGCGTAAACAGCCCTGCGCAGCCCATAAACGCATCACCAATTGTTTTAATCTTCTGCACCTGATGCTTCAAAGATATCTCTTCAGAAGCCTCTACAAAAGCTTGTAAGTAGCTCCAAACCTCTTCTGGCCCATGTGACTCACAATATTCTGTAAAACCAACAATATCACAAAACATCACAGCTACATTTTGATAAAGCCTAGGTGGTACATGTCGGCTTTTTTTTAATTCTTCAACAATAGACGACGGTAAAATAACCCTTAAAAGATCATCAGAACGTTTCTTTTCTAATTCTAAATCTTCCCTATATTGCCTTTCTTTATCTGCAAAATATTTTTTTTCTAAACAAGAACGTACACGAGCTCCAAGAAGTGCTGGTTTAAAAGGTTTAAATAAATAATCATCCGCTCCAGCTTCTATACACTTTGTTACCCCTTCCATATCAGAAAGAGCGCTAATCATAATTACAGGAATATGTTGAAGATTCGGATCAGACTTAATTTCTCTCAAAACCTGATAACCATTTATTTTCGGCATCATATAATCAAGCAGAACTAAATCAAAAGCCTCGGATTTTAAACTATCTAATGCTTGCTGACCATCTTCCGCCATACGTGTTTTATGACCTTTCGAGTGAAGTCTTCTTGAAAGAAGGTCTCTGTTCATTTCATTGTCATCTACAACCAAAATTAATGACTCATTTTCACTCATGAACTAAAGACTCCTTCTTTTATTTTTGCCGGCCAAAAACCCATTAATTCAGCTAAAGCTTTTGGGTTGTCAGGCAAAATTTTAGCTCCGCTTGTAAAAACGCTTTTTTGGTCTGCCACACCAATTACCCTAGAACTTTGTATATAAACTTCTTTATATCTCATTCTAGCGTGATACATTAGTTCTCTAGAGCTTTCAACATCATCATCCCAAGAAATAATCACTAACCCAGGACTTTCAAATACAAGAACCTCAAAAGCAAGATCAATATTATTTATCCAAAGTAATTCACATGAAAAACGACTAATTTCATTTGATAATTCTCTCCGATTCGCTTCAGAAAAACCAAAACACAAAACCTTTTTTTCTATTAGACGCTTACACTCTTTATCTAAAATTCTATCTAATTGGCTCCAGTCTCCAATATAAACCTTGTAATCACAAACTGATTGAATATCTAAAACCCTCTGAGCCTCTCTTTTTTCCAAAGAAATAAAAGGTGTTTTCGCTTCCATGAGTTCATTCCAATCTTTTTCTTCAATGACCATTTTCCGATCAAGTAGAACAGCTAAAGGTCGAATCGTTGCAATAAACTCTCTCCCGCCCTTAACCTTTCTCATGCAATGCAAACGATAACCCTTTAAGGAAGCAAATTGCTCAAGATCCTCTAGAAGCTTTTTATCTTTAGAAAAAAGAAGAACATTCAACGTTTTCTGTACATCAGCTTCCAGTCGATACTTTTGTGTGAGCTGACTAAGCTCAGCTCTTTGCATCCAATTTCCACTAGACCCCACAACCTTGCTTACTTTACTTATATCTTGATCACGAAGAATTAACGATAAATTCGTCGGCAAAGCAAGTGTGAAAATAGATCCTTTTCCTTGTTGACTAGTGACAGTTAGCGATCCCCCTAAAACTTGGCTATATTTTTGACAAATAGCCAAACCAAGACCCGTTCCTCCAAATTGACGTGTTGTACTCGCCTCTGCCTGATGAAATGCCTGAAAAACTTTTTTTTGTTGTTCAGCACTCATTCCAATTCCGGTATCAGAGACTTCGATAAAAACCCAAGGTGTTCCCTGTATAAGCTTAGAGCTTGCAGATAAGGAAATCTTTCCTTTTTTTGTAAACTTACAAGCGTTGCTTAAAAGATTAAAAAGAGTTTGACGTAATTTCGTTGAGTCGGAGCTCATTTCCTCTATATCTGAATCACAGTTAACAAAGAGCTGGTTACCTCCATCAAGGGCTGCTCTTTCTACACTCATAGAAACTTCATCTAACAAGTCAGATAAAATAAACTGCTCTAAATGCAATTCCATCTTACCAGCTTCCATTTTAGATAAATCAAGAATATCATTGATCACATGTAACAAATGTGTTCCAGCACGATGTATTTTATCTACATCACCTCTCAAATTTCCATCCTGCTCAGATAAATCAAGTTCTTCTAAAAGCATTTCACTATAGCCCAAAATTGCATTAAGCGGGGTTCGCAACTCATGGCTCATTGTAGCAAGAAACTCACTCTTCGTTTTACTTGCTGCTTCTGCTTTTTCTTTGGCTCGACGAAGAGCTTCATGATTCGCTTTGCGTTTTGTTACATCTTTACAAAATATACAAACACCAGAACAAACACTCTTTATCTGAAGAGGATTAACACTAAGCTCATAATCACAAACTCCACCACCCTCTTTAATGTGTGTGTACTCACACACAAATGACTCACCTGCAAGCCCTCGATTATAAAGAGTCTGCCAAAATCTTTGTGAAGGACCTGGCAACCCCTCCACCATATGAAAACCACTTTCAAGATCTACATCAAAACACACAGAAAAAAAGCTATAACACGGTTGATTTCCTACTACCATCTTGTAGTTTGCGTCTATAGACCAAATGGGATCTGCACTGTTCTCAATTAAACTAAGTAAATCACTCCGAGCCCTGTCTATTTTAATAAAAAGGTTTTTCCACTCTTTAACCTGCCTACCCAAAGCAGTAATACGGGAATCAACATCACCTTTTTTAGCTTGTAATTTTTCAAGATTTTTATGAACGCTTGATACCAGATGATTTAGAGATTCTAAACGTTTAGAACGCGCTTTTTCTTTTTGCGAGTGTTCCACACGCTTCTGAAGAAGAACTCTAAGTTCTTTAGCCTGCTGAAGAGATGTTGATTCAAAACTCGCACTACGGCGTTCCAACTTCACATAAGTAGCACTAACAGAAGACATTAGACGCGAAAGTGTTCTAGAAAGGTTCCCTTCATTACCAAAAAATTCTTTAATTTGTTTTTCAGCAATACGATGAAAAGATTTCACGAGCTACACCCACACATCTTACCCGTTTATAGAGACAATTACCGTCAATATCGCAGGTCTATTTCCTTCTGTCACTAATAAAATTTTGTTGAAACTTTGGTTATAACTCTTTTTTTTCTGTTGATATCTATCAATAACTATGTTGATTAATCTAAGGGCTGTTTATAAACCAATCATTTGTAAACAAATACCAACAGGTTGCAAACAATCTCTGTTCACTATTTTTCTCAAGGAAAAATGTTTATAAATTTTAACTTATAAACATTTCCACCAAGACTGAAGAAGAAGAAAAATATATTTCTTCTTACAAAAATCTTCAAAGAAACTGTGGTTTTGAAAATTCATTTGATAAAATACGCGCTCTTCGGTAATTGCTTAGAGTAAACAGCACTAAGTAAGGTTCTCCCGTGAAGTTTTGTGGAACACTCTTTTTCAGTTTTATTTTTGCTTTTTTTTCTCTATTTCTTGCGGCCAATACAGAAGAGATTAAGTCGTTAAATAATGCAAAAATGTACTACTTAAAAGGAAAAGAGCATTTCGAAAACAAGCAATATCAAGAAGCTTTAGATAGTTTCCGAAAATCTTTACACGAAGATCCCAGTCATTTAGAGCTAAATCACCTAATTGGACGAGCTGCTTATGAAACAGGAGATTTTGAAGAAGCTCTCTTTGCTTATGAGAGAGCGCTTGTTTTAGATCCAAAATTTACGCAAAGCAGATTAGAAAAAGCACGCACTTTAATTGCTCTTGGGTCACATGATGAAGCAAAAAACGAACTTCTTAAAGTATTAGCTGCTAATATTCCCCCTGAGGTCCGAGCAAATGTAGAGCTTCTTTTATCTGCAATGGTAGAGAAAAAAAATCATCATTTTAGTGGTGCCGTTGTACTTGCTTATACTTTTGATTCAAATGCTACACTTGGCACCGACACTGGTATTCCTTCTCCTTTTGGTCCAACTTTCCCTGAAGCAGATCCATCTGAAGAGAATGACCAAATTTTTGCAGTTACAGCTGTATTAAATCATAAATATCCGCTTCCTCAAAAAGGACTTACACTAAAAAACGGACTAATAACCTACTTTTCAGACAATCACGAACTAAACAGTAATGATCTTCTTTTAGTCATGTTGAGTAGTGGAGTTAACTACTTGTGTGGAAGACACAGTTTAGATTTTTCTATTGCATGGAACTACCTAGAACTCAACAATGCACGCTATCAGAATAACTGGAGATTCAATTTCAAACACGCCATTCCCATTACTCAAAGACAAATGATCACAAGTACTTATAATTTTACCCAAAGACATCATTTTCCAACTCTAGGTGCAACGCTAGATAATAACAGCGGTTTTATACATGGAATTTCCTTAGCTTGGTTAATGAACGAAACACCCAAACGAAGCTGGTCACTCAACTCCAGTTGGCGCTACGATAACTCTCCAAGAGATTCCAACCCCGACCTTGCTTACCACAGGTCAGATATAAGCTTACGCTTCAATCAGATAATAACAAACTGTCTTTCTTTAAGCGCCAAAGCGGGCTATCGAATGGATTGGTATACAAGGACTCACCTTATTTACACAGATAGAACCCGCCATGATAAAGCTTATTTCACTTCTTTGGGTTTAGCCTTTAACTTTCTCAAGCGTTGTACGATCAATACTGTGCTTGAGTACATAAATAATCACTCGAACATACCCACAAATGAGTATGACTCTGTTAAATGTATAAATTCTTGGGCAACGACATTTTAATTTTTTTTATCCTGTGACTTAGTCGCGTCAAATGCGAGATTAGCTAGCCATTGGAGGTAAGAAAAAATAGAGGTGTCTCAGAACAAAAGCTTCCTGTTATAATGAAAGAAAGCATGTGGAACATCAGGAGCAAGTTGTATGTTGGGATGGACCGAAATTCTTGTCGTTCTTCTTTTAGCTTTGTTGCTTTTTGGAGGAAAAAAACTTCCAGAGTTAGCTAGAAGCCTTGGAGAAGGAATTCGAGAATTCAAAAAAGCATCACAGGATTTCACCTCAGAAGTCGAACAAAAACCAGCCGAAAAGAAATCTGAAGTATCTACAGGAGAACAGGAAATCTAATTTTTATGGCTTCTTCACGCAAAAATCCCAATCAAATGGGTTTTTGGGAACACCTAGAAGAGTTCCGAAAAACAATCGTTTACATGCTTGGTGTTGTTTTTGCTGCCTTTCTTTCTTCTCTTTACTTTTATCAAAGTATTTTTGCTTTTACGACAACTCCGTTAAGTGAAATACAGCCCACAAAACACTGTCTTACTCGGCAAACAAGCAAAAGCGAATGGATTACAAATACAACAAAAACGGATCTTTATTACGAAAAAAATTCTAATGAAGTTGTTGTGGAACACTCTTCTGGTGTAAAAAAAACTCAGAATGAGCAATTTCTTATCCCCCCTGGAGAACACTTACTTCTAGCAAAACCAACTCCCGCGGTTTCTTTGTCTATTCTTGGACCTCTCGATGGAATGACCAGCACTTTAAAAATTTGTTTTTGGTTTTCTCTTGTTTCCTCTTCTCCAATTTGGCTGCTCTTTTTACTACGCTTCATTAGTCCTGGTCTACGACTGGGTGAAAAACGCCTTATTATCCCCTTCTTTGTCTTATCGCTACTTATGCTTAGCTTGGGGTCACTTTTTGCCTTAAAGCTTACTATACCCGTTGCAAACGCGTTTTTGAGCAGTTTCAATGAGGGTTTAGCAAATAACTTTTGGTCATTCACAAACTACATCGACTACACAATCATTTTGATTTTATCAAACGCCCTTGCTTTTGAATGTTTTTTATGTCTTTTCTTGCTTGTACATGTGGGAATCATTACATCTGAACAAATGAGAAAAAAAAGAAGGCTTGCCATTGTTCTTGTCTTCTTTTTATCTGGTATTTTAACTCCTCCAGAAGTCTTCACACAGTGCGCCCTTGCTTTGCCAATTTTGCTCATGTATGAGTTAACTATTATCTATGGAACGCTACGTCACCGCAAGATCAGCGACCCTCTAGCAGCCTAATCACGAAGTCCGTATAGTCAAATTTCGACTAATTCAAGAATGCGGATTTTACCATGTCTTCTCCATCAAAAATGAATCATTTTATCAACAACGAAGATCACGCTCCTGAATCTAATCAATGGATTCCCTCATACAATCCTTTCACTGGAGAAGTATGGAATGAAGTTCCTCGTGGAAATGAAAATGATGCCAAATCTGCAATTAGTGCTGCTTATAATGCATTTCAAGAGGGCTCTTGGAGGCAAATGACACCATCCGGCCGAGGTGCTTTATTAAGAAAGTTAGGAGATCTTATTGCAAGGGATGCTGAAAAACTCGCGCGCATTGAAGTTTTAGATAATGGAAAACTTTTTGCGGAAATGCACGGGCAGCTAAAATATATTCCGCAGTGGTTTTATTACTACGCTGGGCTTGCAGATAAAGTCGAAGGTTCTGTTATTTCCACTGACAAACCTGAAACCTTTGCATACACAAGCCACGAACCTCTTGGTGTTGTTGTAGGAATTACCCCATGGAACTCTCCACTTTTAATTACAGCCTGGAAACTTGCTCCCGCCCTTGCAGCAGGAAATACCGTCATTCTTAAACCTTCAGAACATACAACAGCAAGCTCTCTAGAATTTGTAAAACTTGTAAAAGAAGCTGGTTTTCCTCCTGGAGTTGTAAACGTTGTAAGCGGTTTTGGCCACGAAGTTGGAGAGGCCCTAATAAGAGATCCCCGGGTAGCAAAAGTAAGCTTTACAGGAGGAGAAGAAGGTGGAAGAAAAGTCTATTCAGCAGCAGCCGATGGAATCAAAAGAGTTACTCTGGAATTAGGGGGAAAATCACCAAATATCGTATTTGAAGACGCAGAAATTGAAAACGCTGTCAAAGGTGTTGTTTCAGGAATTTTTGCCGCAAGTGGACAAACCTGTATTGCTGGTTCTCGTTTATTGGTACAATCTTCTATTCACGACCAATTTGTGGAACAACTTCTGGAATTAGCGCGCACAGCAAAAATGGGAAATCCTCTGGATTCAGATACTCAGGTTGGACCAGTAGCTACCGTTCCACAATACGAAAAAATCCTTTCTTATATTGAAGTTGCGAAAAAAGAAGGGGCTTCTTGTGTATTAGGAGGAAAGAAAGCACGGTGTGGAAGCGGATGGTTTGTAGAACCGACTATTTTTACTGGGGTGAAAAATAATATGCGGATAGCACAAGAAGAAGTTTTTGGTCCTGTTTTAAGTATTATTCCTTTTGAAACGCCAGAAGAAGCAATTTCTATAGCCAATGACATTCCTTATGGTCTTGCTGCTGGCGTATGGACTCGTGATATGCGTAAAGCATCAAAATGTGCAAAAGAGCTTCAGGTTGGTACTGTTTGGGTAAACACCTATCGTTCCATATCATATATGAGCCCATTTGGCGGCTATAAACGCTCTGGAATTGGAAGAGAGGGTGGCAAAGAAGCTATTTATGATTATTTACAAACAAAAAGCGTAATGATCAACCACTCAACAGAAGTAGCCAATCCTTTTGTTATGCGTTAAGAGCAGGAGAGCTTGTGCTCTCCCTCTTTTTTACTGCATGTGTTTAATTTCGCTCCAAGCATCTAAAAGCTTGTTCCGAATTTCCATCATCATTTTGAACGCGGTTTCAGCCTCATCCATTGCCATTGTAACTTCAGAAACATCTTCAACCTCTCCAGCTGCCAAACGCTGTATCTGCGCATCTGCCTCGTGCTGCAAAGTATTCACCTCGCTTAAATAGCCCCCCAGAATTTTTTGAAATGTGTACGTTTCTTCCAGTTGAGCTGGTGCTGGAGTTAAGTGAACATTGATTTCACCTAAACCCTTAGCCTGAGTCATTGGCTTAGGTCTCAACATTAATGGATTTAGCTTTGTAAGTGCCTCAGAACCAAAACCGCTCATGGCTAACCTCTCCTACTAATTCTCATTGCATTTTCACTCATTCGTTGTGAAACTGAAATAATACTCAAATTTGCTTCATACGCAGCAGAAGCGATCTGCATATCAGCCATTTCTTGTGCAACGCTTATTTTTGGGTAATAGACATATCCTGCGTCAGGTGAACCAGCTTTTCTTGCTGCTGGGTGAGTGGGGTCAAAGACTTTTCTAATATGATCATTTAGCTCAGAAACTTCTTTTACCGCAACCCCATCTGCTACATCACCATTTACCTTGTTGCGTCGGAAGTTTTCTGAAAGAATTCTCTCAAAAACAGGCACTTGTCGCGCATAAGGAACAAAATTTCCGTTTGCCGTGCGTTTACCGTTATCGACTGAATGCGCGTTTGCTATGTTATTGGAAATCACGTTCATCCAACCACGATTTGCTTTCAAACCAGTCGCTGCAATCTGTCCTGCTCGATTCAATTTAGATATCATAGCTTACCTTCCTATCGACCACCACGAATGGCTTCTTTCACCATTGCGGATTTCTGTTGATAAAATTGCGCATACATATTGTAAGAACCTGAGTTAGAGCGAAGTTTAAGCATCTCCATATCCATATCCACATCATTGCCGTTATTTCTTACAGGTGTGTTTCTTGGTCGTTCTGTGTAACCGCGAATATCTGAATAGTGTGCACTAGTTCCTCCGGAAAGAGCTTCACGGAGTGCTGTATCGAATTTAAATTCTTGACGTCGGTAATAAGGAGTGTTGGCGTTTGCAATGTTTCCAGCAATTACCTTGTGAGCTTTGCTATGCATCTGCATTAGCTGCCCCAACAATGTAAAATTTTTATTTCCAATTTTATTGATGAAATACATCTTGGCCCCCTAATTCGGTCTTCAGGGGACCTAAAGCAGGTGCCGTGCCAAAACGAAACAGATTAGAAATCAATTCATTAGAATTGAACCCTTATAAAAAAGAAAAAAAAGAGCGAATTTTGCCTAGTCGACAGACCAATCTATTGGTGCCATTCCTTGTTTTTCTAAAAATTCATTTGTTTTAGAAAAATGGCGGCTTCCAAAAAAGCCATTATAAGCAGAGAAAGGAGATGGGTGTGGACAAGACAAAACAAGATGTGAGTGCTTAATACCGTTTAAGATACGGGAACATTTTTCTTTAGCAGAAGCTCCCCATAAAAGAAAAACAAGAGGTTTTTGCCTACTTGCTAAAACTTCCACTACTCGGTCGGTAAAAACTTCCCACCCTTTTCCATAGTGAGATTTTGGCTGACTACGTCTTACTGTTAGAGTCGCGTTTAACAACAAGACCCCTTGTTGAGCCCACTTAAGTAAATGACCATGGTTTGGAATAGGTAAACCAAGATCTGCTTGTAGTTCCTTATAGATATTTTGCAAAGAGGGAGGAATTTTTATCCCTTTTTGAACACTAAAACTTAAACCTTCAGCCTGCCCTTTTCCGTGGTAGGGATCCTGCCCCATGATCACAACTTTCACATCATCATAAGCAGTCTGCTTTAAAGCTTGATATATAAGAGGTTCCGGAGGAAAAACTTCCACTCCCGCAGCCTTTTCCCCCTTTAAAAACTCTTGCAATTCAAGCATGTAAGGTTTTTTTAATTCCTCAGCAAGAAGTTCACGCCAAGTTGTTTTTTTAGTTGTTGCTTCAGGAAAAGAAGTACTCATAAAAATGATTAAGTGGTCGGTTGATTTAAGTTCCACAGAAATCATACTCGCTTTATCAAGATCTGAAAAGGATTTTTTCTACTTACTGCGAGTAAACTGCCGTTGACAGCAAAAGAATTTCCTGCCTAGAATGGTTGTTTATTCATAATCTTAGATTAAAACAATTTTGTTTTCTTATGACCAATTTAGCTGAAAACTTTGTTATTCGTTTCATTAACATCACAAAAAAGAAAGATGGTTTCTTTGCTAACTTTCGCGTAAAGGGAATCCGTGGTGGAGCTTCTTTTTCTGCCTCTGTCTCTGTGGATTTAGATGCAGCGAATGTTGACCCGACAGATACGATTGAAGATATCGTTGAAGCTTGTTCTAAAATTGCTATTCGTGAATTAAGAAACTCAGAATTTCATCTAGAAGGCTTTACAGCCGCATAAATCTTACTATCTGGGTGTAGCGCAGCTTGGCCAGCGCACTTGCATGGGGTGCAAGGGGTCGGAGGTTCGAATCCTCTCACCCAGATTTATTTCAAACAAACTCCATTCTATAAATTTAATTATTCAACTTTGTGGGTAACACGTTCATAACTTTGTTTTTTCTTGTTTATAAAACAAATTATTTTGTGTGTACATGTGCCGCATTGTTCGTAAATATCAACTTATGATCTGTTCATAAGCAAAACATGAACAAGCAAAAGATCTCTTGAAAGTGGCGACTTATGCACAAATCCACAGTTTCTGAAGAAGAAGAAAAAATATATTTCTTCTATATAAATCTTCATAAAGCTTGTGAAAAGGCAAGAATTTGGGAAATTTTCAGATTTTTATTTTTGTGGATACTTTGTTCATTTCTCGAGAGAAAGACTTGTGTACATATTTTGATGAAAACTTGCAGAGAACGTTCATTTGTGTATAAGTTTGGAGTTTCCTTCAGGAAGCTTACAGATTACAGACAGAAGTTTTATCAGGGAAAAAGGCTTATTTACTGACATTTCCACAGCATCTAAAGAAGAAGAATATTCTCATCATATAGAATATATATTCTCTATAGAATGTGGAACTTTTATGGAGACTTAAACAATATGAAATCACTTACCGCTCATTCATTTTTCCAACTAAAGGATTATATAGCTTCAAGTCTCTTCGATCAGATCACCTACGTATGGGAAGCCCTTGAAAACATTGAGTCTTTTCTACAAAAACAAAATCTAGGAAAAATCGAATGTGAAATTCCAGATGGAGTGTTCCTCAAAGATATTGAAAAAATTTCAATCGGCAAAGGAACTGTTGTGGAACCAGGTGCTTATATTCAAGGGCCTTGTTTTATTGGAGAAAATTGTCAGATTAGACAAGGCGCTTACATAAGAGGGAATGTCGTCACAGGAAACAATTGTGTTATTGGTCATTGCTCAGAAATAAAAAATTCTATTTTTTTGAATAAAGCACAAGCTCCCCATTTTGCTGATGTAGGAGATTCTATTCTTGGTAACAATACAAATTTAGGAGCTGGAACAGTATGCTCGAATTTAAAGTTGACTAAGAGTGAGGTTATTGTGCATTTTCAGGGAGAAAAAATTTCAACTAAGCGCCGAAAATTTGGTGCTATTCTGGGTGATGGAGCACAAACAGGTTGTAATACTGTTTTAAACCCAGGGACAATTTTATTTTGTGGGTCTTGTACCTATCCCAACACAACGGTTGGTGGTGTTGTTCCTGAAAATCATATTGTGAAAAGCGCTTCTAAGTCCCGAATCATCCCCATGAAGAGGTAAAAATTTGGACAATTTACTGTTCTACAAAGAGAAAACAGAACAAGCCATTCTAGATGTTCTTCAATCTTATGGGGAACAAGGAACCCTTGGAAAGGCCTGTCATTATGCCCTTGTTCAAGGAGGGAAGCGTGTTCGCCCAAGCATAAGTATGATGGTTGCTGATGCGTTAAATAAAAATTATTCTGCTAATCAAAGTGCTGTAACGATTGAATTTTTTCATACAGCGTCACTTATAGGTGATGATCTACCATGTATGGATGATGATGATTTGCGAAGAGAGCGTCCAGCTCTTCACAAGGCCTACAATGAAGGATTAGCGCTTTTGAGTACCTATGCACTAATCGCATCGGGTTATGAGCTTATAAGCCGTAATACAAGGGTTCTCATTGATTCAGGAATGGCTGTTGAAGAAGCAAACCACCGTTGCTTCCTTGCTTTAGAGAATGCAACGCATAATACAGGTTTTTTTGGAGCAACTGGTGGGCAGTATCTAGATCTGTGTCCCCCCAACTATGAAGAAGCCACAATTCTAGAGATTATCAAACGGAAAACAAGTTCTCTTTTTGAGGTTTCTTTTGTTTTTGGTTGGCTTTTTGGGGGGGGAGATATCGCCCGTTTAGAGCAAGTTAAAGATTTAGGGCAGTGTTATGGAACAGCGTTTCAAATTGTCGATGATCTTCATGACTTCGAAGATGATGTGAAACTTGAACAAAACGTAAATTATGCTTGTTTATTTGGTGTAGAACAGGCGAGTAAAAAAATTGAAAAAGAATTAAAGCGGTTCGAATCTGGAATTAAAGAGTTAAATATTGCGAGTGCTTCTTTGATGAAACTAAAAACTGCGTTACTAGATTCTTTGCTACTTGCTACAACGTAATGACAGACAAGGATTCGCTTTTTTTAAGCAAATCCTTGCGTTGGTTAGCTTTTTTATGAACTTAAATAGCAGCTTGCCATTACGCTTACTGCGAGGCCAGTAATAACTGCTGCAAGGGTGACACAAGCGCAGTTATCTTGCTTAGGAACAGAACGTTTTTTGGGAGAGTTTTCTTCCATAGATAGATCAGCGGTAGAAGCATTTTCATCCACTATTGAAGCTGTGCTAATTGCTTGAACAATACGAGGTTTTGACATTTGTATTTCTTTAGAGATGTCAATGATATCATACGTCAAATCTTTAGCTGGGCAATTGTCGCTATCAAAAACTTTTTCCGTCATGGAAAAAAGTTTTTCTTTGCCTTCGCTATTTTTTAATTTGATTTCTTTACATGAACCAAATTTGTCACTCTTGCCTTTAATCACTTGTTTTGTGTTCAAAAAAGGAAGAACACGAGATTTTAATTCGGCAGCGCTTTCACCTAAATTTCCTGTAAGCTTATTTAAAAGGGCTTTATCGTAACCCAGAAAGCTGCGGAAAGCAATTTTTGAATTTTTAGCTTTAGCATCATAACACTCACGAACACTGTATTCTCCGAGGTTTGTTGTAATTGTAATATTTACAACCTGTTGGTATCTGTGTGTGTCTTTTATGTGGTAAAAAGAATAGTTGGTCGATTTGTTTTTATTTGGAATGCTTATTGTAGCGTTTTTAATAATTTCTTGATCAGAAATGGCACCTAAACAATCGGATAGATTTGAAAAAGCGCCGGAGCTTAAAGTAATATTTGATCCCATAAAAACCTATTTGTTATTGTGACTATAAAAAACAAGTTAAGAATTTTAATAAAAAAAAGTTTTCTCGCAAGTTTTTATTGGTTTTAAAAATTTATTTATTTTTTTGTGAAATTTTTGAATTTTGTGGTGTTGCTCCCAAGCTACTTCGGTTTTTTGCCTTGATCTGTTAGTTTTTTGGTATCCCTTATTTCCATAGAGAAATAAACTTATCTTCTCATCTTTTGTAACCAAGAACCATAAGGACTCAGTTGATGTCTAATCCAAATGAGCTAGCTCAAAAAAAGCAAGTTTTAGATCAAGCGGTAGCGCAGATTCGCAAGCAATTTGGCGATGGTGCAATTATGTCATTGGGGCACGGAGCTTCAAATAAAGAAATTGATGTAATTAAAACTGGAGCTTTATCTTTGGATATTGCTTTGGGAATTCAAGGAGTTCCAAGGGGGCGTATTGTTGAGCTGTATGGACCTGAATCATCTGGTAAGTCAACTCTTGCTCAGCATATTGTTGCAAATGCTCAAAAGAACGGTGGGTTGGCTGCGTATATTGATGCAGAGCATGCGCTAGATCCTGTTTATGCAGCCAAGATAGGGGTGAACCTTGATGAGTTGATGATAGCCCAACCTGACTGCGGAGAAGAAGCTTTAAACATCGCTGAAACATTGGCTCGTTCCAATGCTTTAGACATTATTGTTGTAGATTCTGTTGCGGCTCTTGTGCCCAAGGCTGAGTTAGATGGAGAGATTGGAGACACATTTGTTGGCTTGCAAGCTCGCATGATGTCACAGGCAATGAGAAAGCTAACAGCAAGCTTAGCTCGTTCTAATACTTGTGCTATTTTTATTAACCAAATCCGTGAAAAAATTGGGGTTATGTTCGGAAATCCAGAGACAACCCCTGGTGGGCGAGCGCTTAAATTTTATTCTTCTGTTCGTTTGGATATTCGCCGGACTGGTTCTATTAAGGGAGCGGATAACCAAGACATTGGAAACCGTGTAAAAGTTAAAGTTGCTAAAAATAAATTAGCGCCTCCATTTAGAACAGCAGAGTTCGATATTCTTTTTGCCGAAGGAATTTCTCAGGCTGGTTCACTGATTGATATTGGTGTAGAACAGGGGATTATTGATAAAAAAGGTGCTTGGTTTAGCTACAAAGGGAACCGTTTAGGACAAGGAAGAGAAGCTGTTCGAAACTTACTTAAAGAAGATGACGCTCTCTTTGTTGAAATTGAAACGAAGGTTTATGAAAAACTGAAAGGGATACCTGCTCAAGAGGGGAAAAAACCTCAGAAAGCAGAGACTCAGCAAGAGCTTCTTGCATCAGTTGAATAAGTGATTTTAGTAAAAGACGCTTTTAATTAAGCGTCTTTTACACGTTAAAACAAGAGGATTTGGTTTAAAGCCACATCGTGATCTTGCTTAGGTAAACCTTCTGAAACAAATTGTTCTTTGAATCCGATTCCAATTGTTTCGCAATGAATTAATTTGGGAAGCAGGCGGTCAAAGTGCCCTTTTCCATAGCCAATACGATGTTTTTCGCTATCAAAACCAAGCCCAGGAATGAAGGCCAGAGAAACTTGCTCCTCAGGGATTTTGATACATTGCAAAGGGTCTGGCTCTAAAATTTTACTATGTCCGGGCGTTAAACACTGATAACTTGGTACAAGGTAGAGACAAAGCTCTCCCCCCTCTACTTTAGGAAGAACAAGGTTTTCTAGCACAATTAAATACTCGTTTAGCTGCTGTGTTGGAAACTCTGATCCAAAACTTACGTAGCTTAAGACTAGGCCTTTTACTTCTTGAGCCAGAGGTAAAAGAGTCTGAATAGAAAGTTCTTCAGCGTTGCTCTTGCGAGGAGGTAAGATACTTTTTCTTTTAGAGCGAAGTTCAGCGCGTAATTGGGTTTTAGCTTCGGTCATGATTGTGGCGCTCCGTCTCGATAGGTGATTTTTCTTAGCAGATTTCCAGAGCGATCAAAAAGGGTTGCAACTCCTTTTCCGTGCTTTATATGAGATACAGGGTAGCTTTGCCCACTTCTGTAATACTCTCCACGGATGAGTTGATCTTGCTCGTATTCTTCAACAAGCATGAGATCGCCATTTTCATACCAAGATGTAAGTAATCCGTGTTTTTTATTTTCTGCCATTTCTTTCTGGCTTTCTTGTTGTCCGTTTTCATACCAGGTTTTCATTGTACCTTGTAGATTGCCGTGGTTCCACATAAGAGAAAGTTTTACCTTGTCTGACGTGGGAAAGAAGTTGAGTTCTTCTCCGTGCTTTTCTCCGTTCTCTGCGTGATAAGATTGAACGACATGAGAATTTTCATCAAAAACCTGTACTTGTCCGGACGCTTTGCCTTTTTTGAACTGTTGAAGCTCAAGAACGCGTTCTTTTCCTAGACTCGCACGGAATCCATTACCATCAACGATTTCAGAAACAAGTTTTCCGCTAATATCGTAATACTGACCCTGAGTTAAAAAATTTTTTTTATATACCTCTTTAACAAGAGCCGTACCTTCGCTAGAGTATCGCACAAAAACACCATCTTTCTCGCCGCGTTCATAGTGAGATTCTGTGAATTTTTTTTGATCGGATGTGAAAACGAGAAAATCTCCATGTATGAGACCTTTGGAATAAGGGATGCGTTTCCATATCGCATGATTTGGGTGATAGTAAGTTGCTGTACCTTCTAAAAGACCATTTTCGTAGTTCATTTCAGCTTGTAGATTACCATCTTCATCCCAAACTTGAGCTAGCCCGTGAAACAACCAGTCTTGCTTGGCACTTGGGGTTAAATCAGCTATTCCACCTTGGACGTTTGCTTTAATTTTAATCTGTCCATTAGGAAACCACTCTTTGTATACTCCGAGAGCTCTGGAATCAACTGTTTCTAAGAGCTCTTTGATTTGTCCTGTCTCATGGTAACTTGTAATGATTGCGAGTTGTTTGCCTTTTGAGTCCTTGCCATAAGTTCTCAAGACTTTTTGGTATGGCTGTTGAGATAGGAAGTCTGTTTTTTGATATTGAGACAGTCTTTCGGGGTTGCTTACTGTTTGGGAGTGTCCATTTTGGTCGATAATATGAACCGACTGTAATTTGTCAGGGGCGCTTATCGCGATTGAGGAACTAGCGCACCCACTAAGCAGTAGGAAGGTAAAAATTAAGGGGAAGGTACGAGTAATCATGAAAATTCTCTTTTTATTAATTTAAGTTGTAAGGAGAACGTTTCGTTGTTTCGGTCTATCTCTAATCGATCCAAACGGAAATTGGTGATTATAAGTTGTGGACGATTAATGGGAGAGTTCAGCTCGCTAGTTTCTTGTCCTTCAATGAGGTTTAGAATCTTTTTGAGGTCGTTCTGGTTTATTTTTATTGGTGAAGCAAGAGAGAGCTGAGCTTCTTGATAAGAATCGTGCTTCTCTAAAGATTCATCGGTAAATTGGATTTTATTCTGTTTTAATACTGAAAGTCTTTCGTTTACACCAGAATAATTAGCAAGAAAAGAACCTTCACCTAGAGACTTTAGTTGTGCCTTTTCTTCTTGTAAAAGTTCATAGTTGCTTAGTTGGTTTTCGAGATAATCTGTATCACAATGAGAATAGTGTTCTTTTACTGCTTCGTTGAGTCGTTTTTTACTTTTTTGAACAAGAAGTTCTCGTTGGACTTGTGCGCACATGTTTTTTATAGAGCGAATTTCTTCTGTAGATGATCGAATTGCTAAAAAAATAAACACCGATGGAATTAGTGCTAAAATAAGCGTGTAAATAATGAGCCTAGATTGGGGAATTTTATCTAACATTCTTCAGGCTCCTTATGACGTTGGGTACCAAGTACGGTCTTGTAGATAAAATGAGCTTTGATATTTTCCACGATTTGAGCTCCATTTGATCTCTTGTTTATTATCGATGAATGGATTGCTTTGTAAAAGAAACTCGTGGAACTCTCGAGCGTTTTTAGTGGAATCTGCCTGAAACTCTAAGTCTATTCGAATTTGATAATGGTCTTTTGGGCGTTGTTTTGATGGGCTACGGACGATTTGATAATTGAAGTGACAAATATTTATCAAAGGCGAGCTTGGGCTACTACCTTGCTCTGCAGATGCAAGCCAAGCCAAAACATCAGAAACAAGAGGGAACTGAGGAAGCAGGGGGATTTCGGTACCTGTTGAGGTTGTTTCTTTCTTTATTTTCTCAACACGTAAATGAATTTCTTCCGGCGAAAGATTTTCAATCGGCAGAGGATCTTCTTTGGGGAATAACTTTTGCTCTAGCTCTTTGTGATTGAGTTGAGCTGCGCTAAGAAGATTTGCATACTCAAATTGCAGATCTCGAGTGGATGACTGTTGTTGCTGTGTATAATAAAGCAAAGAGGCGATCAATAAAGCTGCGCATGAGAATAAAACGGGAATAAGCCCTCTTCCTGTTCGGCGGTAAGGAGAGGTGAATGCTTGCTCTTCCTGGCGAAGATTTAACTTGGGCTGTTCCAGCGGGAGGCTGCATAGTGCAACTCCAATAGAAGGGGCAAACTGTGCAGCGTTATCTGGTATTTGTTCAAACTTAGGAATTAAAATTTCTGTGTTTAGTATTGTTTTTAAGTTTTGAGACACCGCACTTGTTTGTTTTTCTGCGCCAAATAAATAAATGGAGAGTTTGTTTTTTGCGAAGGCGTGGTTGCGTAGTGAGTAGTAAGCTTGTAAAACCTCACTAGACCAAGCTTTGTGCTCTTTACTGCTGTTGTTTTCGGGGTTTATTTGTGAAAAACCAAGAGGAATTTCATGGTGAGCCAGGGCTTGCTTGTTTACACAAAGAACAAGGTGTGTGCTGCTTTGTCCTAAATGAAGGATAATTGCTGCTTCTGTTGGATTGTCTAAAAACGTCCCTGCAAAAGATGCAATTCCTTGGGGAACGGTGCTTAAAACTTCTGGATCTAAAGACAGTTCAGTTAAAGTGTCTAAAAATTTTTTGGCGCTTTCTTTTTTTGTGCTGTGTATAGCAAGTGTACTATTTTCTTCTGTTTGCGAGACAATACTCCAGTCCATAAGAGCGTCTTCCAGTGGATAGGGTAGAAAGGGTTCTACTTGGAAGCGGTAAGCAGCCTCTATGGCTTGTTTTTTCGAGAGTTTTACTGTCAGTTGTCGAATAAGACAAGAAGATCCTGGCATTGCGCACGAAATAAGGCAGTCGGAAGGGAGCTTTTTTAATGAACTTGATAGAGAGCTTAAATCAACTTGAACGAGTTGCTCAATGTAGGGGGTTGATTTTAAGTAATTAACACGGGCAATAAATGCTTGAGACCCGTCTAAATAAACCCCGGCACATGATTCAGCGATAGGATGAAAGTCGTTCATGAACAATTAACCGCTAAAGAAAATTAAAGTATATGAACATAAAGTATTTGGGATATAATATCAATGTTTTTATATTAAACAAAAATTGTGAGATTATTGATAAAAAACCCAAGCAAAAGAGTATGATTTTTTTGATTGGGTTTTAGATAAGAGCTGATTGATCAAGCTTTTTGTCGCCAGCTGGCTCCTAGTAACCAAGATTCATCCATAATATCTTTGAAATCTTCGGCTGAACACTCTACATCAAAAATTGCAGCGGACTGAGTGCAACTTGTGCTTTGTCGGTAAGCCTGGCGACTTCCTACAGCGAATGCGGATTCTTCACGGCTTGGGTCTACCCAAAGGCGAATAGGGAGGTTTGGGTTGTCGTTTAACTTAGCTTGAGTTTCGTTGCCTCGATAAACAAGAAGTTTGTAAATACCTTGTATTTGCTTACTGTTTCTTGTTAGTGGAGTAGTGTTTGTTGTTTCTATGTTTTTTGGACTAAGAATTTTTGGTAGTGTAAGAAGGGGTTCTTCTTCATTCCAGTATTTGCGAATTCCTGCAAAAGCGAGGGCGGCAACCCCTAAGACAGAGCCTGCTAATAATAGGAGTTGGCTTCCGCTGTAGCCTGAATTTTCTTCATCATCACCGTCTATTGTTTGTGCTGCAACCGAGTGTGAGAGCCACGAAGCTGTTAATGTGCTAGCTATGATAGCCCCGTTTAAACAATTTGTGACAAAATCTGAGTTTGTTGTTCCGCCAATGTTCATTGAAATCCCCTTAGAATATTAACTAGAAAAAATAAAAAAAACATTAGCCACTATCTAATAACGCTTTAACTACTGATAATCAAGAAAAATCTTGCTTTTGTTGCGTTAGGTTATTTTTTTTATTATGATGCATATTAGAGAGGATGGAAGGGTCTAATAATAAAAATCTCTTCCTCTGGGGAGTGTATAAATGAAATCAGACGGAGATCATGGGCTTGGAGACAAAAATACTATATTTTTGTATAGTCTTGTGTTTGTTTTATTTATAATAGTGATTATTACCCTTTTTACATAAGGTAGTTGAGCTTGGGTCTAGTAGAAATCGTTCAGTTATTTTTTCTGATTTATACTTTGATGCTTTTTGTTCGTATTTTAAGTTCGTGGATCCCAGAGCTTCACGAACTAGAGTTAATGGCATGGGTTTGTGGGGCGACGGATCCTTATTTGGATTTATTTCGCCGCATTATTCCCCCTATTGGGATGATGGACATTAGCCCGTTGTTTGCTTTTATCGCGCTCCATTTTGTAGAAAAAATTATATTAATGTTGATCATATGACTTCTTCTCTTGCAGATCCTATTCGCCTTGGATCGTTGCTTTTACCTAATCGGGTTTTTTACTCTCCTTTGGCTGGTTGTTCAGACTTTCCTTTTCGTCAGATGTCGGCTCGGTTTTCTCCGGGTTTGATTTATTGTGAAATGGTGAAGATGGATGCTCTTGTTCGTAACGACCCTACAACCCTGCATATATTAGATTATAATAGTGATATGCATCCCATTGGCGGGCAGATTGTTGGAGCTAAAAGGCATTTAGCTGGGCAAGCTGCTAAAATTATTGAAGATCTTGGCTTTGATGTCTTAGATCTAAATTGTGGATGTCCTGTTGATAAAGTCACTAAAGACGGTGGTGGTTCGGGTTTGTTGAAAAACCCTGAGCAAATTGGCGATATTATTGCCGAGATGGTTGCTGCTGTGAAAATTCCTGTTACGGTCAAAATTCGTGCCGGTTGGGATGAAAAAAATATTTGCGCAGGAGAAATCACGCGAATTGCAGAAGAGGCTGGTGCTAAAGCAATTGCTATCCATGGAAGAACGCGGGTACAGGCTTATCGGGGTCCAGCTAACTGGGACTATATTCGCGAGGCAAAAGAAGCTGCGCGGAATATTTTAGTGATTGGAAATGGAGATGTTTTTTCGGCAGAAGCGGCTCACGCAATGAAAGAACAAACTGGCTGTGATATCGTGTTGGCGTCTAGAGGAACTCTTGGTCACCCATATCTTGCTGAAGATGTTTGCCGTTACGCAAAAGGCTTGCCTGTTTTAGAAAGAACAATTGATGAATCGATTGAGTTACTTAAGCAGCATTTCGCTTTGTCTAGAATGTATTATCGTCCTAAAAAAGCGGTAACAGACATGCGAAGGATTGCTTGTTGGTATTTAAAAAAATCAGCGGCAAATAAGGACTTCCGAAAAGCGTTTAGTAAAGCATCGAGCTTGTCTGAAGTTGAAGAGTTGCTTGGTGATTTATCTCAATTATGTGCATGCGCAGCGTAAAATTAGTGGAGCAAGAGAGTTTTATGAAAAGCGGAGGTTTGTCAGAACTTTATTGTGAGATGCATTCAATTGTTCGTGGGCAAGTTCAAGGGGTGTGTTTTCGCGCAACAACACAACATCATGCTCAAAAGCTTGGGCTTGTGGGGACGGTGAAAAACCTTGCTGATGGAACGGTTGAAATCTATGCACAGGGAGAGAGAGAGCTTTTAGAAAAACTCTTAAGTGCCTTAAAGTCTGATGCTGGCTTTGCTCGAGTTGATGGAATTTCAAGTGATTATTTCCCCTTAAAACACAGCTTTAGGTCTTTTGAGGTCATCTTTTAGGTAGTTCCATAACCCTAAACAACTTCTATCTTTTCAAAAACACTTTCCAAAGATGTCTCTTCTCTGTTAGAGTGCGGAGTGATAAGTCTGCACGACCAGCAGGGGCCGAACATGACCAAAGATGAGCTTGAGGGCAATAGTAAGCCCGTTTACGACGTTGAAATTCCTGATTTAGAGTACTTTATTAAACAAATTGATTGTCGAGATGGTTGCCCGGTCAATACCGATGGTCGGGGCTATATGATGGCCTTGCATCAAGGAGATGTTCTCGAGGCTTATAAAATTGCTCGTGGACCAAATCCGTTTGCATCAATTTGTGGTTTAATATGCGGTGCTCCTTGTGAAGTTGCTTGTCGACGCGATAGAGTAGATAAAACCCTAACAATTCGTGCTCAAAAACGTTACATTGATGAATGGTTTGGTTTAGATAAAGAAGCGCATATCAAATCTCTAGAATATAGTTATGCTAGAGGAAGCACTAAGCCCAAGCCTCTTGGAATAAAAGTAGCCTGTATTGGTGCAGGAGTGGCCTCTTTGACTTGTGCCCATGATTTACTTCGATTGGGATATGAAGTAGACGTATATGAGCAAATGGCTTTGCCGGGTGGGATGCTTACTTATGGGGTTCCGAATTATCGCCTAAAGAATGACATTGTTGTTGCAGAGTGCGCGGCAATCGAGCATCTGGGGGCGAAAATCTATTATAACACAAAAGTTGGTCGAGACATCACTTTAGGTGACCTTGAAGAGAAATACGATGCTGTGTTTATCGGGAATGGTTTATGGAAATCTCGAGAACTTCCTGTAAAAGGTGCCGATGCTCCAGATATTATTCGCGGTGTAGAATATTTAAAAGTTCTTGATAGCAAACGTCGCTGGAAGGTTGGTGAACGTGTTGTTGTTATTGGAGGGGGTAACGTTGCGTTTGACGTGGCCCGTTCTTCTGTTCGAAATGGGGCAAAGCAAGTAACGATGACTTGTTTAGAGTCTAGAGACGAGCAGACGGCTGACGAGTTTGAGATTGAAGATGGTGTTGAAGAAGGTATTAAAATCATCAATCGAGTTGGTCCGATTTCTGTAGAACGCGATGCTTCTGGAAAAATTAGTGGTTTAAGGGTTCAGGAAATCTACTCCTTGTTTGATCACCAAGGTCGTTTTTCTCCAAAATTTGTTCCTAATGCTCAATATGTCATTCCTTGTGACACAATTGCTTTGGCTATTGGTCAAAGTATGGACATGAGTCTTTTTGAGGGTTGGGGTCGGGTGAATGAGCTTGAGATGGAGCGCGGTGTTATCAAAGTTGAAGCGGGAACTGGTCGAACATCTGTCTCAGGTATTTATGCAGGAGGAGATGGGGCGTATGGTCCAGCATTATTCATTACTGCGATACGTCATGGGCAAGAATCAGCTCGCGCTATAGATGCAGATTTAAGGGGAACAAAGCCTTATAAAGAGTTTGTTGGTGAGTTTCAAACAATCCCCCCGATGCGAGATAAAGAGTATTTAAGAACCCAGTGGAGCTTGCCAACAATGCAAGATCCAGAAACTCGCCGCCACAACTTAAACGTAGTTGAAAATACTTACACAGAAGCAGAGGCTAGAGAGCAGGCAAGTCGCTGTTTGCAGTGTCATACATCTCCCGTTTTTGATGGAAACCTCTGTATTAAATGTAATGGTTGTGTTGATGTGTGCCCTACAAGGTGTTTAAAGCTTATTCCTTTGTCGCAGTTAAACATGGAAATGCAAAACGGGGCAATGAAGGTGGCTGTAGATAACTATTATGGGATCGAGTCTGGTGAAATTGAATCTGATGAGCTGGATGTAATAGGGTCAGCTATGTTAAAAGATGAAGATTTATGTATACGTTGTGGTTTGTGCGCGGAAAAGTGCCCTACACAAGCTGTGACAATGGATGTAATGAACTATTCGTTTAGGTGGATAGGTTAACTTAGTGGGTTACTTGATAGCTTTTTCTGTAGTTGGAGCTTTGGTTGCGTTTTTAATATTTACTTATTTTCATAGAAGCGGCCATTTTGAGGATTTGGAAGATATAAAATTTCAAATGTTCAGAGAAAAAGATCAGTAGTAGCCTGTTAGGGCGGAGTTGGGATAAGGAGAAAGAGTTGTGCCTAGATACAGGAATTCGCTCAATATAGACAGCAAAAGCAATGATAATCAAGTTTCTCGGAGATCGTTTTTGGCGTTGCTTGGTGTCGCTGCCGGGCTGGGAGTTGCTCAGTTAGCTGGGGGTGCTTTATTAGGGTTTTTGTATCCTAACGCTCTTAAAACTCCACCTAGTGTATTTAGTTTAGGAAGACCGGAAGAGGTTTTGGCTAAAGAAGGAAAGCTCTTTATCCAAAAATATAAAGTATTTGTTGAAGTTAAGTCGGGAAAATTGCGCTGCCAAACAGCAGTTTGTACACATTTAGGTTGTACAGTTAATGCTGTTGAAACGGGTTATGCGTGTCCTTGTCATGGTTCAACTTATGATCTTGTGGGAGATAACGTAAGTGGTCCAGCTCCAAGGCCTCTTGTTTTTTTCCAGGCCTACAAAGGTGCATCTGGTGAGATTTTGGTAGATAAATCTAGACAAATTCATGAAGCATCAGAAGCTTGGTATGTTCCAGTTGCCTAAGGAGAAAGTGTGAAGTATTTATTTGGGAGAAGAACGACTCATGGCTGATTTCAAAGGACGCCCCCGGGAGAGCTGGCTTAGCCACTTTCAGAATATGCCGAAGGCATTTGTTCGCTCGATTTTTCGCCACAACTATCCGAATAACGATGTTGATCGATCTGAAATTGTTTTTAAAAACTTCTTCTTACACTTTCATCCGGTTAAGTGTCATAAAAATTCGATAGACCCGTTTTACACACTGGGATTGGGAACAATTGCATTTTGCTTGTTTCTTCTTTTGGTGATAACTGGTGTGGTTTTGATGTTCTATTACATACCAGCTGAAGATAGAGCTTATGAAATTATGAAGGATTGGCAAGACACAACACCATTTGCCATGATGTTTCGTAATATGCACCGCTGGGGCGCCCATATGATGGTGCTTTTTGTGTTTTTGCACATGTCGCGTGTTTTCTACACGGGTTCTTATAAAGGAGAAAGAAAGTTTAATTGGGTCATAGGTGTAATACTTATGGTCTGTACTTTATTGCTTTCTTTTACTGGTTATCTACTTCCTTGGGATCAGTTAGCTTTTTGGGCGATTACTGTTGGGTCTGAAATTGCAGGGTATGCACCGGGTATTCCTGGAATGGAGCACAACATTAACCGATTAATGTTAATTGCTTCGACAAGTGTGGGACAAGACGCTCTCATTCGTTTCTATGTTCTTCATGTTGCTGTTTTACCTATCGCAGCGGGTACTTTAATTGGTGTTCACTTTTGGCGCGTGAGAAAAGATGGTGGGTTATCCAGGCCTGCTGATCGATATCGCCCCGACCCAATACGCGTTGTGCAGAGATCGGATACTAAAGAAGTTTATGCTCCAGGAGCAAAAAGAACATACGGCTTGATGGAGCTTGTTCGTGGAACATGTCCAACAGTTGATAAAGGACCATATAACTTTGTTTTTACTTGGCCGAATTTGCTAAGGGCTGAACTTGTTGTGTTCATGTTCACGGTTGTTCTTTTGTTTGGTTTGGCTTTCATTGATGCGCCTTTAGAAGAGCCTGCAAACCCTTTTAAGCCGCCTAACCCTTCTAAAGCACCTTGGTACTTTCTTGGTTTACAAGAAATGGTTGCTTACGATGCTTTTTGGGGAGGGGTTGGAATTCCAGGATTAATCGTTTTAGGTTTAGCTGTTATTCCTTATTTAGATCGCAATCCACATGGAGATGGGGTTTGGTTCCACCGTAGTCGTTTTCAGGCTATTTTTTGGTACACCTTTTTTATGACCTCTCAGGCGATTTTAGTAATTGTAGGAACTTTTTTCCGTGGTGCGAATTGGGGATGGATTATCCCTTGGACCGAAAACTATGCTCGACATTGATTTAAGGAGATTGAGGGATGCGTTCTGATTTATACCAATGGGCACTCATTCTGCTTACTTTGGTTGCAACAGCATTGTTTGGTAGCTTTTTTATTAGAGAGCTATTTCCAGAATATAAGGTATATCAAAATGCCTATCTAGAGATGGAGGAGTTCCGCTCTACATATACTGGAGATCCTGTGCCGGTTTTTAAGGGTGGAATTCAGCAAATTGTTTTACCTAGAAATGATACTCACCCAGAAAAAATTGATCGTTGTGTTTCTTGCCACGTTGCATTAAAGCTTGAGCATTTTTCACCAACGAAGGTTGCAAAAGATTTAAACGGCTCTGTTTTAAGAGATGAGTCTGGTAAGCCTGTTCTTGTTCCGAATGAAAACTATGTTTGGGGACGTCTTGATGCTAAAGTAAGTGAGTTGCGAGATGAAGCTGTAAATGAACAATTGAAACAAAATGGGAAAACGGGTGAGGTTCGCTCTCGCTTAAAAGAAGCTGATCGCCTAGAGGCAATGAAGTCTCATGATTTAGGTCATGAACAAGTTGTCGACATGACTAAAGTTCTTGCAATGCATCCATTGATGGGAAATGAGGAACGTCCTTTTGAGTTACACTCCATGGAAGAGTATGGTTGTGTATCTTGTCACTCGGGTAATGGAAGAGGTTTAGTTACTGATAGAGCTCATGGTCCTGTTTTTGACGGAACTTATCATGAAGCACATATGGGGCCTCATCCAGATTTTACAGAGCCTGATCATGAAAATGACCCAAGTTTTGCTCGAGCGTTTAATCATAAACCAGGTCACAGACTTCTCTTCCAAACAACACCTCTGTTAGTTGGTCCACTCATGCAAGCAAAGTGTGTTCAGTGTCACCAAGGAGCTAAAGAGGAGTTAGAGTCTGTAGGTCAGTCTGTAGAGCTTATTACGCAAAGAAAAGAGCGTCATCTTGATTTGATTAAAGAAGGGATAGAGTCAGACTATCTTCTTTTGAGTTCAACTTTGAATTTAGTTCAATCTCTTCAAGATAAGGGTTTTGATGCCACTGTAGAACTAATGCGAAAGCAGTTACAGGATTATACGATTCTTCCAGAAGAAAGAGATCAAATTTCTACTCGTCTTTCGTTCTTGCGAAATGCTCAACAGGATTATAAGAAAAATGAGATTGAGCAGGCTGTTTCTGAAAACTTACTAGATAAAGCGCTTTTTGTTGTTGGTAACAAGCAAGTATTAGATGCTTTGTTGGCAGAGGCAAGAAAAGAAGAGCTAACACCTTTAAAAACAAAAGCTATTCTTAATGAAATAAGTAATGATTTGCTTTCTAGTGGCTCTCTTGCAGCTAAATTAAATAGTTTAGATCAAAACCAAGAGTCTTTATCTAGAATTCAGCAGGCACACCGTCCTTTTACAGAGATAAGTCAAGATTATAATGTTATGAAGCCTCTTAAGTCAGATGCTGAATACATTTCAAGCTTTGAGCGCGGGAAAAGCCTTTTCTTCTCTAACGCTTGTTACGCTTGTCATAGAATCAATAACTTATCTAAGGGTGGGGTTGGTCCTGAGTTAACAGAAATCGGCTTGTATTATCCTTGGTACATTAAAGAGTCTATTGTTTGGCCTCAATCAAACTTGAAATCTTCTACTATGCCAAATTTCCGTTTGGATCATGAAGAGATAGAAGATTTGATGACTTTCCTTATGGCACAAAGAAATGATGGAAAGTCTTCTGCAGAGTTTATTCAAACCGTAGCCCTTCGTGATTGGGAAGCGGGTAAGAAGCTTGAGTACGAACGAGAAATACACCCTACAAAAGTAAATGACCTAGAAACAGGTATGGTTGTTTTTGCAACAGAAGGTTGCGCAAGCTGTCATAAATTACGGGGTTATGAGTCGAATGTAGGTTTTACTGCTGAAATGGAAGGAGCTTCGGAAGAGGCACTTTATTCAGAGAAAAAGTGGTTTACTCGTCTATTTCCTGAAGGTTTATTGGGGTCTGAAATTGCACGTATTGTAGAGGAAAATCGCGATGAAATTCTTGAGAGAATTTCTGTTGATGTTCGTAAGGATACACTTCTTGAAAAGATAGAAGAGCAATACCCTAAGACAATAGAGTCTATGTATTCTAACTTTAAGTTTGCTGCGAGAGCAAAAAATAAATACTACAACGATAAAGCAAAAGAGGCTTCTTCTTCTTCAGAAAAAGAGAATGCGCTTGTTTCTTTAGAGCAATATAAGGAAGCTTTGAATCGAGTATTTATGACTTATATTCAAGAATATGGTCTTGGACGAGATATAGCACCTAGGTTGCATTGGTCTGGTGTTTATCGCGATAGTGAGTGGTTAATTGGGCACTTTAGAAACCCAGCGTCACATACAGCGAAGTCAATCATGCCTGTAATGCCTTTTGATGATAGTAAGTTCTATGCTTTGACACATATGCTTACTGTTCTTGGAAAGAAAAACAGAGATGAGACTCGTAAAGTCTGGGATCGTTTAGGTTTTTATCCTGAAGAGGCTTATATCGAGCTTTGTGCTTCTTGTCATGGTCAGCATTTTCATGGAAATGGACCAATTGCTGAATGGATTTATCCTGTTCCAAAGAACTTAAGAAACGCGACATTTTTACGCAATCTAACTCGTGAAAAAGCAATTGAATCTATTGTTCATGGTGTTAGAGGTGGGCCAATGCCTCCTTGGGGAGAAACTCATGTTGGTGGTTCGCCAGTATTAACACAGAATGAGATAGAGCAGTTAGTAGACTGGTTATATACTTCACTTCCTGGTGGGCGTGTGATTGAGGACGAAAGCGTAGACAAGTGGCGTTATGAACCTGAAGATGTTCTAGAGGACCTTAAAAAAGAGCGTTCAACAAGCCCATTTTCTCAAAAAGAAAACAGACAATCGCTTAACTCATCTTGTGAAGATGAAGAGGTCATGAAGGAACTTTTGAGTGGAATTAATACATGTAAAGATTTCTATGTAGATACAAAACCAAAAGTTTATATTGACTCATCAGAAAAAACGCTTTCTGTAGAAGATATTTTTGATGTTCAAGTCGGTGAATCAGGCGATAAGTCATACTTTGTAAAAGAAAGCTTTCATACAGCTGAAAATATAGAAGCTGGAAAAGGCTTGTTCCTTGTTAATTGTGCTCATTGTCACGGTAAAGAAGGTGCTGGAAACGGTGAAAGAGCGGTTGTCATGAATGATGCAAAACCACGGATGTTGTCGAATATGCCGTGGTTACGTACTAGAGATGACTTACGTTTACTTAGATCAATTAAGTATGGTGTTCCTGGAACTTCAATGACGCCTTGGGGTGATAAAACAAGCGCTTTGCAGAGAATGCAAATTGTAGTTTTTATTCGTTCTCTTACTGAAGAGAAGAAAATTAGAGATGAGTTAACAAGTAGTCTTTATGAAATTTTTGAAACGTCGGTCATTAAAATAGAGCTTGCTCGTGCAGAGTTGATGAAGCAGGCTAAGGAATTAGAGTCTGAATATAAAAAGACAAAAGATGTTCGACAGTCACTAGAGCTTGCTGCTAGTTTAGATGAAAATAAGTCAAAAAAAGCTGTTCAAGCTTATTACAAAGAGCTTGAGCAAAGCGCAAAACTTAATCGATTTCGTAGAGTTGATCAATTGCTTAAGCAGTTGATCGAAGAAGTGAAGGTTGAGCAACAGGTTTATGAAATTTTGGGCCAGTCTTTAATTTTGAAAACTTTGAAAGCAGAGCCTGTTGGAAAGTTTTTTGATTTATTAGAGGTAAACAAGGGTAGGTTTACTTCTAAAAAAGATCAAATTGAGTTTATTCTTCGTTCTGATTTTGACTCAGAAATTTCTAGCCGAGTAGAGCACTTGCTTTCGTGGATTCGAAATAAGAAACAGCTTGCAGAGAAGCAGCAGGTTTTAGCCTCTGGGAAACTAAATTCACCGCAGAAGCGCGAAGAATTAGAAAATATAAATAACGAAGTGTTGTCCATGCAAAGTATGGAAGAAAAACTTTTGGTGAGTATGAGCCAAGCTAAAGCTAGCCGAGCCCGCCAGCGAGATTTGTTTCAAGCTTTTGAAGAGAATGCTGAAGACCTGTAGGTAAAAGGGTTTACTATTTAGGGAATGATTTCTATGACGGAATATAACGATAAGCCAGTCAAGTGGATGCTATACCCTTCCATAATATTTATGGTTATAGGGATGCTTGTGGGGGTGTTTGCCTCTGTGAACGGGTTTATTTTGCCTGACTATTTTGCTGGAGAGTACATACACTTTGGCCGAATTCGTCCTGTACACGTAAGCCATGTGACACTTTTATGGTTGCTTGCTGCTGATATGGGATTGATCTATTACATTGTACAAAGACTAACAGGTGTCCCATTGTGGAGCCATAAGCTCGCAATTGTTACTACTATTGGGTATTGGGGCTCTGTAACTTTAGGAACTTATTCACTTCCTTTTGGTACAAATGCTGGTTGGGAATATGCTGAACTCCCTATGTTACTCGGTTTTTTGCCTATTAAATGGCTTGTAGAGGCTTCTTGGGGTTTGTTTGCTGTAAATATTTTTATGACAATAGCAAATAGAAAGTACAAAAAAATGTATGTTTCTCTTTGGTATACGATGGGAACGCTTCTTTGGACAACTTTCGTTTATGCAATTGGTAATTTAATAATGGATCTTGTTCCTTATGGAATATCCAGGGTAAACGTGAACTTCTTTTATGTTCATAATTTGGTGGGTTTAACATTTACGCCTTTAGGGGTTGCGATCGCTTATTATTTTATTCCTAAAACAGCGAACACACCTTTATATAGCCACAAATTGTCTATGATTGGTTTTTGGTCGATTGCTTTTGTGTATGCTTGGATTGGTGCTCACCATATGATGCATGGACCGATTTCTCAGTGGCTTCAAACGGTAGCTGTTGTGTTTTCTGTTTGGCTTTGGATTCCTGTTTGGACTGTTGTGACAAATTTCTTTGCTACTATGAAAGGTCAATGGGGACAGTACGCAACAAGTGCTCCCGTTCGATTTTTGATGATGGGGACTGTTTTTTATTTACTTGTTTGTCTTCAGGGTCCGTTGCAAGCTTTAAGAAACGTAAACGAAATTACTTCGAAAACAGACTGGATCATTGGGCACGCCCATATGGCACTTTATGGAACATTTACTTTCTTTGCTATTGGTGGAATTTATCATGCTATTCCTCAAATGGTAAGAAAACCTCTTTGGTCACAGGCCCTTGCTGATTGGCATTTTACCTTAAGTTTAGTTGGGGGAATGGTCTTTTTTGTTTCTTTGTGGGTTGGTGGATTTTTACAAGGTCTAACTTGGGCAAACTGGGTCAATGGATCAAGTTATGCTGAATTCCATAATAACCTTAGTCAAATGTCTTTCTTGCAAACAGTAAGTGATATGTGGGTTTGGTGGGCTTTAAGAAGCTTTGGAGGGGCCTTGATTGCTGCTGGAGGTGTTTTGTTTGCAATTAATATGTTCAATACAGTTGTCCTTAAAGGAAACGAAGAGATGCAAAAAGGGGCTGAGGCATGAAAGAGTCACACGAAGGGTTCATGCATAAATTAGATAAATCGGCTGTGTTGACAGTGATTGGAATTCTACTTCTTTTTTCTTCTGCTGTTGGAGTAACACTGATTGCTCCTAGTTATGTTGATCCAAGTTGGACCGAGGTTGCTAGTCCTTATCAAAGGCAGATGTATGAAGTAGCGGATCCTAATTTATATGTAAGTACTGCTGCGACTGGTGGTGATGAATTACAGTTAGCTTATCATATTAAAGATGGTTATACGCTTCTAGCGTTTGCTGAAAGTGAAACTGTTCGAATTATTGCTCCACCCGAGTTAGAAAAGTATGTAACTCGACATGGAGAATCTCGTTTAAAACTCTCTTCTAAATTGATGCTTTTACGTGAAGCTAACGCTGAGGGAGATAGAGGGAGACAGGCTACAGCTCTTCAAGAAAAACTACAATCACAGTGGCGTTCTAGTCATTCTCAAAGCGCTGCAAAAGAACTGCGCATGCCTCGTTTTGATATTTTAGAGTTGTATGAGCCTGAAGCTAAAGAGGCTTTTGCCCTAGCTGAAACAGACGGAATTCTTGAAAATTGGGTTGATAGCGAATTTGTTATTCTAGATGAAGAGGTAAAACAGCGTTATCACGAAGATCCCGGTGTTCTTTATGTGAGCAATCCTAAAGAGTATCGAATTGCACCATTTCGTTTCGGCAAATCTTCTGGGTTTCAGTATGATCCAAACGGTCGTTCAATTGCCAGTTTAGATGAGTTAAAAAGCCCTGAGCTGGGATTTATGAGCCGAGAGGAGTTAATACAGCTTGGAGAAGATATTTACCGCATAGAGGGTTGTTGGTATTGTCACACAGATCAAACAAGAACTCTTGTTCAGGATACTATTCTTAATGGTTCTGAGACAAATGCAGCTCCACCATCTTCTGCGAATGAATATGTTTATCAACGCGTAACGTTTCCTGGAACGAGACGGATTGGTCCTGATATTTCTCGAGTGGGAATTAAGCGCCCAAACCGCGATTGGCATAAAAGTCACTTTTGGTCACCAAAGACAGCTAGCGCTGGTACAATTATGCCTTCGTTTCGACACTTTTTTGATGACGATCCTCGAGGAACAAGTAAAAGCCCTGTTGGCATTCCAAACTATAAGTTTGAGGCTATTTTCCAGTATCTTATGACAAAAGGAACAAGAATCACAGCACCAACTCAAGCTTGGTGGCAAGGTCGCGATCCTGTACAGACTACAAAAATTATTGAAGGGCAGAAGAAGGTATGAAGCAAATAGATACGCTAATAGACCCTATTTTATCTGTTATCGATGTTAGTGATGTAACAGGTTTTTCTGGAGCTATTTTGCATTTCAGCCTTTTATTAGCCCTTGTGGGAAGTACTTTGCTGGTGTTTCTGTATTTGTGGAAGAATAAGCGGTTGGATATGGATGAAGATCCAAAATATCAAATGCTACGTGGCGATGCAGATGATTTATCGAGAAAAGGAGAATAGGTATGGAAGATGATGATGCTGCAATTTTAGATGATTATGCAGGTGGCGAAATTAAAGAGTTTGCCAACACCAAGCTTCCGTCTTTTCTGAAAATTTCTTATTTCTTCATTGCTCTTTGGGGTTTTGTTTGGTTGTATATGTTCTGGGATGGAAGTTTTGGTTGGGTAGATCGTGGTTATTGGAAAGAACTAGAGCAAGTTGCAAACACAACGAAGTCTTATAGAGAAGAGTTTTCCAATAAAAAACAGACTCCAGAAGCGCCTCACCACGAATTTAATCAGAATAACTAAACTTGCTTAACACCCGCTTTCAAAAGAGGGTGGGTGTTACACTGTCGTTTCAAGTTCATCATTAGAGCAGCTTGCAAAGCAAAATCCTGAGGCTCCAAGAAGTGATAATCCAACAACAGCACAAGATGCAAATTTTGTATTAAAAGTAAGCAAAGCTAAAGATGTTGTTGTTAAAGAGGTGATTACAACGCAGTTTTTGGAAAGTTTTGTAGGATTAACTCTTTCTGCACAGCAAGAGTCTAAAATCATCTTTGTTGTAGAAATTGTTGTTGTTAAGCATGCAAATGGCAAAACTTGTTCTTGTGGAGATGCGAGCAGAACAGTCCCAAGAAATAGCGCAGAAGTGGCGCAAGAAACGTTTTCAGCTGTAAATAATGAAGGGGAAGGCTGAAGATCCATAAATAACCTCTTATGTTTTCAAATTAATTAGACGTAATGAATAAATTCATCATCCATCTCTGGATTTGTGCAAGCTCCAGCGGCGCTAAGAATTGTAAAAGTGATTAGAGCGCAGGATGCAAGTTTTGTGTCTATAGCAGATAAGGCAAGGGTTGCTGTTGCTCTTAAAGCTAAAATGCTAGAGTTTTTCGCAATAAATTCCGGGCTTGTTTTATCTGAAGTAAGACAATCTAAAATAAAAGTTCCTGTACTAACAAAAACTGTAGCACTAGCTAATGGAAATAACGTTTCTTTATTGTATGTAGAGAGAATTGTTAAAGGGATGATGCTTGCTGTTAGTGCGCTTGAGCGTAGTGTTGTATTTGGCATTTGTATTTTTCCGTTTTAGGATAAAGAGCTCAAAAAACAAAAAGATTTTCACCCTGCCTCAAATTTAAAAGATAAAGCAGGGGTAAATAATGTTTAGCTTAAACGGAGCCACTGTTCGGGCTTGGATTGTTGCCAAGTAAGACACATGTAGATGTAAGCAAAGCAGCAAAGGTTGCAACACCTGTAAATGCAGCTGCTGTAACGTTTGGAGCAAGGTAAGCTGCAGATACAATAGCTACTGAACAAGGGACAACTACAGCAGCTGCTTTAGAAAACTCTTTTGGAGCTTCATTGTCGAAAGAACATAGAACTCCTATTGCCACTGTACATAAAGCTAAGGACGATATAGCTAATGCTGTCTCTACGATTTTTTCTTGAGGACAAATAGCAAGGGTTAATCCCGCAGCACTTATACCACCCAAAATAGTACTACAGCACGAAAGAGTTTCTAAAGATTCTCTGTTATTTTTAATCAATTCCATAATTAATTTACCTATTCAGAGTTTGAGCGGTAATTATCTTATATGTAGAAGATGTTTTTATCAACTGTAATAAAAACAAGAAAAGTTTTAATTTTGTTTAATCTTGTTTTAATTTTCATTTAAGTTTTCCTGGATAAAAAATAGATATGGGTATAGGGTTCATGCCTTTAGAAGGCTATATGCAAGGAGATGTTATGGTTAATATAAATGCAGCTAGTACATTTACGACGACAGAGTTAAATCAAAAAAGCTCTTCTGATTATATCCATAAAGAGATTTCAGCTACAGAAATACCAGAACTTGTTTGGCATTTACATGGTCATTACAACGATCAATTAGATGAGTCTATTCGTGAAGAGAGTAGGCTTGTTTTTGATCATTTATCAGCATATTTAAGTGGTCAGGGACATAAATTAAAATCGAAACATTGGGAAAAGAAAAATGGCCCTCACCCAGCCGGTTCTTGGGATATTTATGTAAAAAATTCAGCGATTGGTGATGCTACTATATGGATGAGCTTAAACAGGCCTCTTAACGTACCTGCATTTTTTCATCCAGTTCTCGCTTTACATAGCGAAGAGCCGAGTGCAGCGCAAGAAGCTGATGCTCATACAAGAGGAGCTATTGTGTTTGGTATGCCAGTGAAAGATGGTGGGGAGCATGTAGATTGGAAGACACAAATAGATTGGAATTGGGTTAAAAAAGTCTGGTTATTTTAATTGTTTCGTGAGGTATCAAATTTTTAACCTCATTTTTTCTTTAATAAAAAGTAAAGCAAGGATAGCGAATGCTTGATCATATAACACCAGCTAAAGATAGCTTAGAGCCTGTTTGGCGAATATATGGGCGTAATAATGAAGGGTTGGATGAGTCAATCCGAGAGCTGAGTTTAAAGGTTTTTGAAAAGTTAAAAGATAAACTAGAGGAAAAGGGGCATAAATTTTTTGCTCGTTTAGAAGAAGAGGGGGCCGGTTCTTCTTTTGGTTTATGGGAAATTTATGTGAAGGCTTCTTCTGTTGCTGATGTTACAGGTTTGATGGTTGATTTTAAGGTTCCTTCTTTTTTTCATCCAGTACCAACACTAAAGAACGCTCAGTTTAGTGTTTTGTCTGAAGGAAACTCTTCTTATTACGTTGGAGGAGGAGTCGTTTTTGGGGCATCTGTTGAAATAGATGGGAATAAGCCTGATTGGCAAAATCAAGTAAATCCAATAGATTGGGAATTTGCTCAAAAATTGTCCTTAAATTAAAGGTAGATTTAATCTTCTTCTCTGGGAGGGTTTGAAAACGCCTCAAGCCATCGCTCGTGGTCGCTGAGGTGTTTTTTTTGTTCCTTTTTTTTCTCTTTTTCTTTTCCTTCAAGAAGAGGATCTATTTCTTCTTTAGGTTTGATTATGATAGATGTTCCAGAGCTTTTATGTTTTTCCATAAGGTCATAACGCTGTTGAAAAATTTTTTCATAACCATCTTCAATTGTTTTCGGCTTATTTTTAATTAAGGGTCGGTTGGGTAGTTTGTTTGTTTTTTCTTTTTGAGGTTTTTTATACTGCCGATTAACTGTAGAAATAAACTGATCAAGGTTTTGAGTTTGAGCTCCTTCAATTCTGCAGCGACTACAGAGTTTCTTATCAGAACTTACAATAAGAAGCCTTTGGGGGGTTGTGGAGTGGTGTGCGAAGCGAATAATGTACTGATCTGCAAGCTCTCCTTGTGCTGTGTAGATAAGTTCAAGAGCTTTAAAGTGAGAGCGAACAAGGTCTCCAGCACGGCAGTGGGCGTCGAAAACAACTGTGACGTTTAAATGAAGTTTTTCTGCGCGTTTGTTAAGGGCTGCAATCAGCTCTTCTCTTTGTTCTGCAAAATCTTTTCCTGCGCGTAATTTACTAAATAGTAAATTGTATCCATCAATTATGTAGTGCATTGTTCTCTGTATGTGTTGAGTTGGGGAAGTGGAGATTGTTTAAGAAAATTAGATAAGAGTGCGCAGGCTTGGGAGCGATGAGAAATTTGAGCTTTTTTTTCGAGAGAAAGTTCTGCAAATGATTTTTCATAGCCTTGAGGTATAAAAAGACAGTCGTAGCAAAGTTTATTTGGTTTTGTTTTGAGTTCTGGGGTGATATGGCCCCAGGAAACCCCATGAAAGGCAAATGCATCGTTCTTAGGACTAAGTAACAAGAGAGAACAATGGAAGTATGCTATTCGGTTTGGACCTTTAGCTCCTTCAAGTTTTTGCATAAGTTTTTTGCGGTTTGCTTCAGGATTTTTGTTTCCAGAGTAGCGTGCTGTGTGTATTCCAGGTGCCCCGTTAAGGTAGGGAACGAATAGCCCGGTGTCGTCGGCTAAAATCCATTTTGAAGGAAAGGCGAGATGGGCTGCTTTTGCTTTAATGAGAGCGTTTTCAAGTAGAGTGCTTCCATTTTCTTCTGGTGAATTGTAATCTTCCGGAAGGCACGTAATTGTGCTCTCCGGAAGATTTTTTAGAAGCTTTTGAAACTCCTCACGTTTACCTTCGTTTGAGGTAGCTAAAAGCAGATCCATTTTAACTCCTTAAGCAACCTCAGCATAGGCTTGAATATCTACGACTGTGTGTGAAGAGTCTTGGAAAGTAAATGTCTCACCTCGTTTGATTCCTAACATAGCTTTTGCTAGTTTGGAGTGGATAGACAAAATGTTGTTTTCTGGGTCTGCATCCCAAGGACCAAGAAGAGTATATGAAGACTCTGTACCTAATTCATCGCGTACAACTACTCTAGAACCAACACTTACTTCATCTTCTGCTATATCAGCACGGGTAATGATACGAGCTTTGTTTAGCTGTTCTGTTAGTGTCTTTAGTTCAGACTGTAAGCGTCCACGTTTCTCTAATGCAAATTTATATTCAGAGTTTTCTCTAAGGTCCCCGTGGGCTCGTGCAGTTTCGATCTCTTTTGCGTTTTCAACGGTCTCTACTGTACCAATGTGCTCAATACGGGCTTGTATCTTGTTAAAGCCTTCTTGAGTGGTCCAGATAAATTCGTCTTCTTCAGAAGATTCGCTTGCAGCATCTTTTGTTTTTAGCTCTGGGTGAACGACTTCTGCAAGAGAATGTAGAATCTTCATGTCATGGTCGCTAAGTGTTGAACACTTACTGGAAAGAAGAAGGAACTCTTGAACATAATCAATAGAGGTTCCTTGAATAACTTCTCGGATTACCTCGTAGCGCTTACCAGAAATAATGGTGTGAATTTTCTTATGAAGATCTCTGTAGCTTTGTTGCTGTTCGAGCTGGTGTAATAGAACAAGTAAACCTTCTAACCAAAGACACTGTCCTTCTTTGTCTTTCATTGGGACAGGAGTTGCTCCCATGATCTTTTGAAAATACCAAACAAAGAGCTCTGGGTGTTGTGCAGGGTGATTAAGTATAGCGTGCAGAGCTTGCATTAAGCGATCTTCAGCTTCCGGACGTGTTAGCTGTTTCAGTAAATACTCTTGTAAAGGGCCTTGTTGCGGCTCTAGGAATAAATCTAAGAAATGATCAACCCATTTATCAACGTGATTATGTACTGCAATCAAAGCACGTTTTTTAAACGCTGCAATGCTAATTGAGTTGATAAGTAAGGGAATATCCTCAATTCCTCGAATAAAGGAAGCAATTGCTTTTTCGCTGTTAGGGTCAATACCTAAAATATCAATAAATAACAAAAGTTGAAAGTGCTGTGCAGTTTGCAGTGAACTGTCTCTTAAAGCATCGTGAATTTTTTCGCTTAGTGTGCTCAAGATTTCTGCATCTTTTAAGATTTCAGGAAAATCGCGAGTAAAATTGTAAATTGTTTGAATACTAGCATCTAAAGATTTACAACCGTCTAACTGTTCTAAAAATCTCTTACCGTGAGAGACTTCCGAATCACGTAAACGGAATGGATCTTTTACTGTCTTTGGGGTTTCAACCAGTGTATCTTTTTTTAACTTGGAGCGTGTTGATTGCCACCACTTTGTCCACTCATCTTCCAAAATAACAAGCTCGCAAAGCTCATCTTTAATTTCAGCAGCTGTTTTGGGTCCTAAGTCTTTTAATAATAAATGAATAACGAATAAAGGATCTTTTTTCGCTTGGGCTTCAAGCCTATCTGCATCTCCAAAACGACGAGCTAAAAAGCTGCTTGAATCAAGGGCTTCTAGGTTTTTAAAGGCGTTTATGAAAGACATGTCTTTTCGACCAATCACGTATTCAAACTCTAAAACAAGTTCTTCTCGGACCAAAGAAATATCTACAATCTCACCAGTTCCCCAACCACCAGTATGGAAAACAAACTTGCCTTTATCCATGTGGCTCAGCAAGTTATAGTTGGTGATCGCACCCTGAAACTGATCGCGGTTACGAAGGCCTACTAGTCGAATTTTTTCATTAAAATATTTTTCAGTAGAATGGCGCTCTTTTAGCCAGTTGTATGTCAATTCAGCAAGCTCGCTGCTATTACGAGTTTGAAGATCAAGTATCAAGCGTAAAACGTCGTCTGATTCTAGAGAATCTCCCAATTGCTTCCATAAACTCAAAGCTGTTTCAGCATATTGACCAAAAGGCTCTTTGAAAGAAGAATCCTTGACTAGTTGCAAAACAGCAACCAATTCATCACCCGCTACGGAGTCACCAGCACAATACTCGTCCCATAACTGTAAAAACGCTGCGTAATCTTGGTTTTGAACCTGAGTGCGAAACTCTTGCAAATAACCCATTGCCTTCCTAGCCTTTGCTTAATTTTTTGACGGTCGCAACTCTCAACCATAAGCCTTTAATACAAAGACTGAACACCTCTTATAATCGGGGAAAACCAAAAAAAGAGATCAATGTAAACGGACCAATATGATTGAACAGTAAAAGCGCACCTAAACTTAATAACCTCTAGAGAGTTGAGTGTAGCACCCGCGCCTAATTAACTCAATTAATAAGGTATAGGTTGAGATTGGATAGAGAAATTTAGTGAAGAAGAAAAACATATAAAATAAAAAAGAATTAATAAAATAATAAACAAAAACGAGATATGGAATTATTTACTTTTTAATAATAAAAAATTTGATTTTCTTGTTATTTTGTTAAATTTTTGTTATAATTTATCTATAAATAACATGCCTGTGGTCTTTAATGTGGGGGATATATGAGCGAGCGGTCTTTTAATGCTGAAGAAGCTAAGTCTAAAAAGAAAGAAAAGAAAGAACACGCTGAGTTATCGGATAGAGATTTAGAGCGGCTTATGGAAAAGAGCAAAGAGTTGGAGAAGTGGGGAAGGGAGACTTTGGAGAAGTTATCAGGTATGATTGATAGTATCGAGTTGGATGATGAGTATAAGCCTCTTTTAAAAGAAACGTTTGAAAAATTAAAAAGTATGAGTATGAGTTTAGACGGGAGTGCTCAGGAAAATTCAGATAATATACAAAAATCCGCAAAAGACCAAAAAAATAACTCGAGTTCATAAAAAGAGGTTCTCTGCGTGGTTCAAGAAGATGAAAATTCAAAAAGTCGCTCATTTAATAAAAAATCGGAAGATTCTTCACCTAAGAAGCGTCGTCGAGTTCGTGAGGCCTCCTCTAATAGAGATTTTAAAAGGCTGTTGAAGCAAGGGGCTAAGATGGCTGCTATTGGATCGAAAATTCGAGCTCGTATTGAAGATAGTTTAAAAAAAGCCGGAGTAGATCGTACAGAAATTCAACGTAACATGAATGATCCTTCTTTACATACAGCTGAGACATGGAAGATGATTCAAGGAACAAAGGGTTATTGGGAAGAGCGCTTAGCGCAGAGTCGAAAAACTACAGTAAAGAATAAAGAAAAAGTAGACGAGCGTAGAGAAACCAAAAAAAAGAATAAGCGTTTAAAAGGAAAAGGTATTGGTGGGCGGCGTGGCTGGCTTCGTATGGATTAAAACTTCCTTGTAAAACATTCTGTTGCTTTTATTGTTTTACAAACAGACCTTGGTGTTTATGTCCTTGGTTTTCTAAAGCAAAAAGACTCATTGAATATAGTGGCACCTAGCTTGATTAAAACTCGAAATTTTTATAATTTGGCGATCGGTATGACATAGAGTTAAGGCAGAGGGCCATTATGGTGCACATCAAGATTACGAAGGGTTTAGATATCCCGATTGAAGGAAAACCTAGCGGCGAGATAAAAACGCTAGAAAGTCCTGATCAAGTCTCCTTGAACCTCAATGTATTCGTGAATACAAAGTTTAAGTTACTTGCAAAACCCGGCGAGGCTGTAAAAATAGGGCAGCCTTTATGTGATGATAAATCATCACCAGGGCGTTATTTTGTAGCGCCTGCTTCGGGGGTTATTCAAGATGTTCGGCGAGGTTTAAAACGTCGCTTAATTGATATTGTAATTAAAAGAGATGAGAAAGAAGAGTTTCACAAGCTAAATCCTGTAGATATAAATACAGCGAGTCGTCAGCAAATTGTTGACTTACTCAAAGAAGGTGGGTGTTTTGCTCATATTCGTCAAAGACCGTTCAATTTATTAGCTGATCCAACACACACACCTCGTGCAATTTTTGTGAAGGCTATAGAATCTGAGCCTTTTGCTTGTCCTGCTGAAATGCAAGTATCTGGTTGTGAAAAAGAATTTCAAGTTGGACTTTCTGCTTTAGCAAAACTCACAGATGGAAATGTGAACTTGGTCCACCGTGCGGGTAGCAGTTGTGAGGCTTTTACTAAAGCAAAAGATGTTGTTATTCATACAGCTGAAGGTCCTCATCCTGTGGGAAATTTGTCCACACACATCCATTTTATTGACCCTGTAAAGAGTGCAGAAGATGTGATTTGGACAGTGCGTGTGATTGATGTGATTACAATCGGTAAAATGGTTTCGACTGGTCATTATCACACTGATAGAATCATTAGTTTAGCTGGAACAGGAATACATGAAGAACGAAGAGGTTTCTTTAAGGTGCGTGCAGGGCATCCTATAGGGGCTCTTGTGGCAAACCGAACCACAAAAGGGTTGCTTCGTTTGGTTTCAGGAGATGTGTTAACAGGAACAAAAGTTGATATTGATGACTACCTAGGTTTTAAACACACAATATTTTGCGTGCTTAAAGAAAACACAGAGAGAGAGCTTCTTCACTTCTTTCGTTTAGGCGGGCATAAATTCACCAATAGTGGGACTTATTTATCGGGTAAGTTAAAAGGGGGAGCTCGTACGTGGGACTTCACAACAAGTACTCATGGTGAAGAAAGAGCTTTTGTTGATGCGGCAGTTTACCAAGACGTTATGCCGATGCAAATTCCTGTACAACACCTTGTTAAAGCTGTAATTTCTGGAGACTTTGAATCTGCTGAAGAATTGGGTCTTTTTGAGGTAGATGCTGAAGATTTTGCTTTACCAACATTTGTATGCCCTTCCAAGATAGAAATGACAGAATTAATGGGTAAGGGAATCGCTCAATACGCTAAAGAAGTTCTTGAATAAGAGATTCTTTAGTCACTGTGTTTAATTGTTCGTTTTAAAACGCTAAGTCTAGGCTTAGCGTTTTTTTGCATTATTATCTTTGTATCTCAGTTCGTAATAAAATAAAATTTTGTTATAAGAAGGGTAAAAAGAAAAGGTTTGATTTTTCTTTTTATTTGTTCTGATTATTAGTAGAGAGATACTTATGCTTGTTCGAGGCATATCCTATGCGCTAAACAGCAATTACCAGACATCGCGGACGAATTTAGAAGTGTCTATGCGTAGGCTGTCATCTGGTGATAAGTTTGCAAAAACAGGGGTTGAGTTAGGTGGAGAACTTTCTGTTTCAGAAAGGTTCAGGCATCGTATTCGTTCAGCTGAAGCTTCTATCAATAGCGTTCAAGCTGGTATGTCTTTTTTGCAAAATGCTAGTGAAAACATTGATACAGTCTATCAGATTTTAAATCGTATGCAGGAAATTGCGGCGGCAACAACTGATCCGATGATTACTGCTGATGATCGTGATGTTTTTAATGAAGAGTTTCAGTTGCTCAAAGCTGAAATCCCAGAGATTTCACGACAGGCTCAATTTTTTGGGAAACAAACGGTAGGAAGAGATACGATTGTTTCCTATGATGCGAATACAAAAAAATTACGTTTTTGGCAGCCAACAGGTGATGATCCTCAAGAGATTAGTAGAAAATTCGATTCGGATGCTACAGATGTAGAGCAGTCTACGATTGGTTTTGATCCATCCGAAGATTTTAGTATGAGTCGAGATGGGAAAAGTTTGTTCTTTCTTGGGAATGAACCTGGAGATGGAGCCGGGGTTCTCCGTTTGAAGCGTTATGATATTGATACGCAAATGGTGACAACAAGTTCCGACTTGTACGCAACAGGTGATAAGTTATTTGTTCAGGAAGATGGACAATTATATGTGAACGGCAGTGGGACTCTTTATGATATTGATGAAGGGGGGTTAAGTCGAACTGCAACAGCTATTACTGACATGACAGCAGATACTGAGTTTACCATCTATAACGATGCAGTTAAATACTATCGTAGTAGTGACAACCGAATTGTCAGTTATGATTTGAATACAGCAACAACGACGCAACTTACAGCTCCAATTACTTTTGCATCAGGAGGTGTCGATCATTCTTTTTCAGGATCGGGACGGTTTATTGCTGACGAAAGTGTTGCGGGTACTATTCGTGTGATTGATACCAGCACAGGTAATACAGCTACTTATAATGTAGGTGCAGGAACAGCTCTTAACAATTTAAAATTCAATGAAGATGGTGATCGCATTTACTTTATTGATCAGGATGGAGCTTCTGTTCATTACATTAATGTTGGCGTTGATAGAGATGATAATATTTCTCTTACTGCAGGAGCTAAAGTTATTCAGGGAACAAATTCAAGTTCCTTTAATGGTTTAGATCTTGGAGGAAGCAATTATGGATCATCTGTAAGTTTTGTACTAAGTCAGGATAGTGTATCCGTTCTTAGTTATGAAGCGGCTGATTTGAGTTTGTATGCTTTGGGGCTTTCTGATACGAGAGTCGATACAATTGCTAATGCAGAGACAGCTCTCAGTGATTTAAAAGAGGCTTTAAATAGAACGAATGCTGAAAGAGCAAAAATTTCAGCAATGGCAAGTCGTTTTGAGCATGTCATGAATAGTCACCGAAACTATATTGCCGATTTAACAAACGCTGAGTCTCAGATACGCGATGTCGATTTAGCTAAAGAGACAGGATATTTTAGTGCAATGCAGGTGCAGAACCAGAGTGCAACAGCAATGTTAGCTCAGTTTAACAATTTATCAAAAAATGTAATGGTTCTATTGAATAGTTAGGAGCATCAAATGGTACAGCCAGAAGAGAAAAAGCAAGAACAATCAGATATCCATTACAATCAAGCATTAAGACAAGCTTTAGGTAAACTCAGTTCTCATTCTCAAGATACACTGAAGAAAAAATATGGTTTAAGTGAAGAATTCAAAATGGAAGCTCCAAGTGAAGAGAGTGCTCTTTCTATGTGTGAAAAAGCTATGGATTCTCTTTCTACTCAGTATGTTTCCTATTTAGATGCGTTTTTAAACACTGAAGATCCTCAGGCATCTTTAACAGCCCTCAATGATGCAGAAGGGGTTTGGAAGGAAGAATCATCAATTATTTCAGCTTTTGATCAAGAGGGTGGAGAGAAAGAGTTTCTCTTGAGAATGCGTGGGCAATTTTATCAAGTAATGGAAAATAAACTTGAAGAAGCATCGCGTCGTTGTCACAAACGAGCGACCGATGAAAATATTGCTCTCTGTATTGGTATACTGGCTATGATGGATCAGGTTTTACATGAATTTGGCCATGGATTAAGCGATCCAGAGCGTAAGCGTGTAAGAGATTTAGCTGCAAAATTTAAATAAAAAAGCACACCCTTTATAGAGGGTGTGTTCAATACTTTTTATTGGTTTTTTAAGTACTCACAAGCTTCAATAGCACTGTATGTAAAAATAAAGTCTGCCCCTGCTCGCTTAAAAGACATAAGGCTTTCCATCATGACTTCTTCTCCATTGATCCAGCCTTTTTCGGCAGCAGCTTTAATCATGGCATATTCACCGCTTACTTGATAAACACCTAAAGGAAGCGCTGTTTGTGCGCGAATTTTTGCAAGGATATCGAGATATGCAATTCCTGGTTTTACTAGAAGGAGATCGGCACCTTCTGCTTCATCTAGCTCTGCTTCAATAAGAGCTTCTCGGCTATTTGCAGGATTTGCTTGGTAAGTTTTTTTATCTCCAAATTTTGGTGCTGAGTTCAATGCATCTCGGAATGGTCCATAAAAAGCAGAAGCATACTTCATTGTGTAGGATAGAATACTAACGTCGAAAAAGCCGTTAAGATCTAGAGCTTGTCGAATTGCTTCAATTCTTCCATCCATCATATCACTTGGAGCAACAACGTCTACACCAGCTTCAGCAAGGCTAACACTAAAATCTGCAAGTATAGATACTGATTCATCGTTAAGAATGATTCCTTTTTCATTTACTACGCCATCGTGTCCTGTACTTGTAAATGGATCTAGGGCTACATCAGCCATTACGCATAAATGAGGGAATTCTTTTTTTATTTCCCTTACAGCTCGTTGTTGTAATCCGTTAGGGTTTAAAGATTCAGAACCTGAAATGTCTTTTAGTTCTTCTGGAACAAGAGAAAAAAGCTCGATTGCAGGAATACCATAGTAACAAGCTCTTTCTATCGTTTTTAACATTTTGTCTAGTGATTGCCTAAAAACTCCGGGCATACTCAAGACTGGCTCTTCTATGCCGTTTCCTTCCATAGCAAAAAGAGGAAGAACGAAGTCGCTGGGGTGTAGACGGTTTTCTTGAACGAGAGAGCGTATTGCCGCACTTTTTCTGTTTCTTCGTGGTCTTGTTAGTAAATTGAGAGATTTTGTTGTAGTTTTAGGAGAAAGAATGGTGTTGCTGGTCATAGGAAAACCTTGGGTAATATATAGAGACAATTGTCGCTTTGTCTGCACCAAATTGTCAACAATCAGCCTTCAGCTTTTTTATCTATTTATTCCTTGAAAGAGTAGAGGCTGCTACAATTACATATCTGTATTCAATAAGAACAAGGTAAGTTTTTGAAGACGATTGGGGATTTGGGTGAATTTGCATTTATTCGCTCCTATTTAAAAAAACAATTTTTTCCAAGAAAACCTAATGTACTCCATGGAATAGGAGACGACTGTGCTGTTGTTCGAATGAGCGACCAGTGTTATTCGCTATGGTCAGCTGATATTCTTTGTGAAGGGATTCATTTTGATTTAAAGACAACATCTGCAGAGGATTTGGGGTATAAGTGCATTGCAGTGAATGTGAGTGATATTGCTTCCATGGGAGGGAAAGCTGAGGGGGTTCTTATTTCAGCATCCATCCCTCCAAAAACAGAACTTGAATGGTTAAAGAATTTTACTCGAGGTGTTCAAGAGGCTCTTTTAGACTACGATATTTGTGTACTTGGTGGAGATACAAGTAAATCCCGAAAAGATTTGTTGTTCTCTATTTCTATACAAGGACAGGTGTCTCCAGAGATGCTTAAATTACGTAGTACAGCAAAAGAGGGAGATGTTATCTGTGTGACAGGTCTTTTAGGAGCAAGTTCTTTAGGAATGGAGTTACTGCAAAAAAAACTTTTGGAAAGAACGGAAGGTGAAAACGAGTGTATACAGGCTCATGTTCGACCAAGAGCACATTTAAGAGAAGGGCAATTTTTGGCCTCTTATTCGGCTCTTACAGCAATGATTGATCTTTCAGATGGGATAGGTGGAGATCTGTATAAAATAGCAGATGAGTCCGATGTAGGGTTTGTTGTAGATGTAAATAAACTCCCACTCCCTTCTTATTTAGAAAATCTTCGTACTCTCGGTAAAAAAGATTATTTATCTTATGCATTATCTGGAGGAGAAGATTACTGCCTTTTATGTACTATTGGGAGTGATCAATATGAAGAGATAAACAAATCTTTTAAGAGAGAGTTTTCACGAGACCTTACTTGCGTGGGAGTGGTGACAGGGAAAGAAGATAAGGTATTTTTACATAATGGTGAACCCATTGAGTGGCTCAATGGGTATGACCATTTTAACTAAGGTATTTTATTGAATACTTGAGAGTTTTTTGAAGTTTTCTAAAGCGATAAAACCTCGTTCACGTTCTTTTTCTTCCATAAATCCATTACAAATAAATTCAAAAAAGCAGTCACAAAATATAGAAGGTAAAACACTAAAACCTGAGAGGTTGATTTGAATAGGCTTGTCTTGTTTGATTAAAAATTGATGAGGTCCCAAATCAAGCTGTGCATTTGTTGTTCCTAAACCAGCTTTTGTGACCATGGTGTTACGAAAATGAAGTAAAAATTTCCATACTTCTCCTGTGTCTTTGCTTATTTGTTCGTTTCTACTCAGTTGTGCCAAGAGCATTGGGTAAGTTACTTTCTCTTCTTTTATAGTCTCTGATTGTGCTCTTTTGCTAAGTAAAGCGTGGAATTCTACGAATTGTTTAGGAAGAGGAGTATACATTTCCATGATGGGATTGAATTTCTTGAGCAATGTCTTAAAGGGCCCTGGTTTTTTAGGAGGAGAAGGGTGTAAATGTTCGAAACATGCACGGGTATATAGCTCTATCCAGGCGCCAAGATCAGCTAAAAGCTCTTTAGAAAAATTACAAATAAATAACTCACTTTGACGAGCTTCTTTTTCTGTTATTGTTTTTCCAATGTAAACCTGGTTTACAATGTGTTCACAGTGGAGAATAAAGTGCGTTAGCATGCTTGTTGCTTGAGCACCAGTTTTGATAAATGGACTAGAACCTTGTAAGGAACTGGGAAGAAATGAGGCTTGTCTAAGAGATGAATAGCTTTCGTATACTAAGCAACGTACGATTAAGAGGTTAATTTGGCAGGCCGAATAAAGGATATTGAGAGAAATTTTTGTTCGATAACCCCTGCTTAGATCAATATTTTTGAGTTGTTTGTGACATCTTTGGTTGATCTCTTTTGCAAGTGTCATATTTGTTTGTGTTGATGCATTATGTATGGTGTGGTCTAGTTGAGAGATAAAAAGTTCGATTTCTTCTTTATATTGAAGAGCTTCGGAGGCGAGGTGCTTGTCTTCATTTTCATCTAGATTTTTTTGTTTTTCTATAGACCTGCTGCTTACTATTTTGCGGTCTTTAGAAACAGAAACGTTTGTATTTTCAGGAGAATTTTTAGGCACCATATATATCCTCATCTATAGCTAGTATTTTTTTTATTTATACAATAGTTTGCTAAAACGAAGAACACAACTTAAGCAATAAAATTTTTGTGCTTAATTAGAAACAGGGGTTGCTAGTGAAATACTTAAAAAAGGCATGGTCAAATCTTTGGGAAAAACGCTTTTTACTTCGCACAGGCTTAGCCTTTTTTGTGATTTCTGTGAGTATATTGGCTCTTCGTGTGGGAATAAGTGGTCCTTTTCAGCGAGGTCTTCCTCAACATCTAGTATCTAATGAAAAAAAATATCTGCGTGCCATAGATCTACTGAATTTTGAGAGAATGGATGTTTTGGCTATGTGTGTGTATTTAGATCATGAATCTAGAGGCATCGCAGATATATGGGCACGTGAGCTTTTAGAAGAAGTCAGTCATTGTGTGTGTAATGGTGATCGTTTATCTCTGTATCAAGAGCTTGCTAAAATGAAAAAGGTTAAAGAGGGGCGAGGAGAAGTAGAAATTGTTGAGAATATGGTTCATTTGGCGTTGATTTTAGATAGAAATCCTAATACTGAAGTAAAGCTCCAAAAGGATTTAATGGTTTCAGAAGCGAGTTTAGTACAATTGGAAAAGTTGGGTTTATCTGAAAAATATATAGATTATCTAACTTTGGAATATAGTCGTCGAAAAGAAGAAGCTTCGATTATTTGTTTTTTTCCATGTATTAAGAATAAGGCAAAAGATGTTTTACTTAACTTAGATCAACGCTCTATGATTGTAAGAGTTAAGGATTTTACATTAGAAAACAGAGGTTCTAAGCAACTTTTGGAGCATCTTTATAGTGTTTTGCCTACAGAGCAAGCTGATCAGAAATTTATAAAAAAAACTGAAGATAAGCTAAAAAACCATCATGAGCCTTATTATGTTGCGTTAGTTGAATGGAAGTCTTCTAAGCAAAAGAAAAAATTTTTGAGTTATTTAAAGCGGCAGGGAATATCTACTGGAGATTATTTTATTAATAAAGATGTAGATTCTGTTATCGATCTAGCGCATCTTTTTTTTAATGAAAATAGTCTTCGTCACTTGAATTATGCTCCAGAAACTTTACCTTCTCAGCTTTTAACATCCTTTGATTTGTTGCGATATCGTATGAATAATGGTCGGGTAAGTTATGAGGAATTTTGTCTTGATGGAGGCTTTATTTATGCTAGTTTTGGGTATGGTGATGAAATGCATGACCAGCGCATCCTTTATCCTCGACCTCTTCAAGAAATGCAAATTGGTGAGTTTAAACAATTATCTGACCAGAGAGGTTTAGAGATTCTTCATCATCCTACTAAACATTATTATTACCATGGGTTCAAGTTTGCAACATTGTCTACTTTATTGGAAAGAAGCCGGCTTGGAGACACAAAAAAAGTTGCTGAATTAAGTCTTGAAGATCTTTTTCAGGTTTTGTAGGACTTTTTTGTGTCCAGATGAAAAAGGTAAGAGGTCTAGTTCTTCTAATGTTTTCCATTGGTAGGAAGGGACTTCTTTTTGTTCCTTTGTTTGAAGGAGAAAAGGAAGTATTTGGACTCGAAAGCGGGTAAAAGTATGATTTACTTTAGGAAGTTTTTTTCTATATATGAGGGGGAGAGCAGATTTTTTTTCTAAATGAGTTAATATTTTATTTATTTCTTCTTCTGGACTGTTAAGATCTATGTAAAAAAATTCGTAGAGACCTGACATGATTTCACCTTCATTTACCTTTCTAACAAGAAAATGTTGGTTATTTTCAATAAGAGCTACAGCTCTAAATCGTTTTTCGTACTGAATTTTTTTTTCTTTAATTGGGAGTATTTTTTGTTGTCCGTTTAAGTTTGTGTAGCAATCTCTTTTTAACGGACAAGATGAACATAGAGCTTTTTTTCCACAAACTTGCGCTCCTAGTTCAATAAAAGCTTCCATGATTTCCCAAGGGGCATTTTCTGGTAAAATCTTAAAAACTTCGTTTTCGATTAGTTTGCGGGTTTTTGTTTTCCCTATATCTTCTTTAATCCCCTTATAGCGAGAGATAACTCGTAATACATTTCCATCTACAGCAGCAGCTTTTTGTTTGAAGGCAAAGCTACGGATGGCACCAATTGTGTAGGGACCAATTCCTTTTATTTTGTTCAATTCATCACTAGAAGAAGGGATTTGTCCAGAAAATTGTTGAATAATTGTTTGGGCGCCGGCATGCAGGTTTCTTGCACGAGAGTAATATCCAAGCCCTTCCCATGTTTTTATAACAGACTCGATAGGTGCTTCAGCTAAAGATTGAATGTTAGGAAATTTTTTCATCCATTCGTGGAAATAAGGGATGACTACTTCAGCTCTTGTTTGCTGTAGCATAATTTCTGATACCCAAACAGAATAGGGAGTGGGGTTATCACGCCAAGGGAGGGAGCGTTTATTTGTTTGAAACCAAGAGCGAAGTCTTTCCATAATCAATAAAAAGTCATAATAAATAGGAACTATTATTATGATGATAAAACAAAAAGGCCAGCAAATTTTGCTGGCCTTTTGTGTATAATATTTTCTAACTCTTTTATGGAAGAAGTCGTAAAATATTTTGAGCGTTTGTGTTGTTTTGCCCAAGCATAGAGATACTTGTTTGAGAAAGTATTTGTGCTCTTGTGAGCTCTGTTGTTTCCTTAGCAATATCAACATCACGTAGTCGGCTTTCAGCTTGAGCTAGGTTATCTCTGAACCCAGTGTTTGCTGAGTGAGTAAAGCTTAGACGGCTCACTTGAGATCCTATGATAGCGCGTTGATTTGCAACCATATCAATAGCTCCAGAAATGGACTTGATTGCTGCTTGAGCGTTATCTTCATTTAATACATCAAGAGAGCTAATCCCTAACTTTACAACACGTACATCTGCTAATTCGAAATCAACATCCATACCTGCATCAGCACCAACTTGGAATTCATAGCGACTTGCTGGGGTTCCACCACCAACAGAAAGCCCCATGTTTCTAGCAGCCATACCAGAATTATACGCACCTAGGTGACCTGCATTATCATTGCGAATCACTTCTGTATCGTACAGTTCAGGTTTACCGTCTGAAGCCAAACGAATGCTTGCTCGTTTGATTGCGTTTTCATCGCTTGTATTACCTGTATCGGTCCAAAATAAATTATTGTTTCCGTCAAAACCTAGAGCTGCAACCGAGTTGGTTCGGCTTCCCATAGACTGTGTGATATATTCACCAGAAGGTATGTGAATAATTTTAACATTACCCACAGTGCCATTTTCATCTTCAAAAGCCATGTACTGACCATCTTGAGAAATGGCATAGGTTTCGCCTTTATTAAGACCAAAAGTGGTGCTAATATCGTTTAAAAGAATTTCTTTGCTTGTTGTGTCGTAAATACTCTGCTTTACTAAGCGGTGTGGAGCAGTACCTGTACTACGCTCTATGTAATAGATGTAGTCATCATGTACAGCAAAGTTAGAGAAGCTAGATGCTAAAGTAACACCACCGGCCCATTTATTTGAAGCGCCAGTACCACCATCATCTAATGTGAAGGCATCTACATCTAATAAACGAACTCTAAACTGTTTATCATCTGTAGTAGCTGCTGTAGAAGGTTCAGAAACCCACACGCGACCTTGGTTATCCATAACTAAACGAGCTTGGTTGGTAGCGGAAGTACCTCCAGCTGAATCCATAGCTAGTGTTGTAAGTTGATTACTTTCTATATCCAGTTTCATCAGAGTTTTCTGTGCAGAAAGACTGTCTACACTTTTTTGAGCTACGTAGATCAGATTTTTTCCATCGTCAGTGAACATGAAGTCACCAACAGACCCATTTGCTGCCGAGCTCTCAAAAGCGTATTTAATGCCGTTTGCTGCAGCATTTCCATCGCGGAAATTGATGCCTACATCATGGATTTCACTACCATCAGCTTGTGAATAGGTAATTTTGTGATTTAGGTTATCGTATACAGCAACAGCTGTTCTTCCATTCACTGATAGTTTGTTGTATTTACCAGCTTCAGATATACGAGCTACTTCATTTTTTAATTGTTGGAATTCCAAGTCGAGGTTTTTACGATCCCCAGTGCTTTTTGAACCATCTGCTGAAGATACAGCAAGTTCACTCATTCTATCTAGAATGTTATGTACTTCTTGTAACCAACGGTCTGTTGATTGCATTAAGTTGATTGCGTTTTGAATGACACCGCTAGCAGCTTCTGAATTGCGGATTTGAGCTCTGAATCGCTCAGAAATACCTAGATCAGCAGGAGCATCTCCTGGGCTTGTCATTTTTTGTCCTGAAGAAAGACGACTCATAGCGTTTTGTAGGCGACTATTTTGATCACCATAGTTGCTAATGAACGTTTTATATGTTGCATTATTGGCAATGATCATGGCTTTTTTACCACTTGGTTAAAGTTAATCGATGTTTTGAAACTCTCACTTCTGCTGTCCGAACAGAATTGTGATCCTTTCAAAAGAGGTATCGGAAAGAAAGAGTGAGTGGATTAGAAAAAAAATGAAAAAAAATAATAAAAAAAGCCCTCAAAAGTATCTGTGAGGGCTAAAATAAAAAGGACCAATACATTTGTATTGGCCCAGTGGTTTCGTGTTATTGTTATTGATAATTTTATTGCAAGAGTCTGAGAACGTTTTGCGCGCTACTATTTGCTTGTGTGAGCATAGATATGCTTACTTGTGATAGAACTTGCGCTTTCGTTAATTCGCTTGTTTCTTTTGCGATATCAACGTCTCGAATCCTGCTTTCAGCTTGTGATAGATTGTCTTTAAATCCTGTGTTTGCAGAGTGTGTAAATCCAAGTCTACTTACTTGTGAACCGATAACAGCTCTTTGGTTAGCTACCATGTCGATTGCACCGGCAATTTTTGTGATAGCGGCTTGTGCTGAGTCAATACTTAATACATCTTGATCACTGATTCCAAGACGAGTTAATCGTACATCTGCAAGCACAAAATCTACGCTCATATCTTGGTCTGGACCTACTTGAAATTCATATCTTCCAGCAGGACTTCCACCGCCTACAGACAGACCCATATTTTTTGCTGCTTGGGTACTATTATATGCTCCAAGATGACCAGCGTTTTCACTGCGCAATGTTTTGATATCAAAAACTTCAGGAACGTCTCCGTTTAGACGGATTTGAGCACGTTTTAATGCATTTTCATCCGTTGTCCCTCCCGTATCAGTCCAATAAATACGGTTATTTGCATCAAAATCAAGGGCTGCGATAGAGTTTGCTGCTGTACCTAAAGGAACAGAAGTAACCTGTCCAGAAGAAATATGAACAACTTTTAATGTTCCTGCAGTTCCGTTTTCATCTTCAAAAGCTAAGTATTGACCATCTGAACTAATGGCGTAAGTTTCACCTTTATTTAGACCAAAGTTTACACTTAAGTCATCCATCAAGGTTTGCTTATTTGTTGTGTCGTTGATGTGTTGTTTTACCAAACGATGTGGGCTTGTACCTGTACTGCGTTCGATGTAATAAATATAGTCATCATGAACAGCAAATTCAGAGAAGCTTGAAGCTGTGGTTACGCCACCGGACCAGTTGTTTGTTGCTCCAGTACCACCATCGTCTAAAGTGAATGAATCCATATCAATCATACGAACTCTAAACTGATTATTAGCTCCTCCTCCCGCTGTAGATGGCTCGGAAACCCAAATTCTTCCTTTGTTATCCATGACTAATCGAGGTTGTGATGTCGCAGATGTTCCACCAGCGGATTCCATAGCAAGTGTGGTGAGAGTATCGCTTTCAATATCTAGTTTCATTAAGGTTTTTTGTGCAGATAAAGAACCGATACTTTTTTGTGCTACATAGATGAGGCTTTTTCCATCTTCACTGAATAGATAGTCTCCAACAAATCCGTTGCTTGCAGAGCTTTCAAAAGCGTATTGGATACCATTTTTAGAAGCATTTCCATCCATGAAATTCTGATCGAGCATTGCTTTCTCAGAGCCATCTGCTTGGCTATAGACAATTCTATGCTTTAGATTGTCATAGACAGCGACTGCAGTTTGTGAATTCACGGATAAGCCGTTGTATTTTCCTGCTTCTGAAATTCGAGCAACTTCTGTTTTTAATTGTTGAAACTCAAGATCTAAGTTCTTTCGGTCACCAGAGCTTTTAGAACCATCTGCTGCAGATACAGCAAGTTCACTCATTCTATTCAATATACTATGAGTTTCTTGTAGCCATCGGTCAGTAGACTGCATCAAGTTGATAGCGTTCTGAATAACGCCGCTAGCGGCTTCAGAGTTACGAATTTGAGCACGAAATCTTTCTGAGATACCTAAATCAGCTGGAGCTTCTCCAGGTGTAAGTAGACGCTGTCCTGATGAAAGACGACTCATAGATGTTTGGAGTCGGCTGTTCTGTCCTGCATAGTTACTAACAAAAGTTTTATAAGTGGCGTTATTGGCGATCAACATTTTCTTTCCTCCGTGAATGTTGAATTATTTAGAAGCGATACGCTCTAGCACTGCGTTCTTACTTCTTTTCCATCTCCGATCCTTGGATGATGGTTGTTGGCCACTGTGAGGTTCTTGTCCGTAAGTCCTCAATCGAGCCAACATGGATATCGGAATGGGGGGGGGGGAACTTAATGATTTTTTTTAAAAAGATAAAAAAATGAAAATTTTTATACTTAAGCTATTAATATTAAGTAATAAATAGTTTTAAAAACTTAAATTTGTTTTTTTTAGATTAAAATAAAGAATAAGCCGTAGTAGAAAACTACTACGGCTTATTACCTAGAGATTTATGAAAAATCTCTTTAGGGAGCGAGAACAGGAATAAGTATTTCAGGTGTATTTAGGGAGATTTGTTTAAATACTTTGTCTCTGATGATGTATTCGGTTTTGGATTGAACTGTATTATCAGTATAGAAGTATTGAGTATGTCTGCCTTTATCACCTATAAACTCTGTTTCAGCTAATGTTCTTCCATATTGATCAAATGAAATTGATTTTCCGTTTTCTTGAAGGATGAATTTATCACCTTTTTGTTGCGCCATATAATAGAGTTCTTTTTCTTTTCTTCCTTCTTCATCAAACCAGAGTTCTTGGACGTTATATGTTTCTTCATGTTCTGGTATAGGTCCTCTTTGAGCTTTAGCTAGGGGACGTTTGAGTTGTTCCCATTCTTCTTTATTATTGGGAAGTGTCAATTGTCGAGATTTGTATCCATTTGCATAGTAGTAATTCCATTCACCGACAGGGAATCCCTTAGAAAACACTCTTTCTTCACGAATCTGTTGAAATTCGTCATAAATTTCTTGTTTGCCATCTAGTTGTCCTTCTGACCAGTTAGAGACAGTAAGAAACTTACCTGTTCTTGATAGTGTATAGGATTTTCCGTGTAGGTAATAGAGTCCGTTTATGTTATCGAGTTTTAGTACTCTAGAGACTTGTTCTGAATCTAAATCAGCTGGTTCATAGTAGTCAATTTGGTATAGGGTACGAACTTGATTTAAGGTAATTTGTTTTAAAGCCCCGTTTGGGTACTTTTTAATGATTACACCAGGAGTGTTTGTATTTACTGTGATTGTGTTGTCTGGCAGCTCAATCTGCAGCATTCCATTAATGGGGTGAATCGATGTCTGTATATGCCGGTCGGCAGCAGAGACCCCTACAAATAGACACAACATAAATGTTAAATAGAGAATAGTTTTCATCATCACCTCATGTAGTTATACAGCACAAATATCGGTAAAACTTCGGTCAAAATTTAGCTAAATATTTAGCTAGAAACTGTCGAGAGATATAAAAAATAAGCAGGTAGCTTTTAATGAGAGATTCTCAAATAAAATATCGTATTTTTTCTGATGAAATGGAGTGTGCCGATGCGTGTGCAAATAGAATTTGTAAAAAAATGCAGGAAGCTCAAAAAGATAAACAAGCCTTCTCTTTAGGGTTAGCGACGGGCTCAACACCTATTCCTATATACAAATTTTTAACAAAGTATTCTGTTAAGAATAAATTAGATTGGTCAAATATACATACATTTAATCTTGATGAGTATGTGGGTATCTCAGCAGAAGATCCACAGAGTTTTTCGTTCTTCATGTTTTCTCAGTTATTTGATCGTTTGTTGTGGTCGCCTAAGCGTCCTTATGGTTTACCGTTAGAAAATATCCATTTATTGAATGGTTTGGCAAAAAAGTTAGAGGATTTAGATATATTGGAAATCAAGTACTTGGGGAAATATTGGAATAAATTAGGAGAGGGGAGAGGTTTAAGTAAGGAGCAAGAAGAGTTGATCTTGGACCTTCGTTGTCAGAAATATGAACAATTATTACACAAATATGGACCAGTAGATATTCAGCTTTTAGGTATTGGTTCTAATGGGCATATCGCTTTTGTAGAACCTGGATCTGCACCATCATCTAAAACAAGTATTGTATCTTTAAGTGATGAAACACGGCAAGCGAACGCTCGATTCTTTCAAGAAAGCTCTTTAGAAGTTCCTGAAAGGGCTTTGAGTATGGGGATTGCTACGATATTGAAAGCAAAGGAAATCGCATTAGTGGCTACAGGAGAATCTAAAGCTGATGCTGTTGCGCGTGCTTTAAATGGTCCAATAACAGATTTGTTGCCTGCGTCACATTTGCAAAAGCATCAAAATATCGTATTTTACTTGGATAAAGCAGCGGCTTCTTTGATTTAATTTAATGGAAGCGCGAATTAGGTAGTTTTAGTAAAAGAGTTTATGGTTTTCACACTGTAGGATTAGATCTTTGCGAATTTGCCCGGTTCCTCTTTCTTTTCCAAAAGTATAGCGATAGACTTGTTGTCTTGATTCTGACTTTTGATCATTAACTAGAGTTTCTTTGATCAAAGAAAAAATATTTTTGTATTGATCAGGGGTAATTTCTACTCCACATCGATATAAAAATAGTCCACGATCATTGTTTGTGTCTCTGCGGTTTTGATTAAGTAAGAAAAGAGGGCGATCAAAAGCAAGAAAATCATACCCAATAGACGACATATCCCCTATATAAGCAACGCTTTTGCTTAAGATTGGATAAACCAATGGATAATCTTCTAAGATGACAACTTGCGGGTGAGCTTTGTATTGCTCAATCATATCGTTCAGATGCTCTTTGTGAGAGTTTCGTGTTCGAGGGTGCAGTTTGATGATAATATTGAACTCTTTAGGTAGCTGCTTTAACAAAATTTCTGAGGCATCTACAAAAGAGGATGAGTTTTCTGGATCTTGCCAAGTAGGTGCATAAAGAAGTGTGGGGCGCTCTTGGTCAAATTGTGCAAAGACTTCTTTTTGTACAATTTCATCGAAGTGTTTTTGATGTTTTTGGTAGTAAGGAAGACGTGTGTTTCCTACCATGACATAATGTTTAAGGTTTTGTAGTACACCACGTTCTCTTAAAAGATCGAGCTCGTTTTGTCCATAAATCAGTGTAATGTCTTCATTTACAGATCTTTCAAACCAAAAACCTTTATCGGAGAAGCCATGAGGACAGTGCACGATATGGGCATCTTTATCTAGATTTTGAATCATATCTTTTAGTGCTTTTGCATGGCTTTGTAAGTCAAAAGTATCAGAGTGAAAAATTACATCATATTTTTCAAATAGGTAAGAAAGAGAGAAGTTTTCGCTTTCGATAACCTGGGTTTTTAGATCAGGATAGTATTTAGCGACTTGCTGAGCTGTTTTTTTTGATGGCAAGGTTAAAGGGATATCCATAATTGTACAAATCGGAGCTAAATGCTCCGACAAGTACATCCAGCCATCTGGATTGATCGCAACGCCGTGGAATTCGTTCATTAATAAGCTCTAGTTAGCGATAAACTTTGCTTTTTCTAATTTTTCTTTGATGAAAGTAGCTCTTTGATCTGGAAGTAGCTCTTGTTTCCCTTTTCCTTCAAGTCGTTCCATAAGGTGGGCGCGACGACATGCAAAAAGAAGATCTGTTAGCATACCAGCATCAATATCACTAATGGCTTCAATATGAACCCCTAATAGAAGCCAACTTAAAGCATTCATAGCCTCTACTGTTTGTAGTTGAAAAGAGTGCTTTACAAGCCCAAAAGAGCGGCTAATAAGGTCTTTAACGTGAACATCACCTTCTTGTTTATCTTGGCTACGAAGGCCCTTTTCAGCAACAGCGATGCGGGTGGCTGCTGTGCGTAGTGTACTAAGAATACTTTCTTCGTTTAGTCCTAAGGTATAACGGTTTTGGACTGTAATAATATGACCAACAAGGTCATCGTTATTATCTTGTATTCCCTCTAGAACAATGTCATCACTCCCAAATTTTTCTCGTAGCTCTTGTAAAGAGTATTTGTTGCAGAGTGCTGGTATGTGAAGAAAAAGATGGGTGATTAGTCCTGTACCACAACGACTTGAGTCTGCAGTAAGAAATCCAAATTTAGAGGAGTATGAAAAACTTAGGTTTTTAGCTAATTCTGTTTCAATAGATACAAGTTTATTCCATGCTTGCTCAAGTTCTCCATTTGTATCGGTATAGTGAAGTTGGAGATGTTCGCGTAAATTTAGAACGGCGAGAAAGGAACCACTTTTATCGATAATGAAGCCTTCACCAGTATGAGCGCGACTAAAACTCTGTGAGGCTAGAAAATATTCATATAAATATTCTTTTTCTAGAGGCTCTACTTTCTCAGCAGGGAAGTACTGAGGAGCATTCAATGAAGGAGCTTTAAGAATTGCTTCTTGTTCTAAATCAAGAATCAATTTCCGTGGATCTACAGGTAGTTTACCTGGAAACTTGTACTTATCGAGGTTACGATAGAGCTTAAGGGTAGAAGCGAGCCATATAGGGTCTTTAATACTATTCCATCGAGGAGGAGGAAGAATTGACTGTACTCTAGCTTTTTGTGTCATACTCTTCTCCTTTTAACTCTTTAATTTGGTCACGTAGCCAAGCAGCTTGCTCATAATCTTCTCGGCTTAAGGTTTCCTTTAAAGCTTCGTTTAGAGCAACTAAGCGTAAAGTAGGACTCATCTCAGCGCTTTGTCCAGGAGCTCGTCCAACATGAACAGGGGTTGATTTACCCACTTTATTCTGAATTTTTGGTGATACTTTATTTGAA